>CAWIKU010000006.1:0-130170 GCA_963836705.1 uncultured Actinomycetes bacterium | reverse complement strand
GTCCGGGTGGACATCGACCTCTTGCTGAATGACGGATGTGCGGTCGGGCAGGGAGCACTTGAGGAAGTTCTCGACCACGATCTTCCAGTTCGCGTCGGCGCCGAACTCGACGCGTGAGTGGAACTCGAGACCATGATGTCGATCGCGCGCGCGAGGATCTCGGCAGCTCGCCGAGGTGTTCGGCGAGGGAAACGGCGGCAGAGTTGGGGTTGACGAACAGGAACGGGCCCCAGGTGCCGACGCTCGCGGGTAGCAGCGACCAGTCGTCGGCGGCGAACTCGAGCTCGCGCTCGGAGCGCGGTGCGCTTCGGAGGGAGCCGTCGAGGTCATAGGTCCACGCGTGGTAGCTGCACTGCAGCGTGTTTCGCTTGCCGCAGCCCTCCATCAGCACCGAGCCGCGGTGGCGGCAGACGTTCACGAATGCGCGGAGCGAGCCCTCCCGGTCCCGCGTGACTAGGATCGGCACGCCGCCCGCGTCCGTCGCGAGGTACGAGCCCGGCTCGGCGACCTGTGCCGCCCGGCCTGCGTACTGCCACGAGCGCGCGAAGATCGACGCGCGTTCCCGGCGCAGCAGTTGCTCGTCGCTGTACCACGCGAACGGCAGGGTGAGCGAGTCCGCCGACGCGGCCATGCGCCGATGCTAGCGGTGTCTCCCGCTCGTGACGGTCAGGCCGGATAGGTAGTAGCTACCACCTTGGTGCTGCGTCTCCGTTCATGCGCATGCGCGTGCGGTCTCGACGCGAGCAGTGCGAGCAGCGTCACGGCCACGAAGTTGCGAAAGGTCGGCTCGGGCCAGTGCACCCGGGCTGATCCCTGGAACCACGACGGGTCGACGAGAAACACGATCGCGGTGATCAAGACCTTGCCGAACCACGAGACGACCAGGAAGACCGTCGCGAGCACGATGCCCCAGAATCCCAGCTCCGGCAGACCGACCGCCGACGCGAGGCCGAGCACGTTCCACGCGAGCCAGAAGATGAGCGGCCCGAGCAGGATCGCCACGAGCAGCGCGATCAGCACGATCGTCAGCCCGCCGGCGACGAGCGCTCCGATGCCGAGCATCCGCAGCACGGCCTGGAGTCCCGAGCTCATGGATCGAGTCAATGGACCGTCGGAGGACGTCGGCTAGCGCACAGGCGCGACGAGCGAACGCGACGGCCAGCGAAGCGCCTGCACGAGCCAGCCGCCGAGCGCGAGGAGCAACAATCCGAGCGCCAGTGCGATGAGGAGAAGTCGTTGCCGGTCCATGCCTACGAGACGGATGTATGCCTTCCGATCTTCCCGTCCGAGGTCCCCGACGCCGGTCGCGCTAGGCCCAGGGGAGCCGGTCCCAGTACGACGGCTTCCCTGGTTGTGGCCGCTCGAACGGCGCGTAGGCCTGTTTGGGGTCGGGGGTCTCGCGCGCCGCGCTGGCGCCGTATCGGCCCGCGAGCTCGGAGACCGGGTAGAGAACCTCCTCGTTCTCCGACCGCGCACCGGTCATCAGGATCACGCACGGCCCGTCGCCTGCTCCCACGAAGACGTGCTCGGTTCCGGCAGGACAGTGGACGAAGTCCCAAGGTCGGAGCAGCCGCTCCTCGCCTTCGACCAGCAGCTTGCATTCACCTGACAACACGAGGAACGCCTCCTGCTGTGACTCGGAGTGGTAGAGGCAGTTCGGCTGGCCGGGTTCGAGGACGTTGAGGTTGATGCCGAGCTGCGCGAACGAGGCGTTCCTGCTCTCGAACACACAGCCCGAACCGAACGTGTCCGACGTCACCCATTCCGTGTCTCGCACGTTCACGACGAACCAGCCTTCGCCGGTCGGCGCGAGCCCTGCGCCGGAGTCTTCGAGGTGTGCCTCGCGCATGCCGGAAGCCTAACGGCGGGCTAGGGGATCGAGCGGTAGAGCCGCAGGAACGAGCGGCGGAACCCGCGTGCGGGCCAGAAGCGTGACGACAGCAGGTTCGTCTCACGCCAGTCGGTGACCAGCGACTTGTAGCCATGCTCGCGCGACCAGGCGAACGCCGCGTCAGTCAGCGCGAGTCCGGCACCCGAGCCGCGGACGTCCGGCAGGCTCGCCGCCCAGCCGAGGCACGCCGCGTCGTCGGGCTGGGCGAGACCGCGATGCATCGAAGCCTTCGCGACGGGCACGATCTCGAAGCCCGCGATCACCCGCCCGTCTCGTTCGTAGACGAGCTCGCCGAGCTCGTCGTTCGAGATGTCCTCGACGAGCATCGCGCGCAGCTCTGCCTCGTCCTCCTCCGGGTTGATGCCGCTGAACGTCGGCGCCAGCGCGTGGTGGCGGCCGACGAGCGGAGCCTGCTCGACGAGTGCCTCGAGATCGCCGTGTTCCGCACGCCGTGTGCCCGGGGACCACGGCCGCTCCTCCACCTCCGTGAGCCCGTGTGCCTGCTGTGCGCCGAAGCCGAGCCGGAACCATGCGTCGACGTGGTCGTCGAGCGCCGGTACGAGGGCGTAATGACGCGTGCGACCAGCGTCGACCCACTCCTGCGCTGCGCCGGCGTAGAGGTCGCGGACGACCTCCGGCTCGTCGGCGGCGTAGCCGGCCGCTTCGACCCAGACGTTCGCTCCCCAGGTCGCGTCGTCCTTGCGCGTCCCGAGGAGGAAGCCGACCGTCTGTCCGTCGCGAACGGCGACCGCGCCCGAGGCGTGCTCCTGCGCCCACAGCGACGCCACTTCGTCACGGGCCGGCTCGACGGCCTCGAACCGCTCGGGAAGCAACGGCTCGGCTCGGCGATGGGCGCGATGCCGAGCCGCGAGCAACATCCCTGCAGCGTCGAGGTGACCCTTTGCGAACGCACGAATTTCCAGGCCGCCCACCGGGCGACCTTAGCCGTCATAGGGTGTGGCTGTGATGCACGAGACGTTCGCGGGTTCTCGAGCAGGCAGCGAGCGGCAGTGGTCTCCGCCCGAGACGCGCTACGCGCAAAGCGCGGGCTTGAGCATCGCCTACCAGGTCTTCGGCGACGGGCCGATCGATCTCGTGTTCATCCCAGGGTTCGTCTCGAACCTCGAGCTGACGTGGGACTGGCCGCCGCTGGCGGCGTTCTATCGCGCGTTCACGCCGTTCGCGCGCGTGATCATGTTCGACAAGCGTGGCACCGGCCTATCCGACCGTGTGCGCCTGATGCCGACCACCGACGAGCGAATGGACGACCTCCGCGCAGTGATGGACGCAAGCGGTTGCGAGCGCGCAGCGGTTGTCGGCGTCTCCGAGGGAGCGCCGCTCGCGATCTCCTTCGCCGTTGCGCACCCGGAACGCGTGCTCGCGCTGATTCTCTATGGGCCGCTACCGAAGGCAACGCGGACCGACGACTATCCGTGGGCGCAGCCCGCCGAGTGGTGGGAGAGCGTCGCGGCGTATTTCGAGCGGGCGTGGGGAAGCCCGGAGTACCTGAGCGGGGACGTCGCGTGGCGGGCTCCCAGCGAACGCGACAACGAAGCGTTCATCAAGTGGTGGGGCATCTACCGCCGACTCGGCGCGAGTCCGGGTGCGGCGGCCGACCTGACCCGGATGAACGCACGGATCGACGTCCGAGACCTGCTCTCGCAGATCGCAGTGCCGACACTCGTCATCGCGCGCGAGCACGACCAGGTGATCTCCGTGGAGCACGCCCGCTACGTCGCAGAGCGTGTGCCCGGCGCGACGTACGTTGAACTGCCCGGCGACGACCATCTTCCCTTCGTCGGGGACGCCGCCTCGGTCTTGACCACGATCGCGCGCAAGCTCGGCGTCGAGGGCGAGATCTCGATCGGCGACCATGCGGTCCGCTCGCCTCCCGGTGAGTGGCTCGATGGTGGAGCAGCCGACGTGCTCTCCGCGCGGGAGAGTGAGGTGCTGCGCTGGGTCGGCCGTGGCAAGCCGAACGCCGAGATCGCGACCGCGTTGTACATCTCCGAGTCCACGGTCCGGAAGCATCTGCAGAACGCCTACAGGAAGCTCGGGGTCGCGAGCCGGACCGCTGCCGTGGCGCTCCTGAGCGGCGGCGACCGCTGACACGCGCAGGCGGCCGTCGCGAAGAGTCGCGGAATAGCGAATAGACCGCGGCGTCCCGGGCTGCAACGCTCGAACGGCACGAGGTACCAGCCCCAGCCCGTCCGCGGGCGGATGCCCGCGACAACGTAGGAGGATCAGGATGAGAGCTCGCGTCTTGGCCGCGCTGTTCACGGCCGTCATCGTCGTTCCGTCGGCCCTGGCGTCGGCGGCCGGACCGCGAAGCGGCGATCTCCATGCGACGAAGAACTGCCTGGGGTTCACCGGCGATCCCGGCTCGTACTGCGTGATCACGTCCTCGAACCTCCCCCAGATCGAGGTCGGCACGCGGATCAACTACCTGCAGCCGCCGTTGCTCCTGACACCGGGAGGCACCGACGTCATCCTCGACCCGCCGGGTCCCGGCAACAACACGGCCTTCGGCAACTGCTCACTCGCGGTTGGCCTCTGCACCTTCTGGGGCGGCACCGGCAAGTTCGAGCACTTCCAGGCCAGCGTCGTGGTCACGTCGCTCGGCGGCTACGACTGGGCGTGGGACGGGACGTACAGCTTCGGCCCGACGGACTGAAGCTGTAGGCGCTGACGGCACGCAAGGGGTCGGGAATGCAGGGGCGTTCCCGACCCCAGCAGGGCGCTGAGCGGGACTGCGTCGACGGGTCAGCCGGTTGCGGAGCTCTGTGCTTCTTCGCCCGCCGAGTGGCAGCTTCGGCAGCGTGCCTCGTACGAGTCGAGCGCCCCGACCTGGATCGTCGCGCCGCCGAACGGGGCGGGCTCGCCGTCGACGAGCCGCTGTGTCATCGTCGCCGGGCCGCCGCAGCGGTGGCAGACGGCTTCGAGCTTGTCGACGAACTCGGCGACGCAGAGCAGCGTCGGCATCGCGCCGAACGGCAGCCCGCGAAAGTCCTGTGCCAGGCCGGCCGCGACGACGCGCGCTCCTCCCTCGACGAGGCCGTCGATCGCGTCGACGATGCCGTCGTCGAAGAACTGCACCTCGTCGATCCCGACGGCGTTGTAGCCGCGGGCGAGTCGCAGCACGTCGCCGCTCGTGGAGGCGGTGACTGCGCGCATGCTCGCCCCTGCGTGCGAGACGACCCGCCCGACGTCGTAGCGGTTGTCGATCACCGGCTTGACGATCAGCGCGCGCTGTCCGGCGATCTCCGCGCGGCGCAGGCGTCGGATCAGCTCCTCGCTCTTGCCGCTGAACATCGGCCCGCAAACGACCTCGAGCCAGCCGCCTCTCGTGGGCTGCGTCCTGATCACCGCGCGGAGGCTAACGGTCCGGGTGGACGTGGCCGTTCGAGCCACTCGAGGGTCAGCGCAGGAGCCGCGAGAGTCGCCGGTCCTTGAGCGTGCGGCCGCCGGTCTGGCACGCCGGGCAGTAGAAGATCGTGTGCTCCTCGAAGTCGACCCGGGCGAGCGGCGTGCCACAGCGGGGGCATGGCTTGCCGAGGGCATTGTGGATCCGGTAGACGTCGGCGTCCTTCGCGCCGGCGAGCCGCAGCTCGAGGCCTCGTGCGAGCTCCGAGTGGATCGCCTCTGCGAGGCGCTCGGTCTCCTCGTCGTCCACCTGCGTCGACAGGGCATACGGCGAGAGCTTGGCCGCCCAGAGGATCTCATTTGCCCAGGCGCGGCCGATCCCCGCGATCAGCCGCTGGTCGCGGAGCAGCGAGTGGAGGCGACGCGAGTCGCCGGCGAGGATCCGCGCGACGTCGTCCGTCGACAGCTGGTCGGCCTCCGGGCCGAGGTGGGCGAGCTCGTCGGCGACGGCGTCCGAACGGAGCAGCCACACGCCTGCGCGCTTCTTCGATCCCGCCTCGGTCAGTTGCAGCTCGCCGCCGTCCTCGAATCGCAGCCGGAACATCGGCGTCTTGGCGCCTTTGGCGCCCGAGGCGACGTACTTCAGCCTGCCCGCGCTCATCAGGTGCATCATCAGCACGAGCTCGCCGTCGCCGGTCGGTAGGAGGAAGCGCTTCGCGCGACGCTCGACGCTCAGCGTCGTGCCTTCGAGTTCACGCAGGGGCGGGTCGAACGTCTTCAGCGTCGCGATGTGCGCCGGGCCGGCGCGCTCGACCGGCGACCGCTCGACGAGCGGGTCGAGTTGCTGCCGCCACGCTTCGACCTCCGGCAACTCCGGCAACGTTAGGCTCCCTCAAGGGATGGACGCGATCAGCGTAACCGTCGAACGCGGTGGCACCGTCGAGGCGATCCACGAGGTGCATGTCGTCTCGAGTGCGGGCGAGCGGCGAGGCGATGCGGCTCTCGTCTGCCATCTGCGCTCCTCGATGAAGCCGCTGCAGGCGATCCCGTTCGTCGACGGGTACAGCGATCTTTCGACGGACGAGATCGCGATCGCGTGTGCGTCGCACGATGCCGAACCGGCCCAGTTGGCGGCCGTGCGCAAGGTGCTGACGCGGGCCGGAGTCGGTGTCGACGATCTCGAGAACGGGGTTCAGGACGGCCGGCCCGACGGCAAGCTCGGGCACAACTGCTCGGGCAAGCACGCCGGGATGCTGGCGGCCTGCAGCGCGCACGGCTGGCCGCTCCACCCGTACCGTGATCCCACGCACCCGTTGCAGCAGCGGATCGCCGAGCTCGTCCCCGGCGCAACGGGCATCGACGGCTGCGGCCTGCCGACGATGGCGATGTCGCTGGAGGAGATGGCCGAGCTCTTCACGACCATCCCGCGGCCGATCGTCGCCGCGATGCGGGCGCACCCGGAGCTGATCGGGGGCAGTCGCGCGGACGACACCGAGCTGATGCAAGTCCTGCCGGGGTGGGTCGCCAAGCGCGGAGCGGAGGGATTGTTCTGCGCGCTCTCGCCGGACGGCATCGGCTGGGTCTTCAAGGTCGCCGACGGCGCCACGCGCGGACTACGACCGGCGCTCGGGCAGGTGCTCGGCATCGATGCCTTCCGGACGGTTCCCGTGCGCAACTCGCTCGGCGAGGTCGTAGGCTCGATTCGATGAGAGTGTTCATCGTCAGCGACATGGAAGGCGTGGCCGGGATCGTCAAGTGGCAGCAGGTGAGCGGCGGCCATGCGATGTACGAGGAGGGCCGGCGCCTCTACACCGGCGAGATCAACGCCGCGGTGCGCGGTGCGAAAGCGGCCGGCGCGACCGAGATCGTCGTCATGGACTGCCACGGTGCAGGCGAGGGCTGGACGTTCAACTCGCTGATTCCGGAAGAGCTCGACCCGGACTGCGAATTCGTCGTCCAGAACGAATGGACGGAGTACACCGAGTACCTCGAGGGGGGCGTCGACGCCGCGCTCTTCGTCGGCATGCACGCGATGGCCGGGACACGCGACGGCGTGCTCGCGCACACGGTCAGCGGTTCGTCGTGGTGGCGTCTGCGGTTCAACGGCGTCGAGGTGGGCGAGACCGGGATCAACGCCGCGCTCTGCGGCACCTGGGACTGCCCGGTCGTGCTCGTCACCGGCGACGAGGCCGCCTGTCGCGAGGGAGCGGCACTCCTCGGCGCGGGCCTCACCACCGTTGCGGTCAAGCAGGGCCTTGGCCGCTTCAGCGCACGCCAGTTCCCCGCGCCGAAGGCGCGTGAGCTGATCGAGGCGGGCGCCCGCGCGGCGCTTGGCGATCTGCACGCGGTCACGCCCTACCGTCCTGGCTCACCCTGCGAGATCCTGGTCGACTTCAACACCACGGACCACGTCGAGAAGTACCGCCACCGCGCAGGCGTCGAGATCACCGAGCCCCGGCAGATCGCGTCTCGCGCGGACGACTGGTGGACCGCGTGGCGCCAGTTCTTCTTCTGACGAGATGCCTGTCGTCGCGTGTCTCGGAGACTCGATCACCGAGGGCTCGCCGTACTGGGACTCCCGACGCCGGCGCGGCGACCCCGAGGGCCAGTGGGAGCACTGGGCCGGGCTGCTGCATCCGCAGCTCGCCTTCCTGAACTACGGCATCTGGGGTGAGCGTACGGACGAGATCGCCGAGCGTTTCGACCAGGCTGTCGAAGGCGCCGACATCCTGATCGTCCAGGGCGGGATCAACGACATCGCGCAGGGGCGCCCCGCCGCCGCCGCCGCCGAGCTGCTGAGCGACCTCGTCGCGCGCGGCCGCGCCCGCGGACTCACCGTCTACGTCTGCGACGTGCTGCCGTGGAACAACGGCTGGCCGAAGCAGGAGGCGCCGATCAGGAAGCTGAATGCCCTGATCCACGCCTTCGAGGTGCCGTGCCTGCCGTTCCACGACACGCTCGAGGATCCCGAGCTGCCCGGGCGCATGAAGGCCGACTGGACGAACGACGACGGCGACCACCCGTCGCTCGCCGGCTACCGCCGCCTCGGCGAGGTTGCGTTCAGGCTCTAGAAGATCGATCGGCATCTAGCCTGCGGCTATGTCGCTGCTCCAGGTGCGCGGTGTCGCGAAGAGCTTCGGCTCGCGGTTGATCCTCGACGGCCTCGATCTCGACGTCGAGCCGGGCGCCCGCCTGGGCCTGATCGGGCCGAACGGGGGCGGCAAGTCGACGTTGCTGCGCATCGTCGCCGGCGAGGAGACCGCCGACCGTGGCGAGCTGACTCAGCGCCGCGGACTCGTGCTCGCGTTCCTGCCGCAGCAGCTCGAAGGCGACGAACGCGGACCGCTCGAAACACTGCGCGCCGCGCGGCCGGACCTCGACGAGCTCGAAGCGGAGCTCGCGCAGGTCGAGTCACAGCTCGGCTCCGCCGGGTCGGACCTCGATCGGATGAGCAGGTTGCTGAGCCGGCAGGAGGATCTGCTCGAGCGCTGGACGGCGGCCGGCGGCCCAGGCTTCGACGGTCGGGCGCGCGCCCTGCTCGCAGAGGTGGGGCTCGCCGCCGACGACCTGGCCAAGCCGACCCGCGTGCTCTCGGGCGGCCAGCGGAAGCTCGTCGGGCTCGCAGCCTGCCTGCTGCGCGATCCCGACGTGCTGCTGCTCGACGAGCCCGAGGCGCACCTCGACGTCGAGGCGCGCGAGCACACCGAACACCTGATGCGCTCGTTTGCCGGAGCCGTGGTCGCCGTCTCGCACGACCGCTATCTCCTCGACGAGACCGTGTCGCAGATCGCCGAGCTCGACAGTGGGCGCATCCGGGTCTGGCCGGGCAACTACTCGGCCTATACCGTCGCCCGTGAGCTCGAGCAGCAGCGCCAGCAGCAGCTCTACGTGACGCAGCAGAAGGAGATCGCCCGGCTCGAGGAGGCGATCCGCCGCTTCAAGGATTGGGCGAACCGCGTTCCGGACGAGCGGCACATCAAGCAGGCGCGTAACAAGCAGCGGCAGATCGACCGCATGGAGAAGGTCGACCGGCCGGTGCTCGAGCGGCGCCGCATCGCGCTCGAGCTGCATCCGCATTCACGTGGCGGCGAACGCGTCGTCGAGCTCGACGGTGCCGGGGTCTTGCTCGGCGGCCGGCCGATTTTCGGCGGCGTCGACCTGACCGTCCTGCGCGGTGAGCGCGTGGGCGTGGTCGGAGACAACGGCGCCGGCAAGTCGGTTCTGCTCCGCGTGCTCGCCGGGGAGCTCGAGCCGACCGAGGGGGAACGGAAGGCAGGCCCGTCGATCCGATTCGGCCGGCTCGCACAGGATCGGCGCCCGCCGGACCCGGGCGCGACGCCGCTGCAGCTCGTGCGGCTCGAGGCGCCGATCTCGGAAGGCGAGGCTGTCTCACGGCTGATGAAGTTCCGTTTCAACTACGAGCAGGTCGGCCGGCCGATCGGCTCGCTCTCGGGCGGTGAGTGGACCCGCCTGCAGCTCCTCCTGCTGATGCTGCAGGGCGCGAACTGCCTGCTGCTCGACGAGCCGACGAACCACCTCGACATCGATTCGGTCGAGATGCTCGAGAGCGCACTCGAGGACTTCGACGGCACCGCGATCTTCGTCTCGCACGACCGGTATTTCCTCGACCGGATCGCCGACCGGATCCTCGAAGTGTCCGGCGGCGGCGTGCGCTCGTACGAGGGCGGCTGGTCGTCCTGGCGTGCGCGCTCGGAGGACTACAGCGTGATCTGAGCGTCGGCCTGCTCGATCACGAGCGGGTCGTGCGTCGAGCACACGACGGCTGCGCCCGTGTCGCGCGCAAGCCGCGCCAGCAGCACCGCCACAGCGATCGCGTTCGCACCATCGAGACGCGACGTCGGTTCATCGGCGAGCAGCAGCGCCGGTTTCGAAGCGACGGCGCGTGCGATCGCGACGCGCGCCCGCTCGCCCTGCGACAGGCGGCTCACGTGCTGCGTCGCCCGTTCGCCCAGCCCGACCGATTCGAGAGCCGCCAGCGCCGCGAGGCGGCTGCCTTCGTCGCGACCGCGTAGCGCCAGCACCAGCTCGACGTTCTCCAGTGCAGAGAGGTGCGGAACGAGCCCGGCCTGTTGCCCGACGTACGCGATCTGCTCTCGCCGCAGTGCAGCCCGCGCGCTCCGGTCGAGTGCAGTCAGCTCGGTGCCGTCGACCGTGATCGAGCCTGCGTCGGGAAGCTCGAGGCCGGCCAGCAGATGCAGCAGCGTCGTCTTGCCCGAGCCGGAGGGTCCGACCACCGCGTGCAAGCGGCTCGCCTCGAAGGCGGCGTCGAGACCGTCCAGCACGACGGTGCTTCCGTACCGTTTCACCAGTCCTTGAGCCTCCGCGACGCGGTGCGTGTCGCCGAGCGTCGCGGCGACCGCGGTGCCGGAAGTCGGCTGGGTCAGCTCGCGGCCCGCGGCCGCCGAGACGAGCAACCCGCCGTCAGCGAAGCTCGCCGTCGCGTGCGAGCCGATCCCTGCACGCAGCAGCAGCTCCTCCGGCAGCCGCAGCCACCCACCGCGACCGACGACGATCGTGTCGCTTGTTGCGTCGTCGCGCGCCCATTCCTCGGAGACGCGCCCGTCGCGGATCCGCACGATCCGGTCTGCGATCCGCGTCGACTCAGGATCGTGGCTGACGATGACCGTCGTGCACCGATGCTCGCGCACCAGCTCCGCCAGCACGTCGTACACCTGGTCGGCGGTCTTGCTGTCGAGCTCGCCGGTCGGTTCGTCGGCGAGAAAGACGCGCGGGCGGTGCGCGAGCGCTGCGCAGAGCGCGACCCGCTGCTGCTCTCCTCCCGAGAGCTCGCCGGGTCTGCGGTGGCGCTTGTCCCCGAGGCCGACGCGTTCGAGCAGCTCGTCGGCGCGGCGCACTCGCTGATCGCCGGGGGCGCCGCGCAGTCCGAGCTGCAGCGCCACCAGCTCGCGCGCCGTCAGCTCCGGCGCGAGAGCGCGCCCGTAGTGCTGGTCGGCGTAGCCGAGCAGCGTCGAGCGATAGCGGGCAAGCTGGCGCGTCGGCAGCTTCGCGAGGTCGTCGCCGTGCACCTTTACCTGCCCTGCCGACGGGCGTTCGAGCCCCGCGAGCAACCGCAGCAGCGTCGACTTACCGGAGCCACTCGGGCCGAGCACGGTCACCACCTCGCCCTCGGCAACCCGCAGCGACAACCCTTGTAACGCCGCGGCGTCACCTTCGGGCGTCGAGTGAACGCGGAAGACGTCCTTCAGCTCGATCGCGTTCACGTCGACTGAGCTCACGTCAACGCCTCCGCGGCTCGCTGCGGCGCGCGCCCGCGCAGCGACGTCGCCGCTCCGACGAGCAGCGCCGCGACGAGCACGTAGAGCGCGGTCGCGAGCAGGAGCAGCGGCACGTCGAGCACGAGCCGCAGTGGTGGTTCGGGCCGTGCTGCGGCCGCCGTGACGGAGACGAGTGCGATCACCAGCGAGGTCAGGATCGCGCCGAGCGCGAGACCACCGACCACGCCGAATGACGCGACGAGCAGCGCCCGCAGCCGAAGGTGCGCGCGGATCGTTGCCGGCGATGCCCCTTGTGCCTCGAGGTCGAACAGCTCGCCGCGATCGTCGCGCACATCGCCGACGACCGACAGCAGCAAGCCGACGAGGGCGAGGAGCAAGGCGACTGCGGCCGTGCCGGCGAGCGTCAGGAGCGCCCCTCGCGCGAGCGGGTCGGCGCGCAGCGCGGCGAGCGTGTCGGCCCGCGATTGGAGCGTCAGTTGCGTGAACGGCGCGTGAGAGAGCGTCGTTGCCGCGGAGGCCTCGTCGGCGGCCGGCACGGTCACCCACAGCTCGTCCGTCGTGCCGAGGCCGGGCGAGCGCGTGTCGAGGATCGTGGCTGCGTCCGTTCTGTCGGCGACGACGGCGTCGCCATCGATCGACGGGAAACGGCGGATCGTGCCGACGATGCGCGCGGCGATCTGTTCGCCCTCGACCTGAAGCGGGATGATCCCGTGCGGTCCGGCCGCGGCGATCACGTGCGGCGTTGCCAGCACGGGCAGCGGAACGCCGTCGGTGGGTTGCGTGGGCCGGAAGACGCCGTTCTGGTCGGACGTGAGCACGTAGCCGAGCCGGGCGGCGCTGCCCGACACGCCGCCGCTGCCGACCCAGCTCGCAAACGGCGTGTGGACGAGCGTCCCGTTGACGCGCGCCGCACCGAAGCTGAGCTCGCCCTTCGCGCTCGGCTGCAGCCCGAGGCCACCGTTTGCCGACAAACGATCCTGGTTGAGGATGTCGAGCCTGAGCTGCGCCAGTGTCGCGCCGATGAACGGGATGCGACCATGGAGCAGCGTGATGTGCGAGCCGTTCGTGTGGCCGAGCACGACCGCCTCGTAGTCGCCGAGCCGTGAGCGGAAGATCGCCCGCACGCCCACGTCGTCGCCCTTGGCCCTCACCGGCAGCGAGAACTGCCGTCCTGCTGGGAGGCTGGTCGTGTGCAGGGCGACATTCTGCTTCGGCGTGATCGCCGCGGCGAGGGTCTGGAGCGGTTTGGAGGCGAAGTCGGCCCGCCAGCCGCCGACGCTCGTGACGCGCTCGGCCGGCAGCCCGAGGAACGAGAACGTCGTCCCGGAGGGGACGTTGCCCGAGAGACGAAGCACCGAGGTCGTGGTCCCCGGGTACCGGTCGGGCGGCGCGCCGTGGAGCACCGGCACGAGCTGTGAGAGGTCTTCGGAGAGGACGAACGAGGCCGGCACGGCGAAGCTCGCTTCGTCTTCCTGACCACGCAGAAGCGTCGAGCGGTAGGTGACGGCGAACAACGCCAGCCCGAGGCTCGCGACCAGGAATGTGGCTGCGATCGCCGCGTGCCCCGGGTTGCGGGCCAGTGATGCTGCTGCGAGCCTCAGTGCGATCGGGCCGCGGCGGCCAGCCCGCCCGAGCGCCCGCAGCGTCGGCCCGAGCAGGCGCGCCGCGCAGACCGCGCCGGCAAAGACGATCAGCGCCGGCACGAGCAACAGGAACGCGCTCGTCCCGCTGCCACCCGTCAGCTGTTGCGAGTCGACCGAGCCCCGGGCCCATCCGACGAGCACGACGGCGATCGCGCCGAGGGCCGCTACGTCGAGCGGCGTTACGCCGGCCCTGCCGAGGTGCAGCGACGGCGCGCGTACGGTCGCGTACAGCAGCAGCCCGGCGACGGCGGCGACGCCGGCAGCGGCCAGTAGCCCGCCCGGCGACAGGAGTGCGTGCCGGACGACGTCGGCCACCGGTGAGCCGGCGCGGGAGGCGACGACCGCAGCGGCCGCACCGCCGACCGCCCACCCGACGACCGTGCCGGCCGTCGCCAGCGAGAGCGACTCGGCGAGCGTGTGCAATTCGACCTGCCACCGCCGGGCGCCGAACCAGACCAGCCGCCGACGTGCGTCGGTCACGTCACGGCGCAGGGCCGCGGCCGCGAGGATCGTGAACGCCAGCAACAACGCGGCGCCCTCACCGCCGAGCAACAACAGCCGGCGCGCCGCCGCCGTCGACGAGGACGCCGCGGTCGCAAGGGCGTCGGTCGGCGCCGTGACCTGGAACTCGTCGGAGCTGGCCTCGATCTCGGCGGTCAGGCGCTGCACCTTGCTGCGGAACGCGGCGACCTCCCAGGGGTGCACGTCGCCGCCCCTGATCGGGACGAACCACGCGTACGAGCGGTAGAAGGTCTGCAGCTCTGTGTTGTCGGACAGGCCGGCGACGCCGTTCGCGATCACGATCGGCGACGGCTGCGGCGTGTGGTAGCGAACGGCCTGCGCGACCATCTCGGTCGGCGGCGCGGGCAGCACGAAAGGCCCGAACGGCGCGTCGGGTTTGAGCACCGCCCGGCCGACCTCGATCAGCTTGAGATGCCGGGTCGACGGGATCGGCCCCTCGCCCTGCAACCGCAGCACCTCGCAGTGCGACGGATGGCACGGGCTCGGCAGGCGGCCGGAGACGAGTCGCACGTAGCGGCCGAGGTCGTCGGCCGCGCGCAGGTTGACGAGGCGCTGCTGGATCGAGGCCTCGCGGAAGAGCATCGCGGCCGCCGGGCGGTGGCCCGTGATCGCCTGCACCCGCGGCACGACGAACCGATTGAGCCGTGTGAAGTCGTTCGTCGCTCCGCTCCACGCAACGGCCACCTCGCGGTCTCCCGGCGCAAGCCCGGCGGTCGCCTGTGCCAGTGCGCGGTCCTGCATCACGAGGCGTCCGGCCAGCACCGCCGCGAGCACGGCGGCACCCGCGATCACCCCGGCGGCCACGAGCAGCAGTCGCTTGCCCCCGACCCGGAAGCGTGCTGCGACCAGTCGCAGGGGGAACCCGAACCGGCGAAGGGACTCGAACACCAGTACAGCGAGTCTACCGGTGTCTAGACTGCCAGGCAACGATGAGCTCGCGCTACGACGTCCCGAGAGCCGCCCCCGAACCGCTGCGCTCCGTTCAGCTGTTCGTGAACAGCATCGACCGTGAGCACGAGCTCGACTGGCTCGACGAGTGGTTTGCCGAGCATGGGCCGGTCGCCGGGCCGGCGCGTGCCCGGCCGTTGCGTGAAGCATTCCGCGCGCTTGCGCTCGCCAACAACGGGGTGCCCCTCGACCCCGCGGCAGTCGAGACCGTGAACGCGGCGGCGGAGCGCTTGTCGCTGCGACTCGACGACGAGGGGAGCCCGCAGATCGCCGACGGCGGTGACGCGCTCGACCGGCTCGTTGCGATCGTCTTCGCTGCGATGCTCGACGGTTCCTGGGGTCGGCTCAAGGCCTGTCGCAACTGTCGCTGGTCGTTCTACGACGGCTCGCCGAACCGGTCGGCGACGTGGTGCTCGATGCAGCTGTGCGGCAATCGCGCGAAGACGCGCACGTACCGCACCCGCCGTAGAGCGGTGTAGGGTCGCGCGCGTGCGGACGCGCGCGGCGATCGGTGGGGTCGCGCTCGCGGCCAGCGCGGGGTGGAGCCTTGCCAACGTCGGCGCAGTCGCCGGACGCACGGCGGACGCGTACGGCGTCTCGCTGGCGGTCGTCGGGCTGTTCACGACGGCGCTCGTGCTCACGCACGCGGCGATGCAGATTCCCGCGGGCCGCTTCTGCGACCGGTTCGGCGCCCGCGTGGTCGGGGCGGTCGGGGTCAGCGTGATCCTGTGCGCTTCCCTCGCAGGCCTCATGCTGCGTGAGGCGTGGTTCGCGATTCTCGTGCGGCTGGTGACCGGCTTCGGGCTGGCGGGCGCGTTCGTCGGCGGCGCCGACTACGTGCGCCGGACGCTTCGCTCGCCGCTCGCCCAGGGGTTCTACGGGGCCGCATCGATGGCCTCGGCAGGGCTGGCGCTGGCCCTCGTGCCGCTCTGGCCGGGCTGGCAGGCGCCGTTCGCCACGGCTGCGATCGTCGCCGCCGTCAGCCTCGCCCTGATTGCGATCGCGCCCTCCGGGGGCCGCCGCGCGGAGTCGGAACGGGTCGCACGGATCTTCGACCGGCGCCTGGTGCCGCTCGGTGTGATGCATGCGGCGTCGTTCGGGCTGTCCGTCGTGATCGGCAACTGGGTCGGCACGCTGCTGGAGCGGGTCGGCGGCGAGTCGGCGCACGTCGCCGGCGTCGTCGGTGGACTCGTCCTGTTCCTCGGCGTCGTCTCCCGACCGCTCGGCGGCAGGCTGGTCGACCGTCCGTCTGTCGTGCGCGCGAGCTTCGTGTTCGGCGCCTTCGGGATCGCGCTCCTCGCCGTTGCACGCCCGCCGGCGCTCGCGGTTCTCGCCGCGGCGATCGTCGGGCTCGCGGCCGGGGTTCCCTTCGCATCCGCGCTGTCCGGCGCGCAGCGCCTCCGGCCGGATGCGCCGGGCGCCGCCGTCGGCTTCGTCAACCTCGCTGCGACGCTCGTGATCCTCGTCGGCACGCCGCTTCTCGGCCTGACGTTCTCGCTTCCGGGCGGCGGGCGCGTCGGCTTCGTGATCGCAGCCGCGCTGTGCCTCGCTGCGACCGCAAGCGCACGAAAAGCTTCACGCGGTTCTCTCGTTTAGCTAACACGAGGCTGGGAAGCTGACGCTGATGAAGTTGACGGTTCTGGCAGTCCTCGCGGCTGCTGCCACATGCGCGGCCGGGGCTCGCGCGACTCCCGGTCTGCAGGTCGGAATCACCGACAGCGGCAGCGCGTACTTCAACACCGATGCGTTCTATCCCGACCTGACCAAGCTGCACGCGCAGGTGCTGCGCGTCGAGCTGCACTGGGGTGGCGCGCTCGGAGCGGCAAAGAGCCGGCCCGCGAATGCGGTCGATCCGACCGACCCGGCGTACGACTGGGCGCGGTACGACGAGCTGGTACGTGCGGCCACGGACGCGGGCGCGCAGGTGATGTTCACCATCTTCGGCACTCCGCCGTGGGCCAACGGCGGACGCCCGACGACGTACGCACCGACGCGCGGATCCGATCTCGAGCAGTTCGCGTTCGCAGCGGCCAAGCGCTACAGCGGCACGTTCAGTCCTTCGGCGGCCGGAGACGCGCTGCCGCGTGTCCGCTACTGGACCGCCTGGAACGAGCCGAACCTGCCGCTCGGGCTCCTGCCGCAGTGGCGGCGTGTCGGCAAGCACTGGGTGATCCAGAGCGCACGCGACTACGCGCGCATCTGCAACGCGGTCGTCGCCGGCGTCCACGGCACGCTGATCCCCGGCGAGCTCGTCGCCTGCGGCGACACCGCGCCCCGCGGCAACAACGCGCCGACGAGCAGTCGCCCGACGACATCGCCGCTCGCCTTTCTCCGCGCGATGAAGAAAGCCGGAGCCCGCGGGTTCGATGCGTACGCACATCACCCCTATCCGAGCGGCCCGAGCGAATCACCGGCGATGCGTCCGAAGTCGAGCACAGCAGTCACGTTCGGGAACATCGGCGACCTGATCAGCCAGGTGACGAAGCTCTACGGCCGCAAGCCGATCTGGCTCGACGAGTACGGCTACCAGACCGACCCGCCCGACAGGGGGCTCGGCGTGACGCCGGCCAAGCAGGCGCGCTTCCTGACGCAGGCGGTGGCGATGGCGCGCGCAAATCCGCGCGTGACGATGCTGCTCTGGTTCCTGATTCGCGACGAGCCGCAACTCGCCGGCTGGCAGTCGGGGCTCGAGACGCGAACCGGAGTGCACAAGCCGGCGTTCGCCGCGTTCGTGCGGGCCGCGTCAGACGCCTAGCACGAGCGCCAGCAGAGCCTTCTGCACGTGCAAGCGGTTCTCGGCCTCGTCCCAGATTGCCGACCGCGAGCCGTAGAGCACGCCCGCCTCGATCTCCTCCCCCGGGTGAGCCGGCAGGCAGTGCATCACGAACGCGTCGGGAGCTGCCGCCGCGAGGAGCGCCTCGTCGAGCCGGTACGGCTCGAGCGCCGCGAGCCGCTCGGCCCGCTCGTGCTCCTGGCCCATGCTGATCCAGGTGTCGGTGACGACGACGTCGGCGTTGCGCACGGCCTCCCGAGGATCGCGAACCACAGTTAGTCCCAAGTTGGCACGAGGTTCGTACCCGGCCGGGCACGCGGCCACGACCTCGAACCCGAGCAGCGCACCGAGCGAGGCCAGTGAGACGAGCACGTTCGAGCCGTCGCCGACCCAGCCGACGCGGACTCCGTCGAGCGAGCCGAGCCGGTCGCGGATCGTCAGCGCGTCGGCGAGTGCCTGGCAGGGATGCTCGTCGGCCGTGAGCGCGTTCAGCACCGGCACGCTCGCCCATTCGGCCCAGGCCTCCAGTTCCGCGTGCGCATGCGTCCGCACGGCGAGCACGTCGACGTACCGTGAGAGCGCGCGGGCCGTGTCGGGCAGCGACTCGCCACGTGAGAGCTGCAGCTCGTCCGGCGAGAGCGGGATCGAGCTGCCGCCGAGGTGCGCGATGGCGACCGAGAATGACACCCGCGTCCTCGTCGAGTGCTTCGAGAAGTAGAGCCCGAGCGTCGTGCCAGGGGCACGCGGCGTGCGGTCGCCTCTCAGGCTGACCGCCGTGTCGAGAATCGCCTCCGCCTCTGCCGGAACGAGGTCCCCGATCCGCAACAGGTCACGGCCCACGAGCGAGACTTGCAGCGGTGCCGTCACGACCAGCGCACCCGAGCCTCGGTGACCGCGACGGCCACGTCGATGCCACGCCCGAGCAGGTAGGAGTCGGTCACCTGCCGGGGCGCCTCGAAGCTTCCTGTCCGCACCGCCTCTGCAACCTGCTCGTGCGCGTCGCGAAACGGCACGCCCTCGCGCACGAGCGCCTCCGCCGCGTCCGTCGCGAGCAGCAACGGATCGGCGGTCGCGGCTGCGAGTCGGCCGTGGTCGAACGCGAGGCCGCCGACGAGCACCCGCAACGCTGCGAGCGCGCCCGCGACGTCGCGCCGGGCAGCGAACACCGGCAGTTTGTCCTCCTGCAGGTCGCGGTCGTAAGCGAGCGGCAGCGACTTGACGGTCGCGAGCAGCCCAGTCAGCCGGCCGATCGCCGTCCCTGCCTTGCCCCGCGCGAGCTCGGCGACGTCGGGGTTCAGCTTCTGCGGCATGATCGACGAGCCGGTCGCGCTCTCCTCCGAGAGCCGCGCGAACCCGAACTCACTCGTCGTCCAGAGCACGAGCTCCTCCCCGATCCGCGACAGGTGCGTGAACAACACCGCCGCCGCGTAGAGGTAGTCGAGCGCAAAGTCGCGATCGGCCACCGCGTCGATCGAGTTGCGCATCGCGTTCGGCGGCAGAGGAAGCTGCAGCGTCGAGCCCGCGAGCGCGCCGGCGCCGAGTGGAGACGGCGCCGCCTGCGCTGCCGCGAACGCGAACCGGGCGCGATCCCGCTCGAGCATCTCGACCCACGCGAGCAGGTGATGGCCGATCGTCACCGGTTGTGCGCGCTGCAAGTGCGTGTACCCCGGCATCGACGTCGTCGCCTCGGCCGCGGCACGCTGGAGAAGCACGTGAGCGAACTGCGTCAGCGCGGCGCTCGCCTCCGCGCAGGCGTCTGCAACGTAGAGCCGGAAGGCGGCCGCCACCTGATCGTTGCGCGAGCGGCCGGCATGGATCTTGCGGCCGATCGAACCGAGCTGCCGCTCGATCGACGAGTGCACGTCTTCGTCCGAGGGGTCGACCTCTTCGATCGCCGCCAGCCGTTCGGTGGCCTCTGCGAGCTCGGCGTCGTCGAGAATGCCGCCGGCATGTAGCCGCTGCGCGTGGAGGAGGGTCGCCTCGATGTCGTACGGCAGCAGCTCGGCGTCGTCCGCGCGCAAGAACTCCCACGCCTCGGCCGACAGCTCGGTCGTGACGCGACCGGCCCAGAGCGTCACAGCGACCAGCCGAGCTCGGCCAGCATCCGGCGAGCGTCGGTGATGTCGTTGATCTTCACTGCGAGTTGCCCGATCCGGTCGGCTGCGGTGAAGGCGGTGGCGCTCCGCTCCATCGAGAGCCGCTCCGGGTCGTATCTCAGCGAGTCGCCGCGCGTGTCGAGGATCGTGTAATCCTCGCCGCGCCGCAGCTCGATCGTCACCTCGCCACTCACGGCGGGTGCGACCCACCGCTGGAGCGCGTCGCGCAGCATCAGTGCCTGCAGGTCGAACCAGCGGCCCTCGTAGAGCAGCCGCCCGAGCCGACGCCCCTCGTCCGCGTACCGCTCGAGCGTCGCCTCGTTGTGGATCGCCGTCAGCAGGCGCTCGTAGGCGAGATGCAGCAGCGCCATTCCGGGCGCCTCGTAGATCCCGCGGCTCTTCGCCTCGATCACGCGGTTCTCGATCTGGTCGGACATCCCCAGCCCGTGGCGGCCGCCGATCTCGTTGGCCGTGCGGATCAGCTCGACCGGATCGGCGATCGTCGCGCCGTTGATCGCAACGGGCAGGCCGCGCGCGAACTCGATCGTCACCGTCTCGGGCAGGATCTCGACCTCGGACTGCCAGTGGGCGACGCCCATGATCGGTTCGACGATCGCCATCGATGTGTGCAGCAGCTCGAGGTCCTTCGCTTCGTGGGTCGCACCCAGTAGGTTCGCGTCGGTCGAGTAGGCCTTCTCCACGGACTGCGGGTGAGGCAAGCCGCGCTCGACGAGCCACTCGCTCATCTGTGTCCGGCCACCGAGCTCGTCGACGAACGCCGTGTCGAGCCACGGTTTGTAGATGCGGAGATCCGCGTTCACGAGCAGGCCGTACCGGTAGAACCGCTCGATGTCGTTGCCCTTGTAGGTCGAGCCGTCGCCCCAGATACCGACATCGTGCTCGGCCATTGCGTGCACGAGCTTGGTGCCCGTGACCGCACGTCCGAGTGGGGTGGTGTTGAAGTACCGCCGGCCCGCGGTCGAGATGTGGAAGGCGCCGCACTGCAACGCCGCAAGCCCCTCGCGCGCCAACGCCTCCTTGCAGTCGACGAGGACGGCCTCCTCCGCGCCGACTGCAAGAGCCTTCTGCGGCACGGACTCGATGTCCGGCTCGTCGTACTGGCCGAGGTCGGCGGTGAACGCCCACGGGACGGCGCCGTGCTCGCGCATCCACGCCAGTGCGCAGCTCGTGTCGAGCCCGCCGGAGAAGGCGATCCCGACTCGCTCGCCGACCGGCAGCGAGTTGAGGATCACACGGGTCGCAACGTCGACGCTCACAGGTGGCTCCGCAGGTGTGCGTCGAGGTCCGCCGCGCTCAGGCCGTCGCGGGCGGCGACGAAGACGGTGTTGTCGCCCGCGATCGTGCCCGCCACCTCGGGTAGCGTCGCGTCGTCGATTGCGTCGGCGAGGGCGACCGCAAAGCCGCGAGGGGTCTTGATCACGAGCGTCGTGCCGGAGTAGAGGGTCTCGCCCATGAACCGGCGAAGCGCGCTCGTCAGCTCGTCCAGCCGCCGCAGGTCGGCGGCGCCCGGCAGTGCGTAGACGAGGCGGCCTTCCTCGTTCCGGACCTTGACGAGGCCGAGTTGCGCGATGTCGCGCGAGACGGTTGCCTGGACGGTCTCGATCCCGATCGCCCGCAGCGCCTCGGCGACCTCGGCCTGGGTCGACAGCGGCCGTTGTTGGACGAGGCGCAGGATCGTGCCCTGCCGTTCGAACTTCGTCGTCACGAGAGGACCTCCGTCAGGAGCTCGAGGCCATGCGCCGCTTCCTCGCGGCTGAGCGTGAGGGGCGGTGTGAGGCGCAGGACGTTCTCGCCCGCGCTGCCGATCACGAGCCCGTGCTCGAGTGCTGCCGCGACGACTGGTCCGGCCGGCCGGTCGAGCTCGACAGCGAGCAGCAGCCCGAGCCCGCGCACCTGACCGAACGGCGCGAGGCCCTCGACGAGCTGTCGCGAGCGCTCGCGCACTGAGGTCAGCAACTCGTCGTCGATCGCCTCGACCACCGCGCAGGCGGCCGCACAGGCCACCGGGTTGCCACCGAAGGTCGACGCGTGGTCGCCCGGCACGAAGCCGGCCGGCGCGTCGTCCGAGACGAGCAGCGCGCCGATCGGCAGGCCGTTGGCGAGTCCCTTGGCGAGCGTCACGGCATCCGGCCGGACGCCGTACGTCTGCCAGGCGAAAAACGCGCCGCTGCGCCCGACGCCGGTCTGCACCTCGTCGAGGATCAGGACCGCACCGTGCTCGTCGGCGAGCTCGCGAGCCTGGGCGAGCGTCCGAGGCTCGAGCGGATGGACACCGCCTTCGCCCTGCACCGGCTCGAGGAGGATCGCGGCCGTGTCGGAGCCGACGTGCTCGGTCAGGGTCGCCGGCGTCGCGAACACTGCGCCGGGAAGGAGCGGCTCGAAGGCGGCGCGCTTCGCCGGCTGTCCCGTCACGGAGAGCGCGCCGAGCGTCCGGCCGTGGAACGAGCCTTCGAGCGTCACGATCTGGGTGCGGCCGGTCACCTTCCGCGCCCACTTCAGCGCCGCCTCGACCGATTCGGCGCCCGAGTTGCAGAAGAACGCCTGCGCGCCGCCGAAGCGGTCCGAGAGAGCCGCCGCGAGCTCGCTCATCGGTTCCGTCCAGTAGAGATTCGAGACGTGCCAGAGCCGGTCGAGCTGAGCGTGCGCTGCCGCCAGCGGCGCCGGATGGCGGTGGCCGAGCCCCACGACGGCGATGCCGGCGAAGAGATCGAGGTACCGCTTGCCGTCGGCGTCGACCAACCAGGAACCGTCGCCTTCGACGAACGTGACGTCGAGCCGCGCGTAGGCCGGCAGGAGCCTGTGGCGGGTTGCGACGCGGCTCATGCGACGACCGCCGTGCGGCCGATCGTCGCGGTGATCCCGCTCGCCGCGGCGAGGGCTGCGGCGCGCAGTTTCGGGACGATGCCGCCCTCGAAGGCGCCCTCGGCGAGCATGCGGCGCGCTTCACCGACGCCGATCGCGTCGACCACTTCGTCGTCGACGTAGAGCCCGGCGACGTCGGTGAGGAAGACCAGGCTGCGCGCGCCGAGCCCGAGCGCGAGCGCCGCCGCAGCGTCGTCGGCGTTCACGTTGAGCGGCCCGACCGCGAGCGGCGCGACGACCGGCACGAGCCCGGCTGCCAGCGCAGCGAGCACCTTCCGCGGCCGGCACGGCAGCGGATCGCCGACCTGGCCCAGCGGCGGCACCGGCACCGCGAGCAGCCCGTCGCGATGGCCGAACACGGGGACAGCGACGTCACCGAGCTCGCCACAGAGCGCGGCGTTGACAACCTCCATCGACTCGCGCACGACCTCGAGCGCCGCCGGCGATGTGCGCCGGCGCCCCTGGACGAACTCGACGGCGATGCCGCGCTTCCGCATCTCCTCGGTGATCTGGGGGCCGGCGCCGTGCACGACGATCACCTCGTGGCCCTCCTCGGCGAGTCCCAGGATCCGGCCGGCGGCGTCTCCGGCCACCGCGCCGCCGACCTTGACGACGAGCCGCGTCACGACCGGTACTCCGCGTTGATCCGAACGTAGTCGTAGGAGAGATCGCTCGTCAGATAGGCCGCCGTCCCCTCGCCGAGCCCGAGATCGAGATCGATGGTGCACACGGCGCCGTCGACCGGTGGCTCGGTGTACTGCGGTGTGCCGGCGACCAGCACGGCCGTGCCGTTGTAGGAGAGCGAGACGAGCGTCGCGTCGACCTGGGCGTAGCCCCCTTCGAACGGCGCGCTGCCTGCAGCCATCAGCACGCGGCCCCAGTTCGCGTCGCGGCCGAAGAGCGCCGTCTTGACGAGGGGCGACGTCGCGATGCGCTGGGCGATCGCGCGAGCCTCGGCGGTGCTGGCCGCACCGGCGACGTTGATCTCGGCGAGCAAGGTTGCGCCTTCGCCGTCGGTGACGATCTGCGACGACAGGTCGCGACAGACCGTGCGCAGCGCGAGCGCAAACGACACGTCGGTCGCAGGTGAGCGCTCGATCTGGGCAGCGCCCGACGAGAGCAGCACGACTGCATCGTTCGTCGAGCACTCGCCGTCGACGGAGATGGCGTTGAAGCTTTCCGCGACCGCGGGCCGCAGGAACTCGATCGCCTCGCCCGGCGCGAGCGGATAGTCGGTGGTGACGACGGCGAGCATCGTCGCAAGGTTGGGATGGATCATTCCGGAGCCCTTCGCCATGCCGCCGACGCAGAACCCCTCGCCGCGCGAGAGCGATGTCTTGGCGACCGTGTCGGTCGTCAGGATCGCCGTCGCAGCATCGGCGTCGCCGTCGACCGAGAGCAGCGGTGCCGCCAGTTCGAGGCCTTGCCGGATGCGCTCGACGGGCAGTGGCGCGCCGATCACGCCGGTCGAGAGGACGATCACCTGCTCGGGTGACAGGCCGAGGAGGTCGGCAGCGGTCGCTGCGGTGGCGCGCGCGTCTGCCTCGCCTTGCGCACCGGTCGCGGCGTTCGCGACGCCCGAGTTGATCACGATCGCCTGGGGCTCGGCAGCGAGGAGATGCTGCTTCGAGACGACGACGGGCGCCGCGAGCACGCGGTTCTGCGTCCACATTGCCGCTCCGGTCGCCGGCCGCGTCGCACGCACGACCGCCAGGTCGAGCTTGTCGCGACGGATCCCGGCACGCACACCGGCCGCTACGAAGCCGGCGGCGGCGGTGACGCTCATACCAGCACCCCCGTCAGCCGCAGCCCGGCGGTCGGCTCGAGGTCGAGCGCCAGGTTCGCGTTCTGGACAGCCTGGCCGGCAGCGCCCTTGCCGAGGTTGTCCAGCGCACAGATCACGATCGTGGTCCCCGTCGAGCGGTCCGAGAAGACGCCGAGCTCGGCAGTGTCGGTGCCCTGGACGCGAGAGAGCTCCGGCGTCACGTCCTCTCCGAGGACGCGCACCGCCGGGCAGTCCGCGTAGGCCGTCTCGAGCAGCTCGCGGACGTCGGCGCTCGTCTGGATGTAGCAGGTGGCGAGCAAGCCCCGACGCACCGGCAGGAGATGCGGCACGAAGCAGACCGCGTAGCCGAGCTGCTGGGCGATCTCCGGTGCGTGCCGGTGCGCACCCACGGAGTACGGCGAGAGGTTCTCGAGCACGACGCCCGCGTGCGAGGACGCCGACAGCGACTTGCCCGCGCCCGAGACGCCCGATTTCGCGTCGATCACAGCGCTCTCGGTGACACCGGCGAGCGGGCCAAGGGCGAGCAGTGCCGCGGTCGCATAGCAACCCGGGTTTGCGATCAGCCGGCCCGACGGTGGGTAGAGCTCCGGCAGGCCGTAGCTCCAGGCCCCCGGCGCGGTGTCGTACCAGGCGACCGCGAGTGCCGGATCGGTCAGGCGGTGCGCGCCGGAGAGGTCGACGACGACGGCGCCCGCGGGCGGCTCGAACACGGCTGCCTCGGCGGTGGGCAGGCAGAGGAAGAGCACGTCGGCGCCGCTGGCCCGGGCTTCGGCGTTGGTGACGAACGCGGGCGCGGAACCGTCGAGGCGCGGGTCGAGGCTGGCGGCAGCCTGGCCGGCGAATGTGTCCGAGCCGAGGGCGGCCAGGTCGAGCTCCGGGTGCGCCAGCACGCGGTCGAGCGTCTCCTGCCCGACGTAGCCGCCCGTGCCGATGATCGCTGCCGTCGCCATCCCATCGCGAAGTATACAGCTAGGTGAGAATTATGCAGAGATGGTGATCGTCGCCGCAGGCCGCAGCCGCCGCAGTAGCGCGATCAGCTGCATTCGGGGCAGGCTGAGGCAGCCGTTCGTCGGGTGCCCGAGGTCGTCGTGCAGGAAGATCGCCGAGCCGCGCCCGGGCCGGGCGGGCGAGGCGTTGTACTCGACGAACGCGAACTCCCGGTAGGCGACCGTCGCGCGCCACAGCGCTTCGCTTCGGGCCTCGAAAGGCGGTTCGGTGCCGCACGTGACGTGGCGGAAGTGGTTGTAGGTCGGTGACGTGGAGTCGCCGTCCCACCAGTCGCCGCAGCGGAGCCGCCGATAGGCCAGCCGGATGCCGGGGTTCGGGTCGAGGCCGTAGACCGTCGGGCCGATCGCGAACGTCCCGATGGGCGTCGTCCCGTCACCCTCGTGGCGGTTCGCCGAGAAGCCGGCGTAGCCCGCTCGTGCACGAAACGGACCGGCGACGCGCTGCCCGCACTCGAGCAGCGAGAGGGACGCAGTCGTCGAGCGGACGCTCGGGGCGGTCACCACGATGCGCTGTGGGCACGCGTGCAGCGCGAGCACGAGAGCGAGCGTCAGCATCGTCGACGGCCAGAGTACGTACGCTGCGCCGGCGATGGCAGCTCTGCCGCCGTTTCAGGCAAGCGTCGCACCCGTGACCGCCGCGGAGCTCGGGCGCTCGTGGCATGCCGGCTGTCCGGTCACGCCGTCGCAGCTACGACGGCTCTCTGTCTCCTACGTCGGCTTCGACGGCCACGCGCACCGCGGCGAGCTGGTCGTCAACCGCGCCGTCACGTGGCAGCTTGCGGCGGTCTTTCGCAGTCTCTACGCGGCCCGGTTCCCGATCCGGAGAATGGTGCCGGTCTCGGCGTACGGCGGCAGCGACGACCGCTCCGCCGCCGCCGACAACACCTCGGCGTTCAACTGTCGCGCGGCTGTCGCCGCCGGCCCGGTGCGCTGGTCGGCGCACGCCTACGGCACGGCGATCGACGTGAACGACGTCGAGAACCCGTACGTCGTCGGGAGCCGCGTGATCCCGCCCGCCGGGGCGGCGTTTCGCGACAGGGCGCGTGCGCGGCCGGGGATGGCGGTGCGTGGTGGCGCGCTCGTGCGGGCGTTCGCGTCGATCGGCTGGCTCTGGGGTGGGCGCTGGGCCGCAACCCCCGACTACCAGCACTTCTCTCGGTCGGGCGGCTAGGGGTCCGGGTGGATGTCCTCGAGCCGGTCGACATGGGCGAGCGCCGGGAAGAATCGGCCCCACACGACGGCGAGGCCGATCGTGATCGCGCCGCCGGCGACGACCGCCGGCACCGCGCCAATCAGCGACGCGGCGACGCCGGACTCGAACGCCCCGAGCTCGTTCGATGCGCCGATGAACACGCCCTCGACGGCGTTGACGCGCCCGCGGACGTCATTCGGCGTCGCCAACGCCACCGTCGTCGAGCGGATGTTCATCGAGAGCATGTCGACGAAGCCGCTGACCGCGAGTGCGGCGAAGGAGAGCGGGAACCAGCGTGAGAGCCCGAACACGATCATGCTCGCGCCGAAGATTCCGACGGCAAGCAGCAGCGTTCGGCCCGCGCGGCCGCCGAGCGGCTTTCGTGCGAGCATAATTCCGGCGGCGAGCGCGCCGACGGCAGTCGCGCTCCGCAGCACGCCCAGTCCGAACGGCCCGGTGTGCAGGATCGAGCGGGCGTACAGGGGGAGCAGGGCGACGGCGCCGCCGAACAGCACCGCGAACAGGTCGAGGCTGATCGCGCCGAGGATGATCGGCGACGACCGGATGAAGCGGACGCCGAGCAGCAGGCTCTCGAGCGTCGGACGTCCCCGTGGGCCGATCGGATCGACGCGTTCGGGCTGCCTCACCGTGAGCGTGACCACGGCCGCGGCGACCAGCAGGACAGCGCCGACGGCGTACACGAGTTCGGGTTGCACTGCGAAGAGGAGGCCGCCGATCGCCGGCCCGGAGACGCTGGCGACCTGGCCGGCCACCGATCGCATCGCGACTGCTCCGGCGAGCAACTCGGTCGGGACGATCTCGGGTGTCAGCGACCGGCCGGCCGGCGCGCCGATTGCACTTGCTGCGCCTGTCAGCGCAGCGAGCACGATGTACGGCCAGAGCTGATCGGCGCCCTGGATCGTCACGAACAGGAGCAGTCCGACGACGACCGCCTCCGCGAGGCTGGAAAAAGCCGCGATCAGCGTCCGCGGCAGCCGATCGGCGAGCTGTCCGGCCGGCAAGGCGAGCAGGACGAGCGGCAGGAACTCCGCCAGCCCGATCAGGCCGAGGTCGAACGCGCTCTGGTGGATCGCGTAGACCTGCCAGCCGACCGCGACCGACACCATCTGCGTGCCGAAGCTCGAGCCCAGCATCCCGAGCCAGAACCGCCGGAAATCGCGATGGTGGAGGGCGGGAGGCAGGCGGGACATGACCACGCACTCTGCCTTCACAGGCAGTTCTTAGGTTGCGCTCAGGCTGTCCTTGGATTCGTAGGCGACCATGGCTGCAGACATCGATGAGGAGGCCGGGAATGAGCACGAACAGGAATCGCGTCGTCGCTGCGCTCTGCGTGGCGGCTCTCGCGGGTGGGGCCGCGGGGGCGGGCGCGGTTGCGTTGTCGCACGGATCGTCGAGTGCGCCGCTGCAGGCGACTGCGGCCGCCGCGCAGGTCTCGAACACCGCGGCCGGAGCGTCGCTCTCGGTGGCGCAGATCGCAAAGGAGGAGACACCGGGCGTAGTGGAGGTCGACGCGACCAGCACGAACAACCAGTCGCCGTACCCGGGCTCGAGCTCCGAATCCGCGGCCGAGGGGACAGGCTTCATCTACGACACGAGCGGTCACATCGTCACGAACGAGCACGTCGTCGATGGTGCAAGCTCGGTGCGCGTCAAGCTGGCCGACGGCTCCGCGTACACGGCGACGGTGGTCGGCACGGACATCTCGAGTGACCTCGCGGTGCTGCACATCGACGCGCCCGCCTCGAAGCTCAAGCCGGTCGAGCTCGGCGACTCGAGCGCGATGGCCGTCGGTGACGGCGTCGTCGCGATCGGCAATCCGTTCGGGCTGGACGGCACCGTCACGAGCGGCATCGTCAGCGCGATCAACCGTGAGATCAGCGCACCCGACGGTACGCCGATCGAGGGCGCGATCCAGACCGACGCGGCGATCAACCACGGCAACTCGGGTGGGCCGCTGTTCGACCTCGCCGGCAAGGTGGTCGGCGTTACGTCGCAGATCCAGAGCGACTCGGGCGGCAACGACGGAATTGGCTTCGCCGTTCCCTCGAACACCGTCAAGAACATCGCGGGCCAGCTGATCGCGAAGGGCTCCGTGCAGCACGCGTTGCTCGGGGTCACGATTCGCACCTCGGCCAACGGTGTCGCGGTGGCCGCCGTCGAGAGCGGCAGCGGTGCCGCCAAGGCCGGCGTGAAGTCAGGCGACGTGATCGTCGCGGTGAACGGCACGGCGGTCAGTTCCGCGACGGAGCTGCGTGCAATCATCGGCGCCCACTCGCCCGGGCAGACGCTGACGCTCAGCGTGCATCGCTCCGGCGAGACGAAGACCCTCAAGGTGACGCTCGGCACGCGCATCAGCTGAGCGCGTCACGGAACCCCGGTGTCTGACTCGTGTCAGACACGAGTCAGACACCGGAGTCCATCGTCGCCCGTCTCGAGTGTGGAGCGGTGGGAGCGTTGTTTGCAGCTTGCAAATGAGATTTGGGAAGGCGCGCCGAGGCCGCGCTGTTGCAGCGATCGGGGAGAGCGCGTGTCGGTTTCGGCACAGAGGCGTCTCCCTTCCGTGTGTCAGACACGAGTCTGACTCGAGTCAGACGCGGGGGGTCACGCCGCCGGGACGAGCGCAGCCGTGCTGAGGACGACCACCTTGCGGCCCTTCGAGGTGGCCGTCACCTGGCTCACCAGCGCATGGCCGGCGTCGTCGGGGATGACGACGTAGCTCGCGGTTCCGGCATCGGCGATGGGGGTGCAGACCCGCCCGTTCGCATTGCAGCGCAGCCACGTGTACGCCAGCGACTCGGGCACGGCGGTAAAGCTGCCGTGGGTCACGGCCAACGACTGACCGACCGACGCGATACCCGCTGCCTCGGGCTGCGCACGCGCCGCGAACGAGGAGCTCGCGCTACCGACCACTCCGGCGAGCGACGAGTAGGCGATCGTCCCGCCTGCGGAGTCGGTCGCGCGCACCGTCAGCCCGAGCGCATGCGAGACGTCGGCAGCGACCTGCGTGTACGTCGTGCGCGTGGCGCCGCGGATCGTGCTGCAGTGCGCACCTCGCGCGTCGCACCGCGTCCACTGGTACGCGTACGAAATCGGGCCGGACCCGGTCCATGTCCCCGCGCCGCCGGTCAGTTGCTTGCCCTCGGCGAGGGTGCCGGCGATCGTCGGGCGGCTCGCGGCAACGGGGCCTGGCGCGCCGCGGACGACCGGGCTGGCGGCGCTCAGCACCGATTGCCTCGACGCGCTCACGACTGCGACCAAAACGCGGCCGAGATCGGTCGGAGCAACGGTGTAGGCGGCCGCATGCGACCCCGGCAGCGCCGAGCAGGCGCGCGCGTTCGCGTTGCACGACAGCCAGCGGTAGCTCGACGTGCCGGCCGCTGCGCTCCACGCCGGCGCTGCGACCGTCAGCGACCGGCCGACGATCGCCTCGCCCGCAAGTGGCGGCTGCGCCGTCGCAGCGACGCGGGCGTGGGCTGCCGCCACGAGGCCGACGAGCGGCGCGTAGGCGGCGGTCGTCCCGGTCTGGTCGGAAGCCCGCACCGTCAAGGCGAGGGTGTGGCCGACGTCACCGGCCACCTGCGAGTAGCTGCCGCGAGTCGCACCGTGAATCGAGTTGCAATGCGAGCCGTTCGCATCGCAGCGGGACCACTGGTAGGCGTAGCGGATCGTGCCGCGGCCCGTCCAGCTGCCGGGCTTTGCGCTCAGCCGCTCGCCGACACGAAGGGCACCCCCGATCGTCGGGCGTGAGGTCGAGACGGGGCCGCTGCTCCCCGCGAACGAGACAGAGGCGAGGATCAGCGCGAGAAGCTTCGTCACGTGCCGCATTAGAGTAAGCGCGAGATGAGACGGGTCGCCATCCTCGGTGCAGGACGTCTCGGCGAGTCGCTCGTGCGCGGCATCCTCAGCTCGGGGTGGCGTGCAGGGGCCGACGTCGTCGTGACGAGTCGCCGTCCCGAGCGCCTCGCTGACCTGCGTGACCGCTTCGCCGTCGAGGGCACGACCGACAACGCCGCCGCCGTGACGGGTGCGGGTCTGGTGATCGTCGCCGTGAAGCCGCAGGACATGCCGGTCGTGCTCGCCGAGATCGCGCCCGCGGTGACCTCAGAGCAGACGCTTCTCTCGGTCGCGGCCGGAACGACGACCCGGTTCATCGAAGGGCACCTGCCCTCGGGTGCGCGTGTCGTCCGCGCCATGCCGAACGCGCCTGCTCTGGTGCACGAGGGAATTGCCGGGCTCTGCGGCGGCGAGCATGCGCGTGAGGAGGACGTCCAGCTCGCGGCCGAGGCGCTCGGACATCTGGGAGCCGTCGTGCGTGTCGAGGAGCGGGACATGGACGCCGTGACGGCGTTGTCCGGCTCCGGGCCGGCGTACTTCGCGCTGCTCGCCGAGGCGATGATCGAAGCCGGGCTGCTGCTCGGCCTGAGCCGCGACGTCTCGACGCGGCTGGTCGTGCAGACGATGTTCGGGAGCGCGCTCCTGCTGCGCGACGAGCAGATGCATCCAGTGGAGCTGCGTGAGGCCGTCACCTCGCCGGGCGGCACGACGACCCGTGCGATTCGCGAGCTCGAGCGTTCCGGCGTGCGCGCCGCGTTCCTGAACGCGATCACGGCGGCGACCGAGCGCAGCCGCGAGCTAGCGAACGAGTAGCTCCGCGATCCCGAACGCGAGCAGCTCCTCGAACTCGGCGATCGTGTCGCTCCGCAGCTCTGCGGCGTCATGCTTGTCGAGCTCGAACGCCCTGACGACCCGCTCGACCGCCTGGCGCAACGTCAGCTTGCCGTCCAGCACGCCGACGACCTCGGCCACGTCTGGATCGAGCTCGAACTCGACGTGCGTACCCTCCTCGAGCGCCAGCACGGTGTCGGGCTCGCGCTGCCCCGGCTCCACCACTCGGTCGATTCGCACCTCGCGGGCCAGCCTGACCGTCTCGTCGAGGAGTGCGTCGGCGCTTGCGAGCTCGGCGAGGCGCGCATGGGACGCGAACGCTCGCTCGATCTGCGTCCCGGCGAACTCCAGCTCGTCGGCCTCGGCCGAGTCGAGGCGGATCGTGTAGCGCTCGCCGCCTCGCCGGTGAAGGAGGACGGCACCTTCGCTGATCCAGCCCACTCCGAGCTGGTCGAAGTAGGCGAGCCAATCGTCGAGCGCCGCGCCGTACGCCTGCGGATCGACCGCCAGGTGCTCGTTCCAGCCCGCAGCGTGGGCCAGCGGATCGGCGCCCTCGAGCCCGAGCACCCAGGCGTCGCAGCGCGCGTGCGCCAGCCAGCCGACGACGCGCTCGTCCGGCTCGTGCTCCGACTCGGCGACCCAGCTGACGAGCAGCGACGCCAGCCCGTCGTCGGCGAGAGCCGCTGCGGCCTGCTCGACGACGCGGTGCGACAACTCGTCGGCCGGCAGGCCGCCGTCGCGGTATTGCCAGCGCGACTCGGGCGAGACGACGTAGGGCGCGTTGCAGGTGATCAGGTCGAATTGCTCGCCGGCGACCGGGTCGTAGAGACTCCCGAGCCGCGTCTCGACGTTGCCGAGGTCGTTGAGCGCAGCGTTGATGGCTGTGAAGGCGAGTGCGCGATGGTTGACGTCGGTCGCGATCACGTGGTCGCAGTGCGCGGCCGCAAGTAACGCGTGAATGCCATTACCCGTGCCGACGTCGAGCGCGCGTCCTGCGCGCCGCCGCGGGGTGAGCGCAGCCAGCCAGGAGGCGGTCGGCGTGTACGGCGCGACGAAGCCGATGGGATCGTCGGCGCCGCGTGCGAATCCGTCGAACGCCATCAACAGGCCTTCGACCGGGACGATGCGTGCCCGTGGCCGCAGCAGCGCGCCGTCGAGCTCGGCGAGGCCCAGCGCGATCAGTGCGTCGATGCCGCCGGGGGTGAGCGCGAGCCGCGCGGCGTCGGCCTCCACCTGTAGCTGCAGGAGACAGAGGCGCACGCAGGTCGCGAGCGGCGAGTCGTCTAGCCGTCGCGCGTGCACCGGCACCTCGTCTGCCTCCGCTGCCGGCCCGTCGTCGCCGAGCCGCTCGACGACCGCCTCCTCGTCGTAGCCGACGGCGCGCAGGAGGTCACCGAGCCTCGCGGCAGCGCCGGCGTCTGCGATCGGGTCGAAGCGCTGGCTGCTCAGGTGCTCAGCGGAATGCGTCGAGGCCGGTGAGCGTGTTGCCGACCACGAGCGTGTGCACTTCGTGCGTACCCTCGTAGGTGAGCACCGACTCGAGGTTGTTGATGTGGCGGATCACCGGGTACTCGAGCGTGATCCCGTTGCCGCCGAGAATCGTGCGGGCCGTCCGCGCTGCCTCGATCGCGCCACGGACGTTCCCCATCTTCCCCATGCTGACGTGCTGGGGCAGCAGGGTGCCGGCGTCTTTCATGCGGCCGAGATGAAGTGCCACCAGGGTGCCGCGATTCACCTCGAGCGCGATCTCGGCCAGCTTCTGCTGCGTCAGCTGGTAGCCGGCGATCGGCTTGCCGAACACGATGCGCTCCTTCGCGTACTCGAGTGCTGACTCCAGGCACGCGCGTGCGGCGCCTTCGGCGCCCCAGACGATTCCGAAGCGGGCTTCATTGAGGCACGAAAGCGGGCCGCGCAGCGACGTCACCTCCGGGAAGCGGTTCTCCTCGGGCACGCGCACGTCGCGCAGGACGAGCTCCGACGTGATCGACGCGCGCAGCGACAGCTTGTGCTTCATCTCCGGCGCGTCGAAGCCGGGGAAGCCCTTCTCGACGAGGAAGCCGTTGATCTTGCCGTCTTCGGTGCGAGCCCACACGACTGCGACGTCGGCGATCGAGCCGTTCGTGATCCACATCTTCGTGCCGTTCAGAATCCAGTCACTCCCGTCGCGCCGGGCGGTCGTGCGCATCGAGCCGGGATCGGACCCCGCGTCCGGCTCGGTCAGGCCGAAGCAGCCGAGCTGCTCGCCGGCGTGCATCGGCGGCAGCCAGCGCTCCTTCTGCTCCTCGGTGCCCCAGCGCCAGATCGCGAACATCGCCAGGGAGCCCTGGACCGAGACGAAGCTGCGGACTCCGGAGTCGCCTGCCTCGAGCTCGAGGCAGGTCAGCCCGTAGGCGACGGCGCTCGCGCCTGGCAGGCCGTAGCCGTCCAGATGCATGCCGAAGAGCCCCAGCCGACCGACCTCCTGCGCGAGCTCGCGCGGCAGGATTCCCTGCTCGAACCACTCGCCGATCTCGGGCAGGATCCGCTCGCGCACCCAGGCGCGGACGGTGTCGCGAATCGCGCGTTCCTCATCGCTCAGGAGCGCATCGATCGCGAGGAAGTCGAGCGGATCTGTGGTCGGTTGGGCGAGCGTCGTCGTCGCGGCCATCTGCAACGAACTTGTACCACGCTGCTCGTTCCGGCTTGACTCTTTCGTGCCTGCGAGGGAGTCTCTGTCAACCGCCATGAGGGATTCGCCCGCGAGTCCCGAGGGCTTCACACAGCGAAAGGATCGACATGGAGCAGTTGAAAGGCCTCCCGCTGGGCAGGCAGCTCATCCTCGGGGCGGGCGTCCTGCTGCTCATCGACACGTTCTTGCACTGGCAGAGCGTCGACATCGGGCCGTTTACTGCCTCGCGCAACGGCTGGCATGGATTCTGGGGGGTGCTGCTCGGGCTGCTGACGATCGCGCTCGTCGCCTGGGTCGCCGCTCGTGCGTTCGACGTCGAGCTGCCGATGGAGATCCCGGAGGGGCTGACGTCGCTGGTGCTCGGTGTGCTGATCCTCGCGTTCGCCCTGATCAAGAACCTCACCGACGACTACTCGACGCTCTGGAGCTACATCGGGATCGTGTTGGCGGCGATCGTGGCCTACGGCGCCTGGCTCGTCTACCAATCGAGCGGCGACTCGCTGCCCAGCATGGGCAGCGGCAGCGCAAGCTCACCGACGCCGCCGCCGACGACGCCGTCGTCGCCCGACGCGACGCCGGACTCGACTTCCGGCACCGACCTACCCTGATCGTCTGGTCGTGCGGCCGCCGCGTCCGCGGCGGCCGCGATCGACCTGCTCCCGCGCACGCAGCCAGCGCCACGCCCGTTGCACGCCGAGCGCCGCGGCCACGACGCCACGCCTCGACAGCTCGACCGCCACCGCGGCGGCGACGGCCAGGCGGTGGCGCACTCCCGGCCAGCGCTGCCGCGCGATCGTCGCACCGGTTGCGACGAGCGTTGCAACCAGCTTTGCGCCGGTCGCGACGAGCGTTGCAACCAGCTTCGCGCCGGTCGCGGCCAGCGTCGCGCCGGTCGCGAAGAGCGTCGCGACACGGCGGCCGATCGTCGGCGGCAGCGCGGCGCTCGAGCCGCTCGCGATCACGAACACCTTCGCCGCAGGCACGACGGCGGTGAGCTCCGCCGGCGGCACGCGGGCGCGTTTGATCATGGCGTGACGCTTGACTACCATCGTGTCGACGCGTTGGGTCGACGGGTCGAGCACGACGTCCTCGACCACCCCCAGTGAGCGGCCGCCGCGCTCGACGAGCTCGAAGCCGGAGCCGTTCACGAGCCAGTAGCGGCCGACCGTGCTGTCGATGTCGAAGGCGTGGTCGGGGGGCATCGTCCCCACGCAGGTGCCCGTCAGGGCGACCGTAGAAACATGCTGGCCGCTTGACGCGCCGCGCGGACCACGGCTACCGTGCCGGAGCTGTCGACGAAGGAGGGGTGCCAAGATGACTGTGAGCTCTGCCCTCTTCCTCGGCGTCGCCTGACCTCGCCGGCCGGCAGCTCGTAACCTCAAGCTCGCTCCGCCGTCGTGAGACAGGCCTCGCTTCGCGACCTGTCTCTCGACGAACGGAGCTTCGTTGCCCGACCCTGGTTACCACACGATGCGCCTGCACGCCCTCGATGCGTGGGTGCGTCGCCCGTCGGTCCTCACGGACGCCGACGGTCTGAAGGAAACGCTGCGCGCCGGCGCCTCGGCGGGCGGTGCGACCGTGCTCGGAGAGCGCTTTTGCGTCTTCCCGAACGACGCCGTCACCGGCGTGCTCGTGCTCGCCCAGTCCCATCTCAGCATCCATACGTGGCCGGAGTTCGCGCTCGCGAACGTCGACCTGCTCTCGTACGGCGACGTACGTGCCGACGAGGTGATGCGGGTGATCTGCGAGCGCCTCGACGTCGACCACGCCGACCTGACCTTCATCCCGCGTGCCGTTGCCTGAGCAGCAGGTCGTCGCCGAGGTCGCTGCGGCCGTCGGCCTCGTCGAGGGCGAGGCCGGCGTGCGCAGCGTCCTCTCGATTCTGGCCCGGCTCGAGCCGGTGGCGACGCGGCGGATCAGCCGCGCCGCCGAGCTTCCGGTCCCACTCGTCGCCGCGATCTGCGGCGAGTTACGCCGGCGGGGCATCGTCGCTGACGCTCGCCCCGCGCAGTTGACGCCCGAGGGGAGGCGCCGATTCGGCGGCAGCGGCCTCGGTCTCGCGGGCCCTGGAGCCTGTGCCGCGTGCGGCGGCCGTGGGCTCGTCGTTCCAGCTGCGCTCAGGCCGGCGGCGCGGGAAGTCGAGAAGCTCGCGGCGAGCGCGCCCGAGGCGTCGCCGGAGCTCGATCAGTGCCACTGCACATTCGACACGAAGCTCCTGCGCGTGCTCGCGCTGCACGAGGCGGACGCCCTCGTCGGCCGGCGGATCCTGCTACTCGGCGACGACGACCTGACGGCGACGACGCTCGCCGCAGTCGTCCGGCGGCTCGGCTCGGCCGGGACGATTCGCGGGCTGACCGTGCTCGACGTCGACCCGAGAGTCGTCGCGTTCGCCCAGCGCCGGCTACGGAATGCCCCGTTCCCGGCGACCGTCGTTCGGCACGACCTGCGCGATCCGCTTCCCGCCCACCTGGTCGCCGGCTTCGACTCGGTGCTCCTCGACCCGCCCTACACCCTCGCCGGGGCACGGCTCTTCCTCTCCCGGGCCGCCGACGCGCTTGCGGGCGAGGGCGGGACCGTCCTCTTCTCGTTCGGGTCGAAGCGTCCGGGCGTCTCGTTCCGGGTGCAGCAGTCGCTCGCCGAGATGGGGTTCCTCGTTCGGAGCCTTGTGCGCGATTTCAACGAGTACGTCGGAGCGGGCGTGCTCGGCGGTTCGAGCCATCTCTACGAGCTGACCGCGACGAGCGACCTGCGTCCCGCGGTGGTCGGGCGCTTCGACGGGCCGCTCTACACCGCCGAGACCGGCGCGGCCTGAACCGGAACGGCGGCGTCGAGCTCGGAGCCGAGCGGCGAGCGGGCGAGCAGCCAGAACGCAAGCTCGACCGAGGGGCCGATGCCGATCGCGTAGACGATCGTGCCGACGCCGAACGTGCCGCCGAGCGCGATCCCGAGCCCGAGCACGGACAGTTCGAGCACTGCGCGAACCACGCCGATGCGGATGTGGGTCCGCTGTGCGCCGACCACCATCAGCGAGTCGCGCGGCCCGGCGCCGAGACCGGCGCCGAGGTAGAGCGCCGTCCCGACGCCCATCAGCCCGATGCCGGCTGCGAGCAGTGCGATGCGCACGCCGAGCGGATCGTCGCTGAGCCCGTCGACGAAACCGAGCGACATCAAGAGCTGGACCAGGCTGCCCACGAGGAGGGCGTTCGCGACGGTGCCGAAGCCGATCCGCGCGCCGAGCAGCCAGGCGACCGCCAGCACCACGGCACTGACGACGACGTTCGCCTCGCCGAACGAGAGCGACGTGTGCTGGCTGATCCCCTGATGGAGCACGTCCCACGGCGAAAGCCCGAGCTGCGACTCGAGCAACGCGACGATCCCGGCTGCGAACAGTGCGAGGCCCACGAGCAGCACGGGAACGCGGACGAGCAGGCCGCCGCGCACGTGGGGTGTGTCGCGCATCACCACAGTGGTACCCGAGGAGTCCACTCGACGCTGTCGCCCCGCCGGTGGTCGACGACTACGGCAGTCGCAGCGTCGCGAGACCGGCGGGCGCAGCGGAACCGAGCTGCGTCGGCCAGGTGCTCAGGTCGACTGGCCCACCGGCAACGGCCCGTGAGCGCGTGAAGAACTGGCGCTGGTTCTCCCAGAAACGAACGACCTTGCCGCTCGTCGACCCGGGCAGCACGATCGTGAAGCGGCCGTGCGCGTCGGGCCAGCGGTTCGAGACCGGCTTGATCACGCCGCCGGGCCCGGAGACGCCGACGACCAGGCCCTGGTAGACGGCTCCCGGGTACGACGTCGGCTTGCTGATCGTGTACCTGGCGCCGCTGCCGAGCTGGATGTTCATCGAGGAGGAGTGGAGACGGTCGAACGGGGTGATCGTCCCGAGGGTTCCGCCGTAGGACGTTCCGCCGTAGGCGACGCCGACGCTCAGCGGCACGGGGTCGGCCGACGTCTCGTCTGACGCGGCGAAGAAGGACGAGTAGTGACCGTTCTGGTCGGACGCCGAAGAGAACGTCCAGAAGTCACGATCCTGCGTGCGTGTGATCACGACCGCATTCGAGACGGGGTTCCCGCTCGCGTCGGTGATCGTGCCGGTCAGCTGATAGGTCTGGAGCGCGACGGGCGGCGGTGCGGTCCCGGCGGTGTCATGTACCCGTCCCGTGATCGCGATCGTCCCGTCACTCCGCTTCGTCGCGTGGAGGCCGTCGATGCGGTAGCCGACGCTGAAGCTGCCCGAGGCGCCGAGCAAGGCGGAGCGCTGCCCATCCGTCAGGCGGCGTCCGTTGACGGTCGCGAGACCCAGCCCGGCCACACGAATCTGGTGCTTGCGTGCCACGGTGCGGTCGGCGTCGTAGCGGAAGACGCCGGAGGCGGTCGTCGCACGTCGCACGACGTACCCGTCGACGCTGATCCGCGCGTGCGCGACGGGGGCGCCCTTCAAGAGGAGGCGACCGGACATGGCCTGGACGTTCGAGGAGTTGGCGTCCCAGGGCTGAACGGCGATCGGGGCCTGCGTGGCGATCCGTGCCCCAGCCCCGGCGACGTTCCGCCCCGCACGGTGCAGGGAGACGACCGTCCGCGGCTGCACGCTCGCGGGTTGCGTCACGGCGACGACGGCCCCGGTGGCCGCTGCGGCCGAGTCGGCGCGCGTCAGCGGCAGGGCCGGCGGCGGCGATTGCTTCTGGGACGCCCCGAGGGTGAAGACCTGCAACTCGCTCGCGTTCCCGCCACCCGAAGAGGTCGGCGTGCCGCCCGACGTGATCGCGATGTACTCCGTGCCGTTGACGGAGTAGACCGAGGCGCCGGCGGCGATCTGGTGTCCCGTCTGGAACGTCCAGAGCACCTTGCCGGTCTTTAGATCGAACGCGCGGAACACTCCGTCGCCGCCACCGGCGAAGCCGACGCCACTCGCCGTGGTCGTCACTCCGCCGCGCTCAGGCTCCGGCGTCGTGAACTTCCAGACGCGCCTGCCCGTGCGGATGTCGATCGCGCTGATCGAGCCGTGGTCGTGCCAGCCCGGAAGCACCGTGCCGAAGTTGCCGTTCTGCAGGCCGAGGAACACGTCGCCGAGCAGGAACTTGCGGCGCTTCTGGGTCGGGGTCAGCGCGGTCTGCACCTCGACCGCTGCGGTCTCCGCCGCACCGTTGAACACGTAGTTCGTCGCAGGGTCATAGGACGCAGGCGAGTAGTTCACGCCGCCGAGCGAGGACGGGAAGACCGTCACTGCGCGGCCCGGTTGCAAGGTCGGATGCTCGGTGCGGTCGATCACCTTCACGCGCTGGTAGATAGGCCGCCCGGTAGCTGCGTCGTAAGCGAACCAGACCCCTTCCATGGTCGCAACCGAGACGACGCGTGTCTTCTTGCCGCCGGTCGTCGCGTTGTAGACCATCGGCGGCTGCGCAGTGTCGTACGACCACTCGTTGTGCGCCATCTGCTGCTGCCACCACTTGAGCCGGCCGCTTGCCAGGTCGACGGCGACGAGCGAGTCTGCTCGCGGGTTCGAGCCGGGCCGGATCGACGGGAAGTAGAGCGGAGTGGCCGAGCCGGTGCCGAAGTAGAGCGTGTTCGTCGTCGTGTCGATCGTCGTCGGCGTCCAGACGACGCCACCGCCGACAAGCGTCCCGTAGTGGCGCCACTCGGTCCCGGCCGGCGGGATCGTCCAGAACGGGTTCGGCCAGGCCGGTGTGAGATCGGTGTGATACGCCATCACGAAGCCGCGCACGCCGTACTCGGAACCGGCGGCTCCGACCACGAGGCGATGGTTGGCGCAGACCGGGGCGCTCGTCTCGGAGTAGCCGTAGCTCGAGGAGGCGCCGGGCACCGCCTCCGCGATCGGCACGCGGCGCTCGAGCTTGCCGGTCGCCGCATTGAGCGAGGCGATCGTCATGTCGAGCGTCAAGATGAACACGTGCCCGTCGCACAGCGCGACCCCGCGGTTCGCGACGATCCCGAAGTTGCGGAAGACGGCGACGTTGTCGGGCGTCCAGCGCCACTTGACCGCTCCCGTCGTTGCGTTCAAGGCGAAGACGCTGTCGTCGTTCGTGGTCACGTACAGCGTTCCGTTCGACTCGACCGGGTACGACTGCTCGCCGCGTCTGATGCTGGCGTCGATCGCGTGGAAATCGACGGTGAAGAGACGGCCCAGCTTGCTCACGTTGCCCTTCGTGATCTCGGTCAGCGGTGAGTGCCGAACCTCGTCGGGCGTGTTGCCGAAGCCGAGCCAGCCGACGTTGGCACCGGCCGACGGTCGCGCCGACGCGGATGTGAGGAGCACGCACGCCGCGACCGCAGCGACAACGATCGCGATCACGGAAATCGGGGGATGCCGCGAGCTCACCGGAACAACCATCGTACGCTGGGAAGCCCCCCGGACAGAAGAATCAGCCCGGCAGCGGCAAAGAGCGCCAGGCCGGCCGTATACGGGCCAAGCGGCGTCTGCGTGCGAACCGTCGTGCCTGAATCGGCGGCGGGGCCGTTCCCGACGAGTCGTTGCAACGTGCGCCCTGCTCGACCAAGGTCGTTCTCGCCGTACGCCTGGCCGCCGAGTGCAGCCGCGAGCGTGTCGAGTGTCGCCGCCCCGGACGGGTCGGGTCGGTAAGCCGACTCGACCTGGCCGTCGGCGTCGTAGATCGCTTCGTCGGGACGCCAGAAACGGACGAACAGCACGTGGTAGCCCGGGTGTCTGGCGAACGCGGCTGCCACCTCGGCCGTCTGCACCGGGTTGCTCTCGCCGTCGGTGAGGACGACGACGATGCGAGTGCGGGCACGCGGGTCGAAGAATCCGCCGTCGGGGATCTGCTGCAGCGCGTCGTACGTCGTCGCCCGCACCGCGCTCGCCTGGGGTGGCGGGTTCTCGATTGCGACGCCGTCGTGCACCACCTGGTCGAACCCCGCACGACCTGCCACCGGGAAGAGATAGGGCAGCACCCGGTCGGTCAGACCGGCGACCCCGGCGGCGACCGTCGGCACCGTTCCGCGTAGCTGTGCGGCGGCGGCGGCGGCCCGGTCGAGCCGCGTCGGCGAGTGGAGCTTGGCGGACGCCGCCATCGAGCGCGACACGTCGAGCACGAACAGGACCTGAGCATCGCGTCGGACTCGCAGATGGTGGTCGCGGGTCAGCGCGGGCTGGGCCGCCGTCAACGTCAGCAACGAGACGAAGGCGACCACGAGTGCCAGGCGGGCGCGCGCCCGGCCCGGCTGCGGGTGCGGCAGCTGCAACGTGCGCCGGACCGCCTCGGCACGGCGTCGCCCGGCCACGGTGGCGGCGATCGCTACGACACCGACGATGCCGACGACGGCCGCACGCGGCGTGAGCAGGGTCAGTGATGTTCCGACCACCATCAGTACCCCTTGCCGGGCGTGCCGCCGCCGGCCCCGCGGTGACCGCCGCGGCCGGTCGCCCCGCCAAGCCCCTGCCCGGGTCGCGTGCCCTTTGCCGCCGAGAGCCGCAGCAACAGCTCGAGGTCGTACTTCGCGTCGTCGTTCCGGTCGTCCGCCCGGATCGCGTCGGTGAAATCCGCGATCGCGCTGTCGACCTGGTCCTGTCCGCCGCCCGCAGCGCTCGCCCCGAAGGTGAGCACACCGAGCAGCGTTCGCGCCTGCGCGGAGCTGGCACTCTCTCCCTTCGCGGCCGTGGCGGCGAGCGCGTCCTGTGCGGCGGCCCGCGTCGTCTGAACCTGCGTCGCGTTGTCGAGCCTCAGGTGCGTCGCAGCGGCGAGCTGGTAGAGGCGGAGCGCGCGGCGGATCGACAGGTCGCCGTTCGTGCCGAGCAACGCGCCGGCCAGACCGCCCACGCGCGTGTGCGGCGTCCACGTTGCGGCGGCCGGGGAGCCGGCGTACACGACATCGCCTCCGTTCAACGACGACCCCCACGAGCGTGCGTCGGCGGCGAGCAGGAACGCGAGCACCGCGAGCGCGAGCAACCCTGCTGCGCCGAGCAGCTTGCCCGTCACCCGCGCCCCCACTCGAGAGGCGGCGCCCAGGCTTCAACGGCGGCCAGCGCGCCGCAGGCGACGAGCACGCACAGGACGAGCACCCAGGGAAAGGGCGTGTGCGTGACCGGCGTTCCTGCACCCGGCGTCGGCGCCTGAACCACCGTCGGCGCCGGGGTCAGCGAGCGGCGGAACAGCGTCACGTCCGCGGGCGCCGGGTTCAGCCCGACGATGCGCACCGGGACGCCGTCGCGCCGGTAGGCGAGCAGGACCGACGCAAGGCGCGTCAAATCGCGGGGGTCGTCGCTCAGGTCGCTGATCAGGACCACAGTCGGCCGCGGGCCGCCGGAGGCGACCGCCAGCGTGTGCGCGAGCGTCAGTCCGGCGGAGATCTTCGTGCCGCCGCTGAACGACGCCGTCCACGGATTCGGTGGAAGCGTCGGTGCGAAACCGGCCTGCGGCACCTGGGGCAGGGTGAACAGCCGCACGAGCGGGGTGAGATCCGACGCAGGGGTGCCCTGGGGCAGCGCCTCGTACGCCTGGTCGGAGAAGAGGATCAACCCGAGCTTTCCGTTGCTCCGCGCGAGCCCCGAGAGCGTTGCCCCGATCTGCGAATACGTGTCGGTCGAGATGCTCGCGGAAAGGTCGAGGACAACGATCGTGTTGCCCTTGCCTGCGAGCGGCACGAGCGCGTGGCTGGCCGGGTGGCGCGAGTGTTGCAGTGCGGCGAGCGCGGAAACGAGCACGACGAGCGCAAGCCCCGCTCGCACCGCGGTCGTGCGGCGGGCGGCACGTGCGAGCCGTGGAGCGTCGGCAAGCGGGATCGAGCTCACGCCGGACGTTCCCGTTCGACGTCTTCGACGAGTTCGGTCAGCGAGTCGGGCGTCGGCGCGGGCCGCGACCACGCGAGGTCGTCGGCGGCGGGCGCAAGCTCGGTGCCGCGGCCCGCGAGGAGGCGCGCGAGGTGGCCGGCGGCGGCGCGCCGGTCGGGCTCTGCTCGGGTGCGCGCGGCACGCGCAAGCGCGAGCGCGTGCGTCAACTCATCGGTTTGCGCCGCATGCCGTGGCCGCCGCGCACGCAGCACGCCCGCCGCCGCCAGGCCGACGGCGCAAGCGACCAGGACTGCGCCCGCCCCGTCGAGCAGTGCGCCGAGGAGCGAAGGCCGGAGCCTGTAGCTCGGCGCCGGCGGCGTCGTGTCGACGCGGAACGGCGGCGCGGCGGCGCTCAGGTCAGCCGAGGTAACGCGTCCCGAGACGATCAGCGGCTCCCAGGCGGCCGCCGCGTGCAGTGCTGCGCCCGTGGTGCGTGTGACGACGGCGTGGACGGCGGCGGGGGCGATGCTGCGGCGTGCCGAGGCGGCGACACAGGGATCGGTCAGGCACGCGGCGCGCAGCTCGTACGTGACGATCTGTGTGCTGCCGCGATTCACATCCCGCTCCCGGGTGCGCCCCAGTTGGGTGAGCGGGGCGACGCCGTACACGACGCGCAGCGACGACGTCCGTACCGAGTTGCGGTCGAGTGTGACGACGATTCGCGCTGTCACCGCGTCGCCGAACTCGACGACGCCGGGCACGAAGACGGCGCGCACGGTCAGCGGAGGTGTTGCGGCTGTCGCGGCACCCGCCCACACCGGCAGGCCCGCGAAGACCGCCGCCAGCAAGGCCGCGCACCTCCTCATCGGGCGCGCGTCCCCCGCCGCCGGTCCTCGGCCCACTCGATGAACGCGCGGTCGATCTCGTAGGGATCGGTCGTCGAGAGCGACACCGCCTGGAGCCCGAACGCCGCGAGCTCCTCGCGCAACCCTCGCAAGCGTGCGACGTTCGCGATCCGTCGGCCCTCGGCCTCGCGTTTGGAGAGACGAACGAAGGAGAGGCCGCCCGTCGCCGGATCGGTGACCGGCACGGCGGTGCCGTGCAGCTCGGGAAAGCTCTGGTCCCACACGGGGTCCTGAATCAGCACCGGAACGGTGTCCCAGCCGTGGGCGTTCGCCTCGAGCCACGACGACGCCGGCGGGGGTGACAGGAAGTCGGAGAGGATGAAGACAAAGCTGCCCCCGGGCAGATCGGCGCGGTGGCGGCCGAGGAAGCCCAGCGACTCCTCGATCGTGGCCTCTGGTGCAAAGGCGGCTTCGGCGAGGCGCGCCTCGATCAGATCACGGCGCTCGCCCCGCGCAGGCGGCGCCCAGTGCGCGGTGCCGCCTGCGAAGTCCAGCAGGGCGAGGTCGGCACGCGCGGCGACGGCGCTCGCGACGATCGCCTCGACGCACTCGCGCACCACCGTCGGCTTCGACAGCCAGGGGAACGAGGGCTCGTACAGGCTCATCGACGGCCTGCGGTCGAGCACGATCGCCACACGCGGCGCGTCGTCGGCGACTCGCTCGCGAACCACGAACTCGTCGCGCCCCGTCGCCGTCGAAAGACGTGCGGTCGCGCCCCAGTCGATCGTCGAGACCGGATCGCCGGGTCGGTACGGCCGCGAGCCGATCACCTCGCTGCCAGGCCCTCGTCTGTGCGAACGGACGTTGCCGAACGGCAGCCCGGCCAGTGCGTGGCGCGGGACCAGTGGGAACGTCTCGCGACCGCGTCCGGCCACGAGGGTCAGCTGTCCCAGTCCGGCGCGGGCGGTGGGGCGATTGCCAGGCAGCGCTCCTTCACCTGCGCCAGCGCGTCGTCGCGGGCCAGCGAGCGGGTCTCTGCGGCGTAGGCCGAGGTCAGCAGGAGACGATGGCCGAGGATGGGGAGGAACAGCTGCTCGATGTCCTCCGGGAGGACGTGGTCGCGACCCTTCAGAAGCGCCCACGCCCGCGCAGTGCGCTCGAGCGTCAAGCTCCCACGGACCGATGCACCCACCTCCACGCCCTCGACCGCTCGCGTCGCCCGGACGAGGTCGACGGTCCACTTGATGATCAGATCGTCGACGTACACCTCCTCGACCGCGCGGCGCAGCTGCAGCAGCTCGTCGGTCGAGACGGCAGGCTCGAGCGACGCGAGAGGATGGCCGTGACGTTGCGAGAGCACGATCGACACCTCGTCGCCCCGGGCGGGATAGCCGAGACCCGAGCGCAGCGCGAAGCGGTCGAGCTGCGCCTCGGGGAGCGGGAAGGTCCCCTCGTGCTCGATCGGATTCTCGGTCGCGATCACGAGGAACGGCTCCGGCAGCCGGCGCGTGACGCCGTCGACCGTCACCTGTCCCTCGGCCATCGCCTCGAGCAGGGCCGACTGCGTGCGCGGCATTGCGCGGTTGATCTCGTCGACGAGCACGATCGTCGCGAAGATCGGCCCAGGCCTGAAGATGAACTCGCGCGATTTCTGGTCGAAGATCGACAGCCCGGTGACGTCGGTCGGCTGGAGGTCCGGGGTACATTGGATGCGCGCGAAGCTCGCCTCCTCGATCGTCTGCGCGATCGCACGCGCGAGGATCGTCTTTGCGGTTCCCGGCACGTCCTCGAGCAGGACGTGCCCCCCGGAGATCAGCGCTGCGAGCACGAGGACGATCTCCTCCCGTTTACCCACCACCACGCTTTCGACGTTGTCGATCATTCGGGCGGCAGTCTCTTGCAGGCGGTCTGCGTCGACCTGCTGGTCTCCGGCGCGCGGCTGATTCACGACGAGAACGTAGCGCTTAGATCGACCAGATCCGGCGATTTGATCCAGTCGACGCCGGGAGCCCGGCCCCAGCGCACAGGCAGCTCGCACGACGAATGTTTGCGCGACGCAACTTCAAGGTGCTGTAGAATTCGCTGCCAAAGGTGTTCGATAGGGGTCGCACGCGAGGGTGTGTCGCCGCTGCGAGATTCTCGAGCCCAAAGTCCAGAATCCACGGGGAGGAATGAATGCGTCGCAAAGCTTTTCTTGCAGTTGTTCTAGCGGCCTCGATCGGCCTGCTAGCGGCTGGAGCAGTTGCTTCGTCGGCGATCTTCTCGACGCAGGCGTCCAAGGCGACCGTGATCACGGTAGTCGCAGGAAAGCCCGGCGAGCTCGCGTTCCAGCTTTCCAAGAGCACGAAGCTCAAGATCGGCACCTACGTCTTCAAGGTGACGAACAAGGGCCTTGGCTTCCACACGTTCAAGTTCTGTCTGGCTCCGGTGAAGTCCGCCGCGAAGAACTCCTGCGTCGGCAAGGTGACGAAGACGCTCCATCCGGGACAGTCGGCGTCGTTCAGCGTCACGGTCAAGAAGGCCGGCAAGTATGAATACCTCTGCAGCGTTCCGGGGCACGCGGCTGCCGGGATGAAGGGGCTCATCGGCTTCGGCGTTGCGGTGAAGCCCGCACCCCCGGTCACGACGAGCACCACGCCGACGACCACTGCCTCTGGTCCTCCCACGGCCAACGGGTGCCCGGCGGGCACACCGCCAGGCACGACGATCGGGAGCGACGAGGACGGCGATGAGAGCGATGCGGTCGGCAAGGATGACGCAGACGGCTGTCTCTAGGCGCGCCTGCGCGCGGTAGCTTCGATCGCACAACTGGACAAGCGTGAGCGCCGGGGGAGTCTCTCCCCCGGCGCTTCGTCGTCGGCGCCGGGATATCGTTCGGACGTGCTCCGCAGGCGCCGCTATTCCCTCTGACGCGCGAACCGACGGGGCAGGCAACAGCCTTCCGCGCCGGCGATCAGCAGCCGTGCTCGTCGCCGTGTTCCTGTTCGCCGCGGCTGTGACGGGATGCGGAGCCCGAAGTTCGAGCGTGTCCTGGACGTCGGCGAACGAAAGCGCCGCGAGCCAGCGGGCGGCCACGGCGACCAAGCTCGACGCGCGGACGATCCCGCGGCTCACGGTGCGCTGGCGCTTCCGCCTGCACGCAAGCGTCACGAGCTTCGGTGCGATCACCTCGAACCCGATCATCCGCGGAAACGTGCTGTATCTGCAGGACTCGAGATCGAGCGTCTACGCACTGGACCTGCGAAGCGGCGCGCTCCTCTGGAAGGACACCGTGAACGCGCCCAACGACGGCCCGAACGGCGTTTCGGTCTCCGGTTCGCGGCTCTACGGTGCAACCGACACGACCGCCTTTGCGCTCGACGCGACGAGCGGAAAACGCCTCTGGTCGCGGAGACTTGTCGGCCGGTTCGAGCAGTTCATCGCGATTGCTCCGGTCGTCGACCGTGGCCGGGTGTACGTGAGCACGCAGGGCTTCCTGCCGGGGGGCCGCGGCGCGATCTATGCCCTGTCTGCCGAGACGGGCACGATCGTCTGGCGCTTCCAGACGATCAAGCTGCCGTGGTCGCATCCCGCCGCCAGCGGCGGCGGCGGCGCCTGGAATCCGGTGAGCGTCGACGAGCACGGCAACGTGTACGCGGGTATTTCGAACCCAGGCCCGTGGGGTGGGTCGACCGCATACCCGAACGGCGGGCTCTTCCCCGGGCCTGCGCTGTACACGGATTCGCTGGTCGTGCTCGACGGAGCGTCGGGCCGTCTGCTCTGGTACGACCAGGTGACTCCCCACGACGTACGTGACTACGACTTCCAGGCTTCACCGATTCTCGCCACCGTCGACGGCCGGCGCGCGGTCTTCGGGGCGGGGAAGGGAGGACTGGTCGTAGCCTGGGATCGCGGCGCTCACACGCGGCTCTGGTCCCGGGCCGTGGGCGTCCATCTGAACGACCACGGATCGCTGCCCGTTCAGCCGAAGCCCGTCTGCCCAGGCCTGCTCGGCGGTGTGCTCACGCCGATGGCCTACGCCGCCGGTCGCCTGTTCGTCCCGGTCGTCGAACTCTGTTCGCTGGAGAGCGCGGTCACGACGAGGGACGCGTTCGCTCGACCGCCCTCGCAGGGGAAGGGAACGGTCTATGCCCTCGATGCCGCCACCGGCAAGACCGTCTGGCAGGCGCACCTCGGATCGGCGCCGTTCGGTTGTGCGACCGTCGCGCGCGACGCGGTGATCGTTCCGACCTACGACGGGCAGGTGGTCGCATTCGCGGCAGCCGACGGGCGCACGCTTTGGCGCACGCAGCTGCGTGCGGGCAACAACAGCTGTCCGGCCGTCGGCAAAGACGTTCTCGTCGTCGCGGGCGGCGCGCCGCACCCGGGCATCGCGCATCCTGTCACCGAGGTCGTCGCCTACGGGCTCGCCCGATGATCGAGAGCCACGCGCTAAAGTGCCGCGATGGCGGGTAGCAAGCTGCGGTCGCTGTTGTTGATCGTGTCGGCCGCGTTCGCGGTCGCGCTCGGGGCCGTCGCCGCCATGGCCGGCACGACAGCCCCTGCGAAGTGGATTGTCTTCGCAGCAGTGCCGTCCGGCCAACACGTCGATCAGCTCTTCCGGATTCGGTCGTCCGGCGCCAGCCTCCAGGTCCTGACGAAGGGTCAGTATCCGTCGATCGCCCCCGCCTTTTCGCCCAATGGCGCCCGGATCGCGTTTGCGCGCGCGGGCGTCGGAATTGTGACGATGGACCCGAACGGGAAGGCTTTGCGGCGCCTGACGAGGAACCCCCGTGACAGTTTTCCGGCGTGGTCGCCGGACGGCAAGCAGATTGCGTTCGTGCGGCCCTACAACGCAGCGTGGTCGCTCTACGTCATGTCGTCGTCCGGTGGTCCGCAGCGACGGTTGGCCAAGGCTCCCCCGGCGGGTCGTCCGACGTGGAGCTCCGGTGGGCTCATGATCCCGTCCGGCGGTGACCTGTTGAAGGTGGATCCTGCCACCGGGCATGTGCTGAAGTACTTCGGTGCCACGATCGACGCCGTGTGGGGTCTGAACACGGTCTCGCTCGCCCCCGACGACTCGCTCCTCACCTTTGTCGGCTCGCGCGCCCCCGAGCCGGGAGACAAAGAATGCGGCGAGGGGCCGTGCCCGCGGTTCGCGCTGTACAAGGAGAGCCTGCTCACGAAGGGTAAGACGCCGCGGCTGGTCATCAAGGACACCGGGCCGGCGACGTTCTCACCCAACGGCAGGCAGCTTGCCTTCGTTGCGCAGAACACCAAGCTGCAACTCTGGACGCTCGCTACCAGCGAGTCGAAGTCTCTCTCGATCGGTACCAACTACGCCACTGTCGCGGCGGCTCCGGCCTGGCAGCCGTGAGCTCGCTCCGCCGGGCCGTCAGAGGATCCTGAAGGTGCCTTTCAGCACGCGGCCACCCGCCGTGGAGCTGGAGTACCGAAGCAAGCCGCGGTAATCGAGATACATCACGATCGTCTTCTGCTGATCCGGTGTCAGGCTGGTCGCGAAGCCGATCGTCTTTCCCTGGCCGCGTTTGGGGGTCCCGAGCACCCATCGCTGGGTCCTCTTACCGCGGTTGGTGAGGACGAAGATGCAGTTCGTCCCGCGTGCGGCGGAGCTGGGCCTCATGGTGATCGCGCTGTCGCCGATCGTCACCTTGATCGTCAGGATCGCCGGCGAATTCGTCGTGGAAGGATGGGTCATTCCAGGCGTGGCAACCACCAGTGCGACCGCGGTCGCACCTGTCAGCGCGCCAAAAAGCCTGCCAATCCGCATGAACTGAATCGTACCGCAGGCGCTCAGGTCAGCAGTGAGTCGTCGTCTTCCGCCGGTTCGGGCAGATGGTGCCGTACCAGCCGACATTCTCGAGCTTCGCGCCGGCGAGATTTGCGCTCGACAGATCGGCGCCCATCACCGTCGCGCCCTGGAGGTTTGCGCCGGAGAGATTCGCGGCGATCAGATACGCGCCGCTCAAGGTCGAGTTGGCCAGCACGGCTCGGGTCAAGTTCGCGTGGCTGAGGTTCGAGCCGACGAGCGCAGTGGTGTTGAGGATCGCACCGGTCAGATTGGCGCCGTCGAGATTTGCACCGGCCAGGTTCGCCAGCGCCAGGTTTGCGTGCGCGAGGTTTGCGCCGACCAGGTTTGCGCCGGCGAGATTCACGCGGCGCAGGTTGGCTCCGGAGAGATTCGCGTGGGCCAGGTTCGCACCGTTCAGCGTCGCGCGCGAGAAGTTCGCGCCCGTCGAAACGGCTCCGACGAGATTCGCAAAGGTGAGGTCCGCGTTATCCAGGCGTGCTCGAACGAGTTTCGCGCGCCCCAGGTTGGCCGTCGCCAGCCTGGCCTGAGTGAGCTTGGCGCCGGTCAGATTGGCCCCCGCCAGGTTGGCGTTGCGCAGATCGGCCTGCGCCAGATTTCTCCCGGCCAGGTTGCCGTGCGGGCAGGAGGTCCACCCGTGCTTCGGAGTGACCTTGCAGCTCGAACGCGGTGCCGAGTGGGTCGCTGCGAGCGCCGCGCCGGTGAGGCCGACCGCCACAGCGAGCAAAACGATCAAGAGGGATGCCCGGCGCACGACGGCGAAGAGTAGCCCGTTCACCTCGGCGACGGACTCTCGACTCGAAGCGCCGTGTTGCCTCGTCCGGGGGCGAGGAGTATAGTTGCGCGCGGCAACCATTTCGCAACACGCCAGCAGTTCTAGAGCCGTTGCTCGCAGACCAGCCTTCCTGCAGCGCCCCCAGACGGCTTCCCCGGCAAGCACGCGCAACAGGGAGGAACTCGATTTGCATCGCTTTCGTTGGCCAGCAGGGGTAGTCGCACTGACACTGGTGGTGGCGTTTGGAATCGTGACGACCGCCGCGTCCTCGAAGCAGGTGGTGACCAAGACGATCACCCCGTCACCTCCCTGGACAGCGTCGCAGTTGAGCGCTGCTGCCGGGGCTGACTGGCACGAGTACTACGGAAGCCTGAACGGCAACCGTTACTCGTCGCTGAATCAGATCACGACCTCGAACGTCAGCTCTCTCAAGCAGGTCTGGCAGATCAGCCTCGGCACCTGCACCGCCGGGATCATCGCCGGCGATCCAGTGGTCCCAGGCGCCGGACGTGGGGCGAGCAACAATCCGACCAACTGCGGTTCGATGGAGTCGAACCCGGTCGCAGTTGACGGCGTTCTCTACACGATCAACGCTCCTCTCGGCAAGGTCTTCGCGATCGACGCCGCGAGCGGCAACGTCATCTGGAGCTACACGCCCTCGTACGCGGGCGAGACTCTCAACAACGGACGCCCCTTCACCCCCGGCAGCGGTGGTCGTATGCCGGGTGTCGCGGTCGGCGAGGGCAAGGTCTTCTTCGGACTGCCCGACGGCCGCGTGATCGCGTTGGACCAGGTCAGCGGCCAGGTGGCCTGGGAGAGCTCGGTCGGGTCGTACAAGAACAACGCCAAGGTCTCCAGCGCTCCGATCTACGTCAACGGCATGGTTCTCGTCGGTGACGGCTCGGGAGACAGCGGCGGCAACAGCCCGTCGATCCAGGCCTTCAGGGCCGCGAACGGCGCGCACATCTGGGCCTGGAGCCCGATCCCGTCGCCCGGTCAGCCCGGGTACAAGACCTGGACGAACAACGGCCAGGGCGGGAACGGCAGCACCCTCTACGGCGGTGGCTCGTTCTGGGAGTCTCCGGTCGTCGACACCTCTCGCAGCATGCTGATCGTCGGCACCGGCAACCCTGAGCCGTGGAACTCCCGCGGCCCGGGTCAGAACCTGTACACCGACTCGGTCGTCGGCCTCAACCTCTACACGGGTCAGCTGAAGTGGTACTTCCAGCAGGTCCACCACGACCTGTGGGACTCTGACCTGCCGAACAACGGGGTCATGTTCACCGGCAAGTTCAAGGTCAACGGCAAGATGGTCTCGCGTCCTGCCGTCTCCTACGTGAACAAGGTGGGCATGACGTTCGTGCTCGACCGCGAGACCGGCAAGCCGCTGATCCCGGTCAAGGAGACGCCAGTCCCGCAGAGCAAGGAGTCTGGCATCAACACCTGGCCGACGCAGCCGGTCCCGGCGACGAAGGACGTCCTGTTCAACCCGATCAACAAGGACGGGATCCCGTGCACGACGCTGACGGCAGCCACGGCCTCGGGCGTCCCGTATGCCACCTCGACTGCGCCTGACGGCAAGCCGTACAAGATCGGGTGCGCGTACACCTACTACGACACGACGCAATACACCGTGATGCCATTCGAGATGATGGACTGGCCCGCGAGCTCCTACAGCCCGCAGACCCACTCCATGATCACGTGCGGCGTCACCGGCCGGGCGACAGCCATGGAGGCGATCCCGGCCGCCCAGCAGGTTCCGAGTGCGTTCGGTGGCCTCGGCGCGAACCGGCTCGGCGTCGGTGACGGCTCGACCCCGATCAGCAACTCGGGCAACTTCACGTCGCTCAACGTCGAGACCGGCCAGTTCACGTTCCACCAGCACTGGCCGGCAATCTGCTACTCCGGCACAGCGAACACCGCCGGTGGGGTGACGTTCGTCGGCCACTTCGGCACCGGTGACGGGTCGAAGGGCGACGGTTACCTCGAGGCAGTGGACACGAAGACGGGCAAGTCGCTCTGGCGGTCGGCTCCGATGCCGTATCCGGTGGGGGCTGCTCCGATCGTCTACAGCGTCAACGGCAAGGAGTACGTGACGGTCGAAGTCGGTGGCGCAGGTCACAACGACGTCACCAGGCCGTTCGGTCTCCTCGATCCGCGGCGCGTTCGCGGCGACTACGTCTACACGTTCGCACTGTCGTAGCCGAAGTCAGATGTGTGAGGCGGTGGCCCCTTGCAAAGGGGGCCACCGCCTCTTTGCATTTGCAGACACGTCAGCCGCACCAGCTCCCTTCCGCTCTCGCGTAGCTTGAGCGGTGGAGTGGTGAGCATGGCTCGCATCACACGACGTCGAGGCGACGTCTCGCCTGGCCTGTTCGCGCTGTGCGCGATCGTCGGGATCCTGGTCGTTCTGCCGATCGTGATCATCGCCTTCCAGGCGTTTCAGGGCGGAACCTCCGCCATCGCGGACGCCCTCGGCGCCTCTTCATCGCGCACGCTGCTGCTCCACACGGTGTTGGTGTCGGTCGTCGCGACGCCCATCTGCGGCGTGATCGGTGTCGGTGCAGCCTGGTTCGTCGAACGGACGCGGCTACCCGGGCGGCGGCTCTGGGCGCTGCTGCTGGTCGCCCCCCTCACGGTGCCACTCTTCGTCACGAGCTATGCGTGGGCGACGTTGGGCGTCGGGCTGCAGGGGTTCGTCGGTGCGGCGGGGATCATTGCGTTTTCCTACTACCCGATCGTCTTCTTGCTCGTCGCCGTGGCTCTGCGCGGACTGGATCAGTCGCTCGAAGATTCAGCACGCTCGCTCGGGCTCAATCCGCGTCAGATCTTCTTCCGTGTCATCCTGCCGCAGCTTCGCCCGGCTCTGCTCGGCGGCTTGTTGCTGGTGGCACTCGATGCGCTCGTCGAGTTCGACGCCTTCGTCGCGCTGAGGTTCCAGACGTTCGCGCTGGACATCTATGCGCAGTACCGCCTGGGATTCAGCACGTCGGGTGCCGCCGCTCTGTCGTTCTTCTCGATCGTCCTCTGCCTCGTGCTGCTGTTCGGCGAAGCGCGGCTGCGGGGGGACGCGAACTACACGAGGGTCAGCAGCGGCGCTCGCAGACCACCTGTCCGCTATGAGCTCGGCCGCTGGACGGTGCCGGTGCTGGCGAGCCTTGCCGCCGTGGTCGCGGTCGGCGTCGGCATCCCGGTGGCCATGCTCATCCGCTGGTTCGCGGAAAGCAGCAGCGCCGCCCTCTCGACCGCGACCGGGAATCTCCAGTTTCTCTGGCCGGCCAGCCGCACGACGATTCTGCTCGGTGTTGGCTCGGCCCTGGTGGCGCTGCTCATGGCGCTGCCGGTCGCGTTGCTCGCGGTCCGCGACGGGGGGCGTTTCGCGAGGCTCGTCGAACGCTCGACGTACCTCTCCTTCGCGCTGCCCGATCTCGTGGGGGCGATCGCTCTCTCCTACGGAGCGGTTCACTATGCGCGGTTCCTCTACGGGAGCTTCGCGTTGATCGTGTTCGCCGAGGCGATCCTGTTCGTCCCGTTTGCGGTCGTCGCGATGCGAGCGACGTTGGGGCAGATCGAGCCCGCCCTCGAGGACTCCTCGCGCGCGCTCGGTGCCGGCCCGTTCGCGACCTTCCGCCGAGTGACGCTGCCGCTTGCGCGCCCCGGCGTGGCGGCCGCGATCGTGCTCGTCTTCGCCTTTTCCCTCGGCGATCTGGCGACCGCGCAGGTGCTCCTCCCGCTGAATCTCTACACACTGGGCACCGAGTTTCAGGCCAACAGCGGAACCGTCGCGTTCGCGAGCGCCGCCCCGTTCGCGGCCGTCCTGATCGTGCTGGCGATGGCAGCGGCGTACGTGCTGATGAGCAGTTTCGGCACAGTGCGTTCGTTCACGGACGGCGATCGTGGCTGAGCTGCGTTGCACGTCGCTGGCCAAGTCCTACGGGACTCGAGCCGTCCTGCGTGAGGTCGACCTCGTCGTCCCGGAGGGAACCCTCACCGCGATCCTGGGCGCCTCGGGAAGCGGCAAGACCACCTTGCTGCGGCTGGTCATCGGCTTCGTCGCGCCCGACCACGGGACGATCGAGGTCGACGGAAGCGTGGTGGCCGCCGCAGGGGGTCTGCACGTCGCACCCGACAAGCGACAGATCGGCTACGTCGCCCAGGAAGGTGCGTTGTTCCCCCATCTGACGGTTGCCGAAAACATCGCCTTCGGCCTCCCTCGCGGCGAGCGAAAGAACGGATCGCGTACGAACGAGGCGCTCGACCTCGTCGGGCTCGGCTCGGGTTACGCCGCCAGGCGCCCCCACGAGCTCTCCGGAGGAGAGCAGCGCCGCGTCGGCCTTGCAAGAGCTCTCGCGCCGAAACCGCGGATCGTGTTGCTCGACGAGCCGTTCTCCGGCCTCGACGCACACCTTCGGGCTGAGACGCGCGAGGCAGTCACGCGAGCGCTGGCTGCAGAGGGCGCGACGGCGGTGCTCGTCACCCACGACCAGGCCGAGGCGCTGTCGATGGGGCGCGAGGTCGCCGTTCTGCGCTCGGGACGGCTCGCTCAGACGGCAACTCCGACCGTCCTCTACCGCGCCCCGGTCGATCTCGACGTCGCGCGTTTCGTCGGCGACGCCGTCATCGTTCCGGGAACGGCCCGTGCCGGGGTGGTCGAATGCGTGCTCGGACGGCTCGCAACATCGAGCTCCACCGTCTCCGGCAAGGTGGAGGTGATGATCCGACCCGAGCAGATCCGACTTGTGCGCACACACGGCAACGCGCTCGGGGGGGAAGGGGCCGTGCCCGCGGACGTGATCGGCCACGACTACTACGGCCCGGACAGCGTCGTGCAGCTACGGCTCCGCGACGGTGCTCGAATTCCCGTCTCGGCCCGTACGTTCGACGTCGCCGTCCCCGACGCCGGCGAAGTCGTCAGTGTGATCGTCTCCGGGCCGGTGGCGGTCTACCCGTCGGCGGACGCCGGCCAGGGCACGTGACGCGCGGAGGCGGGGGCCGGCTGCTGCGTGTCGGCTCGCTGATCGCGCTCGCCGGCTGCTGCACGGCACTGGCCGGCGGCTGCGGAGGAGGCTCGGGGCACTCCTCGATCACCCTCTACAACGGCCAGCACGCCGAGCTCACGAGCCTGCTCACCGCAGCGTTCGAGAAGGCGACCGGCGTCAAGGTGCAGATCCGAACGAACGACTCTGCGGTCCTGGCCGACCAGATCATCCAGGAGGGCGACGTCTCGCCGGCCGACGTCTACATCGCGGAGAACTCTCCCGAGCTGATGGAGCTGCAGGGGCGCGGGCTCCTCGCCCGGCTGCCTCGGTCGATCCTCGAGCAGGCGCCAGGTGGCGCCAATTCGCCGACAGGTCACTGGGTCGGCATGGCGTTGCGGGTCAGCAGTCTCGTCTACGACCCGGCGCTTGTGCCGCGTTCGCAACTGCCTGCGTCGATTCTCGATCTCGCGCAGCCGCAGTGGAAAGGGAAGGTCGCGATCGCTCCGACGGATTCCGACTTCCCGCCGCTCGTCGGCGCCGTGATCGCCACCCACGGGGAGGCGGCGGCACGCGAGTGGCTCGCCGGCCTCAAGCGCAACGCGCGGGTCTACCAGGACGAGGAGGCAGTCGTCGCGGCGGTCAACCGCGGCGACGTGGGTAGCGGTGTGATCAACCAGTACTACTGGTACCGCCTTCAGCTCGAGCTCGGCAAGGATGCCATGCGTAGCGCGCTCTACTACTTCTCCCCCGACGATGTCGGAGCGGTCGTCAACGTCTCCGGGGCGGCGCTGCTCAAGTCGAGCAAACAGCAGAAGAACGCAGAACGGTTCATCAGCTTTCTCGTCAGCAAAGCCGGCCAGCAGATCATTGCCAGAAGCGACGACTTCGAATACCCAGTCCACCCCGACGTCGCGCCCAACGATGCGCTCCCGCCGCTCGCAAGCATCGGACACACCTCGCTCACCGTCGCCTCGCTCGGTAACGGCGAGCTCGCCGCCCGCTTGATCCGGGACGCCGGGCTGGTCTAGGGACAGCCCGGTCTAGAGACAGCGCAGCTCGGTAGCCCGCGTTGCGATCATTCGCCGGTGAACACCCAGGACGCCGTGGCCGCACCGTGTGAACGCCGGAGCGAGGCGATGTCCGCCGTCTGGGACGTGAGCGGCAGGCTCAGTGGGATCGTGCTGCCGAACCTGGCCAGCGCAATCCGAACCGTGCCCAGCTTCGAGCCTGGTACCAGGGCTTGCATCTGCGCGAGGCGTCCTGCGCCATCGACTCGGGCCACGATCCGCACCAGCGAGCCCGCGTTCGCGCCTCGACTGGCGTGGAGCGCGGAGAGCGCTTGCTGCATCGCGGTACGAAGCGCTCCGGACTGGTGCGCCGCCGCGAGCGCCCGCACCAGGTCGACCGAGACGACGTACTCGGTGAACGGCACGTGATCGACGACTGGGTGACCCGAGGACGACGCTGCAACCGCTCCTGTCGCGATCAGCTCGAGTAGTAGCTGCGGATTCAGGCTCTCCAACACGAGGGCGAGCGACGGCGTCGTCGCTCCCGCCGATCGTGGGTCGTTGAACTTCGCGGAGATCCAGAGATCGCCGGTCGGTAGCGCGGCATTCGCAACCGGCCTGATCCACAGTCTCTGCGGCAAGAAGACGAGATACGCGGTCCCGGACGGCCGCCGGCGACGGGCGGGGACTTTGAGCGCCTCATACCCCAGTCCCTTCGGAAACGCGAACTCGCCCCGGCCGAGAATCGTGCCGGGGTTCCCGCCAAACAGGCGCGCGCCTGTCAACGTCAGAGTCGACTGCGCCGACAGCGACAGCGTGTTCGTGGCGGCCGTGCGAACGGCATGCAACGGGTTCGCGCTGCTCCCGCAGCCCGCCAACGCCACGAGCGCCAACGCTGCTGTGAGGATCGAGACGGGAAGCTGCCGGTGCTTCAAGCCGGGCCTAGCATGACTCGACCTGAGATCGCACGCTGCAGGGCCTCAGCTCGACGAGTCGGCGAGATCGCCGACGAGATGCGGGCCGAACGCCTGCTCGGGCCGCCGCTGCGGGATCCGCAGGCCGACCACGACACCGATCGCCAGGGCGGTCGCGCAGAGCACGAACGCGGCGGTGTAGCCGCTCGCGCTCGGGAAGCCGTTGGCGGCCACGCTGCCGGCGAGCAGCGAGCCGACGGCGGCGCCGCCGAAGCTGCCGCCGACGGTGCGGGTGACCGTGTTCATGCCGGTCGCGACGCCCGTCTGTTCCGGCCCGACGTTCTCGATGATCAGATTCGCCATCGCCGCGAACGCGAGCCCGATGCCGCTGCCGAGCAACGCCGCGGCAACGTAGATCTGCCAGCGCTCGTCGCGCGAGACGGCGAGCAGCACGAAGGAGATCATCGTCAGCACCCCGCCGGCGAGCAGCGGCGGCTTCGAGCCGAACCGCTTCTCGAGGCGACCGGTCTGTGAGCCGACGAGGAGCATCGCGATCGTCGACGGCAGCATGAAGAGGCCCGCCTCGGTGACCGATGCCCCGAAGCCGTAGCCGGCGTGCGTCGGCGTCTCCACGAACTGCGGCAGCAGGATGAACGACGAGTACATGCCGAAGCCGAGCAGCAGCGCGACCACGTTCGTCGTCCAGACGCCGCGGATTCGCATCATGCGCATGTCGACGAGCGGATCCGACGACCGTGTTTCGCTCCGCACCCAGAGGCCGAGCAGCACGAGACCGAGCGCGATGCAGCCGACCGTCTTCGCCGACAGCCAATCCCAGCTCGCCGTCTGGCTGACCGCGACGAGCACCGCTGTCAGGCCGAGCGACATCAGGGCTGCTCCGGTCCAGTTGACGCGGCCGGGGACACGGATCGGCGACTCCGGCACGAAGAAATACACCAGCACGGTGGCTGCGACGATCGGGATCAACGGCAGCCAGAAGAGGTAGTGGTAGGAGAGCGACTCGATGATCGGGCCCGCGAGGACGAGCCCCGCGCCGCCGCCGACTCCGAGCAGTGCCGACATCAGGCCGATGCCGGCGGCGACGCGCTCGCGCGGAAACTCGTCGCGGATGATCCCGAAGGCGAGCGGGAAGATGCCTCCGGCGGCACCCTGGATGACGCGGCCGACGAGCATTACGGCGAGCGTCGTCGAAAGCGCTGACACGACGGTGCCGAGCGACAGCAGCGCAAGCACGATCACCAGCAGCCGCTCCTTGCCGTACATGTCGCCCAGCCGGCCGATCACCGGTGTCGCGATCGAGGCGCTCAGCAGATACGCGGTCAGGACCCAGCTGACCCCGTTCTCGGAGGTGTGCAGCGCGTGCTGGATCTCCGGCAGCGCCGGTGCGACGAGCGACTGCAGCAGCGCGTACGAGACACCCGCGACTGCGAGCAGTGCGAACGTGAAGTTGTAGTGCTGGCGGCCGGACTCGGCGTGGCTCACGACGCGTCGGTTCCGGGCCGCGGCCCCGACCGGTCGCCGCGCACGCCGGCGAGCACGAAGTCGAGATAGCGCCGCCAGATCTCGGGAGCGGTACCTTCGCTGTGTTCGATCACACCGTGACCTCCCCACAGGAGTAGCGACACGTCCTGCGCGGTGAAGTCCGCTCGCAACGCTCCGGCCTGCTGAGCGCGTTCGACGAGTTGCGCCATCAGCGGTTGCAGACGTCGCCGGATCGCGGCTACTCGTTCGAGACCATGCGCTCCGCTTGCGGCGACGTCCTTGAGGCCACGGTTGCTCGCGTGCAGTGCGAGCGCGGCCTCGAGGAAGCCGCAGAAGCCGGCCCAGGCGTCGGCGTGTGCGAGGGCGGTGTCGGCGAGCTCGGCGTACTCCTGAAAGGCATCCTCGAGCACGGCGTCGATCAGTTCTTCCTTCGTGGCGAAGTGGCGATAGAGCGTGCCGATCCCGACGCCGGCGCGCTTGCTGATCTCCTCGACCGACGCGTCGACGCCGGCGATCGCGAAGAGCTCGCGCGCCGCGGCGACGAGTTGCACGTGGTTGCGTCTCGCGTCGCTGCGCGGTGACACGGCGGCGGTCGGCGTCGGCATCACAGCAGTGTGGCAGAAACGGAGGGGTCGCTCCGTTTCCCAGGGCAGGTGTCACGGACGCCCGCACGAACGTAGAACCCGATGGCAGACCGCCTCAGTGGGCGCACCGCGATCGTGGTCGGAGCGGGTTCGAGCGCTCCGGGCTGGGGGATCGGCAAGGCGACCTCCGTGCTCTACGCTCGCGAAGGCGCGAGCGTCCTCGCCTGCGACGTCGACCAGAGCGCTGCCGATGAGACCGTTGCGCTGATCCGGTCGGAAGGCGGGATCGCGGAGGCGTTCGTCGCCGACGTCGGGGATGCCGAACAGGTTGCCGCGCTCGTCGACGCGTGCATCGAGCGGTTCGGCTCGGTCGATGTCCTGCAAAACAGCGTCGGCGTGATCGCGCTCGGCGGCGCCACGGATCTGACGATTGCCGAGTGGGACCGATCACACGCGATCAACGTGCGCAGCTTCTTCCTCACCAGCAAGTACGTGCTCCCGCACATGGTGCGCCAAGGACGCGGAGCGATCGTCAACGTCTCGTCGATCGGCTCGATCCGCTGGACCGGGCTCTCCTATCTCGCGTATGCCACGTCGAAGGCCGCCGTCAACCAGCTGACCCAGTCGCTGGCGCTCGAGTACGCCGCGAGCGGGATTCGTTGCAATGCCGTTCTCCCAGGACTGATGGACACGCCGCTCGTTCAGACGGGGCTTGCAGAGGCCTACGGGGGCGACATCGCCGCCGCGCGTGCGGAACGCGACGCACGCAGCCCGACCGGCAGGATGGGCGACGCGTGGGATGTTGCGCACGCGTCCCTCTACCTGGCGAGCGACGAGTCCAGCTACGTCAACGGCCACCTGCTCGTCGTGGACGGCGGCCTCAGCTGCGCGATCCCGTAAGCAGCGCTCGTCCCACGACGATGGCCTCTGCACCGACGCCCCGCAGCGCCGACACGTCCGCGGGTGATCGGACACCGCCGGCGGCGAGGACGCGCAGTCCCGCTGCAACAGCGGTTCCGACGATCTGCAGGTCGGGGCCTGTCAGCGTTCCGTCGCGATCGATCGCGGTCACGAGGACTCGGGCTCCTTGCGCGCGCTCGAGGGCTTCCGCAAACGACACACCAGCTGCCTCGGTCCAGCCTGTGCTCCGCACGTGTCCGGCGTGCACATCGATCGCCAGGACGACCGCGTCGCCGAGCGCGAGCCACTGCGTCGGGTCGGGCCACGCGGCGGTGCCGACGATCACCCGGTCCGCGCCCGCGTCGAGCAGGGCGCGGGCGTCGTCGAGGCCGCGGATCCCACCCGAGGCCTGCACCGGGATCGAGCCGCATCGATCCACGATCGACCGGACGAGCTGGGGACGGACTCGGCCCGCCCGTGCGCCGTCGAGGTCGACGAGGTGCAAGCGTCGCGCGCCCGCGTCGACCCACTTCGCCGCCAGGTCGACCGGCTGCTCGCCGCGCGCGACGACCGACTCGTAGTCCCCACGCCGAAGGCGGACGGCCTCGACCCCAAGCACGTCGATGGCCGGAATAACCTCTGGTGAAAGTGGAAGCCACATCCCTTCATGTTAACGTGCTAACATGAAGGGATGACGACTCCGGAGCGGACACGACATCCATGGCAGACGAAAGAGATGCGGGCGCTCTTCCAGACAATCGTCTCGCTGGAGACGAAGACCGAGGCGGAGCACTTCTTTCGCGACCTCTGCACGCTCTCGGAGCTGGAGGCGATGGCGCACCGCTGGCAGGTCGCACGACTCCTCGAGCGGGGTCTGCCCTATCTGGAGATCGCGGAACGAACGGGAGCGTCGACGACGACCGTGACCCGAGTGGCGCACTGGCTGCGTCACGGCGAGGGCGGCTATCGGCAGGCGCTCGACCGCGCGGCCTCCTGAGGGTCGCGGTCCCGGCCAAGGGTCGACTGCGCGAACCGTCGTTTCGGCTCCTCGAGGACGCCGGGCTCGGCCCGGAGCAGCCGGGTGACCGCGCGCTCGCCTTTCCGTGTCGCAACGCGCCGGTCGAGGTGTTGCTCGTCCGAGCCGCCGACGTACCCGAGTACGTTCAGGATGGCGTCGTCGATTGCGGCATCACCGGCGTCGATCTCGTTCGTGAGAGCGGCGCCGCCGTCCACGAGTCGCTCACCCTCGGCTTCGGCTCGTGCCGCCTCGAGGCGGCAGTCCCGCAGGAGTCTTCGATCACCAGGCTGGCGGATCTCCGCGGCGTGACCGTCGCCACGGTGTATCCGCGCCTCTCGCTGGAATTGTTGCCGGCCGAGGTCACGCTGGTCGACATCACCGGCTCCGTCGAGCTCGCGCCTCGGCTCGGGCTTGCCGACGCAATCGTCGACCTCGTCTCGTCGGGAAACACATTGCGCACGAACGGACTCCGCTCCCTCGGCGTCTTGCTCGAGTCCGAAGCTGTGTTCGTCGTGCGCGACGACGACGTTGCGCGACCGTTCGCAGCGATGCTCCGCGCCGTCGTCGACGCACGCCGCCACCGCTACGTGATGCTGAACGCGCCTGAGAGCGCGTTGCCGGACATCGCCGCTCTGGTTGCTCCGCGGGTCCCAAGCGTGTTGCCGCTGGCCGAACCGGGGATGGTCGCCGTCCACGCGCTGGTGTCGGCGGCGGAGATCTGGCGGCTGCTTCCCCAGTTGGAAGCCGCCGGCGGTTCCTCGATCTTGATCGTGCCGGTCGAGCGGATGGCCGCGTGACGATCGTTGGCGACATCAAGACCGGCGGTTCCAGCGCGGTACGGGCATGGGCTCTGAAGCTGGACGGAGTGGAACCGCTGCGCGCCATCGCCGATCACTCGGAGCTGCCGCGCACGGCGATTCTCGAGCTCGCCGACCGTGTCCGCCGCTGGCACTCCGTGCAGCGGCCCGTGGATGTGTCGCTCGAGGTCGAGCCCGGTGTCGTCCTCGCGCGGCGTTGGGTGTCACTCGATCAGATCGGCGTGTATGTGCCGCGCAACCTCGTCTCTACGCTCGTGATGTGTGTCGTGCCGGCGCAGGTGGCGGGCGTGCGCCGGATCGTGGTCTGCACGCCGCCGGAGGGCTCCGGCTTGATCGCCGCCGCTGCCGAGCTGCTCGGCGTCGAGGAGGTGTGGGCGCTCGGGGGCGCGCAGGCGATCGGCTGGCTCGCCTACGTCGAGCGCGTCGACAAGATCGTTGGGCCTGGCGGGCCTTACGTGAACGACGCAAAGCTCGAAGTCTCGCGAGACGTGGCGATCGATCTGCCTTGTGGGCCATCGGAGGTGGTCGTGCTCGGCAACGGCGTCCCGAGGCTGATCGAGCTCGAGCTCGCCGCGCAGCGCGAGCACGGCCACGACGCGGTCTGCTGCACGGTTGACACCTTGGCCGAGGCCGAGGCGATCGCGCCCGAGCATCTGGTGCTGCTCGGCGACGCCGAGCGCCACGCCGACGAGGTGCGTCAGGCCGGCTCTGTCTTCGTCGGCCCCTGGTCGCCGGTTCCGGCCGGTGACTACGCGACCGGCGCCAACCACGTGCTGCCGACGAACGGCTGGGCTCGGTCGGTCGGCGGCCTGGGCCTCGAGACGTTTCTCAAGCCGGTGACGGTGCAGCGGCTGACCGAGGCCGGCCTGGCTCGCATTCGCCCGACGGTGGAGGCCCTCGCTGCGGCCGAGCGGATGCCCGCCCACGCAGCGGCGGTTCGGCGTTGAGGGCCCTCGCTCCCGAGTTTGCGCCGTACGCATGGGCTGCCCCGACCGACGAGGTCGCGCGTCTTGCGGGCATCGACCCCTCCCAGGTGCTGCGCTTCGACCAGAACACGCCGTCGCTCCCACTCCCTTCGACGCGGCCGGGAGCGATCGCCGGCGTGCTCGCGCGTGTCAGCGGCTATCCGGCCGGTGGCTACCGCCGGCTGCGGCGGGCGATCTCCGACTACGCCGGCGTCGAACCGGAGAACGTCGTGCTCGGCGCGGGCGCGGACGACCTGATCCTGCTCTGCGCTCGCGCCTACGCCGGGCCGGGCGACGCGATCGCCGTTCCCGCCCCACCGACCTATCCACTCTTTCGCATTGCCGGGCAACTCGCCGGCGCAGAGATCGACGGCGATGATCCGGTGCTCACGTTCGCATGCCGGCCGAACAATCCGACGGGGCTCCTCGAGCCGCTGCCCGGCGCGCGGCCGCTCGTGGTGGACGAAGCCTATTTCGAGTACAGCGGCGAGACCGCGCTGCCACTGCTCGACGACGGCGTGGTCGTTATCCGAACGTTCTCCAAGCTGTTTGCGCTGGCTGGTGCACGGGTGGGCTATGCGCTGGCCGCTCGCGACGTCGCCGACGAGTTGAACGCGCGCCAGGCGCCGGCGCCGATCTCGACGCTTTCCGCAGAGCTCGCCATCGCCGCCCTTGCCGAGCCCCCGTCGGTCGCTTCTGTGCGCGAAGAGCGCGAGCGGCTCGCTTCGGCACTGCGGGCGCTCGGCCTCACGCCGTTCGAATCGCACACGAACTTCCTCTACGTTCCCGTCGACGACGGCGGAGCAGTAGGAGACGCCCTCCTTCGGCGGGGGATCGTGGTGAGGGCGTACCCGGCAGCGTTTCGCGTCTCGGTGCTCGACACCGAGGACGACGACGTGTTCCTCGAAGCCCTGGCTGGGGTGCTCGACAGACCGTCGCCGGTCGCCGCAACCGGCGGACGACGCGCGCGGATCGTCAGGGCGACCGGCGAGACCCGACTGGCGGTGCGGCTCGCCCTCGACGGGGCCAGCCGCGTGCGCGTGGCGACCGGCGCCGGTCTCTATGACCATTTCCTCGAGCAGCTCGCGTTCCACGCCGGCCTCGATCTCGTGCTCGAAGGCAGCGGCGATCTGGAGACAGGCGCCCACCACACCGCGGAGGATGCCGCGCTCGCATTCGGCGCAGCGCTCGACGAAGCGCTCGGTGACCGCCGCGGGATCGCGCGGTACGGCGACGCGGTCGTGCCGATGGACGAGGCCGTGGCCCGAGTCGCGATCGATCTCGGCGGGCGCGCGAGCTCGGAGATCCGGCTGGAGCCCGATCCAGGGATGGCGGCGCACATGCTCTCGAGCCTCGCGCAGTCGGCACGTGCATCGATCCACGTCGACGCCGCCGGCCGCGACGCGCACCACACTGCCGAGGCCGCCTTCAAGGCGTTGGGGCGTGCGCTGCGCATGGCGGTGCGACGTGAGGGCGACGGACTGCCCTCGACGAAGGGACTGCTGTGAGAGTCGCGATCTGCGCGTATGGCGCCGGCAACACCCGTTCGGTCGAGATCGCGTTGCGCCGGCTCGGCGCCGACCTGATCGACGACGCTTACGCGGCCGATCTCGCGGTGCTGCCCGGCGTCGGCTCGGCGCGCGCGGCGATGAAGGGGCTTCGAGCTCGCGGTCACGACGCAACGTTGCGGATGCGAGTCGCAGAGGGGCGGCCGGTGCTCGGGATCTGCCTCGGGCTCCAATTGGCGCTCGAGTTCACGGAGGAGGACGGCGGGGTCGAAGCTCTCGGCCTACTGCCGGGTCGTGCGGTCCGGCTGACCGAGGGACGGGTGCCGCGCATCGGCTGGGCCGAGGTCGACGACCGCGGCGCGTTTTACTTCGCGCACTCGTACGCTGCCTCGACGCCGTGTGCGACGGCCTGGTCCGAGGGGGTGGTCGCAGAGGTGCGCCACGGCTCCTTCGTCGGCGTGCAGTTCCATCCGGAAAAGAGCGGCCCCGACGGTGCGCGCTATCTCGAGGAGCAGGTGCGATCCCTTTCCCTCGCCTGATCCCGTGCCTCGATGTGGCCGACGGCCGTGTCGTCAAAGGTGTCCGCTTTCAGGACCTGCACGACGTCGGCGACGCCGTCGAGCTCGGAGCTTGCTATTCGGACGCAGGCGCCGACGAGCTCGTGTTCCTCGACGTCCGCGCAACCCTCGACGGGCGGCGGACGCTCGTGGAGCTGGTGCGACGGGTGGCCGATCGGCTCTCGATTCCCTTCACCGTCGGGGGCGGGGTGCGCGCCGTCGCCGACGCCGAGCAGCTTCTCGGTGCCGGCGCCGACAAGGTCGCGGTCAACTCGGCCGCGCTCGCGCGGCCGCAGCTCGTGACCGAGCTCGCACGCGAGCTCGGATCGCAGGCGGTCGTGATTGCGATCGACGCCGAACGTGGTCGCGTTCGCTCGCGGGCAGGAACCGCGCAGACGGGCCGCGACGCGGTCGGCTGGGCGCGCGAGGCGCAGGAACGGGGCGCCGGGGAGATCTTGCTCACCTCGATCGACGCGGACGGCACCCGGGCCGGCTACGACCTGGGGCTGACTGCGGCGGTGGCGGACACGGTCGACATCCCGGTGATCGCATCGGGAGGCGCCGGCACCGCCCAACACGTCGCCGACGCTCTCGGCGTCGCGCAGGCCGCGCTGCTTGCCTCGATCCTGCATGAGGATCCGGCGCGACTCGCGTCGCTGCGGGGCGAGCTCCTGGAGCTGGGAGTACCGGTTCGGTGCTGAAGCCCGCCATCGTTCAGGACGCCGCGACCGGGCGCGTGCTGATGCTCGCCTGGCACGACCGAGAGGCCGAGCGCTTGACCCGCGAGACGGGCGAGGCGTGGTTCTGGAGCCGCTCGCGCCAGAAGCTCTGGCGCAAGGGCGAGACGTCGGGCAACACGCTCGCCGTCGTCGAGTTGCGCGACGACTGCGACGGTGACGCCGTCTTGCTGCGAGTCGAGCCCGCCGGCGCCGCCTGCCACACAGGCAGCGTCTCGTGCTTCGCACCCGAGCTCTGGCGCACGATCGCCGAGCGCGCGATGACCCGGCCGGAGGGGTCGTACACGAGCGAGCTGCTCGAGGCAGGCCTCGGCGCGTGCGCGCGCAAGGTCGGGGAGGAGGCCGTGGAGCTCAGCGTTGCAGCGCTCGACGAGAGCGACAATCGTGTCGTGGAGGAGGCAGCCGACCTCGTCTACCACCTCTATGTGCTGCTGGCCGCCCGCGGCCTCGATGTCGCGCAGCTGGAGGACGAGCTGCGTCGTCGCGCACAGCAGTGACTTTGCGCTCGTCCGGCCCTTGCTTTACTCTTTGAAGTGATGCTCTTCTCGCGCGCGAGGTCTTCCGTCATGCTCGATGTGTTTGTCAAGTTCGGCGCCACGGCGATTGCGGGCTCGCGCCCGCGACCCCACTAGCCGGCATCGCCACCCCGCCCCGCCGGACTAGTCACACCAGAGGCGGGAGATTCGCGTGAAAGCCGAGGCCCAGGGTCTGTACGACCCGCGGTTCGAGCACGACGCCTGCGGCGTCGCCTTCGTCGCGCGTCTCGGCGTGCCACCGTCGCACGAGGTCGTGAGCCGTGCGCTCGACGCGCTCGAGCGGCTCGAACATCGTGGCGCCGCCGGAGCAGACGTCGATACGGGCGATGGAGCCGGAATCCTGATCCGGATCCCGCACGAGCTCTTTGCCGAAGAGCTGCCGCTCCCGCCGCCGGGGCGTTACGGGGTCGCCGTCTGCTTCCTGCCCAGGAACGCAAGACGGCGACTCGAGCTCGAGGAGCTTCTCGAGGCGACCGTCGAGGCCGAGGGGCAGCGACTGCTCGGCTGGCGCGACGTTCCGGTCGACCCGCACGCTCCTGGAGAGACCGCGCAGCTCTTCGCACCGCTGATCCGCCAGCTCTTCGTCGGCGCCGCGGACGGGCTCGACCAGGACGGGTTCGAGCGGAAGCTCTACGTGATCCGGCGCGTCGCCGAGAACACCGCCGGGGGCGAGCTCGTGGTTCCGACCTTCTCCTCGCGCACGATCGTCTACAAGGGGATGCTCACGCCGCCACAGCTGAGGCGGTACTTCGCCGATCTCCGCGACGCTCGCGTGACCAGTCCGTTCGCGCTCGTGCACTCGCGCTTCTCGACGAACACGTTCCCGAGCTGGGAGCTCGCGCACCCCTATCGGCTGGTTGCGCACAACGGCGAAATCAACACGCTGCGCGGCAACGTCAACTGGATGCAGGCGCGAGAGTCGCAGCTCGTCTCGCACCTGTTCGGCGACGACATCGAGAAGATCCTCCCGATCGTCCGTCCTGGCGGGTCGGACACAGCGGTCTTCGACAACGTGCTCGAGTTGCTCGTGCTGGCGGGCCGCTCGTTGCCGCACGCACTGATGATGATGGTTCCCGAGGCGTATCGCGGACGCCCGGACGTGTCGGAGGAGCTGCGCGGCTTCTACGCCTTCCACGAATGCCTGACCGAAGCGTGGGACGGACCCGCGGCGATAGCGTTCAGCGACGGCCGCGTGCTCGGCGCGATGCTCGACCGCAACGGGCTCCGGCCCGGCCGTTGGCTGGAGACCCACGACGGTTGGGTGATCCTCGCCTCCGAGGCGGGCGTCCTCGACGTCCCTCCTGCAGACGTTCTGCGCAAAGGGCGGCTGCAGCCCGGAAAGCTCTTCCTCGTCGACCTGGAGCGCGGCCGGGTCGTCCCCGATCACGAGGTGAAACAGCAGATCGCGACCCAACGGCCCTACGGGGAGTGGTTCGCGCGGGAGCACGTCAGCCTTGGCGACCTGCCCTCCCGCCCGGCGCTCCGTCCTCGTGCGGAGCCACTCCGCCGCTTGCAGCTCGCCTTCGGTTACACGCAGGAAGACATGAAGGTGATGCTCGCGCCGCTCGCCGTCAACGCCGAGGAAGCGATCGGCTCGATGGGCAACGACACGCCCTTGGCAGTGCTCTCGGACCGCCTTCCGCTCCTCTACTCCTACTTCAAGCAGCTCTTCGCGCAGGTCACGAACCCCCCGATCGACTCGACGCGCGAGGCGGTCGTGATGAGCGTGGGCTCGCTCGTCGGCTCGGAGCGCAACCTGCTCGACGAGACGCCCGCGCACGCGCGCCAGCTCGTGATCGAGAACCCGATCCTCCGTGACGACCAGCTGGAGAGCCTCAGGCAGGTCGACTCGGAGATCTTCAAGGCGCAGACGCTCGACATCACCTGGCCTGTCGACGACGGAGTAGCCGGCCTCGAGAGCGCTCTCGAACGGCTGTGCGCCGACGCCGACCGCGCGCTCGCGGCGGGCACGAACATCCTCGTTCTCTCGGATCGCGCGGTCGGAGCCGAGCGCGCGCCGATCCCGTCACTACTCGCCGTCGGTGCGGTGCACCATCACCTTGTTCGCACGGGGACTCGGCTGCAGACGGGCCTCGTCGTCGAATCAGGCGAACCCAGGAGCGTGCAGAGCGTGGCCGTGCTGGTCGGATACGGCGCTGCTGCCGTCAACCCGTATCTGATGTTGGACACGATCGGTCAGCTGGTCGACGAGGGGAGGATCGAGCTCTCTCAGGCGGAGGCCCGGGACCGCGCGGTCAAGGCGATCGGCAAGGGCCTCCTCAAGGTGATCTCGAAGATGGGCATCTCGACGCTCTCCTCCTACTGCGGTGCACAGGTCTTCGAAGCGGTCGGGCTCGCCCCGGGGCTGATCGAGCGCTACTTCACCGGAACGCCGTCCCGGATCGGTGGGATCGGTCTCACCGAGATCGCCGAAGGCGCGCTCGTGCGCCATCGGCGCGCGTTTCCCGACAACGCGCGTGAGGACCTCTTGCCGGTGGTCGGCCTCTACGCGTGGCGGCAAGACGGCGAGCACCATCAATGGAATCCCGAGACGATCGCGTTGCTCCAGCACGCGGTTCGCGGCGGTGGACAGCAGACGTACGACGAGTTCGCCGCCACCGTGAACGACGACGCAGCCCGTCGCTCGACATTGCGCGGACTGCTGCGCTTCCGCACCCCCGCGACCAGCATTCCGCTCACCGAGGTCGAGCCTGCCGCAGAGATCGTCAAGCGCTTCTCGACCGGCGCGATGTCACTCGGATCTCTCTCCCGCGAAGCGCACGAGACGCTCGCCGTCGCGATGAACCGCATCGGCGGACGCTCCAACACCGGTGAAGGCGGTGAAGACCCGGTGCGTTTCACGGACGAGCGCCGTTCGAAGATCAAACAGGTCGCGTCGGGCCGGTTCGGCGTGAACATCGACTACCTGACGAACGCCGACGAGCTGCAGATCAAGATGGCGCAGGGCGCCAAACCGGGCGAAGGCGGCCAGCTGCCGGGCCACAAGGTCGACCGGTACATCGCGGGTGTCCGGCTGACGACGCCGGGCGTCGGCTTGATCTCGCCGCCGCCGCACCACGACATCTACTCGATCGAAGATCTGAAGCAGCTGATCTACGACCTGCGCTGCGCGAATCCCGATGCTCGAATCTCGGTGAAGCTCGTTGCCGAGGTTGGTGTCGGCACTGTCGCCGCCGGAGTCGCGAAGGCGAACGCCGACCACGTCCTGATCTCCGGCCACGACGGTGGCACCGGTGCCTCGCCCGTCTCCTCGATCCTGCACGCCGGCGTGCCGTGGGAGATCGGGCTGGCCGAGACCCAGCAGACGCTGGTGCTCAACGACCTCCGGTCGCGAATCTGGGTGCAGACGGACGGACAGCTGAAGACAGGGCGGGACGTCGTGATTGCGGCGTTGCTCGGCGCCGACGAGATGGGCTTTGCGACGGCGCCGCTGATCGCCACAGGCTGCGTGATGATGCGCGCCTGCCATCTGAACACCTGCCCCGTTGGGATCGCGACGCAGGATCCGGAGCTGCGCAAGCGATTCCGCGGGGAGCCGGAGCACGTGATCGAGTTCTTCTTCCTCGTCGCCGAGGACGTGCGCCGGATCATGGCGTCGCTCGGCGTCGCCCGGTTCGACGATCTCGTGGGCCGGGTCGACCTGCTCGAGCCGGATGATGCACTCGACCACTGGCAGGCGCGTGGAATCGATCTCTCGAACCTCCTGCGCGCGCCGGATGTGCCCATCGGTACGGCGCTACGCCGCGTCGAGGCGCAGGTCTCCCCGCTCGATGATGCGATGGACTGGCAGCTGATCGAGGACGCGGGGGCTGCGCTCGACACCGCCGTGCCGACGACCGCCTCGTACACGGTGCGCAACGTCGACCGGACGGTCGGTGGGTTGCTTTCCCACGCCGTGACGAAGCGCCATGGGCGCTCAGGCCTGCCGCCCGGCACGATTCGCATCGCGCTCGAGGGGTCGGCGGGCCAGTCGTTCGGCGCCTGGCTCGCGCCGGGGATCGAGTTGACGCTGACCGGCGAGGCCAACGACTACGCCGGCAAGGGTCTTTCCGGCGGCACGCTTGCCGTGCGGCCGCCCACGGAGTCGACCTTTGCTGCCGAGGAGAACGTGATCGTCGGCAACACCGTTCTCTACGGCGCGACAGCCGGACGTGCATTCTTCCGCGGCATCGCCGGCGAGCGGTTCGCAGTGCGCAACTCCGGGGCGGCGGCGGTCGTCGAGGGCGTCGGAGACCACGCCTGCGAGTACATGACCGGCGGGCGTGTCGTGGTGCTCGGATCGACTGGCCGGAACTTCGCCGCCGGGATGAGCGGCGGGATCGCGTTCGTGCTCGACCAGGACGGTTCGTTCGCCGGGCGCTGCAACCTCCAACTCGTCGACCTCGAGGCGCTCGACGGCGAGGACGAGCAGACCGTGATCGGACTGCTGGCAGAACACGCACAGCGCACCGGCTCGCCGGTCGCGGTCGGCGTCCTCGCAGAGTGGAACCCGGCCCTGTTCGTGAAGGTGATCCCGCACGATTACAAGCGTGCGCTCGCCGATCTCGGGGATGACGTTCGGTACCAGGATCACCCTGTCTCCGCCGGCGGCACCGGCTTCGTGACGCGGGAGTCCGAGGAGGCGGCCTGATGGGAAAGATCGGGGCATTCCTCACGATCGGCAGGCTCGAGCCGCCGGAACGCCCCCCGGGCGAGCGGATCGCGGATGTGCGCGAGTTCGTCGGCACCTTGCCACTGGTCCAGCTGCGCGAGCAGGCGTCGCGTTGCATGGAATGCGGCGTCCCGTTCTGCCACCACGGCTGTCCGCTCGGCAACCTGATCCCGGACTGGAACGACCTGGTCTTCCGCGACCGCTGGGCCGAAGCGAGCGAGCAACTGCACCGCACGAACAACTTCCCCGAGTTCACCGGACGCCTCTGTCCCGCGCCGTGCGAGTCGGCGTGTGTGCTGGAGATCAACGAGGGCGACGCCGTCTCGATCAAGCAGATCGAGCTGTCGATCATCGATCGCGCCTGGGCGGAAGGCTGGATCGTCCCACGGCCGCCCTCCACCCTGACGGGGCGCCGCGTCGCGGTCGTCGGATCCGGGCCGGCCGGCCTGGCGTGCGCGCAGCAGCTTGCGCGGGCCGGCGAGCAGGTCGTCGTGTACGAGCGCGACGAGGCCGCCGGAGGCCTGCTGCGGTTTGGCGTGCCCGAGTTCAAGATCGAGAAGGCGCTCGTTCAGCGTCGCGTCGAGCAACTCGTCGCCGAGGGGGTCGAGTTCCGGCTCGGCGTCGACGTGGGCGGCGAGCTCGACGTCGAGGAGCTCCGAACGGGCTACGACGCGGTCGTGCTCGCGACCGGCGCGCGCGTGCCGCGCGACCTGGACGTACCGGGCCGGCAGCTCGGGGGCGTGCATTTTGCGATGGAGTACCTGACCGAGCGGGCGCGTGTGATCGCCTCCGGCGCGCCGGCGACGATCACGGCCGCCGGTCGTCATGTCGTCGTGATCGGCGGTGGCGACACGGGAGCCGATTGCGTCGGTCACGCCCATCGCGAAGGAGCGGCGTCGGTCCTGCAGATCGAGTTGCTCGGCGAACCGCCGAGCGCGCGTCCGGACGAACTGACGCCCTGGCCGCGCTGGCCGATGAAGCTGCGCACGTCCTACGCCCTCAAGGAAGGAGGAGCGCGCGACTTCTCGATCTCGACGACGCGTTTCGACGGGTGCGATGGAAGAGTCGAGCGGATCGTCTGGTCACGCAACACCGGCGTTCCGCCGTTCGAACTCGTCTCGGGCACAGAGGAGGCGCAGCAGGCCGACCTCGTGCTGCTCGCCATGGGGTTCGTCGGTCCCGAGCCAGCACTGCTCAACGGGCTCGGCGTCGACCGCGACGCGCGCGGCAACGTCTCCGCCCCGAGGTTCGCCAGTTCGCTGCCGGGCGTGTTCGCTGCCGGCGATGCGCGCCGCGGGCAGTCGCTGATCGTCTGGGCGATCGACGAGGGTCGGCGTTGCGCCCAGGCAGTGCTGGACTGGCTCGATGGGGGCGACGCGCCGTCCCAGCAGGCCGCTTCCCTTTCGATAGCTGGACGTCGCCGGGCGGACTAGACTGCGCAGTATGAAACGAACGATGAACGAGGTACACGACGCGAGCTGTGCCGTCGCAGCGGCGGCAGAGATCGTCGCCACGAAATGGACACCGCTGCTCATCCATGATCTGTCCGAGGGGGCGCGGCGCTTCATGCAGCTCGAGCGTGCCTGCCCGGGGATCAGCCCGAGGACGCTCTCGGAGCGGCTCGACATGCTCGAGCGGCAGGACGTCGTGATCCGGCGAAGCTATCCAGAGTCGCCGCCGCGGGTCGAGTACGAGTTGACCGAGAAGGGCCGCGCTCTGCTACCGGTGATCCGGGAGATGCGCCGCTTCGGACGCTCGTGGATGATCACGGAGTCGCCGAAGCGTCGCCGTATGGCTGCCGTTCGCGGCTAGGTCGCCCGTCGCTTCGCAAAAGGTAGTCGCTTTCAGTTGTGAAGCTTGACAGCGTCACTACGCGTGTGCACACTGGAAGCACGATGACTCGCGCTGCCCGGAGCATGCAGATGACGCCGCACGTTGCGGCTCCCTCTGCGCTCGGGCTCGCCCTCCTTCTTACGGTCATCCTCATTCTCCCCCTCTAGGGGGAGATTTCGCTCACGCGGCCGTTCGACGCCGCACACGCCGACGTCACGACGGAAGTAGTGCGCCCGCACTTCCGCGGGCCGAGACCGAGGAGCGAAACGAGTGCGCAGGATCAAGATCTTCGATACGACTCTGAGAGACGGCGAGCAGTCGCCGGGCATCGCCTTGTCTCCGAGCGAGAAAGGCGAGCTGGCGGTGATGCTCGAACGCCTAGGCGTCGACGTCATCGAAGCCGGCTTCGCCGCGTCGTCGCCGGGTGACTTCGCCGGCGTCGCCGCTGTTGCGGGTGCGGTCGACCATGTCACCGTCGCCTCGCTCGCCCGCACGACGGCCGCTGACATCGACGCGGCCGCAGCCGCGCTCGCCGGCGGGAGCCGGCGCCGCATCCACGTGTTCATCGCCACGAGCGCGCTGCACATGGAACGCAAACTCGCGTTGACTCCCGACGAGGTGCTCGAGCGCGTCCGCTGGTCGGTTGCGTACGCGGCGGAGCTCGCAGACGAGGTCGAGTTCTCCGCGGAGGACGCGACACGCTCGGATCGCGTCTTCCTCGCCGAGGTGTGCAGCGCGGCCGTGGCCGCCGGGGCGACGATCGTCAACCTGCCCGACACCGTCGGGTATTCGTCGCCCGTCGAGTACGCCGGGCTGTTCTTGGAGCTCGTCGAACGATGTCCCGAGCTCGCGGGCGTCGAGCTCTCGGTCCACTGTCACAACGATCTCGGTCTGGCGGTCGCGAACTCGCTGGCCGGTGTGGGGGCGGGCGCAACGCAGGTCGAGTGCACCGTCAACGGCATCGGCGAGCGTGCGGGCAACGCGTCACTCGAAGAGATCGCGATGGCGATCCGCGTCCGGGCCGATGCGTTCGAGGCTGAGACCGGGATCGATCCCGCCGTGATTCGCGATGCCTCTGCGCTCGTCTGCGAGCTGACCGGGTATCCGATCAGCCTGAACAAGCCGATCGTGGGTGCCAATGCGTTCGCCCACGAGGCTGGGATCCATCAGGACGGAATGCTCAAGGACGCCGGCACGTACCAGATCATCGATCCGCGGGAGCTCGGCACGGCGATGACCCTGCCGCTCGGTAAGCACTCGGGCCGCCACGCCTTCGCGCTCGCGTGCGCCGAAGCCGGACACGCCCTCGAACGCTCCCAGCTCGACGGCGCCTTCAGACGATTCAAGGAGCTTGCCGACCTCGGCCAGCCCGTTTCCCTCGACCAGGTGTTCCAGGAGGTTCCTGCATGATTGTCAAGACCGTTGCGTGTCTCGCCGGTGACGGCGTCGGGCCAGAGCTGATGGCCTCCGCGACCCGGGCGCTCGAGAGCGTCACCCGTTTGCACGCGTTCGAGCTGGACGACGTTCATCTCCCGTTCGCCGGCGAGGGCGTCACCCGCTCCGGTCATCCGCTTCCCGCCGAGACGAGAGACGGCTACCGCCGGGCCGACGCGATCCTCGTCGCCTCACCCGATGAGCCCGCGTTCGACGGCGTCAAGGCCGACCTCGCGCTCGCCTGGCGGGTCGCGCGCGTTCACCTTGCGTCTGGCGGGGACGTCGTGATCGCGGGACCGATGGGGAGCTGGGCCAACTCGATTGCGATCGGCCGCGCGTTTTCCTGCGCGGCAGCGCGGCGCGGGCGCGTACTGGTTGTCGGGGAAACACGCGAGTGGCGGGCCGACGTCGAGCACGAGCGTCTCCGCTGGGACGGTCTCGACGTGACCGAGCTGCCACTCGGCGCCACGTTGGTCCGGCTTCGGGAGCAGCCCGAGGCGCTCGATGTCGTCGTCACCGAAGCGGGGCTGGTCTCCGCCGTCACCGATGCCGCTGCCGCATTCGCCGGGTCCGGTGGGTCGGTGGCGCATGCCTGGTTGTCCGAGGACGGTCCTGGCTTGTTCGCGCCACGCACGTCCGAGCCGTCCGAGCATGCCGGCTTCGGTGTGGTCGATCCGATGGGCATGCTCTTGACGGCGTCGCTGCTGCTCGCCGAGGGCCTGAAGCGCCGCGCCGCCTCGAGAACGCTCGAGCGTGCCGTCGCGCAGGTCGCGCGCTCAGCGGGCTCGTCGACCCTCGACACACGGTCGTTCACCGACGCGGTGATCGATGTGCTGCCCGATGCTCGCACCGACGTCGAGCACTACGAAGAGGTGTGGCATTGAGCGAAGCGCGCGGCATTCGGATGCTGGGTGCCGACGCCATCCTGCGCTGCCTCGAGCTCGAGGGCGTCGAAGTGGTCTTCGGCATCCCGGGCGGCGCGATCCTGCCGACCTACGACGCGATCGCACGCGGCACGACGGTGCGGCACGTGCTCGCGCGGCACGAGCAAGGTGCGGGCCACATGGCCGAAGGCTATGCCCGCGCTTCGGGCAAGGTCGGAGTCGCGATCGCGACCTCCGGGCCGGGCGCGACGAACCTCGTCACCCCGATCGCTGACGCGTGGATGGACTCGACGCCGCTCGTCTGCATCACCGGCCAGGTGCGGGCCTCGCTGATCGGCACCGACGCCTTCCAGGAGATCGATGCAACCGGAATCACGATGCCGATCGTCAAGCACTCGTGGCTCGTCCAGGACGTCGAGGAGCTCCCGCGCGCGCTCAAGGCCGCGTTCCACGTCGCGCAGACCGGGCGCAAGGGGCCGGTTCTGGTCGACATCGCCAAGGACGTGCAGGAAGCCGAGTTCGACTTCGTCTATCCCGACCACGTCGATCTGCCAGGGTGGAAGCCACCGCACAAGGTGCACCCCAGGCAGCTGCGGGAAGCTGCGCGGGCGATCGCCGTTGCGCAGCGGCCGATCATCTACGCGGGCGGCGGCATCCTCAACGCCGATGCGTGCGACGAGTTGCTGGAACTCGTGGACTCGGCGCAGCTTCCCGCAGTCGTGACCCTGATGGGCAAGGGCTGTCTTCCCGACTCCCACCAGCTGAACTACGGCGCGCCGGGCATGCACGGCTCCAAGTTCGCGAACTGGGCGTTGAACAAGGCCGATCTCGTGATCGCGATCGGGGCGCGCTTCGACGATCGCGTCACGGGGAAGGTCTCGGCGTTCGCGCCAGGAGCGAAGGTGATCCACTTCGACATCGACGCCGCCGAGGTGGGAAAGATCCGGCACGCGGAGATCCCGATCGTCGGGCCGCTCACGCTCGCACTGTCGCAGCTGAGCGCCGAGCTCAAAGACGCCGTCAGTGAGGGTCAGCCAGACCGAAGCCCGTGGCTCCGGCAGCTCGACGCATGGCGTGCGCAGTTCCCGTTCCGCTACGAAAAGTCCGAAACGGCCCTCAAGCCGCAGACGGTGATCGAGGCGCTGCGGGATCTCGCCGCGACTCGGGACGAGGACGTCGTCTGGACGACGGGCGTCGGCCAGCATCAGATGTGGGCGATGCAGTACATCCAGTGCGACACGCCACGTTCGTTCATCACTTCCGGCGGCCTGGGGACCATGGGGTACGGCATCCCGGCCGCGATCGGCGCGAAAGCCGCCCGTCCAGACGCGACGGTCGTCTGTATCGACGGCGACGGGTGCTTCCAGATGACGTGTCAGGAGCTCGCGACTGCAGCGCTCGAGCGTCTCCCGATCGTCGCCGTGATCATCAACAACGGCTGGCTCGGGATGGTCCGCCAGTGGCAGGAGATGTTCTACGACGAACGCTTCGCGCAAACACACCTCACGCACTCCGTCCCCAACTACGCCCTGCTCGCCGAGGCATACGGGTGCGCGGGTTTCACAGTCGAGACCGAGGACGAGCTGGAGGCAGCACTCATCGCTGCGTTCTCCGCCGGACGAAGTGCAGTCGTCGACGTCCGCTGCGCAGCCGAGGAGAAGTGCTTCCCGATGATCCCGGCCGGCGCCGCGGCGGTCGACGTCGTCGAGGCGCCCGGTGGCGAGGTCGTCGCCGCATGACCAACCACACGATCTCGGTCCGGCTCGAGAACACACCCGGGGCGCTTGCTCGCGTCTCGCAGCTGTTCTCACGGCGGGGCTACAACATCCAGAGCCTGGCGGTCGGGCCGACCGAGCGCCCTGATATCTCCCGGCTGACGCTGCGCGTCGACTGCAGCGAGCACTCGCTCGAGCAGATCGAGAAGCAGATGCACAAGCTCGTCAACGTGCTTCGTGTCACAGAGCTTCGTCCCGACGAGTCAATCGAGCGTGAGCTCGCCCTGATCACCGTCGCGGTCGTAGCCGAGAAACGCGCCGAGCTGGTTGCCCTGAGCCAGATGGCCGGGGCACAGGTCGCAGACATCGGTCGGGACGCGATCACCTTCGAGCTCGTGGGCCGGGCCGAGCAGGTCGAGGCGTTCGAGGAGCTCGTTCGTCCATACGGCGTCCGCGAGCTGGTCCGGACGGGCCGTGTCGGCCTACGTCGGCCGAGCGCCGACGGTCGCGTTGCATCTCCTTCTGTCCAAGTCTGAACACGAAAGGACCCATCACACATGGCCGACATCATCAAGTCAGGCGAGATCGAGCTTCTGAACGGCAAGGTGGCGGTACTCGGGTACGGCAGCCAGGGCCATGCGCACGCCCTGAACCTGCACGAATCGGGTGTGGAGGTCGAGGTCGGCCTCCGTGACGACAGCAGCTCGCGCGCCGCCGCGGAGGATGCGGGCCTAACCGTGCGCTCGGTGGCCGACGCCGTGCGCGACGCCCAACTGGTCGCGTTCCTCGTACCGGACGGCGCCCAGCCCGCGCTCTACGAGCAAGAGGTTGCGCCGAACCTGGCGCCGGGGGCCGCCCTGCTCTTCGCCCACGGCTTCAACATCCACTACGGCCGCATCGCCCCGCCTGCCGGGCACGACGTGATCATGGTCGCGCCGAAAGGCCCCGGGCACATCGTGCGGCGGTTCTTCGAAGAGGGCTACGGGACACCCGCGGTCGTGGCGGTCGCGCAGGATGCGAGCGGACGCGCACGCGAGCTTGCGCTCGCCTACGGCGCCGCACTCGGCGCCGCGCGTGCCGGCATGGTCGAGACCACATTTCAGGAGGAGACCGAGACCGACCTGTTCGGTGAGCAGGCGGTGCTTTGCGGCGGCGTCACGCAGCTGATCCAGCTCGCCTTCGAGACGCTCGTCGAGGCCGGCTACCAGCCCGAGGTCGCGTACTACGAGTGCCTGCACGAGCTGAAGCTGATCACCGATCTGATCTTCGAGGGGGGGATCGAGCGAATGCACTACTCGATCTCCGACACCGCCGAGTTCGGGTCGCATGCCGTCGGCCCGACGGTGGTCGACGAGCACGTGCGTGAGAACATGCGCACGGTGCTCGGCTCGATCCAGGACGGGACGTTTGCGCGCGAGTGGGTCGCCGAGATGGATCGAGGCCAGCCCGTGCTCGACGAGTACCGGGCAGCGCTCGCCGAAACGCAGATCGAGCAGGTCGGTGCACGGCTGCGCGCCCTCAACGTCCGCGAACGGGCGGCGGAGGTTCATGGCGTCGGTTGACGTACCGGTCGCCTTGCTGGGCTACGGCACCGTCGGCGCGGCGGTCAACAGGCTGCTGACCGATTCCGCGGATGACATCGAACGCGCGACGGGCCATCGCCTGCGCGTCGTGAAGGCCCTGGTACGGGATGTGCGGAAGGAGCGTGACTACCCACCCTCGGGTGGCGTGCTCACCAGCGATTTCCAGGAGATCGCCGCGGATCCGTCGATCGCCGTCGTGGCCGAGGTGATGGGCGGTGTCGAGCCGGCCGGTGGCTACGTCCTCGAATTGCTTCGCAGCGGAAAGCACGTCGCTTCGGCGAACAAGCAGCTGATCGCCCGACGCGGCGCAGAGCTGTTCGCCGCCGCATCGTCGGGTGGTGTCCAGCTGCGCTTCGAGGCGAGTGTGTGCGCGGCAATCCCGGTGATCAAGGTGCTGCGCGAGGCGCTCGTCGTCACCAACGTGCATCGCGTGCTCGGCATCGTCAACGGGACGACGAACTTCGTGCTGACCGAAATGGAGGCCGGGAAGTCGTACGACGACGCCCTGGCCGACGCGCAGCACCGGGGCTACGCCGAGGCCGACCCGACCGACGACGTCACCGGCGCGGATGCCGCCGCGAAGATGGCGATACTCGCCACCGTTGCGTTCAACTCGCGGGTCGACCTGACGGACGTCGACTACACCGGCATCACCGCAGTCGATGCCGACGACGTCGCGGCCGCGAGTGAGCTCGACATGGTGATCCGGCTCGTCGGCGCTGCGCGGCTCGTCGACGGCAAGGTCGACGTTCGCGTCCAACCGGCGCTGGTCGACAAGCAGCATCCTCTGGCGAAGGTCGACGGCGCTTTCAACGCCGTGATGCTCCAAGGAGATGCGATCCGGGAGATCACGCTCGAAGGTCCGGGCGCGGGCGGTGTCGAGACCGCCTCGGCCGTGATCGCAGACATGGTCAGCGTGATCGGGACGATGGGTACGGGATTCCTCCAGAACGACGCAGCCTGGCGGGAGCTGCCGAAGCTGCCGGCGGGAGACCATCGCTCGCCGTTCTACTTCCGCCTGTCCGTCGAGGACCGGCCGGGGGCGCTCGCGCGGGTCGCCGTTGAGCTCGCGCAGCGCGACGTCTCGATCGCGCGGTTGCTCCAGCTCCCGAATGGGAACGGCGCCGCGCTGCATATCGTCACTCACGAAAGTCGTGCCGGAGCGCTCGACGATGCACTCGTCGCGCTCGGTGACCTGCCCGAGGTGCACAGCCGCCGGCGGCCGCTACCGGTGATCTCCGATCGCGGTATCGCGGAGCTCGGATGGGCGTGATGACCGCCGCTGCCGCCGTCTCACTGGGTGAGGGTGCGACGCCGCTCGTGTCCGCCCCGCGCCTGTCGGCCGCGACCGGCTACGAGCTGCACCTGAAGCTCGAAGGCGCGAACCCGACCGGCAGCTTCAAGGACCGAGGCATGGTCGTCGCGGTCGGACGCGCCGCCGAGGCCGGTGCTCGGGCGGTCGTTTGCGCTTCGACGGGTAACACCGCTGCCTCCGCGGCGGCCTACGCCGCCCGAGCCGGCCTCGAGGCGATCGTCCTGATGCCTGCTGGCGCAACCGCATCTGCCAAGCGCGCGCAGGCGGTGGCTGTGGGTGCCCAGCTTCTCGAGCTGCGTGGCTCGTTCGATGATGCGCTTGGTGTTTGCCGCGAGCTGGGCGAGCAGCCGGGCTACGTGCTCGTCAACTCGCTCAACCCGGACCGCATCGAAGGGCAGAAGAGCGTCGTCGCCGAGCTGATCGAGACGCTCGGCGGCGCGCCGGACATCATCGCGCTTCCGTTCGGGGGTGGTGGGAACGTGACGGCGGTCGCAGCCGGCCTCGCCGCTGCGGGCGCGTCCTCTCGCATCGTGGTCGGTCAGGCTGCGGAGCGCGCGACCACGTGGGCGACCGCGATCCGGATCGCCCGACCGGCCCACGCGAATCATGTCGCCGCGCTGGTCGCGGCCGGTCGCGTCGAGCCGGTGACGCTCTCCGAGGACGAGCTCCGCCTCGCCTGGCGGGACCTTGCAACCGGCGAAGGGGCGTTCTGTGAGCCTGCCTCCGCGGCCGGTCTCGCGGCGCTTCGCCGGCTGGGCTCCGGTCACGGGGAGACGGCTGTCTGCATCCTCACCGGCCACGGTCTCAAGGACACCGGCTGGCTCGACAGCTCCTTCGAGGCGCCGATCGTCGACGCGAGCCTGGACGCGGTGTTGGCGGTGCTCCAATGAGGCACGTCGTGGCGCCCGCCTCGACGGCGAACCTCGGCCCGGCGTTCGACTCGGCGGCCGCGGCGCTCGAACTCTGGAACGAGTTGGTGGTCGAGGAGTCTCCGCACGCGTTGTTGGTGGAGATCGAAGGCGAAGGCGCCGCTGAGCTGCCTCGCGATGCAAGCCACCTCTCGTTGCGGGCGTTTGCGCTGTTCGCACCGGTCGCGGGCTATCGCTTCACGTTCGTCAACCGGATCCCGCTCGAGCGCGGCCTGGGGTCGAGCGCAGCCGCGATCGCCCTCGGCGTCGTCGCCGGCAACGCGGTCGCCGGCAACGACGCGACCCCGGCAGAGCTGTTGACGCACGCGGTGGAGCTCGAGGGGCACGCGGACAACGTCGCCGCTGCACTCTTCGGCGGCGTCTGCATCTCGTGGCGTGCGAACGGCGAAGTTCGAGCCGCGCGGATTGCCGCCGAGCTGCCACTCGCCTCGATCGTCGCGGTTCCGGCGAGCAGGACGAACACGGCCGCATCACGGAACGGGTTGCCGGCGACCGTCACGCACGAGGACGCAGCTGCGAACGCCGCTCACGCCGCACTGCTGGGGGCAGCGATCGTCGCGGGTGACGCGAGCCTGCTCAGCGACGCGCTCCACGATCGCTTGCACGAGCGTTACCGTGCCGCCGCATCGCCGCTCTTGCACGAGCTGCAGCTGAGACCGCCGGATGGCGCGCTCGGTGTGACGCTCTCGGGTTCAGGTCCGTCGGTCGTCGTGTGGGCCGCGCACGACCGTGCGGCCACGGTCGCCACCAGTCTTCAGTCCTCACTCCCCGACGACACCAGGGTGCTCCAGCTCCGAGTGGCCCAGGAAGGAGCCAGGCTCGTATGAGTCCCTACGGCAGCACCCACCCCGCGAAGCGCCACAGCGCGGCACTGACCGACGGCGTCGACCGTGCGCCTGCGCGCGCGATGCTGAAAGGGGCGGGTTTCTCCGACGCCGATCTCGCACGGCCGCTGATCGGCGTGGCAACGACGTGGATCGAGACGATGCCCTGCAACCTCAATCACCGGATGCTTGCCCGGTACGTGAAGCAAGGCATCCGAGACGCGGGCGGAACGCCGCTCGAGTTCAACACCATCGCGGTCTCGGACGGAGTGACGATGGGTGCCGCAGGCATGCGCGCTTCGCTCATCTCGCGGGAGGTGATCGCCGACTCGATCGAGCTCGTCACTCGCGGTCATCATTTCGACGGTCTCGTTTGCATCGTCGGCTGCGACAAGACGATTCCCGCCGCTGTGATGGCACTCGCGCGACTCGACATCCCGGGCCTCGTGTTCTACGGGGGTTCGATCGCGGCGGGCAGGTACCGCGGGCAGGACGTCACGATCCAGGACGTCTTCGAGGCGGTCGGCGCACACGCGGCAGGTCAGATCAGCGAGGGCGAGGTGCACGCGCTTGAAAGCGTCGCGTGCCCGGGTGCCGGCGCATGTGGTGGGCACTTCACCGCGAACACGATGGCCACGGCTCTCGATTTCCTGGGTGTCAGCTCGCCGGGTCTGAACGAGGTGCCGGCGACGCATCCCGGAAAGCCGCAGGCCGCGGTCGCTGCAGGAGAGCTGGCGATGAAGCTCGTGCTCGCGGACACGCGCCCCTCGCAGGTGCTGACGCGCGAGGCCTTCGAGAATGCGATTTCCGCAATCGCCGCCACCGGTGGCTCGACGAACGGCGTGCTCCACCTGCTGGCGATCGCTGCGGAAGCCGGCGTCGACCTCTCGATCGACGACTTCGACACCGTCTCTGCGCGGACGCCGATCGTCGCCGACATCAAACCGGGCGGTCGCTACGTCGCCACCGACCTGTTCAAGGCGGGCGGCGTCGCCCTCGTCGCCCGTGAGCTGGTGCGAGGGGGCCTCGTGCACGAGGGTGTGACTGGAGTCGACGGTCGGACACTCCGCCAGGTCGCGGACGGCGCATTCGAGCGTCCGGGACAACAGGTCGTCGTCTCATGGGACAACCCACTCAAGGCGACGGGCGGCCTTGCGGTGTTGCGCGGGAATCTGGCGCCTGACGGGTGTGTCGTGAAGCTCGCGGGCCACGAGCGGGTCCTCCACAGCGGCCCTGCGCGCGTGTTCGACTCGGAGGAAGACTGCTTCGCCGCCGTCAAGGCACGCTCGATCGAGCCGGGCGACGTCGTCGTGATCCGCTACGAGGGCCCCGCCGGAGGACCGGGCATGCGCGAGATGCTCCACGTCACCGCGTCACTCGTTGGGGAGGGCCTCGGCGATGAGGTGGCGCTGATCACCGACGGCCGCTTCTCCGGAGCAACCCACGGCTTGATGGTCGGACATGTCGCGCCGGAGGCGTTCCGGGGCGGTCCGATCGCTCACGTGCGCGATGGCGACACGATCGTCGTCGACGTCGAGAAGCGCCAGCTCGTACTCGACGTGCCGGCCGATGAGTTGGCTCGCCGCGCCGCCGGTTGGGCGCCGCCGGTGCCCCGCTACGCGACCGGCGTCTTCGCCAAGTACGCCGCGGCCGTCGGCTCGGCCTCCGAGGGGGCGGTCACCCGTTGACCGTTGACACGTTGAGGTGCCGCGTCTGCGAGTCGGCGTATCCCGCGGTCGCGAGCGGCATCTGTCTTCGGTGCTTCGGGCCGCTCGAGCCGGTGTACGACTGGGAGGCCGTCGCGAAGGTGGTGAGCCGTGAGCAGATCGCCGCGGGACCCCGCTCGCTCTGGCGCTATGCGCCCCTTCTGCCTGTCGAAGCGCCGGCGGATGCCGCCGCCGGGCCTGGGTGGACGCCGCTCGTCGGCGCGCCGCGACTGGCGCAGGCGCTCGGCATCGGGGAGCTCTTTCTGAAGCTCGACCACACCAACCCGACGCACTCGTTCAAGGACCGCGTCGTCGCGGTCGCCGCGGCCAAGGCGGCAGAGCTGGGTAGCGACACCCTGGCCTGCGCTTCGACCGGCAATCTCGGCAACGCCGTGGCGGCGCGCGCGGCAGCGAGCGGCCTGCGCTCGGTCGTTCTCTACCCCGAGACGGTAGAGCCCGAGAAGTTGCTCGCGACCGCCGTTTACGGCGGTGAGATGTACGCCGTCCAGGGCAGTTACGACGACTGCTCACGGCTCGTCGTCGAACTCGCAGGAGAGCTCGACTGGGCATTCGTCAACGTGAATCTGCGCGCCTACTACATGGAAGGCTCGAAGACGCTCGCGTTCGAGATCAGCGAGCAACTCGGCTGGCAGTTGCCAGATGCAGTCGTCTCGCCGATCGCATCCGGTTCGCTCTTCACCAAGCTCTGGCAGGGATTCGAGCAGTTCCGCCTACTAGGACTCGTCGACGGTCAGAGCCCACGCATCTACGGCGGGCAGGCCGAGGGGTGCGCCCCGGTCGCGCACGCGTTCGCTGCCGATCGCCCGGTCTCGCCGGTGAGGCCGGCGACGGTCGCTCATTCGCTCGCAATCGGCGCACCGGCCGACGGCGATCTCGCGATCGCCACGGCGCACGCTTCAGGCGGAGCGATCTACGCCGTGCCCGAGGCGGATGTCGGTGCGAACATGTCGCTGCTTGCCGGCACCTCCGGCGTCTTCGGCGAGACGGCCGCCGGCGTCACCCTCGGCGCGCTGCGGGCAGCAGTCGCCACCGGCGAGATCGGGGAGCACGACCGTGTGGTCGCGCTCGTGACCGGTTCCGGGCTGAAGACACCGCAGGTCGTGGACGTCGGCGAGCCCACGACGATCGCCGCCGACATCGACGCGTTGCTCGCAGGGCTCGAGGCTCGAGCATGACCGTGCGGATCGCCTGCCTGCCGGGTGACGGCATCGGGCCCGAGGTGCTCGACCAGGGTGTTCGCGTGCTCGAGAGCCTGCCCCTCGAGGTCGAGATCGAGCGCCTGCCGTTCGGCGGAGCGGGGATCGACGAGGTCGGCGATCCGCTGCCTGCCGAGACGCTTGCGGCCTGCCGGACGGCGAAAGCCGTGCTGCTCGGTGCGGTCGGCGGGCCGCGCTGGGACGGGGCCACGGTTCGCCCGGAGCAAGGGCTGATCGGGCTGCGGAAGGAACTCGACGTGTATGCGAACCTGCGCCCTGCACGTCTGGGCGACGTGGACCTCGTGGTCGTCCGCGAGCTCGTCGGCGGGCTCTACTACGGGGCGCGAGGGGTGCGCGACGACGGCACCGTCTTCGACACCTGCGAGTACCACCCGTCCCAGATCGAGCGAGTCGCGCGGCGGGCGTTCGTGATCGCCGCCGGTCGCAGTCGCTCGCTCGTCTCCGTCGACAAGGCGAACGTGCTCGAGACGTCGCGGCTCTGGCGACGGGTCGTCGACGAGGTGGCTCAGTCGTTCCCGGACGTCGAGGTGCGGCATGCGCTCGTCGACAGCTTCGCGATGGAGGTCGTGACGTCGCCCGAGCGAATCGACGTCGTCGTCACCGAGAACACGTTCGGCGACATCCTCTCGGACATCGCAGCAGCCGTGACCGGAGGGCTCGGGCTCGCCGCCTCGGCGAGCCTTGGTGACGGCGGGCCGGGCATCTTCGAGCCCGTGCACGGCTCGGCGCCCGACATCGCCGGCACGCACGCGGCCAACCCGGCCGCGATGCTGCGCTCGGTCGCGCTGCTGCTCGACCACTCACTCGGCCGGCAAGACCTGGCCGCAGCGGTCGACGGTGCCGTCGACGCGGCGCTCGTCTCGCACCCGACCCGCGATGCCGGCGGCAGCGCCACGACGACCGACTTCTCCGACGCAGTGCTCGTATCACTCGAGCGAACCCTCTCGACGAAGGAGACCGCATGGACAAGCTCGTAACCGAGCAACCCGGCACGGAGCCCTCGACGACGTGCAGCTGTGCCACGCCGATTCCAGAGGTGCGTGCGATCTGGAAGGGCGCGGCGCGCACGCATTGCTCGCGCTGCGATTTGCCGATTCAGCTGGAGTTTGCGCTCCGGTGAGCGTGACGGTGGGATATCCAGGGCCGCCGGGTAGCCACAGCGACGCGGCTGTCGCGGTGCTCGTGCCCGATGTGGTCGAGTCGATCGGGCTGCCGAGCTTCTCGGCCGTCGTGACAGCCGCGACCGCGGCACACGTCACACTTGGGGTGCTGCCGATCGAGAGCTCTCTGGTCGGCCCGATCGCCGAGACGCACGACCTCCTCTACGGCTCGGCCCTCTCGATCGTCCGCGAGGCCACGTTGCCGATCCGTCATTGCGTGCTCGGTCTCGCCGGCGCCCGTGTCGACCGCGCGACCACGTTCTGGTCGCATCCGGCCGCGTTCGATCAATGTCGCGGGCTGCTCGCCGATCGGGACGTGCGGTGCGTGCCCGCAGCGACCACCGCCGACGCTGCCCGCGCCGTAGCCGAGCTCGGCGATCCGGCCCAGGTCGCGATCGCCAGCACCGAGGCGGCGGACGCCTACGGTCTCGACGTGCTTCAGGACGATGTCGGCGACAGCCCCGGCGCATTCACGCGGTTCGTCGCGCTTGCGCCGTACACCCAGCTCGGGGGCGGCGACGGCTGGCGTACGGCTCTGTCCTTCGTCACCGACCACCAGCCCGGCGCGCTGTTCCGTGCGCTCGGTCCGCTTGCGCGCAACGGTGTCAATCTCGTGCAGCTCGTCTCACGGCCGTTGCCGAACGCGCCGTGGCGCTACCGGTTCGACGTCGTGCTCGACGGATCGGTACACGACGCGTCGGTGCGGCCGGCGCTCGTCGAGTTGCGCTCGCTGACCCGCGAGCTGCGGCTGTTCGGCTCGTACGCCGCGGAGGTGGCACGGTGAGCGGCTCGACCCTCTTCCGCAAGGTCTGGGATGCGCACGTCGTCGAGGCGCCTGCCGACGCGCCGGCGCTGCTGTACGTCGACCTTCACCTCGTGCACGAGGTGACCAGTCCGCAGGCTTTCGACTCGCTTCGGCTGGCCGGCCGTCCCGTGCGGCGCCCTGACCTGACGTTGGCGACGATGGACCACAATGTCCCGACGCTCGACGGGCCGATCACTGATCCGCTCGCCCGAGCCCAGCTCGAGGCGTTGCGATCGAACTGCGAGGCATTCGGCGTCCCGCTGCTCGCGACCGGCAGCGGTCGCGAGGGCATCGTCCACGTCATCGGCCCCGAGCTCGGTGTGACCCAACCGGGAATGACGATCGTCTGCGGTGACAGTCACACCTCCACCCACGGCGCGCTCGGTGCGCTCGCGTTTGGCATCGGGACGTCCGAGGTCGAGCACGTCCTCGCGACGCAGACGCTGCAGCAGTCGCTGCCGAAGACGATGCAGGTGGCGTTCGCAGGCGAGTTGCCGTTCGGTCTTGCCGCGAAGGACCTGGTCCTGGCGGCGATCGGGCAGCTGGGGGTCGCGGGTGGGCAAGGCTACGTGCTCGAATACACGGGTGCGGCGATCGAGGCGCTGTCGATGGATGGGCGCATGACCGTTTGCAACATGTCGATCGAGGCCGGAGCACGGGCGGGGATGATCGCGCCGGATGACGTGACGTTCGCCTACCTCGAGGGTCGGCCCGCGGCACCGCGCGGGGCAGCGTGGGAGGGTGCGCTCGAGACGTGGCGTGCGCTCAAGACCGATCCCGGGGCGTCCTACGACCGCGTCGTCACCGTCGAGCTAGGACAGCTGAAGCCGCAGGTCACGTGGGGGACGAACCCCGGCATGGTCGGACCCGTCGACGGCGTCGTGCCGGACCCGGCCGACTACGACAGCGCCGACGAGCGCGAGGCGGTCGAACGAGCCCTCCGCTACATGGACCTCACACCGGGCACGCCGCTCGTCGAGGTGCGGGTCGACAAGGTCTTCATCGGCTCGTGCACGAACGCACGGATCGAGGATCTGCGAACCGCCGCCGCGGTCGCCTCCGGCAGGAAGGTGGCACAGGGTGTCCACGCAATCGTGGTTCCAGGCTCCGCGCAGGTGAAGCGGCAGGCCGAGGCTGAGGGCCTGCACGTGATCTTCGAGTCGGCGGGTTTCGAGTGGCGCAAAGCGGGCTGTTCGATGTGCCTCGGCATGAACCCCGACGTCCTTGCGCCCGGAGAGCGCTGTGCGTCGACCTCGAACCGCAACTTCGAAGGGCGGCAGGGGGCAGGCGGACGGACGCACCTCGTCAGCCCGGCAATGGCCGCCGCCGCCGCGGTCACCGGTCACTTCACCGATGTACGGGAGCTCGCATGAGGCCGCTTCGCTCCGTGACCGGCAGCGTCGCGATTCTGGATCGCCCCGATGTCGACACCGACCAGATCATCCCGAAGCAGTTCCTGAAGCGGATCGAGCGGTCGGGGTACGGCGCTTTCCTGTTCTACGACTGGATGAAGGATCCAGGGTTCGCGCTGCACCGTCATCCCGACGCGACGATCCTCATGGCCGGCCGCAACTTCGGTTGCGGTTCCTCGCGCGAGCATGCCGCGTGGGCGCTCGACGACTACGGATTCCGCATCGTGATCGCTCCCTCGTTCGGCGACATCTTTCGCACGAACGCGATCAAGACCGGCCTGGCGCCGATCGTCGTGGCCGCGGACGAGATCGCGATGCTCCGAGCAGCGCTCAACGAGCGCGACGAGCTGACCGTCGACCTGGAAGAGCTGACGATCGTTCATCCCGATGGGCTGGCGATCACGTTCGACCTCGACGCCTATGTTCAGGAGACGCTCGTGCACGGTCTCGACGACCTCGCGCGAACACTGCTGCGCGCCGACGCGATCGCCGGGTTCGAGGAGGACCATCCGGCACGGTTCGACGCTCGCGCTCTCGCGGTCTAACCGGTGTTGCGCAGCGCCGCGGCGATCCCTGCGATCGAGCGGAGCAGCGGCAGCTGTGCGTCCGCCTCTCCGGAGCGATGGCGGGCGAGCAGCTCGACCTGGACAGCGTTCATCGGATCGACGTATGGGTTGCGCAGATCGACCGAGCGGCGGAGCATCGGCTGCCGCTCGAGCAGGCGTGAGACGCCGGTCGCGGCGAGCACGCCTGCGACCGCGCGCCGCTGCTCCTCCTCGATGATGGCGAAGGATGCAGGATCGCGCACGAGTCGCAGGTAGCCGCGCGCGATCGAGAGGCTCGATTTCGCGAGCGTCATCTCCAGGTTGTCGACGACCGTCCGAAAGAACGGCAGGCGCAGGTAGAGATCGCGGATGGTCGCCTCACCTCCTGCTTCGAACGCCGCGCCACACCCGAACCACGCCGGCAGCAGCACGCGGTTCTGCGTCCACGCGAACACCCAGGGAATCGCGCGCAACGAGGTCAGGTACTCCGCATCGTCCGGACGTCGTGCAGGTCGCGAACCGATCTCGAGCAGCGCGAGCTCGTCGACCGGCGTGACCGCGCGGAAGAACTCTACGAAGTCGTCGTTGTCCCAGACGAATGCGCGGTAGGCGGCACGCGCGACCGCGGCCAGCTCGTCGAGCGTCGCGCGGTCGTCGGAGGACGGCGGTGGAGTGAGCTCCTCGGGGAATGTCGCGAGCATCGTTCCGGCGAGCGCCGCCTCGAGGTTCTGTCGTGCGAGGCCCTCGAGGCCGTACTTGAACGACACGGTCTCGCCCTGCTCCGTCACCTTCACGCGGCCCGGCGGGTGCCCGGCAGGCTGCGAGACGATCGCCGCGTGGGTCGGTCCGCCGCCCCGTCCGGCGCTGCCGCCGCGCCCGTGGAAGATGGTCAGCTCGACGTCGTGACGGGCGGCCACGCGAGCGAGCGACTCCTGGGCGCGATAGATCGCCCACTGCGCAGCGAGGTATCCGCTGTCCTTGCCGGAATCCGAGTAGCCGACCATCACCTCGGCCGCGCCGCCGCGTTCCCGCACCCGGTCCGCGAAGCGGTCGTCGTCAAGGAGCGCGTCGAAGATCTGCGGGGCACGATCGAGGTCATCGACGGTCTCGAACAGCGGCACGATCGACAGCGGCTCGCTCGTCAGCTCGAGTGCGCGCAGGACGTCATCGGTCGAGCTCGTGCCCGAGATGACCAGCGTGTCGAGTGCCTCGGGTCCGTATCGACGCCGCGCAGTCTCCGCGGCACTGACGGCCCGCCGTGCGCGCTCGCTCGCGAGGTCGCGCGCGTGCAGGCGGATGTCGAGCTTCGCGACATGGAACCCGAATATCTCGACCATCCGCTCCAGCCTGGCAACCCGACCGTCAGCGACGCGCGCGCCGCCGTGGGCAGCGAGGCTGCGCCGAATCAGCCGCAGGTCGGCGATCAGCTCCGCCGCGTTGCGGTAGCCGTTGTTGCCGAGGCGCCACCACATGAACGAAAGCTTCCGCCGGTACGGCTCGAGCTCGTTGCGCGCTCCGACTTCGTCGGCGTATGCCGGTAGGTCTTGCGCGTCGCGCTGCAGCGAGCGGTCGAGCTCCTCCGAGACCGTCACCAGCGAACGCGATGCGGCGATCTCGACGGCGAGCGCCCGGACCTCGTCGCGATAGCGCCCCAGCGCGAGCCCGCGTGCCCGTTCCAGCGCCTCCTCGATCGACGCCGGCCCCGCGGCGGGGTTGCCGTCCATGTCGCCGCCGACCCAGGAGCCGAAGGACAGCGGACTCGGCACCCCCGGCAAGCGGTCGCGCCATGCTCCGAAGAGGTCGGTAGCGGCCGACAGCAAGCTGTGCTCGAAGAACCACAGCACGTGGCGGATCTCGTCCGAGACCCGCAGGCGATCGTGGCGCACCTCGTCGGTCTGCCAGAGGAGCGTCACCTCCTCGGCGATCCGCTCCTCGGCCGCAGCTCGCTCGGCGGGCGAGACGCGTGCGTCGTCGAGCAGGATGAGCTCCGTCTCGATGCGGATGTGCGAGAGCAGCACGCTGCGCCGCGTCGTCTCGGTCGGGTGCGCGGTCAACACGAGCTGAATCGACGTGCGGGCGGCGCGGGCGGCGAGCTCGTCTCCGGCGACGCCCTCGAGTCGTTTGAACGCGTCGTCGAGTGACTCCCGCGAGATGTGCCCGTCATGTGCGTCCTCGCGTCGACGACGCAGTCGGTGGTGTTGCTCGGCAAGATTCGCGAGCTGGAAATAGAGGCTGAACGCGCGAAGGACGAGTGTCTGTGCCTGAGGTTCGGTGGTGGTGAGCGCGTGCGGATCGTCGGCAGGCCCGAGGCTCCGCGCTGCCCGCGCCGAGCGCCGAACCGTCTCGACCAGCTCGAGCAGCCACGGGCCTTCCTGTTCGACGAGCACGCGGCCGAGGATCGTCCCGAGCAGCCGTACGTCCCGTCGGAGTGGCGCGGCCGTGTCGCGCCCGAAGGCCTCGCTCATGATCGTCAAGGCTACGAGTCGAGGCCGAGCGCGGCCAGCACGGCGCGCGCGTCCGCCGGAATCACCTGCGCTCGATCGGCCGGTTCGGGACGTGGCGCCGAGCCGGTGACGACCAGGACGACACGCGCGCCTGGCTCGACCGCGCCGCGCCGAATCGCCTCGACCAGCGCACCGAAGGCGGCGCCGCTCGCGAAGTCGGCTTCGATCCCGGTGCTCTCCGCCAGGAGCTCGGTGTGAGCCGCGATCGCCGTGTCACTCACGGCGAACACCGCACCGCCGGTCGTGCGTGCGGCGCCGAGAGCGAGATCGCCGTGGGACGGGTTGCCGACGGCGAGCGACGGGACGTCGGTCGCCGTCTCGACGCGTGAGACCCGTCGATCGTCGGCGAACGCATCCGCGATCGGGCTCGAGCCCGCCGATTGCCCGGCGAACAGCCGGGGGACCGGCTCGCGACAGAGCCCGGCTCGCGTCAGTTCGGAGAAACCCTGCGCCAGTTTCGAGAGCAGCATCCCACTGGCGGCCGGGCAGATGACCGCGTCGGGCAGCTCCCAGCGGAGTTGCTCGGCGATCTCGAATGAGATCGTCTTTGCGCCCTCGCTCGCGTACGGGTGGAGGTTCCCGCTCACGAATCCCCACGGGAACAGCGAGCCGAGCTCCAGTTCGAGCCGGCGGCAGTCGTCGTACGTGCCGGCGATCGAGAAGACCCGTGCTCCGGGGTGCCGAGCTGCAACCGTTCCTGCGCCTACTCCTGCCGGGGCCAGGACGATCGCTTCGAGCCCGGTTGCCGCGGCTGCCGCGGAAACCGCGTCGCCGAGATTGCCGGTCGACGAGCAGCAGACCGTCGTCCGGTCGTGCTCGATCGCGGCGGCGACGGCGATCGTCGCGATCCGATCCTTGTACGAGCGCGTCGGGTTGGTGCCCTCGAGCTTGAGCAGCAGGTCGATCCCGAGCAGCTCGGAAAGCGACGCGACTCGCTCGAGCGGTGTCCAGCCGGCCGGCACACCGGAGCCGGCCCCGGTCGGCAGAAGTGCCTCGTAGCGCCACAGGGACGGTGGGCCGGCCGCGATCCCGGCGTGACTGACCTCGCGCCTGATCTGCGGCCAGTCGTAGGCCACGTCGTTCGGGCCGTCGCAACGGCGGCAGGAATCGCGGGCTTCCGGCTCGCTCACCTCTTCGCAGACGCGGCAGCGCAGGACGTAGGCGCCGTGCTCGGAGGAGCTCATCCGGGCGAACCCCCCGTCCTGGTGAAAGAACCTAACCGGGTGGACGGGTGAGTCCGGCTAGGCGCGTCGCGCGCAGGCGATGAGCGTAAGGAGAAAAACCGGCTTCATCGACGCTGCGGGGGCCATGTGCCGGCGAGTCTACCGCGTCGGGCACAGGACTTCAAAGAAGTCTGTCCGCTTCACTATGTGTAGTATGGAATTCGTTCGGTCGCCGCCGCAGGCGTCCGACGGAGGCATCGAGGCCTCGGAACCACCTTTGGGTGCTTCCGGGGCCTTTTTTCGTGTTCAAACGGGAGGAGGAGCGGATGGTCAAGGTCGAGGCGATGGTGATCCGGGAGCGGGTCGAGACGGTGATCGACGCCGTCGAGCACGCAACCGGTCATGTGGGCGTCACGGTGATCGAGGCGATCGGCCACGGCCGTCAGCGCGGCGTGACCCACGAGTATCGGGGTCGCGTCTTCGAGTCGCGCTTCCTACCGAAGGCGATGCTGATCTTCATCGTCGAGGACCGCCTGGCCGAGCTCGTGGTCGACGCGATCGTCGACGCCGCGCGCAGCGGCAACGAGTCCGGTGACGGGTTGGTCTGGACGTCGGAGATTGCCAACGTCACACATCATCGAACCGGGCACAAGCTCGAGGAGGTCGGGGCCGGTGCCTAAGAACTCTGACTTGTTGATCGCCGCGTCGACGATCTGGGTCGTCATCACAGCGGTGCTCGTGATGTTCATGCAGGCCGGATTCGCGTTCCTGGAAGCAGGACTGACGCGGATGAAGAACGCGGGCCACATCGCCGGCAAGAACGTCCTGATCTTCGGAATCTGCTCGCTTGTCTACTGGGCGGTCGGGTTCGGGCTCGCCTTCGGCGACGGCAACGCGGTCTTCGGGACGGCGGGGTTCTTCCCGTCGGTGACGGCGATGATCTCCGTCGGCCAGAAGCCGTTCGACTGGTTCACGGAGATCCCTGGCGCGGCCGGCTACCTCTTCGAGGTCGTCTTCGCCGGCGTCTCGCTCGCGATCGTCTGGGGCGCGATGGCCGAACGGGCGAAGCTGTGGGTCTACTTCGTCTTCGGGATCTGGTTCACGCTCACCTACTCAGTCGTCTCGCACTGGATCTGGTCTCCGCACGGCTGGTTGTTCAAGCATGGCATGCAGGACTTCGCCGGCTCGACCGTCGTGCACTACCAGGGGGCTCTCGCCGGGCTGGCCGGGGCGTTGATCCTCGGCCCTCGGATCGGGAAGTTCGGGACGGACGGTAGGGCCAATCCGATCCCGGGCCACAACATCCCGTACGCCGTGCTCGGCACGCTGATCCTCTGGTTCGGCTGGTTCGGGTTCAACCCGGGCTCGACGCTCTCGGTCGACTACGGCGGTTTCGGCTACTTCGCGTACGTCGCCCTGACCACGAACATCGCCGCCGCCGCCGGGGCGGTCACCGGCATGTGCGTGGCGTGGGTCAAGCTTGGCAAGCCGGACATCTCGATGATGCTCAACGGCGCTCTGGGCGCTCTGGTGGCGATCACTGCGGCCTCGGGCTTCGTTGCGCCTTGGGCTGCGATCGTGATCGGCGTCGGCTCAGGGTTCATCGCCGTCTTCGGCGTTATCTTCGTCGAGCGGATCGGGATCGACGACCCGATCGGGGCGGTCGCGGTCCACGGCTTCTCCGGCGTCTGGGGCACGCTCGCGACCGGGCTGTTCGCGGTGCCGCTCCTCGCGAAGAACCTCGGGACGGGGACGGGCGGTCTCGTGTACACCGGCTCGTTCCATCAGCTCGGAGTCCAGGCGCTCGGCCTTGTCGCGGTCGGCGCATTCGTCTTCACCACGAGCTTCGCCGCCCTGGGCGTCATGCACAAGCTCTGGGGTATCCGTGTCGAGCAGCACGTCGAAGAAGGCGGGCTCGACGTGCACGAGCATGGCATGTGGGGCTACCCCGAGTTCTACATCCCCGTCCCTGGTGGCTATGGGACCGAGTCGCACAGCCATCTCGCGAACGGGGTGAACAGCAAGCAGCGTGTGCCGCTCCCGGTGAGCGCGACGTCGCCGGTCGAGTCGTGATTCGGAAGGGAGGGGGCGGAGGCTCGGTTCGCCGCCGCCCCCTCCCTTGCTCGACCGGCGCGGTGAGCCGTCTACGGCAATACTGCGCCACCGATGCGGGGGCTAGGGATGTTCGGAGCTGCGGCGCTCGTCGCACTGGTCGCACTCGGCTCGACTGCCGGTCGCGCGCGCCCCGCCGGCGCGGCCTCCTGCGCTCCGCTCACGGCCACGGCCGGATACACGTCCTCCGTGCGCCAGGCCGTCGCGTCGGGTCGCGACCTGTGGGGCGCGCGGCTGCTTCGCGCGCGCGGGGGGCCGACCTACGCTGCCGCGCGCAGGTACCTCACTCCGCTCACGCAGGCGATGCAGTGGGAGGGGCGGCCGCTGACTGCCAGCGGCTCGTACTACATCCCGCTGTCGTTCCCGTTCACCTCGTACGGCTCGACGGTCTTCGCGTTGCACGTTGCGGATGGAAGCGAGGTCGTCACCAGGCGGGTCGGCGGTGCGTCTCTCGGGGTTTACGTCGGCGACGGCCGCGAGCGGTACGGCTCGTGCCGGGCTCGCCTGCAGTCGGCGCGGCTGGCGGACGGCTACCTCCCGATCGTGGAGACGTCGTACACCGACGCCGCGGGAGTCCGCTACCGGCAGGAGTCGTTCGTCGGTCGCGCCTACGGCGCGTACGGGGCGCGCTCCGTGATCAGCTTCGTGCGTCTCGTCGTCGATGCGCGCTCTGCCTCGCGAGGGGCGACCGTCCGGCTCGTGCCGTCGCGGCGCCTTGCACACACGGCTCCCGACCGCCTGGCCCTCGGCAGCCAGACGCGGTTGATCGTCAGCGACGAGCCTGACTTCGTGGACGGTGTCGTGCGCTACTACGTTCCGGCCGGTGAGCTGCAGACGATCTACGCCGACTGGCTGAATGCGCCCTCGGACGCTCGCTATGTGCACGCGACCGCCGCGGCATACGACACCGCGCGCAGCACCGTCGCCGGGTTCTGGCAGTCACGGCTCGACACCGGCGCGACGTTCAACGTGCCGGAACCGGCGGTGCAGAACGCCGAACGGGGGGTCCTCACCCAGCTGATCGCCTACGGCTGGCGGTACAGCATCGGCAACCCGTACGAGGAGCTCTCGTACGCCGAGTCCCTCGACGCGGCCGAGGTCGCGGCCGAATACGGCTTCCCCTCGGTCGCGAAGTCGATCATCGAGCTCTCGCTGCAGCGGATGCGACTACGGCCCCAGCGGTTCACGGCGTCTCGCGGCGCCCACATCCTGTCGACGGCGGCGACGTATTACCGCCTCACCCGCGACCGCGCCTTCCTCCGAGCCGAGACGCCCGCGCTCGCTGGGCTCGTCAAGCGGATCGCGGCGCGGCAACGTCACTCGGGGCCGGCACGCGGGCGGCTCGTCCCGGAGCCGCTCTCGACCGACCTCGAGGGTCACGACGTCGACAGCGTCCCCGGCCAGATCGAGGCGGTCGAGGGGCTGCTCGCGATCGGTCGTGTCTGGCGCACGACCGGCTATCCGGCACACGCGGCGAGAGCCGGCTCGCTGGCCCGGTCGATCGACCGGGCGCTTCGGCCCGCCGTCACCCGCGCTTCGGCGCGGCTCCGAGACGGCTCCCTGTTCGTGCCCGACCAGCTGTCGCCGCGGCAGCCGCCGTTCGATCGCCTCACCTCGACGCGAGACGGCTCCTACTGGAACCTCGTCATGCCGTACGCATTCTCGTCCGGCTGGTTCCCGGCGCACTCGCGGGCTGCCCGCGGAATCCTTCGCTATCTCCTCGGGCACGGCGCGCGGTTTCTCGGAGTACCGCGAACGTATGCACGAACGGTCTACGGGGACGCCCCAGGAGCCGGGTTGGCCCAGGTCTACGGCCTCAGCACGTCGCGGTACCTGGCGGACAACGACCAGCCCGACGAACTCGTGCTCAGCCTCTACGGCATGTTGGCCGCGGGCATGACCGCCGATACATACATCTCGGGTGAGGCGGTGTCGCTGCTGCCGGTCAACGGTGCCCGCGACCGGACGATGTTCATGCCGCCGAACACGGGCGCGAACGCCTCGTACCTCGAGACCTTGCGCGAGCTGCTCGTCCACGAGCGGCGTAGTCCGCTCGGCGGGCCGGCCGGGCTCGACCTCGCCTTCTCGACGCCGCGCGCCTGGCTTGCGGACGGGCAGCAGATCGAGGTGAACGGCGCACCGACGAGCTTCGGCGACGTGAGCTACTCACTCACCCGGACCGGCGCGACGATCGAGGGCCGGCTCGTCCTGCCGGCGGGTGCGCACTGTCGCCTCAGGCTCCGACTCCCGGCAGGCGAGCGGCTCAGTCGGGTGCTCGTGGGATCGACCTCGGTCCCCGTCGACCGTGCCGGAACGATCGACCTCGGCAGCCGCCGCGGCGCGGTCCTCGTCCGCGCAACGGTCGGGTAAGGGCCAGACCCGCAGCGCCGGGTTGCGTTCGGCGCAACTGCTCGTCACGATCGAGCACGGAGCATGGACTACGAACTCGTAGGAAGGGAGGCGGAGCTCGACTCCCTGCAGGCGTTCCTCCGAGAGACGCACGCCGACCCGGCTGCGCTCGTGATCGAAGGGGAGCCGGGCATCGGCAAGTCGACGCTCTGGCTCGCCGGGGTCGAGTATGCGCGCGCGCAGGATCTGTGCGTGCTGTCGTCGCGGCCGGCCGAGGCCGAGCGCGAGCTCGCGCAGGTAGCACTTGTCGATCTGTTCGAGGATGTGGTCGAGGATCTCTTGCCGCTGTTGGCGACGCCGAGGCGACGTGCGCTCGAGACTGCGCTGCTGCTCGACCAGTCGTCGGTGGACCGCGTCGATCGTCGCGCCCTGGCCGTGGCGGTGCGCAACGTGCTCGAGTTGCTCGCCGAGCACCGGCCGGTGCTCATCGCCGTCGACGACGTCCAGTGGCTCGATCCGTCATCGGCGAGCACGCTCACGTTCGCGCTGCGACGACTCACTGACCGCCCGGTGCGTCTGCTGCTCGCGAGGCGAGTCGGCGACGGCGCGCAGCCGTCCGATGTCGGGTACGCATTCGGACTCGAGCATGTCGAGCCGCTGCAGCTCGGCCCTCTGAGCGTTGGAGCTCTCCATCGCTTCCTCCGCGATCGGACAGGGAGTTCGTTCGCCCGTCAAACCTTGCTTCGCATTCACGACAGTTCGCGCGGGAACCCGTTCTTCGCAGTCGAGCTCGCCCGTGCGCTGCAGTCGGATGTCGACCCGCTCGCGCCGCTCGCGGTTCCCGCGACACTCGACGGGCTGCTGCGCGCGAGGATCGCCGGCCTGCCGGCCTCGACTCGGGAAGCGCTCAGGCTGGCATCGGCCCTCGGCACCGCGCCCGAGTCACTGCTCGTGCGGGCAGGCATCGACCTCGAGGCACTCGATCCGGCTGTTGCCTCGCACGTCATTCAGCGTGTAGGCGGCGTGGTTTCGTTCACACATCCGCTGCTCTCCTCGGTGCTGTACCGCGACCTGGGCGAACAGCGGTGGGCCATCCACGGTCGGATTGCGGCCCTCGTCGACGACCCGTTGCTGCACGCCCAGCACCTCGCGCTCTCGTGTCGCGCACCTGATGAGGAGGTGGCGGCGGTCCTCGAGGCGGCGGCGACGCTCGCGGCCGGTCGCGGTGCGTCGGCGGGTGCGGCCGATCTCGCCGAGCATGCGTTCCGGCTGACCCCTCCAGATCGCCCCGGGGTGCGTCGCCCGCGACTGCTTGCTGCCGCCCGGGCGCATCACGCGGCCGGCGAATGGCCGCGCGCGCGAACGCTCGCGACCGGCGTGCTGGCGGAGCCCGAATCCGACTCGTCGCGCGTCGAGGCGCTTCTTCTGCTCGCCGAGCTCGAGACGCCGGATCGTTCGGTTGCGTTGCTGGAGGAGGCGCTCGTCGAGGCTCGATCGCGTCCGGAGCTTCTGGCGGACATCCATTGCCGGCTCGCCTGGGTGCTCCGCTTCTTCGACAACGCCGACCATGGGCGCCTGGCGTCCGAGGCCGCCGAGCAACTCGACGACGAGGCGCTGCGAGCTCGCGTTCGCGCCGTGCGGGCGATCCTGGCGTGGTTTGCGGGACCGGCAGCGGCGCCCTCGGATCTTCCCGCGCTCGCGCGCGAGCTCGCGGAAGCGGTCGGCGGAGACCAATTGGTCCAGGAGGGGATGCTGGCCCTGGTGAACACGTTTGCTCCGTCGCCTCTGAGAGTGCAGGCCCGGACGCTGCTCGAGCGGGAAGAACGGGAGTGGCGCGAGCGAGACGAGCCGCGGAGCGCTCTCGCGCGCTGGGGTCTGGCGTGGATCGAGTTCTGGGCTGGGAACTGGGAGGTCGCTGCCGCCCATGCCGCGGACGCGTACGACATCTCGATTCAGTACGGCTACGAACGGCCTCAGGATCACCTGCCGATCGCGGTCGTCGCCGTTCACCGGGGTCAGCTTGCCCACGCGCGCGAGCACTCCGAACGAGCGCTGCAGCTCGCCGGCGAGCTATTCGTCTCTCGTGCTCATCCGCCGCAGCACCTGGCGACGCTCGGCCTCGTCGCGCTGTGGAGCGGCGACCAGGAGGCCGCGCTCGAATGGTTCTCGGCCGCCGAGCGGCGTGCGCAGGAGATGGGTTGGCGAGAGCCGAGCGTTCGCTGGTGGAGCGCTGACCACGTTGAGTTGCTGCTCGCCCTCGGGCGCGCTGAAGAGGCGGTGCGCATCGTCGACATCTGGGAGGCAGATGCCAGGCGAGTCGACCGTGAGTGGGTGCTCGCCCAGGTAACGCGTTGCCGCGGTCTGGTTGCTGCAGCTGGAGGGGAGATCGAACTGGCTGCATCGTTGCTTCAGCAGGCAGCCCTGGAGCACGAAGCCGTCGGGGATCCGTACGGTCGCGCCCGTGCGTACCTCGCGCTTGGTGTCGTCCGGCGACGCGCGCGAGAGAAGCGCGGCGCTCGCGACGCGATCGAGACCGCGCTCATCGGCTTCGGCGAACTCGGGGCAGCGACCTGGGTCGACGTCGCGCGCAAGGAGCTCGGCCGCATCGGCGGACGCACGCGTGAAGACGGGCTGACGACAGCCGAGCGGCGTGTCGCGGACCTGGTCGCGAAGGGGAAGACGAATCGCGAGGTTGCCGCCGCGCTGTTCCTGGGCGAACGGACGGTTGCCAGCCACTTGACGCACATCTACGCGAAGCTCGGAATCCGGTCCCGCACGGAGCTCGCCCGCAAACTTCCGACGTCCTGACGTTTCCAACGCATCCTCGTCGGCCTACCGTCGAGGACATGCCGAGCTACATCGTTGAGACCTACCTCGGGCGTGGACAGGATGAGGAACGCTCGAGACGCGACCAGCGAGCCCGCTTGGCTGCAGAGGAGCTGACGCGCAAACGGAAGCGCGTCCGTTTCGAACGTTCGATTCACATTCCGGAGGACGAGATCTGCTTCTTCATCTTCGAGGCGCCGTCTGAGAAGGACGCCGTGGCGTTGGCGGAGAGCGCAGGCCTCGACGCGTTTCGCGTCGTCGAGGTCGTCTCGTCAGGAAAGGAGTAAGCAATGAGGTCGAAATGGATCTGGGCGCTGCTGGCGGTCTTCTTCTGCGTCGCCGTCTATGCCGGAACCGTGCTCGCGACGCCGCAGAGCAACGTCACGACCAGCACCGTCGCGAAGTCGGTCTTCGACGAGATCGATCTGAACGCACACACGATCCCGGCCAACATCTGGCAGGCACGCCTGAAGACACAGGGACAGTCGGACGTGTACGTCGTCGACAACAAGTTCGCGCCTGGCGGGACGACGGGGTGGCACTCGCATCCGGGGCCGAGCCTGATCTTCGTCGTCTCCGGCACGATCTCCAACTACCTGGGCGACGACCCGAGCTGCACGCCCCACACGTACAGCGCCGGCTCGGGGTTCATCGACCAGGGGGGCGACGACGTTCACATGCTGCGGAACGACACCGGCTTGCCGGCCGAGACGGTCGCCGTGCAGCTCCTACCGAAAGACGCGCCGAGAAAGATCGACGTGCCCACCGCACCGCAGAACTGTTAGCCAAGCGACGGGGGAGGGCCACGACGGCCTCCCCCGACCCACCTCAGGGCGATGACTCCCAGTACCGGTTGAGGGCTCCCTGCACCTTCACGAACCAGACGATTGCCGGGATCACCAACAGCGAGCCTGGAAAGAGCCACAAACCCGTCCAACCCGTCACCGGGGACTGCTTGCCGGCCCTCGCGTACATCTTTCCGATCTCCGACGGGATGACGAAACCGCTGACGGGGCTGATCAGGATCCAGATGACGAGCCCCAGCACACCGCCGAGACCGTCGCCGGTGTGCTGCTTCAGCTCCTCCTGCGTCTTGTACGCCCAGTACCAGCCGTAGAAGCCGAGGGTGATGACGAAGAGGACGAACCCGAGGCCGATCCCGCGCCGGTTGCCGCGAGGGCCGAACTGCGCCGTCGGTATGGCAGTGCTCATTCGCGGCTCGACTTCGGCATCTGCACTGCGAATACGAGCAGGTGAGCCGGACGGTGGCGGACTCAGGTGGCTGCTGCTTAACTAACGGTGGTGCCGATCCAGAACATCAAGCGCGTCCGGCCGATCGAGCCGACGTCGGGAGCGGACGTCGAGTACGCCTACGCGATCCACCTCGACGACGGCCCGGAGCCGCAGATCGTTGTCGAGTACGCAACCGGCGGCGGCAAGCACGCGAGCGAGGCACACGCGCGCAAGACGGTCGAGCCGTACCTCGATCAGGACGAACTGCCAGCGCGGCTGATCGTCGACCGTGACGGCAACGTCCGCGTCGGCGTCGACTGATCAAGGACAAGCAGGACGGCGGGCGGAACGCCCGGCCGCTGCAACGCGACCTGGCCATGCCGCCGCCGCCGCCGCAGGTGCTACATGGGCCGGGCAGGTCTCGAACCTGCGACTGATTAAAGACCGGCCGGCGAGCCGAACGGCCGGCGCTGCAACGCGACCCGGCGTGAACCGAACTCAGGCATACGAGAGACCCCTCGGCGTCACTGCCATGACTATTTGAGCCCGATCGGGAGGCGCCCGCCGAGGTGCTGGATGGAACCGACCGCGAGGCTCACGGTCTTCACAGGAACGGTTGAACGCATTCCCAGCCGCTGGAGGCACCTTGCGTCGAACGCGCTCACCTGGAGCGCCCGAGCAAAGGAGAACCATCATGTCTGCAAGCACCCGCCCGTCACTCAACAAGACGGCAGCGCTGCTGGCGATCGTCGTCGGAGTCGGAGCAGGAAGTTACGGGGTCGCAAGCGCGGCCTCCGGCTCGAGCTCGACTGCGACGTCGACCAACGCCGCACCGGCGGCGTCGGCGCCGTCCGCACCCCCGGCTGCCTCGGCGCAAAATCCGTGGGGCCATCAGCGCAGCGACGAGACGCCGCTCACCGGTGACGCGCTCGCCAAGGTGAAGGCGATTGCGGAGGCCAAGGTGCCCGGCGGAACGGTCGTGCGCATCGAGACCGACGCCGACGGTGTCGCCACCTACGAGGCGCACATGACGAAGGCTGACGGTTCGCCGGTGACGGTCTACGTCGACAGCAGCTTCGCCTTCGTAAGCGTCCAGTAGCCACTCGGGGAGCCGAGGAGGGCAGGGGTGGCCGACGGGTCCCGGCGGCCACCCCCGCCGATTCACAGCAAACTCACAGGCAAATCCGCGAGCTTCACAGGCCGCTCACAGCCAGTGGGCGCAGGCTGCGCACATGAGTCAACCGACCCAAACCACAGCGACAACTGCCAGGATCCTCGTCGTCGACGACGAGCCGTCGATTGTCGACGCCGTCGCGACCGCCCTTCGCTATGAAGGGTTCGAGGTCGACGAAGCTGCCAACGGCCGCGACGCGATCGCCGCGGTCGCCCGGCTCGAGCCGGATCTGGTCGTGCTCGACTGGATGCTTCCGGATATCGAAGGCATCGAGGTGGGCCGCCGCATCCGTGACCGTGGTTTCAAGACCGCAATCCTCTTCCTGACGGCGAAGGAAGCCGTCGAGAACAAGGTGGAGGCGTTGCGTGCCGGTGGCGACGACTACGTCACGAAACCGTTCAGCCTCGCGGAGGTCGTCGCGCGGGTGCAGGCGATCCTGCGCCGCACAGCGGGCGACCTGCCCGGTGACATCCTGCGCTTCTGCGACCTGGTGCTCGACGAGAGCCGCCACGAGGTCTCCCGCGGAGATGTACTGCTCGAGCTGACCGCTACCGAGTTCAACCTGTTGCGGTTCTTCATGCTCAACCCGCGCCGCGTCGTCTCGAAGGGGCAGATTCTGCAGCATGTCTGGCGCTACGACTTCGGCGGCAACACCAACGTGGTCGAGACGTATGTCAGCTACCTCCGCCGCAAGCTCGACGCCCTCGGGCCGCCCCTGATCCGGACGGTGCGTCAGGCGGGGTACATGCTCGAAGCGGAACAGCCGTAGTGCCGAGGCAGCTGTCGCTGCGTGCCCGGCTGATCCTGGGCGTGATCGTGCTGTCCGCCATCGGGCTCCTCGCGGCCGACTTTGCCACGTACTCCGCGCTCCGCTCGTTCCTGGTCGGCCGCACCGACACGTCACTCGAGGCAGCGCACCGTGCGGTCGAAAGTGCCCTCTTCCATCCGCACGATGGTCGCGACGACGGAGGCCCGGATCACGGCGGGCCGGCCACCCTCGATCTGGGGCCGCTTGCCAACGCCGCTCCGGGCGAATACGTGGCGCTGCGCCGGCTCGACGGAACGCAGGTGCGTGTGAGCTCGACGCCACGGTTCCCAGGTGGCGCTCAACTGCCGCCGCCGTCGTTGCCCGCGCACATCAGCTTGCCGGCCGCGAACGCCCAGGGCGAACGCGTCAGCTACTTCACCGTCGCCGCCAGAAACGGAGGTGGGCGGTACCGCGTTCGCGCCTCGATCGAGCCGCAGGCCAGGAACTACGTCCTGGTCGTCGCCCAGTCGCTGAGCGACGTCGACAGCACTCTGCATCGCCTTCTCTGGATCGCCGTGCTGGTGACGGCGCTCGTGCTCGTCGGCGTTGCGGTGCTCGGGCTCTGGGTCGTCCGGCTCGGGTTGCGGCCGCTCGAAGCGATCGGCGCCACGGCAGCCGAGATCGCCGCCGGAGATCTGACGAAGCGCGTCGAGAGGGAGGACGAGCGCACCGAGGTCGGCAGACTCGGGCTCGCCCTCAACGGAATGCTCGGACAGATCGAATCGGCAGCGAGCGTGCGCGAGGCCTCGCTCGCCGCGCTCGAGGCATCCGAGCGGAAGCTCCGACGCTTCGTCGCCGATGCCTCCCACGAGCTGCGCACGCCACTCGCCGCGGTCAGGGCGTATGCCGAGCTCTTCACTCGAGGCGCCGCCGAACGGCCCGACGACCTGAGACGCTCGATGAGCGGGATCAGCCGCGAGTCGGAGCGGATGACGTTGCTCGTCGACGATCTGCTGCTCCTGGCTCGGCTCGACGAAGGGCGCCCGCTGGCGCTCGAGCGGGTGGAGCTGCACGAGGTCGTTGCCGACGCCGTCGAGACGGCGCGCACGGTCGATCCCGACCGGGAGATCGAGATGTCGTTGGAGGCCCTGGTCGTGCTCGGCGACCGCGACCGGCTCCGTCAGGCGGTCGACAATCTCCTCGCGAACGTGCGTGCCCATACGCCGAGCGGCAGCCCGGCGCGGGTCACGCTCGGAGCAGTCGAGGGTATGGCCCGGCTCGAGGTCGGCGACTCAGGCCCTGGGCTCGACGCCGAGCAGCGCGAGCACGTCTTCGAACGCTTCTACCGTGCCGACCAGTCCCGCTCGCGGGCGAGCGGCGGTGCCGGGCTCGGGCTCTCGATCGTGGCCGCCGTCAGCGAGGCCCACGGCGGGAGCGTGACGGTCGAGTCCACCCCCGACACTGGCACGACGTTCCGGATCGAGCTGCCGCTCGCATGAGCTCGATCGGCCAGGGAGGTGTCGAACCTACCCTCTTGCGCAGCCGGGAAGGCCCCTTGAACAAGAGGCCTTCCCGGCAACGAGTCGGTGCATGTTCCGGCGTGTCCCGCGCACTCCCGCCCGGAACGCAGTCGGGTTCACGCGGTCGCGACGCGCGGGTCGCGACTCCACCCCTAATCCATCGCCACTGCATCACCGTTGCCCTCACTGCTCTCTCAGGTAAGCCCCTTCCTTCCTCGTCGATCTCATGGGCCGGGCAGGTCTCGAACCTGCGACCTTGGGATTAAAAGTCCCCTGCTCTACCAGCTGAGCTACCGGCCCGCGCGAGCACGTTAGCGTTGATCGGACGGCGCCTGCCGACGACGCATAGTCTGCCCGCCGTGCAGCCCGGATCGTCTGAACCGCCCGGCATCGTCGTCGGTCCGCTCCTTCGCTACGTGGGCACGACGACCGCCACGGTCTGGGTCGAGACGAGCGCTGCGGCAACCGTCGAGGTGCTCGGGCACGAGGCGCGGACGTTCCAGGTGCTCGGACATCACTACGCGCTCGTCGTGATCGAGAACCTCGAGCCCGGGTCGATCAATCCGTACGACGTACGCCTCGACGGCATCCAGGCATGGCCGCCCGAGGATGGACGGCCCGCTTCGACGATCCACATGCGCGAGGGCGAGCGTCAGGCGCGGCTTGTATTCGGCTCGTGCCGTGTCGGTGCACCGGAGAGGCCGCCCTACACGCGCTCGCCGACCGAGGACCCGCACGGGCTCGGGGTCGACGCGCTCTGGGCGTACTCGCGGCGGCTTCAATCGGGCGAGGCAGCTTGGCCGGACGGGCTGCTCCTGCTGGGCGACCAGGTGTACGCCGACGAGGTGCCGCCGGAGACCGCGGCATTCATCGAGGCGCGACGCGACACCTCAGAGCCGCCGGGTGAGGCCGTCGCCGACTTCGAGGAGTACACGCAACTCTTCCGGGAGTCGTGGTCGGATCCGGACATCCGCTGGCTGCTCGCGACGGTCCCGTCGGCGATGATCTTCGACGACCACGAGCTGAGCGACGACTGGAACATCTCCGACGCCTGGGTCGAGGAGATGCGCACGAAGACCTGGTGGGACGAGCGCGTGACGAGCGCCTTCATGGCGTACTGGCTCTACCAGCACCTCGGCAACCTGTCGCCACCGGAGTTGGCCGAGGAAGCGATGTTCGCGCAGGTACAGGGCGACGAGGACGCGGGCGAACGCCTTCGGGCCTTCGCGCGCACGTGCGACCGCGAGTCGGCTGCGAGCCGGTGGGCGTACTACCGCGACTTCGGGCGGTCGCGCCTGCTCGTGATCGATTCGCGCGCGGCCCGCGTGCTCGCCGACGGGCACCGGGACATGGTCGACGCGGATGAGTGGGACTGGATCGTCGACCACGCCCGAGGCTCGTTCGATCACCTGATCATTGCGACGAGCCTCCCCGCGTACGCACCGCCAGGCATTCATCACCTCGAGGCCTGGAACGAGGCGGTGTGCCACGGGCGCTGGGGATCGTTGGCCGCGCGACTCGGCGAACGGCTGCGGCGCGCCGTCGACCTTGAGCACTGGGCGGCCTTTCAACGTTCCTTCGAGCAGCTCAACGACCTGCTGCGCGCGGTCAGTCGCGGAGCCGGAGGTACACCGCCGGCCACCATCCTCGTCCTGAGCGGGGACGTGCACACGACGTACGCCGCGCAGGTCGATCTCGGCGCGAACGCCGGCTCGAGCCGTGTCTACCAGCTCGTCTGCTCGCCGTTTCGAAACCCACTGTCGCCGTCCCAGCGCCGATTGGTGAAGGCGACCGGCTCGGCGCTCGCTGCGAGAGTCTTCGCGCTGTTCGCTCGCGCTGCCGGTGTTCAACGCTCGTACGCAAGCTGGCGCTACATCGCCGGCAGGACGTTCGACAATGCGATCGGCGAGCTCGTGCTCGATGAAGAAGCGGCGAGCGCAACGTTCTTCCGCGCGATCCCGAGCGACACGCCGGCGGGTGGGCTTGAGCCCAGCTCGCGGCTCGTGCTCAGCTCAAATCCATCGTCGCGAACGGGCGAGGATGAGAGTCGCGCCGGCGAGTGAGACGATCGCGGCCAGCACGCTCCAGAAGAGGGGTGAGTGCATGAATGTTCCCGCGCTGAAGTTGACGTTCATGCCCATGACGCCGGCGATCAGCGCTCCCGGCAGCAAGAGGATCGACGCGAGCGTGAGGATCTTCACGATCTCGTTGGTCCGGTGCTCGGTCCGCAGGATCAGGACGTCGAACGAGCTGACGACGGCGTCCTTGGCGTCGCGTGCGGAGGCGAGCGCCACGTCGACCTGCTCGGTGAGCTTCGCGAACCGCTCGGCCGATCTCTCTGTCGAGATGAGATCCAGCTCAGGATGCGTCAGCGCGACGAAGACTTCGCGATGTGGGGCGAGGGCTCGACGCAGCCGGCCGACGCGCGTGCGAATCTCGATCAGTTCGGCGATCTGTGCCTCCGTGTCGCGGCCGGGGCTGTCGAGCGCCGACACATCGAACTCCTCGAGCTGCGATTCGACCTCGTCGAACGCTCGCGAATAGCTCGTCACGACCCAGGTGAAGAGCGTCGCGAGAAAGGACGCCGCATCGAGGACGCCGAGCTCGCTGCCTCCTTCCGCGAGCCTGCGGAAGTCGTCGATCACTGCCAACTCGCGTTTGTGTGCCGTGACGACGAGGTTCTGGCGGATCAAGCAGTCGATCGGGACGGTCTCGCGAGCGGCGTCGTTCTCAGCGGTCGAGACGGCGACAGACGTGACACGGATGTGCGTTTCGGGCTGTTCGATCTCCGCGCGTGCATCGTCGCCGAGTCGCAGCGCTTCGATATCTCCCAGGTCCAGAGCGTCACGAACCTCCTGCTCCTCGGCGTCGGAGGGGTCGAGCAGGTCGATCCAGAGCAACTGGTTCTTGCTCAGCCGGCCGATCACATCAGCCCAACCTTCGATCTCCTCGCCGCGGCGCTTGTCGAACAGATACGCGGTCAGCATCGCCCGTCAGATCTTGCGGAAGCGGGCGTCGCTCAGCGAATAGAGCGCGAACGCGATCAGACCGACGGCAACGACCCCGAGCGCGAGCGGGCCGTAGGGCCGGTGGACGATCTTGGCGAGGGCGCCGTCGAGCCCAACTGCGACGCGGGCGTTGTAGTCGACCGCAGCCTTGATCAGGAAGATGCCTACCAGTGCGAAGACGACAGCGCGCGCGAGGTGGCCGATCGTCCCGAGCCACGTGATCCACTTCTTCGTCGCGGGGCTCATCTCGGCGGTCTTCGAGTCGTCGAGGAACTTGTGTGACAGGCCGCGGTACACCTGATACAGGGCGACGCCGATCAGCGTTGCGCCCGCGAGACCGACGAGCCACGTGCCTGCGGGCCAGCCGAAGACACCGGCGGTCGCCTGCTTCGGACTCGTCGAGCTGCCGCCCGAGCTGCCGCCGAGCAGAATCTCGACCGCGAGCACGCACATTCCTCCGTACACGATCCCGCTCGCCAGCGCTGCGAGCCGCTCGACTCCGCTGTCCGAGCCCTCCGGGCCATGCCCGATCGCAGCCCGGACGAGCCGCCAGAGGGAGTAACCCCCCAGGCCGATCGCCAGGGCCGTGAGCAGCACCTTGCCGAACGGCTGATGCGCGACGGTGTGCATCGCGCCCTGCTGGTTCGTGAGCTTGCCGCCGTGCCCGAGTGCGAGCTTCAGCGCGAGCACGCCGATGATCCCGTAGATCAGCCCGCGTGCGACGAACCCCGCACGCGAGAGGTACTCGAATGCGGAGGACTGGACGAAGCCGCGTCCTGCCGAGCGCGCACCCACCGCAGCTGTCGAGGTCGGTCTCATGCCTCGTTCCGTGGCACGCAGACGCTGATCGCGCCGGCCTCGACGTTGACCTTGAACTGCTTGATCTTCATGCGATCGCCTCCGTCGAGTTCGTAAAGGACCTTGCGATTCAACTTGACGCTCACCGACTGGGCCTTCGTCGTCTGCGCGAACGGCGACTTGCTCGCCGAGCCCACTGCGGTACGCGCGAGCATCCGGCCCCACTCGAGCAGGCCGTCGGCCGTGACGACGCCGAGCTCGAGCTTGCCGTCGTCGGGACGCGCGTCCTCGAACGCCTCGACGCCGCCGAACAGCTGGCCGACGTTGCCGAGCAGGATGCAGCTCGCCTTGCCCTTGTACCAACCGACGCCGTCGACCTTGATCGTCGCGCGGAACGGTTTGGAGCGCAGGTTCTCGGAGCCGGTCCACACGTAGGCCACGCGGCCGAACCGGTCCTTCAGCCCGCCGTCCGCGCCACGGATCATCGCGGCGTCGAATCCGGCGCCTGCCATCACGCCGAACCGTTCGCCGTTGAAGCGGCCGACGTCGAGCTTGCGGCGCTCGCCGCGAAGCCCGATCGCGACAGCTTCTTCGATGTCCTTCGGGACCCCGAGGTTGGTCGCGAACAGGTTTGCGGTGCCTGCCGGGATGATCGCGAGGCTCGCCTTCGAGCCGGCGAGCACGTCGATGCAGCGCTGCACCATCCCGTCGCCGCCCCAGGCGAAGATCAGCTCGCAGCCCTCGTCGAGGGCGCGACGGACCTGCGGCGGCGCCTTGCGGCTCTTCGGCACCTCGCACCAGAGCGGGTCGTCGATGCCTTCCGTCTCGAGCACGCGGCGCAACTCCGAGAGGCCGCCGCCCACGGTTTTGCCGGAGTGTGCAATCACGGCGACCTTCATCTGCGCGCCTCGGCCGCTGCGCCCGCTGTACGACAGGCGAACACGACGACGATCAGCGCGGCGATGCCGACGAGCAGCCCGCCCGCGACGTCGAGCGGATGATGCATCCCGCGGTACATCCGCGACGATGCGACGAATGTCACCATCGCGAGCACGAACGTCCATGCCAGCACGCGGAAGGCGGTGTTCGTGAACCGGGACGTGAGCAGCAGTACGAGTCCGCCGTACACCGCCAGTGACGCTGCCGTATGCCCGGACGGATAGCTCGCGTTCACCGGTAGGTGCTCGAGCCGTAGCACGCGCGGGCGGTGGGAGTGAACGACGAGCGTGGTCGCGCGGTAGGTCGCGGACTCGACTGCGAGGGCGAAGACCACGAAGGCGGCAATCCGCCATTTCTTGAGCGCGACGCACACGAGCGCGATCGCGCCGACGATGATCGGCAAGACGACGCCGCCCGCAACGATCGAACCGATCAGCGATGCGTGGGTGCGGCCGGGTGTTCGATGCGCCGCCAGCCACGTGTTCACGTGCTCGTCAGGTGTGCCGATGCCCGAAATGGGCTCGAGCACGCGGGTGACGAGGAAGCCGAGGCCGATCGAGAGCGTCGCGATCACGGCCAGGCCGGCAAGCATGACGACGACGAAGACCACCGCCGGATGAAGCCGATGGAGTGTGTGAGCGAGCCGTTCGGCTGGCCCTCCGCTGCGGCTTTCGAGAACCGGCGCGTTCGCGGTCGGGCTCGACTCGCGACGTGCTGTGCGAGCCGGAGCGCGCGGAAGGTCGAGTGGCGTTTCCAGGTTGGACATGGAGGGCATATGCCCAGCCTGCAAACTCTTGAACCGTTTTCCGGTTTGGAAACTTCGCGATGCCCGTCCTCTTCCTTCTCATCCTCGCCGCAACTGCAGGCTCGATCGCCGGCTTGATCGCCTGGCGCTACCCGCGCGCTCGGAGCGCGCCGGCGGCGTCGCCGGCCGGAGCCGCCCGGACCGTCGGCGAGGCTGTCGGCCGTCACACGCGACTGCGTGCGATCCGAGCTGCGCGGTTCGATCCGGCCGCGGCCACCGGGCTGGCCCTGACCCTGGCGCTCATCGTTGTGATCGCCGGTGGCTTGCTGCTGGGCGTGCTCGCGTATCTCGTCCGCTCGAACGGGCACCTGATCGGAGTCGACAACGGTGTCGCGAAGTGGGGCAACCAACACGCCTCGGCTGCGTCGACGCACGCGCTCAACGCGATCACCCAGCTCGGGAGCCTCTACACGATCATCGTCTTCTGCATCGTGCTCGCCGTCGCCGAGACGATCAGAGAGCGAAGCGTGTGGGTGATCCCGTTCATCACCGCAGTGATGGTGGGCGAGGAGCTTCTCACCTCCACGGTCAAGCAGCTCGCCGACCGGGTGCGCCCGACGTTCAATCCAGCCGCCGCGACGCTCGGTCCATCGTTCCCGAGCGGCCACTCGGCGACGGCAGCCGCGTTCTACGCGACAGCAGCCCTCCTGCTGGGGCGGTGGCGCGGCCGGCCGGCTCGCGCGGTCCTCGCCGGTCTGGCCGTCGGGATCGCCGTCGCGGTGGCGGCAAGCCGCGTCCTGCTCGACGTGCACTGGGTCTCGGACGTGATCGCAGGGCTGGCGCTCGGCTGGGCGTGGTTCTGCGTCTGCGCGATCGCCTTCGGCGGCCGGATCCTCCGCTTCGGCGCCGCTGCGGAGACGGCCGCTCGAGCCGCCGCTGTTGCCCAACCGGCGGCCGACGCCGAACCGACGGCCGATCCCGAACCGCGCAGAGCGGTTGCGTCCGTGCGCGGGAAATAGCCAGCGCAGTACGCTCTACTGATGGGAAAGGGCTACGCGGAAGGATCGGCCGTCGAGGAGCGTCTCGCGGCACTCGAACGCGGTGGCGACGATCTCGACGTGCAACTCGACGCGGGTCGCGCCGCCGTCTACGGCTCGACGGACGACGAGCCCGAGCAGCACTTCATCGGTTGGCTCGACGATGTCGATCCGGACGCGCTCTTCGCAGCCGGGCGGGCGTGGGGGCTGCAGGTCGTCCGACGGAAGGACGGCGCCGTTAAGGGTGCCGCTGCCACTCGTCGAGCAGCAGCTCCACGTGCCGACGCTGCGCGTCGCTGAAGGGCACATGGGCGACGATGCGCCGGGCTTCCGCCGGGTCGTCGTTTGCGATCGCAGCTTCCAGGTGCTCGCGCTGCGGCGTCGGTTCTCGCAACTGCCGCCGTAACCAGCGCAGGAGCGACACGTTGACAGGTGTCGTCGTCACAGCCGTTTACCGACCGCATCGAAATCGGCCCAGGTCGCCTCGCTGATCGAGCTCACGCCTGCACGTTAGCCGCGCCCGGCCGCCGAGATTCTCGTAACATAGGCATTTCCCAGGTAGTCGAGTAATCAAGAGAACAGGAGCCACCGCGGTGAACGGAGGGTTGAGCCGGACTCAGCTGCTCGCGCGCAGCGTAAAGAGCGGTGCAGCACTGACGATCGCGGGCTCAGTAGCCGGTACGTTCGCCCGGCGGGCAGCGGCCGACCCGGTCTCGGACAGCGATCTTGCCTATGCACGGCTGCTCGTCGCGGCCGAGTTGCTCGCCGCGGACTTCTACGGGCGGCTGATCTCCACGAAGCTGTTCGAGGGGCAGGCGCTGAAGTCGCTGGAGCGGGCGCTCTTCAACGAGCACGAGCACTACGACTCGGTCGCGACGATCCTGAACGACGTCGGCCAGCCGCCGGCCGTCGCCGCCGACATCGACTTCTCGTACCCGAAGGGAGCGTTCGCCTCGAAGGCGTCGGTTGCATCGCTCGGCGTCAGCCTGGAGACCGTGTTCCTCGGCGCTTATCTCGGCGCCGTCGGTGGGCTCCAGTCGTCTGCGCTCAAGCAGCCGTTTGCGCAGATCGCCGCCAGCGAGGCGCAGCACCTGAGCGTCTTCACCGGGCTCACCAGCCGCGACCCGGTGGGCATCTCGTTCCCGGCACCGTTGTCGATCGACGAGGCGTCGGATGCCCTGGACGCGTACACCAGCTAGCAAGGGGTGAGGACAGTTCCACGCGAGTTCTACAGCGCAGGTGAGGCGGCCCGGACGCTCGGGATCAGCCTCGACACATTGCGTCGCTGGGACAGTCAGGGGCGGATCAAGACGCGGCGCGATCGCAGCAACCGCCGCATCGTCGCGGCGAAGGAGATCGACCGCCTACGGGGCGACGCGCGGCCCGAGCATCACGTCAGCGCGAGAAACCGTCTGAGCGGCATTGTCAGCGACGTGAAGGTCGACGGGCTGATGGCGCAGGTCGAGCTGGTGATCACCGAGCCGGCCGTCCTGACCGCGATCGTCACCGCCGACGCCGTCGCCGAATTGGGAATAAAACGCGGCAACCACATCGTCGCGGTCGTCAAGTCCACCTCGGTCATGGTCGAGCACTAGAAGGGGTCGCTCCAAGTGCACCGCAGATCCGACGTTCGCAGGTTCCAACTGACGCTCGTCTCCTTGCTACTCGCCGGCCTGCTCGCCGTCGGCACGGCGGCCGCGGGCGCTCGGAGGGTGACCGGCATCACGGTCTACGCGGCCGCGTCGCTCACCGACGTGTTCCCGAAGATCGACTCAGGCCCGAAGTACTCGTTCGCAGGCTCGAACACGCTGGCCGCCCAGATCACCCTCGGGGCACCTGCGGACGTGTTCGCCTCCGCCAACACGACGCTGCCGGCGCAGCTGTTCGCGAAGGGCCTCGTGCAGAAGCCGGTCGTCTTCACGCGGAACCGGCTGGTGCTCGTTGTCCCGACGTCGAACCCGGCCGGCATCCACACCGTCTACGACCTGCGCAAGTCCGGGATCAAGCTCGTGATCGCGGCGCCCGCCGTTCCGGTCGGCGCCTACACGCTGCAGGTGCTGAAGCAGATGGGCCTGACGAGCGTGCTGTCGAACGTCGTCAGTCGTGAGTCGGATGTCCGCAGCGTTCTCTCGAAGGTCGCCCTCGGCGAGGCCGACGCCGGCTTCGTCTACTCGACCGATGCGAAGACCGTGCCGGGCAAGGTCACCGTGTTGAAGGTTCCGGCCTGGGCACAGCCGAAGGTCACGTACTCGCTGGCGATCGTCTCGGCCAGCGGCAACAAGGCGGCCGCTCAGCAGTTCATCAACGAGGTGCTGAGCAAGGCGGGTCAGAAGACGATGCTCGCCTATGGCTTCCTGCCGATCCCGAAGTAGCCGTTGAGATGTCGAAGAGGCGAGGGCGGGTGAGCGGTGCGTAGGGCACTCCTCGCCTTCGCCTACTTCGGCGCGGTGGCAGTTGCGCTGGGCTTCCTCGTGTTGCCCGTCCTCGCGATCTTCGTGCACGTCTCCCCGGAGCAGCTGCTCGCTCAGTTCTCGAACCCGGTCGTGACCGATGCGCTGATCGTCAGCCTGAAGACGACGCTGATCGCACAGGCGCTGATCCTGCTGTTCGGGACACCGACCGCGTGGCTGCTCGCGAGCCGCCGGTTCCGAGGGCGGTCGCTGTGCGTCACGCTGGTGGAGTTGCCGCTGGTGCTGCCGCCGGCCGTCGCCGGCATCGGCCTGCTGGCGGCGTTCGGGCGCTTCGGGCTGCTGGGCTCGACGTTGCAATTCTTCGGGATCACGATCCCGTTCACACAAACCGCGGTCACGCTCGCGGTCGCGTTCGTCGCGAGTCCGCTCTACATCCGGCAGGCGATCGCCGCGTTCGAAGCGATCGACCCGAATCTCGTCGCCGCGTCGAGGACGCTCGGCGCCGGGCCTGCCCGCACCTTCTTCCGCGTGGTGCTGCCACTCGCGCGCGGCGGCCTGGCCGCCGGCGAGGCGCTCGCGTTCGCGCGCAGCCTCGGCGAGTTCGGCGCGACGATCATGTTCGCCGGCAGCCTCCAGCGGGTGACGCAGACGTTGCCGCTCGCGATCTATGCCGAGTTCGACGTCAACTTCGACGTCACGCTCGCGATCAGTGCGCTCCTCGTCCTGATCAGCGCCGGTGTGCTGATCTCCCTCAAACTGACAGCGCTATGGCAGCCCTCCGAGCCGACTTCACCCTCCCCCTTCGCACTTTCGAGCTGGAACTAGCGCTCGACGTCAGCGACACCGTCGCCCTCGTGGGGCCGTCAGGTGCCGGGAAGACGTCCGTGCTGCGAGCGATCGCGGGGCTCGTGCGCCCGTCGCGCGGCACGATCGCGCTCGGCGACGACGTGTGGCTCGACTGTGCGCGGAGCGTTTGCCTGCGGCCCGACGAGCGTCGGGTCGGGCTCGTCTTCCAGGAGTACGCGCTCTTCCCTCACATGACCGTGCGCCAGAACGTCGCGTACGCGGGGCGGGAGCGCGCGGATGAATATCTCGAGCGGTTTCGCATCTCCCATCTCGCCGAGGTTCGCCCGGCGGCGTTGTCGGGCGGCGAGCGTCAGCGCGTCGCCCTGGCGCGGGCGCTCGCCCGTAAGCCAGGCGTGATCCTCCTCGACGAGCCGTTGTCCGCGCTCGATTCGCACACGAAGGACGCTGTGCGCGCCGAGCTGCAGGAGCTGCTTCGCGGGTTCGGGCTGCCGACGATCCTTGTCACGCACGACTACGAGGACGCTGCCGCACTCGCCGGCCAGGTGGGCGTCCTTGTCGATGGCAAGCTGCGCCAGCTCGCGACTCCCGACGAGCTCGTCGACAACCCCAACGATGCGTTCGTCGCCTCGTTCACCGGTGCGAACCTGCTGCGCGGGCGCGCCAGCCGCTTCGACGATGAGCTGACCCAGGTGCGCCTGGACACGGGCGAGGTGATCTATTCGAGCGATCGCGCCGAGGGCGTGGTCAGCGTGGTCATCTACCCGTGGGACGTCTCGGTCGGGCGTCATCGTCACGTCGACTCGGCCCTGAACCTGATCGCCGCGCAGATCGGCTCGGTCGTCACCGTGGGGAACCGCGTTCGCGTTCGCGTCGGGCCGATCACGGCCGAGGTGACGACGGCGTCCGCGTCGAAGCTCGAGCTTGCCCGCGGCGGTACTGCCGTCGCCACGTTCAAGGCAACCGGCACGCGGCTGGTGCCGCTCGAGCTGGCGGCTCAGGGGCCGGCGATAGGCCCGACGAGGTAGATGCGCCCGATCCCGGGCCGGTAGCCGAGCCGGGCGTTCAGACGCCGGATCGGCTCGTTCCGCTGCTCGTTGCGGGTGTGCAGCTCCTTGTAGCCGTTGGCGATCGCCCATTTGATCTGGGCGGCTTTCAGCGCGCCCGCGATGCCGCGGCCCCGCCAGGCTCGCTTGACGGCGGAGAGATCGTGGTGTGCCGTCGTCGGCTGCGCCGCAGTCAGCGAGAACTTCGCCCAGCCGACGACCTCCTCGCCGGCGACCGCGACGAACGTGGCATCAGGACGGTCGCCGGATCCCTGCATGTCGTGCGCGAGCCAGTCTTCGAACGGCTCGACCTCGTCGTCCTCCGAGCCGGGGATGTCCGGTAGCGCCTCGAGCGCGACCTCGTAGATGCCGCGTGCGAGCTCCGGACGCTCGGCCCAGGTGACGATCTCGACACCTTCGGGTGGCTCGATGTCCGGGGGTGCGATCTCGGCGAGGTGCAGCACGACACCCAGCTCGCGCCGTTCCTCCACGAACCCACGCCGCTCCGCGAACGCGAGGCTTTCTGGGTCGTTGTCGAGGACCGGGACCTCGAGCTCGCTCAGGCCTTCACCGGCGGCCCATGCGGAGATCGCCTGGTACAACGCGGATCCGGCGCCGCGCCGGCGATGCTCGGAGAGCACGGTGACGAGCGTGAAGACGCGATCCGGCCGCTGCGCGGAGATCGCCCCGACAGCGGAGCCGACGACGACGCCGCCCAGGCGTGCGAGGTGATCGACGGAGGCGCGGACACTGGCCTTGAACGAGCGCACCTCGTCCACGGTGATGGCGTCGTGCGGCCAGACGGCGTTGTAGACGTCCAGCGAGAGCCGCTCGTCCGACGCGTCGGTACAGAGGGTCACCTCGAGCACGCGGCAACCATACGTCCGAAGCGGCCGCGGTACGCTGCTGTGTCACGCCCCCATCGTCTAGTGGCCTAGGACGCCGGCCTTTCACGCCGGTAGCGCGGGTTCGAATCCCGCTGGGGGTACCAAATAGCTCGCTTTCGAACCCAGGCCGACTTTCGTCGGTCTGGGTTTGTTGCTTCCGGCGCCTCTGAGCCGTCTGGTGGCCGGCAACGTCGCGGGGTAACCGTCTAACCACTCGGAGTTGCGGTGGATGGCAGAGAGCGTTTCGTTCGGTTCGCTCGACGCATCCGGCGGCTGGATGAGATCCGGCGCAAGTAACACGCCAAACGTCCCGGCGAGCGCGGCTTCACTCGCGCCATCCTCGTTGATTAGGAAACGCTCGAAGACGGCCTGGTTCATTTGGCGCCGCACCTGGGGCGGTGCACGGAGGTACGACTCGTAGCAGTTCGTCAGGAACGTCAAGCAACGTTCCAGATTGATTTCAATTCTCTCGAACGCTGTTTCCGAAGCGGCAAGCAGAAGCCTCGCGCCGACCAGTTCATCCCTGAGCCGATCCTGCTCGGCCTTCAATAGGTTGATCGGAATCGCATCGGCGTAGTGCGCCTCAAGGAGCTTGCCTTGCTTCTCGGTGAGGTTGCGGATGCGACGCCTCGCAAGGTCACGGTCCTTCCCGGCAAGCTCGCGGTGCGCCTGAATCTCGTTGAGGAGGATGTCGCGCAGCAGGGCTGTGTACTCAGGGTCAAGCCGAACTTGCCGCCATTTCTCCTCGACCGCCGCCTCGACGGCCTCGATTGGTAGGTAGCGCAGCGAGCAGCTACCAGGACGGTCCCGTGGGCAACCTCGCCTCCTACATCGGCGCTCCCACTAGTGGCTCAACTGTCACCTACCTCTACTACTCCGGCCACGGCGATCTAGCTGCAGAAGCTAACAACCTAGGCACCCGCACCGCAGCCCACAACTACGACCCCTTCGGCGCCCCGCTTGACGCACCGCCAGCCGACCAAACGAGCCACCGTTACACCGGACGCTGGAACAAACAGTACGACTCGACCAGCAATCTCGTCCTGATGGGCGCCCGCCCATACGACCCGGCCATCGGACGCTTCCTCGCTGTCGATCCGATCGAAGGCGGGGCCGCCAACAACTACGACTACGCCGGCCAAGATCCGGTCAACAGCTACGACCTCGATGGGTCGATGATCAAGGCCGACGACACAGCAGGACGCCCCACCCAGCTCATCAGCGGCAGCGAGTGCGGTTGGTTGGGTTTCAGCTCCTGTCAGGGCCTCGAGGGCAATGCCGAGGACCCAATGTTCTCGAATCAGAACGTGGCCTTAGCGATTGTGACGTGGAGGATTTCCATGGTGGCCGAAGCAGTTTGGGCCGCCCGCGGCGCAAAGGCGTCACGCCTTTTGACACCACGTCTGGCGAGCGCCTCGGCAGCAGCACTCGAGGTGAATGTCGAAGCGGCGAGACCAGGAACCGAGATCGCGATCCGGACAGGTGTCTTCCTTCGAGCCCTGCTCGAAGGGCTTTCGCCACCCTCGATCGCACGGGTTCGAGAGTTCTTCAACCTTCCGGCGTCGGGGGGCAGCGGCTGGTCAGGCTTCCGATCGGGTATCTATGGTGGGTGAACACCCGTGGGCGCATCAACCGACGAAAAGCTCGCCGTCTACGAAGCGGCCAAGGCCCGCGATACCGGAGCCCTCGTTGCAATGCTCGACGAGCCGAACATTCGCCATCTGGCGGCGCGACACCTTGGAAAGCTTGGGCACACCGATGCAATCCCAAAGATCACCGAGCTCCTTTCAGCGGACGATGTTGCTGTTCGACGCGCTGCGATTCGGGCCCTCGGAGATCTGAGAGCGTCATCTGCTCGCGATGCTCTGCAGGAACTCGCCGAGTCAGACGATGATCTGGGCATTCGCAACTGGGCTCTCCAGGCGCTGGGACAAACCCGCGACCGACGAGTCATGCGATATCTCGTTGGTGAGCTCAACGAAACCGAATTCGAGCGGCGACGAGTCGCCGCATTTGCGCTCGGCGAGCTAGGCGACCGCCGTGCGCTCCCAGAACTAACACGCGCTCGACGCAGGGAGCCACTCTCTCGTCGATTCGACTTCGTGCGTGCGTCATGGAAAATTCGTCGGCGACCTCTCTCGGATGTGGTGAGCGACCTTTAAGCCGCGCGATTGATCGGTGCGGGATACAGCGGCGGTTGAGTTGCTCGCCAGCCGCAAGTAATCCTTCGACCGAGGTGAGGCGCGGGCGGCGCGATGGCGACTAGATCTCGGAGTTCGCTATCTGCTGCGTCGTTCTTCTTCGGCGTAAGCCCGCCGCTTGGATGATGATCAGCAAGAAAGGGTCGGTGTGTACCGCCCATCGGGATCCCGAACGAATCGCGGAGCTGGTCCCTTGCAGCCGGTTCGCAGGGCGGTCTTGATGGAGGAGTCGGCGACGCTACTGCCCAGAATGGCTTCGGCTCTGGCTCGGATCTCCGCCGGCTTAAGGCCGTCGGTGGCGTCAGCCAGGACCTGAGTCACGGCTCGGGCCACGCTGCCGTAAGGCCGTCGGCCGTTGCGCGTGCGAGTGGCTAGGCGTGTCGGCCGGGCTCGCCTGACCTTGCGCTCTAGCTGCTCAAGGCTTTGGAATAGGCGTTCCAGCTCGGGTGAAGGGACCGAAAGTTCCTGTAGGAGGAGTACTTCAGGCGCAAGGCCCGCGGAGGACCACCTCGGTGTAGAGCGGGACGTAGCCGTATCCCTCGTTGAGGGCGAGCATCTGCGTCAGCCGGAGCTCGGTCGCCGTGCGCAGCGTCGGCACCCCATGCGCTTTCGCCCACATGAGCTGCGCGTTCTTGATCGCCCGCGTCAGCCCGTGCCCGCGCGCGTGGCGGGCGATTGCCAGGAAGCCGTTGCGCCACTGTTCGCCGTCGAGCTCGAGGTAGCCGTAGCCGCGCACTTTGGCGCCGTCGAGTGCGATGAAGTAGGCGTCGGCCGGGTGCGGATCGAGCCCCCAGGAGCGCCAGATTTCGAACGGGGACAGCCGCGTCTCCGCGCGTCCGGGCTGGTCGGGATACGCCTCGCAGGCGATCGAATACAGCTGCTCGGCGAGGTCGGGGCGTGCCCCGAAGGTGGTGAGTGGGATCTCAGAACGCTTCGGCTCTCGCGCGGCCGAGACGTCGAGCTCCGAGATGAGGTAGCGCCTGACGGTCTCGTAGCCGCGGGCCTCGAGGAACGAGACCACCTCGGGTGTCTCGTCCGTCGTCCACACCTCGAGGCCGTCCTTGCCGATCGCGCCGGCGGCCGCGGAGGCAGTGCGCCAGGCGGCTTCGTCTGGCTCGCGCAGCCAGACCTCGGCGAAAGGCAGATGTTCGAGGCCCGGCAGCGGCTTGACGTCCATCGACTGATTGTCGCGCTAGCGTTCAGTGGGCGCGGGCGGTTAGCTCAGCTGGGAGAGCACCTGCTTTACACGCAGGGGGTCGGGGGTTCGAACCCCTCACCGCCCATCACGCGAAGGCCGCGTCCCTACGGGCGGCGCGGCCCATGCCGTTTCCAGAGCTGGCGACAGCGTGGGCCTCGTGGTCGCCGCGTGGTCGCTTCTGAGGTGGCCGTCATGAGCGACGACGCCTTCGAGCCGATCGTTGACTCGCTGCTGCGCTGGCCGCTCGGCTCGCCGCAGTTCGCCGAGGCGCTGGCGGTTGCTGGCGCGGCCGAGATCGCAGAAGCGCACCGGCAGCTCGACGGGGCCATCGCCGCCTTCGAAGATCGGCAGGGCGACATTTACCGTTGCCTTGGCGACCGCTCGCGACCTGCTCGAGGACCTGCTCGAGGGCTGACTAACTGCACCACCTGCCGCCCTTGCGAGCGATTTTGCTCGTGTGGTTCCACTCCGTGGCGGATCGCCCGTCGAGCCGCGCGCAGGTGGCGCACTCCACGCAGAGCGATACCCCGCACCCTCCGAAGTCCGGAGCGCCGCGAGTCCTAGGTAATGCGCGGAAGCAGGAGGGAAACGATGCCCAGCAGGAGCGGGTTCCAAACGATCGAAGAGCAGTACGACCGGCTGCGCACGCTCGCGGCCGACCCGACGCGGCTCGAAGGTGAAGCGTCGTTGGAGTTGGAGCGGGGATTTGGGGCTGCTCGTGGTCATGACCTGCGCTCGCAGGCTCTGACGGCCAACGAGCAGGCAGAGCGGATGCCCGACGACGCCAGGGAGCACATGGCGCAAACGCTGGAGCGCGACGACGACCCGCACGGGCGTCTCTCGCAGTACGTGATCGAGGTGTCCAGCCCGCATTACCGGTCGGCGTTCTTCAAGTGGATGGGCGACCCGACCTCCGGTGCCCAGGAGTGGACTGAGAAGGAGCGCGAGGCCGTGCAGCGGGTGCGCTTCGTTGACCGTGCGATGTCGCTGACCGGCGCTTCTGGCGGCTTCCTCGTGCCCTACGAGCTTGACCCGAACATTCTGATCTCGGCCGCGGGGTCGGTGAATCCGCTGCGTGATCTCTGCCGCGTCGAGACGACCGCGCTGAACACGAAAAAGTTCGTCACCTCCCTCGGTGTGTCGGCGCACTTCTACAACGAGGCCGCGGAGGTCACGGATGACTCGCCGACGCTCGTGCAGCCGTCGATCGATTGCCGCAAGGCGATGGCCTTCGTGCCCGTGTCGTTCGAGCTGTTCGAGGACTCGGACATCACGCAGCAGGTCGGTGCGCTGTTCGTCGATGCGAAGGCCCAGCTGGAGGCGACCGCGTTTACGATCGGCGATGGTAACGCCCCGAACCCGAAGGGCATCATCACTGCCCTGGTCGCAGCCGGTGGTTCTACGGTGATCGCGACCGGCACGAACGTACTCGCGCAGGGAGACCTGTACGCGAATCAGGCGGCGCTGCCCGCCCGGTGGCGTCCGAATGCCAAGTGGATGATGAACCTCAGCATCATCAACGGCTACCGGCAGCTGCCGCAGGCCACCGGCCTCAACTACTCCATCGTCTCCGACGCGACGACGCCGCCGAAGGCGCTCGGCTGGGAGATCTACGAGAACTCCGTGATGGACGGCGTTCTGACCGGCGCTGCCGCCGACTACGCCCTCCTCTCTGGTGACTTCAAACAGTTCGCGATCCTCGACCGGATCGGCACCAGCGTCGAGGTGATCCCGCAGCTGTTCGGCTCCAACTTCCGCCCCTCGGGACAGCGCGGCTTCCTCATGCACTGGCGGGTCGGTTCCGACGTGCTGATCGCCGACGCGTTCCGGCTGAGCAATTTTTCCACCTAGTGACGACAGCAGCTCCACAGCGGATCGATCTGACCGGCCAACGGTTCGGGCGTCTCATCGCGGTCGAACATGCGGGCAGGGAGCAGCAAGGTCAGGCGCTCTGGTTGTGCCGCTGCGATTGCGGGAACGAGAAGGTCATCCGTGGTGCGCACCTGCGCCGCGGGAGGATCAAGCGGTGTGGCAGCTGCAACGACGTCGGCTACGCCTCGGCGCACAAGCGGGTCGTCCAAGCACGTGGGAAGGCGTCAGCGCACGAGTGTTCCGAGTGCGGTGGCACCGCCGTGGATTGGGCGCTGCGACGGGACAGTTCACTGTCCACCAGGGTCGGTTACAGCAAAGGCGCGTGGCGCTCCTGGTCGCTCGATGTGGACGACTACACGCCGCTCTGCTCGCCGTGCCACTCGCGCTACGACAGGACAAGAACGACGTGACCGCGAGTCGGTCACGCAAGGACTCGCGGGCGGTGCTCCTGCTCGCGGGTGTTGGGGGGCTGGCTTCTCCCCCGTGTGGTGGATCCTCGATGACGGGACGGCGGTGTGTTCATGCGGGCGCGTCGCCGTCCCCGAGTCGGGTTCATGGGGTGAGGGGGGAGATATCCGCGAGAGCGTTGAACACCGGCAAGGACCCCGCCCGCTCTCCGCGAAGCAAGTGTGTGACGCCGGTGCCGGTTAAGCCCCCGACCGCGGACGCGCAGAAGCGCTCGGACAAGGACCGGCGGTTTTGGTGCAAGTGCGCGTTCTGCCAGCGCATGTTCAAGCATCCGAACCGCGAGGTCCGTGTCTGCGGTGTGTTGTTGTCGCCGCCGGAGGCGCGCTGCTTGCTGAACGACGATTTCGGCAAGCGGTGGTGGCCGGAGGCTGAGCCGATGCCGGACCTGATCGCGATCCAGCGGTCGTACGACGAGCAGGTCGCCGCGCGCGCGTGACCCGACGCCGAGCCTGGCGCCTTCGCCCTACGGGCAGGAGGTACAGCGCCCGAGACCGACATCGTCCGCCGCCCAGCGATGAGCAGCAGCGTTGACGGTCGAAAGGTCGTCGAAGTCCACAGATTTGTAGATGTGCCCAACCAAGTCGGTAGGCATGGCAGGCGCGGTCGTGTCCTTCAGCAGTGCGGTCGCGCGCCCCGCCATGATCATCGCGCCGACCTCGATGACGAGGTTGTAGTTCAGGCCGAGACCGATGCGATCCTCGAACAACGCGAAACCGTATTGGCATGCCCACATGTATGCGGCAACGTTCGCGAACAAGGTGTCCTCCACGATCGCGTCGGATGCCAGGTACAGCGTGAGACCGTGCGCCGCGAGTGCGGCCTTGCTCGTATCGATCACACTCTGGATCGGATCGTCGGGATGGCCCGCCCTGGGGAAGCGTGTCATGCACAGGACGTTGGTCTCGAACGGCGAGCGCTCGAGAAGTTCCTTGATACCTGCGGCCCATCGGGGCGGAGCGAGTTCCGGCGGCAACACCGGCTGCTGCACATCAGCGAACTCGGCACCTGGCGCGTCGACGAGCTGGCTCTCAAGCTTCGTGGGGTCGAGGTCGCCGAGCATGTCCGTGACAGCCTTGCGTCCCTTCGGCGTGAGCGACCACGGCGGTTGCTTCGTGCGGCGATAGACGAGGTCGTTCTGCGCGAGGCGGGCGATCGTTGCGGGGAGGTTCTTCGGCGGCGGTACCCGGAACGCTTCAAAAAGCGCGGACACGTCCCCCGTCGTGTACCAACCGTCTGCATTACGCAGCCCGGCGAGGTGACCAACGACGAGCGCACGGTCTCCTGCGTTGTCGAGTTCTTGAAGCTGGAGGGCGAAGCCGAAGTCTACGAGTCACCGCCGGTGAGGCGATTGAGCAGCTTCCCGGCCTCCTCGAACGCGGCCTGCGTCACCTTTAACTCACGCGTGTTGCCGGTGCCCTTGATCGTCACGCCGGGAATGCCCTTCACGGTCGTCGAGAAGTTCTTCGGGTCGTAGACGCCCATGTCTTCGACGCGCTCGCGGATCGTCTCGATCTTGGTGAGCGTGTCGAAGCCGCCGCTTGCCTCGCGGCCGCCACCAGCAGAGCAAGCTCGCGCGTAGCGGCAGCGTCGCTGTTGCCCAACTGCGACCGCTTGACCAGCATGCTCACGCCTTCGTCATCGATGTCGTAGACGTAGGGCAGCTTGTTGACGTCGGCGCCGGTCTTCTGTGCGATCTTCGCGAAGCGCTCATCGCCGGTGAAGGTGTTGTCAACGCTGCCGGAATCGAGGACCTTTCCGCCCCCGTCGGGAGTCGTGGCGGGCTTGTTCCCGGCCAGCAGGTCGAACGCCTTCGTGAACGCAACCTCCTGGAGCGGCTCGGGGATACCAGCGTCCACAACTGCCTTGTGGGCAGCCTGGAGTAGCTCTTTTGCGGTCGTAGAATTGGCGGCCATTTTCGCTCGCTGAGCCTAACGTCGAGAGCGGACGATGAGAACCTACGATCGGGCGGGTTTCCGTATAGCCGCATTGTGGCTCAGGAGAACCGCGGCAGCGCGAGGTTAGGAGCCGCGGACTGCGGAGAACACGATCGCCGTCCCAGCCCCGACACCCGCGACCGCGACCAGCACCGCGACCGCGTCCTGCCATCCAGCACGCCGACGTTCTTTCAGGAACACGGTCTGCTGCACCGCATAGACGCTGTTGAGCCGTGCTTGCTGTTGGGCTTCGGTACCGACGTAGATACCGGTTGGGGTCATGCCGGTATCGACGCGGGATGTGCCGGCCTTGTAGCCCGAGTGCAGGTACACGGCGACGGCGAGCGCCACGGCGGCGACGAGGAAACCGAGGAAGACGCGCACCGATCGAGGCTAGCGCGCGGCGCTGTCCGCGGAGGCCCACGTCGTGGCTCCGGAGGACCGAGAGGGCGCGGGTGGGGCCACGGGGCCGCCACGCAGGCCCTCGGTCAAGAGAAGCCCACGGGACGGCCCGAGAGGCCTACAACTTCGGCAGGTCGGGATGCCGGTCGGCCGGGTCGAGCTTCGTGGCCACGAGGTCTGTCCACATTCCCTCGTCCTGTTCCGTGCGGTTGGTCGGTCTGATGTCGAACCAGCCGCCGCGGTCCAGCTCGATGAACAGCCCGTGCTCGGTTTGCTTGGCGTAGGTGTGACTGTCGCGTTCGGTAACCAGCGTGCCGGTCAGCACACCTGTCGGTGCTCCGTTGCTCCTCGACACGATCAGCTCCACGCGGCGACGGGTCGCGATCTCCCCGTGGGCGTCAACATCACCGGCAACCGCGTCGTAGTCGCGCTCGACGTGACGCTTCACGCGTGAGCTGGTCATGGCGCGATCTCCCCGAGGTCGATCGTGACGTGGAAATGCCCGAGCCAGATGTGCAACTCGTCCCCCACAACCGCGACGCTCGCCGGACCCTGGGCCACGCTCCTCAGCAACGTGACCCCCGCCGCCTCCGAAGGCTCGTTGTTCGCGATCTTGACGTGAGTCCCCGGTGAGATCGTCACGGTGACCGGCAGCGGCTTCGGATATACCCGCGGCCATGCGTCCTCGACGCCGAGCCAGAGGTCCGCGGCGTTCAACGGATCGCAGCCCTCGTTGCAGCACGCCTCGATGAACGCCTCCCTGATTCGCCGCTGCGCGGTGGTCATTTCTTGCTCCTGTTGCATGTTCGTCCTCCGTCTGTCGTGAGAGCGAGCGCCCGAGCTGATCACCCGAACGCCCGCTCTCGTTTGATGATTTAGGAGGACGCGCGTCATCCGAGATCGACGCTAGACCACCTGGACACCGAGCGATAGCCCGGGCGCAGCGCCCGTACTTGTGCTCTGTAAATCCGCTGTGCTGTACTTCCTGGGCGCATTCACCAGCGCCGTTTCCAGCCGACGGGGTCGGGCTTTTGGCCCGGCCCCAGAGGCACCGGCAAGGTGAAGTCGCCTCAGGGAAACAGCAAGAATGGTGAATGCAAATGGTTGGTAGGTCTCTCAGCAGGGCGCAGCAACAACACCAGCGGCGGCTCGTGTCGCGGCACCCCGACGCGTTCCGAGGCCCTGCTCCGGGCGAAGCGACTCGCGCCCCTAGACCTGGCGAGTTCGACGACCTCGACCACGCGTGGGATCGGCTCGCTCGTATCGAGTCGGCGCGGGTGGGTGAGGTTCGGCGGATCCGAACTTGTCGGCCTTTCGCCGCTGCCCGGCGCATAGGTCGCCGGTCCGTCCGGCGGCGCGCATCGGCACGTTCTCCTGGCCGACGATCAGACGACGACCCTGACCCACATCTAGCTCGGGGCGCCGCGTGAGCGGCTCGCCTCTCTTCGCGTTCCGATGCACGTTGCGAGATCGCGACGAGAGCAGCGTCGTCCCACTGACCAAGGTGGAGTTCGACACGTTGGTGGCGCTGTCGCTGTTCGCGGACGCCGAGACGTGCGAGTGCGAGGTCGGTGCGCCTCGGCTTGGGAAGGTCATGGTCCGCGACGAGCGCACGGTACGCGCCGCAGTGTGGTCGTTGGCCGAGAAGGGCTGGCTCGTCGTGGAGGTTCGCGCAGGCCGACCGTGGCGATTCCGGCTCGTCGTTCCCGACGGCGTCGATTCCGGGCGTGAGACCCGGGGTGACTCCGGGCGTAAGACCCGGGGTGCGGCAACCTACCCCGGGCGCACGACCCGCATGCCCCGGGCACCGCGCCCGGATACCCCGGGCGGAACACCCGACGAAGAGGTTGGGAGTTCGGTGCGGCGGCGTCGGGGCGCGCGTGCGACGACAAGCTCCGACGAGCCAGCGGCATTCAGAGAACAACTCGCCGCGCTGAACGGTTCGCAGCCAGTCGGGAGCCAGCGCGACGAGATGCTCCAGGCATATCTAGAAGCTCCCGAAGGGTTCAGCCAGTGCGCCGTACAAGCGAAGAGCGGTAAGAGTCCACTCGGACTGCTCACGCGGCTCATCCGCCACGACGTGCACCTCGAACTCCAGGCGAAGCGCGCGCAGAAGTCGGAGTCGAAGCCCGTCTGTCCCAACCGTGAGTGCGGGCTCGGCGGCGGCGAACACATCGAAGGCTGCCCGCTCAGCGGAGTTGCTGCATGAGCCTCCTTGCTGCGCTCGCACCCGAGGCGACGCCGTGACCAAGCTGGCTGCCTTGTCGCCGGAGGTGCGTGAGCTTGTCTTGCTGCTTCAGCGCGACCCAATGATGAGCCGCGAGGAAGCGATGCGACAGGTCGGGCAACAAATCGGTTGGTGGGATTGGAAGGCAGCCCACGTCGCCTTCTACGAGAAGATCGGCCGACACGACCTAGCCCGAATTGCGGGCCGATGAGCTCTACTCGGCTCGCTCTCACCCGACGCGCGTGACGAGCTGGACGCGCTGATCGATGCGCGGATCGCCGTCGCACTCGCCGCACGTGATCGCGAACCCGACAAGCGCTGGCTCACGGCAAAGGAGGCCGGTGCCTACCTGGGCTGCAGCGCTGGCGCCGTCTACATGCGTATCGATCGAGGTCGGATCCCAGCTAGCGCCGTAAGACGGGTGGGGAGCCGCATCTCACAGAAGCGCTGGCTCACCGCTGGCGAGGCGGGCGAGTACCTGGGTTGCTCGCGGGGGGCGATCTACGAGCGGAAGCGCACCGGCCGCATCCCCGCCGAAGCCGTGAAGCACGTAGGTCGTCGGCCGATTTCGACCGGTTCGCGCTCGACCAGGCGCTGGAGGACTCGTGACCTGTTTGCCTGTTAAGCCGTGTGCTCGGAAATTGTTGCGAAATTCGCCGGGTGTTTTGCTTCGGGTGGAAGGCAAACCGACCCGAAGGAGGCGCCAAGATGGCACCTAAGACCAGCAAGCAGACCGCTCGGGAGCAAGGATTCCCGGACGTGTACCTCGGCCCGGCTGGGAACTTCCGCCCTGGCTACGACGCCCGTGCCAAGTCCGACCTGGTTGCCGTGCTCCGCGGCACCCCGAACCCGGAGGCGTTGCACCGGTTCACGAAGCCGCGGGCGCAGAAGCTCCTCGCCGCACGCGGCTGGCAGAAGTTCGTCGCGAAGGAGTCGACGTGACCGCCACGGGCGGACGGGTCACCCGCAAGCCGGTGATGTATGCCGGTAAGCGGGTGGCCGGTCTGTTCGAGCGGACGACCAACGACGGGCGCCACGTCTACGAGATCCGGAAGAAGGTTGACGGCAAGAGCGTGCGCCACACGCTCGCGGCAACCACGGCGACCGATGCCATGCGCGAGATGCGCAAGTGGATCGCTCAACGTGACGCGGGCGTTCGCCTGGTCGGTCAAGCTGACGTTTCCCTTCGCGCCCTGCGTGACGAGTGGGAGGTGTGGGCGCGCGCTCCTGGCTCGCCCTACGCACCGCGCACCGTCGACTACAACCTCAGCGCGCTCGACCGGCGCGTGCTGCGCATCCTGGGTGGCGAGACGAAGGCCGCCGCGGTCCGGACGCCGCACCTGCGGACGCTGATCGACAAGCTCAACGCGGAAGGGCTGAGTGGTTCGACCGTGCACGGCACGCTGACAGCGACGAGCGCCCTGCTGCGCTTCGGTGTCCGCCGCGGCTACCTCGACATGAACCCGGTTCGCGGGTTGGAGCGTGGTGACCGGCCATCCGCGAAGCGCAAGAAGGAACCGCGTTACCTCGACCGGGCGCAGATCGCCGCTGCTCGAGAAGATGGGCGACGAGTTCCGCCCGGTCGCTGCGTGCATGGTGTTCGCCGCGCTGCGTGTGTCGGAGGTGCTCGCGTTGCGCTGGGAGCATGTGGACTTCGACGGCTCGATGTTGCACGTCCCCGGCACGAAGACCGCTGCGAGCGCGCAGCCGGTGCCGATGACCGGCGACCTCGCGGCCGAACTGCGCGGGCACCGTGCCCGGCAACACTCGCTCGCACGCCGGAGGCCGGAGGCGCTCGTGTTCCAGACGAGCAACGGCACGGCGCACGATCGGCACAACGTCGGACGTGCGATTCGTGCCGCGGGAGACGCTGCCAAGCTCAACACCGCCGGAGCGAAGACGGTTGGACCGCATGACTTGCGCCACAGCTGCGCCGCGCTCCTGCTGGCCGCTGGCGTCCCGGTGCCGAAGGTTGCCGCGGTCATGCGTCACGCAGACGCACGGGTGACCATGATGGTCTACGCCGGGTTGGTTGAGTCGCAGCGGTCGGAGCTGCGGGCCGACCTGGAGCTGGCGTTCCGGTGAGCCGTGGTCGCTCGGTGGTCGCTTCTTGCGTGGGAGCCGGTGTACGCGGGTGGATCGCCGCAGCGCCGAGCCACGTAAGGACGCGGGCTGAGGCCACTCGGGTGCACGGGTCTGCACACCCGTCGGGCTTTACACGCAGGGGGTCGGGGGTTCGAACCCCTCACCGCCCATGACGAAACAGGCTGCAAGCGACATCCTTTCGTTTCCAGCCTGGCAACGCTGACCCCTTACACAGCGGTTTGCACAGCAGTCAGTACCCGAGTCCCGCGGCGGCAGCAGCGACTGCGGCACGCTGAGCCTGCTCTTCGGGTGTTCCGAGCGCATGGCGTAGAGCTTCGCGGTGACGTGGGGTTGGCGTGCCCTGCCGCGCGTGAGACGGTTGCGAGGTCGCCGTGGGCAGCAGGTTGGACACGTAGCTGTGTCGAAGGTCGTGCGCCCGGACCCTGCCGAGTCCTGCCTCCTTGGCGGCGACCGCGAGCGCCCTGCGGAGGTTGGCGTACTCCTTTGGGCGGAGCCGTAGATGGCGAAGACGTAATCGTCTCCGCGCCCAGCGAGCCTGCATCCGTGCGTTACGACCCAGATACGGCTCCAGCTTCGGCGAGAGTACGACGAAACGCTCGACTCCGCCGTCTTCATAGCGACGATCTCGGTGCCGTCGATGCTGATCTGTCCGCGCAAGTGGATCAGCCTCCGCTTCGAGTCGATGTCACACCAGCGGATCGCGAGCACCTCCCGGATACGCCCACCTGAATACGCCGCCGTGGCGACCACGGCTGCGTAGCTTGGCGTCTTCTCGACCGCCGCACGACCAGCGCGTCGATCTGCTTGGCGGAGAGCACGGTGGGCTGACGAGCGTTCACCTGCCGGGGGCGCGAGTGCGGCTGCAACCGACTCGCCGCAGCTGGGTTGAAGGCGACAGTCCCGTCGAGCACCGCCTTGTTCAGGATCATGCGCGCGTCTTGAGCGCCTTCGTCGTCGTCCACTCCGCCAACGGCCTGCGAGAGACACCGACCTTTCCGGTGCGGAGCGCGAGCAAGAACTCTCCATGTCCGCTGGAGCGACGTGCTGCACCTTCTCGCGTCCGAAGAAGGACTTCACCAGGGTCACGTCGCGCGAGTCCGTCTTCGTAGGTCCTCGCCCGGACGCGACCTCTCCGAGACGCGAGCCACTCATCGGCGAGCCCTTCGACCGTGATGCTGCTCGCCGGAGCAATCCGCTTCGCTTCCAGATCCGCGAGCAGGCTTCTCCGCGCCTTCCGCGCCTGGTCAGGTTGCCGACGCCGGGAAGCACCTTCGACCGCTGCGGCCTTCCCAGCGGTACAGGGCGAGCCAGTTGCCGTTCTCGACGTAGATGCCCTCTCCGACGCGCCGACGGCGCGGAGAGGGAGAATCAGACTGCTTCAAGGGTTTCCTCCTTGGAGCCACGCCCCCGGACCGTTGACGCGGTCGCGGGGGCTTCAGTTGATGTTGACGCGGCATCGTAGCCGCGTAGGTGGGCGTCGAGTTCGTCGCGATGGTAGAGCCAGCGATCGCCGTCGCGGTGGGCGGGGACAGTGCCGCGCCTGGCGCGGGCGCGGAGCGCGTCGCAACTCAACTGGAGGTGGCGGCTGGCTTGCTCGGTCGTCAGCCACGGATCAGGAGCAAGGGATCGATCAGTGGCTTGCTGCGACGACAGACGTTCGTCCAGAAGGCGTTCGATCTCCGGCGCGAGGCAGTCGATGATCGCTCCGACGACCGAACGCACGGCTGGCAGGAGTGCCGCCAAGACCGCGTCCTGCGCGAGCATCGTCTGACCCGACTGGGAAGCCTCACAGAGGGAGCCAGCGGGAGGCTTACGCGGGTCCATGCTCCCCGGCCCTCCAACGCTCCCACCGTTTGAACCCTGATGACCGCCAATGCGTCAGCTGATCTTGTTTGGAACCCGGCGGCGGAAGCCCGTCCGGGTTGCCGAAGAGCGGGTGCTGCCACCAATGGACGGGCTTGACACGGCGCGGGGTGGCGATAGACGCTCGACTAGTAGCGGAGCGGAGCCGTTCAGGCTCCGCGAAGCGCCCGAGCTTGTTCCCGAGCCAGACGACTGGCTTCACGCTCCAGAGGGGCACCACGAAGCCCTTGGGCACCGCCGTGTTAGTGTAGCCCTGCCGATACGCCCCGGCCGGTTCGATGACCCTCGCGGACGCAAGACGCCGAACAGCGCGGCGCACCCCGTTGCGTCCGAGTCCGATCCCGGCCCGTCGGGCTGCCCGCCGGAGAAAGCCCTCGCACAACGGGACCGTGTCGCGCTCGCCAACTGACTCGCGGGCGCGGAGAATTTGGCCGAGCAGAGACAGCGAATCGAGTCCCTCCTGATCGCCGGTCAGGAGCGCCCGCTGCTCGGGCGTGAGGTTGATGATCGCGCTGTAGCCGGGCCTGATCGCGGCGAGGACCGCGTCCTCGGCACTTCGTGTGCCACCGAACGTCCCCCGCACCTGTCGCTGTCCGGGTCCGGCCGGTGGTGGAGGTTCGTCGT
>CAWIKU010000005.1:0-272493 GCA_963836705.1 uncultured Actinomycetes bacterium | reverse complement strand
GGCTCGATCGGCGGTGCAGGAAGTTCAAGGGCCAGGAACGCCTCGACAACGTCCGGGTCGAAGTCGAGCCCGGCCTTCGCGTGAATCTCGTCGCGAGCCGACTCTGGCGGTAGGGCGTCGCGGTACGGCTGTTCGTTCGTGATCGCGTCGAACGCGTCGACGACGGCGAAGATGCGGGCGGCGAGCGGGATCTCCGAGCCGCGCAGGCCGCGCGGGTAGCCAGAGCCGTTCCAGCGCTCGTGATGGCACGCGATCACCTGGCGCGTCAGGCCGCCGAGCAGCGGCACCGGCGCGACGATCCGCTCGCCGAGCCACGGATGCTCGCGGATCTCGTCGATCTCCGCCGGGGTCAGCGTGCCCGTCTTCATCAGGGTCGCGTTCGAGATCCCGATCATGCCGATGTCGTGCAGGCGGAAACCGTAGGCGAGCTGCGGATCGAGCGTCAGCTCCGGTGCCAGTTGGCCCGCCAGGAGCATCGCGAGCCGTGTGACGCGCGCCGTGTGAGCAGCCGTCTCGCCGAACCGCCCTCGCCGGTAGTCATGCAGCTCGAGCGCACGGGCCAGCGCCTCCACGGTCGCTGCCGCAACTTCCTGGACGTAGGTGGTCGATGTCTGGCTGTCAGTCAACGCTTCGGTACCCGTCGGCATGAGGCCCCCGCTCATCAATGCCCCATTGAAGGGTTCAACCCGGACGGAGCGCGTTTTTCAGACGACCGAGGGGTACTCCCCACCCGTTTGACGGGGCCGATCGGGGCCGCGATCGCGGATCCTCCGGGCCCCGCGTGCGATAGTGGAGGATCGTCGGCGTTTCCAGGGAAGGAGTTAGAGCCTGTGGAAGATCTGCCTCTCACGGATTTTGGGCTGACTGCCGATAAGGGCCCAATGGAGCTCGAGCCGATCCTGCGCGCTGCCGTCGAGCGCGGGGCCAGCGACATCCACCTGAAGGCCGGCAAGCCGCCCGTGATGCGGTACGACGGCGAGCTTCAGGACATGGATGGATTCGGGATCTTCGACTCCTTCGTGCTCGAGGACATCCTGAACCAGGTCGGCGCGCTGACGCCACGTCGCGTCGCTGCGTTCCAGGAGACGGGCGAGCTCGACACGGCCTACCAGATCCCGGGACTGCCTCGGTTCCGCGTCAACGCGTTCCGGCAGCGCGGCGATATCTCGTTCGCCTTCCGCGTCATTCCGCGCGAAGTTCCCGATTTTCTGAGCCTCCATCTGCCGAACGGCGTCCAGCGGCTGTCCGAGGAGCACCGCGGGCTCGTGCTCGTCACGGGCGCGACCGGCGCAGGCAAGACCACCACGCTCGCGGCCATCGTCGGCCACATCAACAAGACCCGCCGGCAGCACATCGTCACGATCGAGGACCCGATCGAGATCCTGCACAGCGACGAGGGCTGCATCATCAACCAGCGCGAGGTCGGCCTCGACACGGAGTCGTTCCACCAGGCTCTACGCCGCGCGCTCCGCCAGGACCCGGACGTGATCCTGATCGGCGAGCTCCGCGACAGCGAAACCGCTGAGACGGCGCTGCAGGCAGCGGAATCCGGCCATCTCGTCCTCTCGACCATGCACACCGTCGACGCATCCGAGACGATCAGCCGCCTCGTCGAGTTCTTCCCGGCGATCAAGCAGCCGTCCATCCGTTCGATCCTCGCCGGGGTGCTCAAAGGCGTCGTCTCGCAACGCCTCTTGCCGCGCGCCAACGGTGGCCGCGTGGCCGCAGTCGAGGTGATGATCGCAAACAACCGCATCCAGGAACTGATCCGCGAGAACAAGGCTGAGTTCATCCCGGAGGCGATCGGCGAAGGCTCGTTCTTCGACATGCAGACGATGACGTCCGCTCTGATTCGGCTCGTCGTCGACGGCCAGGTCGAGGAAGAGATCGCCGCTGCCGCCGCCCCGAACCGCCACGACTTCACGATCGCGCTCGGCCGCGCCCAGAAGGAGGCTGCCGTCGAACGCGATCAGGCGGAGCGGGCCAAGAACACGCCCGACGAGCCGGAGATCCCCTCGGTGGTCCTCGCCTCGGACGAGCTCCGCCTCATCTGAGGGTCGCGTGGACGTGGCTTTCGCGGCCGTCGCTCTCGTTCCCGGGCTCGCGGTGGGCAGCTTCCTGAACGTGGTCGCGGCGCGCGTCCCGCTGAAGCGCTCGATCGTGCATCCGGGCTCGGCCTGCATGTCGTGCTCGACGCCCCTTGCCTGGTACGACAACATCCCGGTTCTCTCATATGTGCTGCTGCGCGGTCGCTGCCGGCACTGCGGCGCCGCCATCTCCTGGCGCTACCCCGCAGTCGAGGCGGTCACCGCGGTGCTCATCGCCGGCTGCGTGCTCGAGTTCGGCGTCACCTGGGACGCCCTGATCGCCAGTGTCTTCTGCGCCGCGCTGGTAGCCGTGTCGGCCACAGACTTCGAGCGGCGGATCATCCCCAACCGCATCGTGCTGCCGTCGGCCGCGTTCGTGCTCGCCGCGAACACGCTCGTGCATCCGTCGGTGGAATGGATCGCAGCCGGCCTGGGCGCCGCCGGGTTCCTCTTGCTCGCGGCACTCGCCTACCCGGCCGGCATGGGTATGGGCGATGTCAAGCTCGCACTCTTGATGGGCGTCGGCCTCGGCCGCACCGTGCCCGTCGCGTTGATGATCGGAATGCTCTCGGCGCTCGTGCCGGCGATCGTGCTGCTGGCGCGGCACGGCAGCGCGGCGCGCAAGATGGCGATTCCCTTCGGCCCGTTCCTGGCCTTAGGCGGCGTTGTGACCCTGTTCGTCGGCGACGCCCTCCTCAGCGCGTACCTGGGACTGCTCTAATGGAGTCTTCCGTGAACCTCGACAACCAGCCAGATCTACGGCTCGTCGACGGTGAGGGAGAGCCGGAGAACTCGTCGCGCCCGAAGTCGGGCGGCGGTCACAGCGAGATCGTCGCCGATGTGATTCGCGAGACGGGGCTCCTGGCGCCCGAACAGATCGACGACGTCCGGGAGAGCGCCGGCAGCGAAGGCTCGTTCTCGCAGGCGCTCGTCGACGAGGGGCTGGCGAGCTCGCTGGGCGTTGCGCGGCGGCTCTCGGAGCAGTACCAGTTGCCGCTCGTCGATCTCGCCGTGGCCGGAGTCGATTCGGAGGCGTCCAAGATCATCGCGCTGCCCGTTCTCGAGCGTGTCTGCGCCATCCCGTTCTCCACCGACGGCAGCCATCTGAAGGTCGCGATCACCGATCCACAGGACGTCCGCGGCCTCGACGAGTTGCGGCTCGCAACGCGTCAGTCGGTCGAGTTCTTCGTCGCTGCGAAGAACGACGTGCTCACGGAGATCCGCCGGCTCTCTCGCGCTGCCGAGGCGATGAATGCCTCCTTCATCGGCGACCTGGCAGGGCTCGACGAGGACGAGGACGACCTCGAGGCAGATGACGGCATCTCCGATGCACCGCTCGTCCGCCTCGTCAACTCACTCATCTTCGCCGCCGCCGAAGACGGAGCCAGCGACATCCACGTCGAGCCGCAGGAAGAAGAGCTGATCGTCCGCTACCGCATCGACGGCGTGCTGCACGTCGCCCAGCGGATTCCCAAGCGCCTCGCCGCGGGCGTCACGACCCGCCTCAAGGTGCTGTCGAAGCTCGACATCGCCGAGCGCCGCAAGCCACAGGACGGCCGCATCACCCTCAGCGCGGCAGCCGCCGGACGACTGCTCGACATTCGCGTTGCGACGCTGCCCACCGTCGAAGGCGAGGCCGTCACGATGCGCCTGCTCGACAAGTCCCGCGACGTGCCGACACTCGCCGCGCTCGGTCTTTCGGAGCCGATGCAGGAGCAGATGAGCCACATCCTTGCGCGCCCAACCGGCGCGCTGCTCGTCACCGGCCCGACCGGGTCGGGTAAGTCGACGACGCTGTACGCCGCGCTCGCCGAGATCAGCCGCCCGGAGATCAACATCATCACCGTCGAGGATCCGGTCGAATACCGGCTTGCGGGAATCAGCCAGGTCCAGATCAACCCGCGCGCGGGACTGACGTTCGCGAACGCGCTGCGCTCGATCCTTCGTTCCGACCCGGACGTCGTGATGGTCGGTGAGATTCGTGACGGCGAGACGGCGAGGATCTCGATCGAAGCCGCGATGACGGGCCACTTCGTCCTTTCGACCCTGCACACGAACGACGCTCCTGCGGCGCTCTCGCGCTTGACCGAGATGGGGGTCGAGCCCTTTGTGACAGGTGCAGCGGTCTCGGCTGTGCTCGCGCAGCGGCTTGCCCGCAAGTTGTGCTCGCACTGTGCGGAGGCTTACACGCCGACCAGGGACGAGCTGCTCGCCCTGCACATCGGCGAGGAACTCGCGTCGACCCACGAAGGTGCGGTCTTCCACCGGAAGAAGGGGTGCGTTCGTTGCGGCCAGACGGGCTACCGCGGGCGTGTCGGGGTCTTCCAGTTCCTCGAGATGAGCTCGCGCCTCGAGCAGCTCGCGTCCGAGAAGGCCTCGCGGGAGCAGATCTCCGATGCCGCGCGCGAAGAGGGAATGGGCTCGATGTGGGAGGACGGGATCGCCAAGGTCGCGCTCGGCGTCACGTCGACCGAAGAGCTCGCCCGCGTCTGCTCGGTCTAGGTAAACGGTCTAGGTAAACCCTGACCGAAGGGTCGGGTCGGAATCACCCGTCCGGGTGCTGCGTGCCCCTGATCCGGCGTCGATATTCGAGGCATGCAAGCTGCGGTTGCATTGGACGCCTCCCTGGAATCCTCCTGGAGCGTCTCACGTGAAGGCGAGCTCGTGGCCGCCGTCGACGTTCGCCAGGAGGGCGGCGAGGTCGTGGTGGTCGCCGGGCCGGCGGACGCGCCCAAGCCGACGCCGTACCGCTTCGCGACGCTGCAGGCGGCAGACGCCTTCCTGACCGACCTGATGGCATCGTTCGCCTATCTGGGCTGCGAAGTCGCACGCAGCTAGTCCCATGCTGTTCAGTCTCTTGGATAGTGCTAACTGCCCCGTCTGGGGGGTTGAGCTTCGAGCAGATTCGGGGTACAAAGGTTGGTGAACCTGCCCCAACTAATTTCATTTTCCGGGCAAATGGCGAAAGAGGAGAGGCACACCATGGATAGATTGCGGGAGCGGCTCGCGCGTGATGAAGGTTTCACGCTGATCGAGCTCCTGGTCGTCATCGTGATCATCGGCATCCTGCTGGCGATCGCGGTTCCGTCGTATCTCGGTTTCAAGGATCGTGCGAACAACCGTGCCGCGCAGGCGGACGTGCGTGCGGCGATCCCGTCGGCGGAGGCGTTCTACGCCGACAAGGGCACGTATGTCGGATATGACCGTCCCCAATCTGAAGTCGATCGACTCCGGGTCTGTCGGGCAACGTGGTCACACCGACCGAGCTGACGGGGACGACGTACTGCATCGGCGCATCCGTCGGTGGCAAGGCCTGGTCGGTCAAAGGGCCGGGCGCAACCGCCTGGTACACCGGCGACCGACTGCGTACCGGTACCGCAGCAACTCCGTAGCCGAAAGTTCTTCGCGGCACTGCACACGCTGGGCGCCTTCGGGCGCCCAGCGTGTTTTTCGCGTTCTCGCTCAGCCGGACGCTCGATCGAGAAGGACGGGTCCGGGTGATGGGCGAACTGGGCGGAAGCCACCCGGCGTATGGGCTGGATTACCCCGGAAGGGGGTGATTTCGGCCCTGGTGATGCCGATAGAACCAGTCGTGTACCCGTCCATAGCTCGTCCATCAAGGCAGTGAGGAGATCCCCAATGGATAGATTGCGGCAGCGGCTCGCGCGTGATGAAGGTTTCACGCTGATCGAGCTCCTGGTCGTCATCGTGATCATCGGCATCCTGCTGGCGATCGCGGTTCCGTCGTATCTTGGCTTCAAGGATCGTGCGAACAACCGTGCCGCGCAGTCTGACGTCCGTGCGGCGATCCCGTCGGCAGAGGCGTTCTACGCCGACAACGGCACGTACGCAGGTATGGCCATCACCAACCTGAAGTCGATCGACTCGGGTCTGTCGGGCGCCATCGTTCGCTCCGACCAACCACGACGGCGACGACGTACTGCATCAGTGCGACCGTCGGCGGCAAGTCCTGGTCGGTCAAGGGGCCGGGCGCAACCGCCTGGTACACGTCGACCGACTGCGCAGGGCACTGCAGCTACTCCGTAGCTCGAAGCTCCTGGCGGCGGTTGCCCGGCCCGATTTCGGCGCCAGGCAACCGCCGCTTTTGTTTCGACGCGGTTCTGCCGATGACGTGCTACCACAGAGGTTTGAGGTTTGAGCTGTCGAACGGGCAGGCGCTAGATTCTTCTGAAAGGAACAAGCTGTGGCCATCACCGTGAACTCGATCGATGATCTGCTCGCCATCATGGTCGATCGCAACGCGTCGGACCTGCACCTGACGGCCGGCTCGCCTCCGGTGATTCGCGTCAACGGCCGCCTGGAGCGGCTGCCCGACTACGAGAACCTCGACGGCGACGAGACGCGGGATCTGGTCTACCGCATCGTCTCGACCGAGCAGCAGAAGCAGCTCGAGACGAAGCGCCAAATCGACTTCTCCCACTCCGTTCCGGGTCTCGCCCGCTTCCGTGTCAACGCCTATTTCCAGCGCGCGACCATCGGCGCTGCGTTCCGGATGATTCCGGCTGAGATCAAGACGCTCGAGCAGCTGAACCTGCCCGACCGTCTTTACGAGCTCGCCGAGAGGCCTCGTGGTCTTGTCCTCGTCACCGGCCCCACCGGTTCCGGTAAGTCGACGACGCTGGCCTCGCTCCTCGACCACGTCAACCGGACGCGGCACGAGCACATCCTGACGATCGAGGATCCGATCGAGTTCCTCCACTGGCACCGCACGTGCATCGTCAACCAGCGGGAGATCGGGCCGGACGCCACCACGTTCGCAGAGGCACTCCGTGCCGCCCTGCGTCAGGACCCGGACGTGATCCTCGTCGGCGAGATGAGAGACCTCGAGACGATCGCAACCGCACTGACGGCAGCCGAGACCGGCCACCTCGTCTTTGCGACTCTGCATACGCAGAGCGCGCCGCAGACGATCGACCGCATCATCGACGTCTTTCCCGCCGAGCAGCAGGATCAGGTCCGCGTCCAGCTCTCAGGAACGCTGCAAGGCATCGTCACCCAGAACCTCGTGCAGACGGCAGACGGCCGCGGCCGCGTCGCTGCCCTCGAGATCCTGATTCCGGACGACGCGGTGCGCAACCTCATCCGTACGGCCAAGATCGAGCAGATCTATTCGGTCATGCAGACGAGCACGGGCCGCGGCATGCTCACGATGGAGCAGTCGCTCGCCGATCTCGTGCTGCGTCGCGTGATCACATCCGACGTCGGCTTCGCGCGCTCCTCTCGCCCCGATCAGCTGCTCGGCCTCCTCGAGCGCGCAGGCTGGACGGACATGCCGAGCGTCTCGCCGACCGCAACGCCTTTCGGTGACGCAGCGGCCGACGCGAGCGGGCTCCGGCTCGCCGGTGAGGTCTAGAGATGGTCGACCTGAACAAGGAGATCAAGGTCTCCGACCTGTTCAAGCGGCCCAAGAAGAAGAAGCCGCGCACGCCAGGCCCGCAGCCGAGTCGCAAGCCGTCCAAGTCGAAGGCGAAGAAGCAGGAGCTCGTCGGGCTCAAGGTCGGCGCTTCCCAGATCGCAGCGTCGCGCATCGTCAACAATGGCACCGCGAAGCTCGTCCAGCTTGCACGGACGTCGCTGGCTCCAGGAATCGTGGTAGCCGGCGAGGTGCGCGACGTGCCCGCCCTCGGCGCCGCGCTCGATCGTTTCTTCGGCGAGAACAAGCTGCCGCGCCGAGGAGTTCGCCTGGGCATCGGCACGAATCGCGTCGGCGTGCGTACCCTCGACGTCGAGGGGATCGAGGACGATCGGCAGCTCGGCAACGCCGTCAGGTTTCGCGCCCACGAGGCTCTTTCGATCCCGATCGACCAGGCGGTCCTCGATTACCGCGTGATCGGCGAGACGGTCGACGACGCAGGCTCACTCACGCGCCGGGTCGTGCTCGCGGCCGCGTACCGCGAGCCGATCGACCACTACATCGAGGCGTGTCGGATCGCGAAGCTGCAGCTCGTCGGGATCGACCTCGAAGCGTTCGCCCTCCTGCGCGCGGTTGCCCCTGCGTCGTCGAATGGCGCCGGGACAGCGGCCCTGGTCGCGCTCTCGCTCGGACATGACCGCTCGACCCTCGCGATCTCCGACGGTGCGATCTGCGACTTCACCCGCGTGCTCGAATGGGGCGGCGGCAAGCTCGAAACCGCGATCGGCCGTGACCTCGGCCTGACCGGCGAGGAGGCCGGCGAGCTCAAGCATCAGGTGTCGCTGGAAACCGGCGTCGGCGACAGCGACGACCCGCTCGTCGTACGCGCTCGCGCCGCTGTCCAGCGCGAGACCCAGACTCTCGCGCGTGAGCTCGTCGCCTCGCTCCAGTTCTACCAAACACAGCCGGGATCGCTTCCCATCTCGGAGATCCTCGTCACCGGCGGCACGAGCCAGTTGCCCGGCCTCGTCGAGGAGCTCGAGCGGCTGACGCGTGCGCGTGTGCGGGCAGCCGATCCTCTGTCGGCCGTTCAGGTCGACCGAGCTGTCGGCGACCGTGACGATCTTGCGTCGTTCGCCGTCGCCATCGGACTCGGAGTCGAGCGGTAATGGAAGCTGTCAACCTTCTTCCCGAGTATGCGAGGCAGGGCAACCGTTGGACCTCGGCCGGCAGCGACCTTTCGGCTCGCCGGATCCTGCCGATCGGTGGCGCTGCGGCAATCGGGTTGGCGGTGATCTTCGGCCTGTTCTATTTCCACGAGCGCTCGGTCGTGAGCAACAAGAAGAGCGAGCTGGCGACGGCTCAGGCGAGGCTCGTCGCGCAGTCGGCGCGGGCCGAGCCGATCAAGCAGGCTCAGGCTGAAAGCGCAGCGCGACTGTCGATCGTACGCTCGGTGACGGCGAACCGCGTCCACTGGGACGCCGTGCTCGGTGATCTCGGCCGCGTCCTGCCGAAGGGTGTGACCTTGACCGCACTCTCCGCCACCACGCCGACTCCCTCTGCTGTCAACGCGGCGGTTGCTGCTCCGGTCGCGGGCCAGAACTTCACCGCAACGCGGCAGTGCGAGCTCCCACGACAAGGTCGCTCTGGTCCTCGATCGGCTCGCGTTGCTTCCGTGGCTCTCGGGCGTCAGCCTGACCTCGACCGCCCGAACCGGGGACTCGATCAACTTCTCGATCACCGGGTCGTACCTGGGAGGAGGGGGCTCGTGATCGACCGGATGAGTGGCCGCGTCGCGCTGTTGCTCGTGGTTGGGGCGCTGATCCTGGTGTTCCTGCTCGGCTGGTTCGTGCTCGTGTCGCCCCAGACCGCGAAGGCCTCGAAGCTCACGACCCAGGTCGACGAGACGAACGTCCAGCTGCAAGCAGTGACGAGTCTCCTCGAAGGCCCGATCGGTCGTCAGAGCCGCGCGTCGCTTCGCGTCTCGAAGATCGCGGTGCCTGACGACGCCAAGGTGTCCCAGATTCTCCGGCAGCTCTCGGCTGCAGCATCGTCGGCCGGCGTCGAGCTCGACTCGCTCGCTCCCCAGCCGCTCGTGCCGACCACCGGCGCCGAAGTGCTGCCGATCACGATGAACGTCAAGGGCCGCTACTTCGCGATGCAGAGCTTCCTCCACAAGCTCCGGACCGAAGCCGGACTGCGCGGCGACAAGATCTACGCGAATGGTCGTCTCTATACCGTCGACAGCATTCAGTTCACCGGGCAGGCTCCTACAACCACCACCGGCCAGACTGGCGGCTCGACCCCGATCGTGTCGGCGGCGGTCGCGCTGAACGCCTTCCTCTACTCCCCGACCGCGGTGGCCGGAGCGCCGACGACGACAGACACGGGCACGACGACGACGACGCCCTGATGTCCTCGGTCGGCGCCTCATCCAAGAAGCGTGGCACCGCTTACGCCGCCGCGAGGGCGGCGAAGCAACGCCGGCAGAAGGTGATCGTGGCAATTCTCGGCGTCGTCCTGATCGCGGTGCTCGCCTACGAGGTTCCGAATCTCTTGAAGGCCTTCAAGGGCAGCAGCACGCCCGCGGCGCCGCCGGTCGCTGCCGCGCCGACCGCAGCTGTTCCGAAGAGCAAGGAGAACCAGCTGAAGGCGCTTCGCCGCGCGTCGCCGAGCGACCCGTTCGCGCAAGCGGTGGGGGCGAACACTGATCCGACCACGCGCAACGTCGGCGCGCCGCCGGGATCGATCGATCCGTTCGCTCCCGAAGCTCAAAGCGGCGCGAGCCAGAGCTCGGCACCGCCGCCGGTCACGACCGGCCCGTTGCCCCAGACGATCGTCATCGGCACACCTGGCGGCAAACGCAAACCGCAGCACGGCTGGATCGTCATCCTCGCCTCGATTCCCACCGCCGAGGGCCGCAGCTCCGCGACCGGCTTCGCCGCCAAGGCCCGAAGCAGGGGGTTGAGCCCCGTTTCCGTGCTCAACTCGTCGAACCGCCGGCCCTTGCGCGGGGGCTACTGGGTCGTCTACACAGGGCCGTACGCAACCCTGAGCGCGGTCACATCCCGGGCGGGCGGCGTTCAGTCGAACGGCTACCCGACTGCATACATTCGCCAGCTGATCGTCTACCGTTAGGAACAGGAGCAACCGTGGCGATCTTCTCGTACGACGCAATCAACGCTCAGGGCCTCGAGACCACGGGGATCATTCACGCGCCCGACCTGACGAACGCGCGCGAGCAGCTTCAGGCTCGCGGCCTGCTGCCGCAGTCGCTGCGCGAGAAGGCCGCGGCCGGAGAGCAGAGCGCGCGCACCGCGTTCAAGAAGGTCAAGCCGAAGTCGCTGCAGATCTTCTCTCGCCAGCTTGCGACGATGATCGAGGCGGGCGTCAGCGTCGTCGCCGCGCTGGTCACGCTCGAAGAGCAGACGGATGACAAATATCTCCGCGAGGTGATCGTCGACGTTCGCTCCGATGTCGAGGGCGGCGTCGTTCTCTCTCGCGCGCTCTCACGTCACCCGAAGGTCTTCAACAGGCTGTTCGTCGCGATGGTCGAGGCCGGTGAGTCATCGGGAACCCTGGACACGGTGCTCGATCGAATCGCGATGCAGATCGAGAAGGAAACGAAGATCAAGCGGCGGGTCAAGAGCGCGATGATCTATCCGACCGTCGTGCTGACGTTCGCGAGTCTGGTGCTCGTCTTCATGCTGCTCTTCATCGTGCCGGTGTTCGTCAAGGTGTTCGATCAGCTGGGCGGCCAGTTGCCGACGCCGACGAAGATCGTGATGGGGATGTCGAACGGGCTGCGTGCCTACTGGTTCATCATCTTCCCGGCCATCGGGCTCGCGATCTGGGGCATTCGCAAGTTGAAGAGCAGCGAGCCAGGCCGCCAGCGCTGGGATCGGATCAAGCTGAGACTGCCGATGAAGGTCGGCGACGTCGTGCAGAAGATCGCCCTCGCGCGGTTCTCGCGGACACTGGCAACGCTGATGAGCGCCGGCGTCGACATCATCACGGCGCTCGAGATCACCGGCGGCACCGCCGGCAACTACGTGATCGAGCAGGCCCTCGTCCACGCCCGCGAGCAAGTGCACGAGGGCGTCCCGATCAGCGGTCCGCTTGCCGACGACCCGGTCTTTCCGCCGATGGTCAGTCAGATGGTCAAGATCGGCGAAGAGACGGGTGAGCTGGACAAGATGCTCGGCAAGGTTGCCGACTTCTACGAGGACGAGGTCGACGCGAGCATCGCTTCGCTGACCTCGATCATCGAGCCGATCCTGATGATCGGCGTCGGCGTGATGGTCGGGACGATCGTCATCTCGATGTATCTGCCGATGTTCAAGCTGCTGACGCTGATCAAGTAGTAGCCGCCGCCGCCGTGCCGCGCCGCCTGTAGGGATTCGCGCAAGCTGGCTGGCGTTTGCTCAGCGCGGTTGGCAGTTACCTGTCACCGTCTGGGTCGTTGACACGGCTTTTCGCACGGGAGGGTGCTCAGGGTGACGACGCTCGCGCAGCCCTCGGTCTTGCCACCCGCAGCGTCTGCGCCAATGATGAGTCTGTGGTTCGCGGTCGCTTGTGCGAGCGGCGGTTTCCGTGCGAGTTAGCCGTTCGCCAGCGTTACCGCTATCGGGCCGGCGCTGCCGCCCGCATGCGCCGGAACGTTTCCCTGCACGCAGGTCGGCATGGGATCACTGCTGCACGCTTCGACAAGCAGGGTGCCATTTGCAGACGCCGTTGCTACGGCTGTCACCGAGCCGGAATGCCAGTGGCCAGACGAAGCAGGGACGGCAACCCGATACGTGTGCGACTGCCCGTCGCATGAAATCGTCGCCGATCCTGTCCCGGCAGCAGCCTTTGATCCCGCACCCTGGCTGAGATCGACCGTGACGGCACCGTCGATCTGGGTGGTCAGGGTGCAGGTAACCGTCACGGAGACCTTCGCCGTCTTCGCGTCGATGGATCCGACAGCGCCGACCGACACTGTCGCCGGCGTCTCGAAAGCTGCGACAGCGGTCGCAGCGAAGACGCCTCCCAAGAGAGTCCCCAGCAACACGAACTTGGCCAGCCGGCGGGTCACCACCGAATCATGGACGGCCTCTCGCCCTCACGCAAGGGGTGCGTGTCTCCCATCGCCTGCGGGTGCTTAACCGCCGGCGAAAGGAGTGGCAACGGAGTCGAGTCCCTACGCCGCCGGCGCAACGCTGATCCGTGCGCGGACACCGACGGTCTGTCCGCCGACATTGATCGGCGAGCCCGAGACGAGCCGCAGGTCGCAGTTCGTCGTCGAACCGGCATGCGCCGGGATGCGGATGGTGACCGGCCTGCGCCCGACCACTGTGCGAGAAGTACGACCCCCGCAGGACAGAGCGACCGATTTGGTTCCGGCGCGACTCGACAACCTCATCGTCATCACCCGGCCGTGATCGCCGCCGGCGAGCACGACGTTCGCGTACGTCGTCAGGTAGCCGCTTCGTCGCAGGTAGCCGAACACGACTGCCTCGGGTGAGCTCGAGACCACGCCGATCCCGGCGGCTCGTGCTTCGACCGGCGACGACGCCCAGACTCCCGTAGCCGGGGCAACTACGTACGGGCCGCCAGCGATTGTGCCGTCAGGCTGGGTCGGGCCGGCAGCGGTCATCGTTACGGTCTCCGCTCCGTAGCCGTCCGGTGAGCCGCCGATCGCCAGGACGCGTGTGATCTCCGGGTTCCAGAACAGCGTGCGCTCGAAGAAGCTCAAGCTTGCGGTGGAGTTCGTCAGGAATGCAGCGCCGTTCGCGACGGCGATGTGAGGCGTCGGCTGTATCGCCGCTCGATGGATGAGCGCCCGGCTGGCGCCCACCGTCGCGATCCCGCTCACGACCGCCGCACCCAAGAGCAGCGCCTGACGGGGGACTGGCCCGGCCCACGCCACGGCGATTGCGAGGATCGCAAGAATGGGAACCCAGATGATTTGACCAGAGCCCTGGTGAAACGGGGCGAGGTTCCGCAAGGCAGCCAGTGTCGGGCTGTGCGACGGGCTGCCGTCGAGCGAACCGGTCAACGGCAGGAGCAACACGCCCGCCGCCGCTGCGTAGGCAACGAAGACGTACGGCCAACGCGCTGACCAGGCGGTGTTCTCGAACCACACGGTAAACGCGATCAGCAGCAACGGCGTGCAGTAGAACGCGAAGCGCTCGTACAGAAACGAGCTGTTGGCGCCGTACACGGCGGCTTCGGCGAGGAATGCGACGATCAGCGTCAGCGCGAGTAGCGCGAACACCCGAGCTCGTTCGTTCATCCGACCTAGTCGGCCGAATCCGAGGATGGCTCCGGGCAGCGTGACCCAACCCGACGCGACCGCGACCATGAGCGCCGTCGCGCCGAACCACGCTGCCAGGGTGCCGACGGAGTACTGCAACGACCGCACGCTCCCCTCGTACGACGAGACGAGCACCCAACTGCCGCTCGCTCGGAGGACGACGAGCGTCGCTAACGCCAGGGTCGCTGCGAGCGCGACGCGCCGGAGAGCCGTTCGCCTGGACCGCGACGCGGCGATGAACGCGATGAGCCACGCCGGGAGGAAGAACGCGAACTGGAGTCCGGCTATCAGGCAGAGGCCGACAGAGATGCCGACCACCGCGAGCACGCGACGGACGGAGGGCACCACGATCGCAGGCACGGCGACGAGCAGTGAGGCCACGAACGCCGGGTACGCGTACGGCTCGGTCATCAGGGTGCCTGAGAACATTCCCGAAGGTACGAGCAGCGACATACCTGCGACGAAGACGCCGCCCGACTTGCTCACGCCGACGCTTCTTGCAACGGCGTACGCGGCGAAGCCGGTGGTCGAAAACGCCAACGAGCCGAGGGCTTGAGCGAGGCGGTAGGCGGTATCGACATCGTGAAGCCGCCAGATTGGGGCCGTGATCAGCGGGACGAGATACGACGTGGTCGAGCCGGGTACGTGCTGACCGCGAAGCAGGAGTGAGCCGTGGGCAATCGCTCGCGCAAGCGCCGAGTAGAGATACTCGTCCCGGAAATAGACCGGCCCGCGGACGTTGACAGCGAAGGCGAACCTGAGGACGAACGAGCCGGCGGCGAGCGCCGCGAGCGCACGGCCGGGGTGCTCCTCGAGGACGTCCAGGCGGCGCAACGGTCTCAATCTAGGCGGCCGTGCGGTTGGCGACACCCGTTAGGTTGAATTCGTCCCTGCACATGTCATGATTCCGGCCATGATGGTCGCGATGCAGGCGAGGTCAAAGAAGCCGAACCCGAACCGGCTGTTGGTGTTCCTGCCGATGGCCGTGGCCTTCGGGATCATCGCGGGGATCGCGATCTACGGCGTCGTGAACCAGCCGAAGGCAACCCCGCACCCCGACGCACCCGGGTTCCACGGCTCGCTCGTCTGGGGCGACGGCATCTTCTCGAACCGGGCCCAGCTCAAGGCCTGGCTGATCCTGCATGGCGCGTCTTACCAGGACTGGGTCAAGCAACACCCGGCGGCCTTGAAGCTCGTCAAGCCGCCGGTCAAGCACAGGGTTGCGGTCGCGCACAAGCCTGCGAAGTCGGCGCACGCCGCGAAGCCAAAGCCGGGGCCGGTCTCTACGACGGCGGCGCCGACCGTCAGCGCGACGTCGGTCCCCTCGCCGCACCGCTCGGTGATCTGGCTTGCCGTGATCGCCGGGTTGCTTCTCGGCCTGGTCGCGCTGATGCCGCGGCGCATCCTTCACCGGGCGAGCTTCATGGGCGGTGTCGGCGATCGTGAACTGCGGCTCGGCGCACTCGGGGCAGGCGCCGCTGTGTTACTCGGCGTGATCGTCGCGAACCTGCTCTAGCCGGCTACGCGGCTCTGACACCGGTCGCGACGCGGCTCACTGCGCGGTACGGCTCTCGCTCGGTGTGCAGCTCGGTCGGCCGCTCGACGACGGCGTCGCCAACAACGTCGACAAGGGCTTGCACGCAGCGCGTGTCGAACTGCGTCCCGGCGTTGGCCTGCAGTTCGACCACCGCCTCCTCGACACTGACCGGGTCGCGATACGGCCGGAGGCCCGTCATCGCCTCGTAGGCGTCCGCGACTGCGATGATCCTGGCCTCGATCGGGATCTCGCCCGCGCGCAACCGCTCTGGATAGCCGCGGCCGTCGTAGCGCTCGTGGTGGCGCAACACCCACCCGGCCTCGATCGGCAGCTCGGCCGAGATCAGGATCGCATGGCCGATGTTGACGTGCTCGACCATCGCTTTCCACTCATCGGGCTCGAGTGCCTCCGGCTTCTGCAGGATCGCGTCGGCGACGCCGATCTTCCCGACGTCGTGCAGGAGCCCGGCCATCCGAAGCCGTTCCAAATTGGCAGGGGCGACGCCGAGTCGCTCGCCGATCGCGACGCACAGCTGCGCGACGGTCTCCGAGTGGCTGCGCGTGCCGCTGTCCTTTGCATCGACCGCCCGCGCGAGCGCCGCCGCGAGTGCTCGCTGGTCGTGCGACGGTCCGTTCGCGAACCCCGTCTCGGTGGGGGACGGCGCGAGACCCGCGTGGAACGCGACGGCGCTCAACTTCGTGCGCTTCGCCTCGTAGAGGGCGACATCCGCCTGGTGGACGAGCAGGTGGCGGCTCTCGGTGCCGAGCGACTCGGTCAGACCGATGCTCACCGCTCTGCGGCCGGTAACGAGCCGCGTCTCGTAGTCGATCTTGTGCGCGAGCGTCAGGCCATGCCAGTTGCGCCGGCCCGGCAGGATCACCATGAACTCGTCACCGCCGGTCCGGTAGACGGTCCCTTCGTGGGCAACAGCCCGTCGTAGGCACTCCGCAACCTTCCTGATGTGCTCGTCGCCGGCGGGGTGGCCGTGAGCGTCGTTGATCTGCTTGAGGCCGTCGAGGTCGATTGCCATCAACGTCAGGACAGCGCCGCTCGACGCGCGGCGCGCAATCGACTCGGTGAGGTCGTTGTGAAAGCCGCGGTGATTGCCGAGTCGGGTGAGACTGTCCGTTCGCGTCTGCTCCTCGAGTTCTTCGACGCGCGCGTCGGACATGGCTCCGAGCCGCCGGCGGCCGCCCGCGGTCACGAGCAGCAGCCACGAGCCGGTGAGCATCGTGAGCGCGACCGCGGCGGCCTGGACTACGGCGAGACCGCCGTGGGCCGCGTGAATCGTGTCGAGCTGGTCGCTGGTCTCGGCAGTGAGCGCGAGCACGACGACGCCAAGTGCCGCCAACGCCGCAAAGGCGCGTGGGAACCCCGTCCCCGCCAAGGAAGAGATACGCCGCAAGGCCTTGTCATCTTCGATTCACGCCCGAGGGGGAATCCCCCCGATAGGGGTTTGCTGTCGAAAACCTGGGTTACCCTGAAGTGATGACGATCCGGCAGGCCGCCTGCCTCGCTGCGTGCGCGGCCGCGGTTCTCGCGGCATCTGCGCGCGCCGACGATGCCGTACCGCCGCCGTGCGTCGGTGCGGGCGTGCTCGCGACGCTTGCACCGGGCTCGCCGGTGCCGACCGCGGTCGGGCCGTCGCTGACAGCGGCAGACCGTCAGAGCGCCACGGCGGATTCGTTTCTGGACCCTGCGACGCAGCTGACGATCGACCACGTCGACATCGGCGCAGCGGGTTGCGCAGGCGGAGCGGCACCCGGGGGCACGGCGACCCGCACGACGGTCTGGAGAATCTTCGGCAACTCGCTCGGCGCCGCCACGCTTGAAGCCGACCTCGTCCCGGCCACAGGCGACGGCAGCGGGTGGCGCTTGCGCTCCAAGGTCGACGGGCTCGAGGTCGATGCCAAGCCCGTCACGGTCGAACCGGGACAACAGGTCGCGGTCGGCACCTGGGGTGTCCTCCGTTCGCAGGCGAGCTTCGACGCCGGCGCCGGCCAGGCACTCCGCTTCTGGCGTGCCGCGCTCGCACTCGAACTGACCCGTGGCCACAACGGCTTCCCGGCCGGCACCACGTTCCTGATCGGCTGGGTGAGCGCCGACCGCCGTCCTGCGCCGCCGCCGACACCACTCCCAACGAAACCGGCCCCGCAACCGAAGCCGAAGCCCAAGCCGTCGCGGACACCGCCGGTCGCGACCACGACGACGACGACGGCCGTCACGACCGCCACGACACCGGCGGTCACGACGACCGCAGCTCCTCGTCGGGCCAAGCCGCACAAACACCCGAAGCCGAAGCACGTCCGTCGTGGTTTCCATCCAAGCCACCAGCCCCTCCGCGCTACGCCGCCGCTTGGCCGCGGCGAGACGTACGTCTTTCCGCTCTCGGCGCAGCCGTCATGGGGCGACACCTACGGCGCGGGTCGCAGCGACGTCCCGGGAGGCTGGCACCACGGCGACGACCTGTTCGCAAAGCTCGGTACGCCGGTCGTCGCTGTTGCCGACGGCACCGTCTTCGCGATCGGATGGAACCGTGTCGGCGGGTGGCGCCTGTGGCTGCGCGACTCGGCCGGAAACGCGTTCTACTACGCGCACCTCGCGGGCTACACGGCGCTCGCCCGGAACAACACTCACGTCCGGCGGGGCCAGGTGCTGGGCTTCGTCGGCAACACGGGCGACGCGCACACGACCGATCCGCACCTGCATTTCGAGGTGCACCCGAACGGCCTGCTCTATCTCGGCTACGACGGCGCGGTCGACCCGACGACCTACCTCGCCGGCTGGCCTCGCGCGAACAAGGTGAAGATCCTGCCTCCGGTCGTCCTGCCCTCAGACGCCCCGGTCGGGCAGGGCTCGCTGACCGACTTCCGCCGCCTGCTGGCCCTCCACCCGCTCGCCCGTGCCGAGCAGCTGCCGAAGCTCGTCGCGAGGTCCGGACCTCGGGTCGCGCTCAAGGGCCAAGCGGCTCGCTCCACGGCCGTTCCCGCCGGCTCTGACAGCCGCGCGCCGCTGGTCGCCGCGCTTTCACTGTTGCTGCTTGCGGGGGCTGCAGTCGGCTTGACCGCCTGGAACGGCCGCAGCCGCTGAAGAAGCGGATTTGTCCTCAAGTTCGACGCGGTTCGAGCCGACAAGAACCGAAGACGAGCGTGGGCAGATGAACCCGATCCCGGATGCTTTGACCGACGACATCGAGAACGGCCGTGTCCCGCTGGGCCGGCTGTTCGTCGAGTCGGGCCTGCTCAACGACGCCCAGGTCGAGGACGCCCTCTTCGAGGGTAGTCAGACGGGCGAGCGGCTCGGCGAGATCGTCGTCCGGCGCGGCCTGATCTCCGAGGAGGACCTCGCTAAAACGCTGGCCGAGCAATGGAGCCTCAGCTACGTCGACCGTGCCTCCATCTTCTTCGACCCGGGTGCGCTCGGCAGTCTCTCGCGCGAAGACGCACAGCACCTCGAGGCGATGCCGACGCGCGTGCAGGACGGACGGATCGTCGTCGCCGTCGCCGAGCCGACGGAGCAACGGCTCCAGGCTCTGCGTGACGTGATCGGTGAAGACACGGTCATGGTCGTCGTGCCGCGTGCCGCGCTCGATGCCGCCTTGTCGAGCGAGCTCCTGACGAGCCGCACGCCTGCGACCGAGCGGCGCGAAGAGGTGCCGCGGAAGGCGAAGACCAATCCCGAGCCCGAGTTGCGGCCCGTGTTCGAGCCTTTCGAGGCGCTCGAGGTGCTCGAATCTCCCCCGCCCCCCGCGTACCGGGAGCAGCCCGCCGCGCCGCCGCCGCCGGCGTCGCCGCCGCCGCTCCTTGCCAATGCGGACCTGCCCGCCTTTCTCGCTGATCCAGGCGGCACGCCCGATCCCGGCTCGCCGGCCGAGATCGAGGAGCTTCGCCTGCGCGTCAGGCAGCTCGAAGTCGAGCTCGAGCAGCGAAACGCGGTCGCCTTCGAGGTGCAGCGGCACCTGCAGGCCGCCCTTCGGCGCCTCTACTCCTGATCCCTCGTCCGGGGGACGCCCGGAACTTGCCCGGCGTCGATGATCTGCTCAGGTCTCCTGTGTCGACAACTGTCCCGGATACTGCGGCATCCGAGCGTGGTGAGCTGGTTGCCTCGTCGTACCGGCAGCTGGCCGAGATCTACCACGACCTGCTCTCGCGCGAAGAGCTCGACCAGGTGCTCGAGCGGCTCGTCAAGACGGTCCGCCATCTGATTCCCGTTGCGAGCATCCTGATCGCGGAGGCTCACACCGACGAGCGTGTGATGTTGCCGCTGGTTGCCGAAGGAGGCTGGCCCGATGGCTTCCTCGACTCGAAGCTGCCGTTCGGCGAAGGGCTGATCGGGCTCGTCGTGGAACGCGGGCGGGCGATCCTCTGCAACGACGCCCATCTCGATCCGCGCGCCGGCCATGTCGCCGGTACGCCCATCGGTGAGCCCGAAGCGATCATCTCGGTGCCGCTCGTCGCACGTGGTGTCGTTCTCGGTGCGATGAGTCTCTACCGCGAGGGTGAAGGCGCCACGTTCACCGAGCTCGATTTCGAGCTCGCGCAGCGCTTCGCCGACGCGGCCACGATCGCGATCGAGAATGCTCGTACGCGCGCCGAGCTGCGTGAGCTCAGCCGCCGTGACGAGCTCACGGGACTGCTGAACCGCCGAGGGTTCAACGAGCTGCTCGCTGCCGCGCTGGGCGAGGCGGAGGCCAAGCCGGTCTCGCTGGTCTTGCTCGACCTCGACGACTTCAAGAGCGTCAACGACGAGCACGGACACCTCACTGGCGACGACGTTCTCGCCGAGGTGGCGCGGGTGCTGCGCTCGGCCGTCGACGGCGTCGGGCCGGTCTGCCGGCTCGGTGGTGACGAGTTCGCCGTCATCCTCATCGATGCGACCGCTGCGGAAGCGGAGGCCGTATCCGATCGCATCCACGAGGCACTCGCGAGTACCGTCGTGATCGTCTCGACCGGCGAGGTGCGTCAGCGGGCGAGCATCGGGTTCGCCGGCACGGACGCGATCGTGTCGCCGACGATCGAGGACCTGATGCGCGAAGCCGACCGGGCGATGTATGCGACGAAGCGCGAGCGGGAGCCGATCAGGCTGCAGCTCGTGTCCGACGCGAGCGCGTAAGCCGCAGACCTTCCCTTTTCGGGAGGTAGTCGCGGTAGCGGATCGTCAGCACGCAGAGGCTGACCATCAGCGCGAGGTTTCCGGTCAGGATGAAGGTGTCGGCCATGTTGAAGGCGATGCCACCGGTCTGACTGCCGATCAGGATCGGGTTCGGCACTTCGAGGTGGTCGGTGCTCGCGGAGAGCAGATTGCCGAGGATGCCCCCGGTGAAGATGCCGGCGGCGATCGCCACGGTGTTCGACGGTAGCCGGGCCAGGGCGAACGCGGCGAACATCAAGAGACAGGAGCCGATGAACCAGAGATCGGAGCGTTGATGGAGCGCCCAGGGTGGCGTTGGCACTGTGAGCTTCACCCAGAGGTCGATCGCGGCGAGGCACACGGCGACCACCAGCAGCACCAGCAGGCGTTCCATCCACACAGCCCTCCCCATGCCCGCATGGTAGAGGGCGGAAACCGTCAGCCGTCGACGGCGCCGTGCTGCTCTCGTCGGCGGCTGCGCTCGGCTCTGAGCGCATCGATTTCGGCGTGCAGCTCGCGACGACGTCCCGAGATCTCACGCTCCTGTTGCAACGTCACCTCGTTCGGGAAGCTCGCGAGGCGATCATGGAGCTTGCGCCGGCGCGCCGACACGTCGCGCTCCTCCGCTTCGAGTGCCTCGATCCGAGCATCGAGTTGCTCGTCGTCGTTCATCAGGCTCTTCTACCACGTCGGCTTGCCGGCTTCTAGGTGCGGCAGCTGGCACAGGCGCCGCGTACCACGACCTCGTGGCCGACGACCGTGTAGCCGCTTCGCTCCTCGACGGCCACGAGCGCACGCTCGAGGCCGCGGTCGGCGAACGGCTCCACCTTGCCGCAGTCGGCGCACACGAAGTGGTGGTGGTGATCCGAGTGCCTTGCCGGCTCGTAGCGAACGACTCCGTCGCCGACGTCGACACGCTGCACGAGCGCCTGCTCGGCGAGGGCGTCGAGCATCCGGTAGACACTCGCGAGCGCGACCGGCTGACCGGCGCGGCTCAGCTCGTCGTGGATCTCGCGTGCCCCGAGGCAGCACGTCTGTGAGCCCACCTGCTCGAGCACGAGCTGGCCCTGCGGCGCCCGGCCGATAGCCGGCGTCTCTCAGGGCCGCGCGTGCATCCTCGACCCACGCCATCGCCCCAGGATAACGACGGGCAAGGCGCTCAAGCCGAGGCCGCGACCGACCGATAGGTGTCACGGCGCGGCCGCCCGGAGGGGGAGAGATTCGAGGCGGCCGCGCCGTTCTTCGTCGCGACCTTACGACGTTGCGGCCTCGTCGGGGTGGACAAGCGAACTCGGCGGCTCCTCGACAGGCATCTCGATCCAGAATCGAGTGCCTGCGGCGAGCGAGTCGAAGCCGATGCGTCCACCGTGCGCCTCGACGATCCTGCGCGAGACCGCGAGCCCGAGGCCCGTGCCGGGAATCCCGGCCTCGGGAGCGCCGCCGCGGTAGAAGGGCTCGAAGATCTGCGCCCGGTGCTCTGGGTCGATACCGGTCCCCTCGTCGTCGACCCAGACCCGTGCCGACCCGTTCGCCTGCGTTGCGCCGACGGTGATCGTGCCGCCCGCAGGCGAGAACTTGACCGCGTTCGAGAGCACGTTGGCGACGACCTGAGCCAGGCGTGAGCGGTCGGCGTCGACGAGCAGCGGCGTGTCTCGAACCTCGAGCGCCAACTGGTGCTCCTCGTCGTGCGCGAGGGTGAGCTCTGCCTGCTCGAGCACGAGCGCGCGAATGTCGAACAGCTCGCGGCGGAGCGCGAACTGGCCCTCTTCGATCAGGCGTGCATCCAGAAAATCGCTGACGAGCCCGGCGAGGCGGGTCGCCTCGGCGTCGACGATCTGCAGGTAGCGCCGCCGGTCGGCTTCGGACAGATCGCGTTCGAGCAGCAGCCGGGTGAAGCCGAGAATGCTCGCCAGCGGCGTCCGCACCTCGTGCGAGACCATGCTGATCAGCTCCGACTTGTGCTTCTCGGCCTGCTCGAGGCTGTCGGCGCGCGACACGAGCTCGTCGTGGCTCGCCGCCAGCGACGTCGTCATGGCGTTGAATGCTCGCCCGAGCTCGCCGAACTCGTCGCGGCGGTGTTCGTCCAGGCGCACGTCGAAATCGCCTGCGGCGACGGACGTTGCCGCGCCGACGGTTCGGCGGAGAGGTCGGGCAACCGAACGCCCGAGCCAAACGCCGAGCGCGATCAGCAGGAGCGGTGCGATTATGAGCGCGATCAGCCCCGCGACGGTCGCCCGATGGGCGAGTCGATTCGCGTCGGCGCTGCGATTGGCGGCCGCCGCCGCAGCGAACTGGGCGAGCGTGTCGGTGTCTTTCAGGATCGTCGCGATCCGCAGCGAACCCTCGGCGTTCGCGGGTGCCGAACGGGCGGCGGCCGGTGAGATCTGCGCGATCGCGATGACCGGCTCGGCAAAGTCAGAGATGTAGGCGTCGATCGAAGCGCGCAGCAACTGGGTTCGCTGTTCTTCTCCTGCGTTCCTGGCTGCGGCTCGTTCGAGCTCGAGCACGGCTGGGCGCCAGGAGCGTTCGGCAGCATGCCACCGAGCGAGGTCCCTGCGGCTTGCGATCACCGCCTTGAATGTGTTGTCGAGGGTGAGCACCCGTGCGCGAAGCTCGAACGACGCAGCACTGATCGCCGCTGCGCGAGCGTTGTCCTCATTCGCCGATTTGAGTCTTGTGTTGGCCGCGAAGAACAGGCCCAGCGTCACTCCGATCGCGGCCGCGCCGAGCGCGGTGAACGCGGTTACACGTGCGGCGACGCTATGCAGCAATGAGCCCTTCAACAAGGCTGGCCAGATCCTCCGGGTCGAACGGCTTCCCGACGAAGGCGTCGGCGCCCGCGCCGAACGCGGCCTTCTCGTCGTCGGCGCTCTGCCATGCCGAGACGACGACGACCGGGGTCTCGGGCCGGTCGGTGCCGGCACGCAGCTCGGTCAGGAACTCGATCCCGCTGCGGCCCGGCAGCATCACGTCGAGCACGATCGCCTCGGGGTTGTGAGCCGACATCTGCGCGTCGGCTTCGTCGGCGTCGGCGGCTTCGACGTAGTCATAGCGGTCGCCGAGCGCGGCCTTGATCAACTCCCGCAGCGGCAGCTCGTCGTCGCAGATCAGGATCAGGGGCCGCAGCGTGCTCGCTGCCATCACTACCCCGACAGCCGGAACAGGAGGAGTTCCCGGCGCGGCTTCAGGCCCTTGGCGGTCACGGTGAGCGTGCCGCGGGCGTTGTCATACAACCCGGTGCCGCCGGTGATGGCGGCCGTGTAGAGGAGGCGCGTATTCAAGACACCTGCCGTGAGGATCATCCCGCGTGGCAGCAGGTACGTGCCGTTGCACGTCCGCTGCGTCTTCGAGAGGTAGGTGCACGTGAGCACGCCCTTGCCGATCGCACGTGACTGGATCGAGGTCCCGAACAGCCGCAGGTTCGCGATCTCGAGGTCACCCATGCCACCTTCGCTGACCTGCACCCGGTGCAGGCTCTGCTGGACGTCCGTCAGCCTGACCACCGCAGGCCCGGTTGCCTCGATCGAGCGCTCGGCGGAGACGCCGACGGCCGTGGCAGCGACGAGGATGCCGACGGGCACGACGACGAGCAGGCCGCGCACTGGGCGATCAGACCGGGCCACGCGCCCATTATTGCTGACGTATCGGCGGCCGAGTGGGCTAGGATCCGCAACCAGATGAGAATCGTTCTCGTTTGTGCCTGTGCGCTGCTGTTACGCCGGCTGTGGCGGGTCCGGCCGGAAGACCGATGTCGTCGCGGCGTTCTATCCGCTCGCCTACGCAGCGCAGACCGTCGGCGGGCCGACGCTGCACGTTCGCAACTTGACGCCTTCGGGCGCCGAGCCGCACGACATCGAGCTGACGCCGCAGGATGTGGTTGCCGTTCAGCGCGCGCGCGCGGTCATCTATCTCTCGCACGGCTTTCAACCCGCGCTCGAAGACGCGGTGCGCGACGCGTCGGGTACGCGAGTCGACGCACTCGCCGGTCTGCCCCTGCACGAAGGAGACGGCGGGAAGACCGACCCGCACGTCTGGCTCGACCCGGTGCTGTTCGCGCGCATCGTCCAGCGAGTCGGCGTCGCGCTCGGCCGTCCGCGGGCGGCAGCCGCGCTGATCGCGAAGCTCGACGCCCTCGATCGCGACTACCGCACGGGACTCGCTCACTGCGCGCGCCGCGAGTTCGTGACCAGTCACGCGGCGTTCGGGTATCTGGCGGCCAGGTATGGGCTGCGTCAGGTTCCGATCACGGGCGTCGACCCCGAGTCGGAGCCGAGCGGGCAACAGCTCGGGTCGCTCGCGCGGCTCGTGCGCCGGCTGCACGTACGGACCGTGTTCTTCGAACGGCTGGTCAGCCCGAAGCTCGCGGAGACGGTTGCGCGTGCTGCCGGCGCGAAGACGGCGGTGCTCGATCCGATCGAAGGGCTCACGCCTGCCGAATCCGCTCGCGGTGCGACGTATCTCTCGGTGATGCGGCAGAACCTCGCCGCGCTCAGGAAGGAGCTCGGATGTCGCTAGCCGTCGAGTTCCAGCACGTCGACTTCGCGTACCCACAAGGGCCGACCGTGCTGGCCGGCATCGACCTGCGGGTCGACGCCGGTGAGTTCGTGGCAATCGCCGGGCCGAATGGAGGCGGCAAGACGACGTTGCTGCGGCTGGCGCTCGGTCTCGAGCAGCCGACGACCGGCGAGGTCAAGTTGTTCGGCGAATCGGCGCGGAGCTTCGGCGGGCGATCGCGCATCGGGTACCTCGCGCAGCGCTCGCAGGTCGGGTTGCACGCGCCGGTGACGGTGCGCGAGGTCGTGGAAGCCGGGCGGGCACAGCTGCGCCTGGTCGGAAGGCTCCGCCGCGAGGATCGCGAGGCGGTGTCGGAAGCGCTCGAGCGTGTCGGTCTGTCAGCGCTGGCATCGCGCCCGTTCTCGCGGCTCTCCGGCGGTCAGCGGCAGCGCGCGTTCATCGCGAAGGCGCTCGCATCCGGGCCGCGGCTGCTCGTGCTGGACGAGCCGACGACCGGTGTGGACGTCGAGTCACAGGAGTCCTTTGCCGTGCTCCTCGACGAGCTACATACCGAGCTCGGCGTGACGATCCTCTACGTGTCGCATGAGTTCGGCGCCGTCGAGCGCTTCGTGCATCGCCTCGTGCTGGTACGCGAGCGGATCGTCTTCGACGGCCCGCCCGACCAGCTTCCCGGCGTGTGGCACGACCCCTCACACACGCATGCTTGATTTCGAGTTCATGCGGCTGGCGTTCGCGGCGGGCGCGATCGTCGGCGTCCTGGCGCCGACGGTCGGCTTCTTCCTCGTGCAACGCGAGATGAGCCTGATCGGGGACGGCATCGGCCACGTCGCGTTCGCCGGCGTCGCGCTCGGGTACCTGATCGGCGTCTCGCCCGTCTGGACGGCGCTCGCCGCTGCGATCGTCGGCGCGGCCGGCATCGAGTGGCTGCGCGCGCGCCGCCGCACGGCGGGCGACCAGGCGCTCGCGATCGTCTTCTACACGGGCATCGCCGGCGGCGTCGTCCTCATCTCGGCAGCCGGAGCGCTGAACGCGAACCTCTTCTCGTACCTGTTCGGCTCGATCCTCACCGTCACGCGCAGCGATCTGGTCGTGATCGCGTTGCTGGGCATCGGGTCGCTGGTGACGATCGCCGTGCTGATGCGCGCGCTCGTCGCGGTGGCGCTCGACGAGGAGGGTTCGCGCGTCGCCGGGCTGCCGGTCCCGCTGCTGAACGCGGTCATCTCGATGCTGGCCGCGCTGACGATCGGCGTCTCGATGCGCATCGTCGGCATCCTCCTGATCGCGGCGCTGATGGTCCTGCCCGTCGTCGCCGCCCAGCGGATCGCGTGGAGCCTCCGCTCGACGATCGCGATCTCGATCGGGTTCGGCCTCGCCTCCGTGCTCGTCGGCCTGACCGTTTCGTACTACGGCAACCTGCCACCCGGCGGCACGATCGTTCTCACCGGCACCGGCTTCTTCCTGCTCGCCTCGGCCGCGGCGGCGCTGCGAGACTAGGCCGAACGGCCTATTGCGCTCGGTCGGCCCAGGTTCGATCATCCGGCAGGAGAGGCGGGGAGGAGCGCGAATCCCGCGCAGGTACGAAATGGTTGAAACCGGACGCCGTCCGGGTAGAGCGCAAGGATTGCGAGTCGAGAGCGCAGGTCGAAGGCACATTGACGGGTGAGGTCGGGCGCAGGTGCCAACTGACCCACCGACCTAGAGCGCGAGGGACTCGAGCAAAATGAGGGTCGCCGACACAAGTCGGCGGCCCTCGTGTTTTACGTTCCGCTTACGGAGGACGCACCACAAGATGACTGCGCGCAAGCACAGTAGGCATATGCGGAAGCTCGTCGTCCTGATCGTCGTGCTCGGGGTCCTCACTACGGTTGGGGCGGCGGGCGCCGCGTCTGGCATTCCCCAATTCCCGACTGTCCCGGGAAACTGGTCGCACGTCGACATCAACCGCAAGATCGGGCGCAAGTGGCACACGCTCACGCTCGACCGCGGCCGCATCACCCAGGTGAACGCAACGCAGCTGACCCTTCGCGAGCCTGACGCGAGCATCACGGTGATCCCGCTGACTCCCCAGGCAATTGTCCGCGTCTACGGAGTGGACACGTCGATCTACGCGCTCCGTCGCGGCATGACCGCCTCGACGATGCGGATCGACGGCGGGCCGGCGGTGCGTATCCGAGTGCCCCGCTGAGTACCCTCAACGGCATGTCTGGCACGGTTCTCCTCGTCGAGGACGAGCCTTCGGTCGGTGAGCTCGTCCGCGGGTACCTGTCGCGCGACGGGTACCGCGTGATCTGGGTGCGAACCGGAGAAGAGGCGCTCGTGGAGCTCGAACGGCATCCGATCCGACTGGTGTTGCTCGATATCGGGCTACCGGGCAAAGACGGCTTCGATGTCTGCCGCGACATCCGCGCGCGCTCCTACGTCCCGATCCTGATGCTGACCGCTCGCGACGAAGAGCCCGACCGCATCGTCGGGCTCGAGGTGGGCGCCGACGACTACATCACGAAGCCGTTCTCGCCACGCGAGCTCGTCGCGCGCATGAAGGCGGTGCTGCGCCGCAGCGAACCGCAGGACCGCCGGGACACGTTCACGCTCGGCGACGTCGAGCTCGACCGCGAGTCTCACGACGTCACGGTCGGCGGCAAGCCCGTCGAGTTGACGGCGAAGGAGTTCGAGCTGCTCGCCTACTTCATGGCGAACACCGGCGCGCTCGTCTCGCGCGACGTGCTGCTGGACCGGGTGTGGGGCCTCGAATATCCGGGAGGAACCAGGACGGTCGACGTGCACGTCGCCCAGCTGCGCCGCAAGCTCGGACGGCCGGATCTGATCCGCACGCTCCGCGGCGCCGGCTACAAGGCCGTCGCCCCATGAGGAGTCTGCGGGCGCGGCTGTTCGCAGCGACGCTCGCAGCGCTTGCCCTCACGCTCGCACTGACGATCGGCATCGGCGCGGTGCTGACGCGCCGCCAGGTCGACAAGTCGCAGGTCTCAGCGCTGGCGCGGCGCGCCGACGATCTCGCACAGCAGCGCCGCGCGAACGTCAGCTACGTCAACCAGAACACGCTCTCGGGCAGCGTCAGGATTCTCGTCGAGCCACGCCCGCAGCTCTCGCAGTACGTCGCGAACGCCAACAGGTCGAGCGATGGCAAGACGGTCTACGCCGGCGACCACTATCTGTACTCCTACCGCACGATTCCGTCGCGCGGGCTGCTGCTGCTGCGACCCGAGAGCCTGCGTTCAGCCGAGTGGAGGCCTTTCCTGCGCGACCTGCTGTTCGCGGCGCTCGCCGGTGCGGCGCTCGCTGCGCTGCTCTCGTTCGTGATCGCAGGCTCGATCGCGCGTCCCATCCGCCGCATCGCCGCCGCCACCCGTTCGCTCGCGGCCGACGAGCGGCACGAGCCGCTACCCGAAGAGGGAACGAGCGAGGTCGCACTGCTCGCAAAGGCGTTCAACGAGATGGCCGAGCAGCTTGCCGCCTCACGAGAGGCCGAGCGCAACTTCCTGCTCTCGGTCAGCCATGAGCTGAAGACTCCGCTGACGGCGATTCGCGGCTACGCCGAGGGGTTGGCCGACGGAGCATTCGCACCGGAGGACGCGGCCCGTGTGATCGGGGTCGAATCGGGGCGGCTGGAACGCCTCGTGCGCGACCTGCTCGACCTCGCCCGTATGAACCGGAGCGAGTTCTCGGTGCGCCACGAGCCGGTCGACCTCGCCGAGGTCGCCCGGGAGACGGTGCGGAGGCACGAGGCAGCGGCGAAGCAGTTCGAGGTCACCCTCGCCGCCGCCGGAGACGAGGCGTGGGTCGAGGGCGACGAGGACCGGTTGCTGCAGATCGCGTCGAACCTCGTCGAGAACGCGTTGCGCGAGACGCCTGCAGGCGGCCGGGTGACGGTTGCTGTCGAGCCGGGCCGGCTGAGCGTCGCCGACACCGGGCCTGGAATCGCCGCCGACGACCTTCCGCACGTCTTCGAGCGCTTCTACCTCTACGACAAAGGAGGCAAGGACCGTCCGGTCGGCAGCGGGCTCGGCCTGGCGATCGTGCGGCAGCTTGCTCAGGCGATGGGCGGCGAGGTGAGTGTCGAGAGCGGAGCCGCGGGGACGACGTTCGTGGTTCGGCTACGGCCGCAGCTTCGAGGTGTCGACGACCTCGAAGTCGGACCCGTGCAACGCGCCGAGCGCGTGTAGCTGGTCGTTCGACCACTTCGGGCTCGGTGCGCCCGAGACGTACCAGTTGGAACCGTTGTCGGCGACGATCATCCCGTACGTCTTCATCGCCTGAGCGACGATGCGCGCCTGCCGCGGCAGCTTCGAGATGTCGACGCTTGCCTTGAGCCGCACTCGGAGGCCCATCGGCGGCAGCGATGGATCGCTGGAGCTCGAAGCCTGATGGCGTGCCGGATAGATGAACGTGTTGCGCGTGCGCTGCACGGTGAACCGAAGCGCATGGTTGATGCGCCCGGTCGAGGCGTCGCCGTCCCAGCGCGCGAGGCCCGGGAGAATCGGCAGTCCCGCTGCGTCGGCGGACGTCCAGGTCGCAGGCCGCAACGCATTCGAACGCAGGTTCCAGATCGCGCCGGAACCTGCCGCCCAGCGACTGCCCTCGCGGTGCAGTGCGTACAGCTCGTAGAGCCTGCAGCTGTCGCGGTCGACGATCAGCGCATGGCGGTCACCCGAGTCGAGGTGGCCGGGCGCGCCTTCGATCGGCACGGTCGCCGGGATCGGGTACGGCCCCTTGTCGCTCTCGTCGGCGTAGTCGAACGTGACGCGCGACTTGGGTGTCGTCTTGCCGTGCACGACGACGTAGGGGATCCCGATCCGCGACCCGTCCCAGAGGCCGGAGCCGAAGTCGGCATGCACACCTGAGTCACCGATCGCCGCGATGATCGTCGCCGAGTCCGCGGCCACCGGCAGGGTGTTGACCGGGGTGTTCCAGACGCTGGTCGTCGGGAAGACCGGACAGGCTCCGAGCTGGGGTGGCGGTGCGGCGCCAGAGGCGGCCGTTGCGGCGACGGCGACGGTTGCGACGGCCAGCAGCTTCACGGTTGCAGAAGTAACACCTCCCAACCGCCCTCGCGTCGCCTGAACAGGTGACGTTCGTGCAACCGGTCGTCGCGGTGAAGCCAGAACTCGTACACCTCGGGTGTCAGCCGGTAGCCGCCCCAGTGCGGCGGACGCGGCGGCTCGGCGGGCTGTGCCGCGACGGCCGCCTCGAGCTCGGCGCGGGAGTCGATCGGCTGCGACTGGTGCGACGCCGCCGCGCTGCGGCGAGACGCCGGCGGGCGGGTCGCCCAGTACGCGTCGGACTCGTCGGCCGGAATCCGCTCGACCCGTCCCTCGACCCGGACCTGCCGGTCGGACGTGCGGAAGAGCAGCGCTGCGTGTGGGTTCAACGCGAGCTCCTGGCCCTTCCGCGACTCGTAGTTCGAGAAGAACGTGAAGCCGCGTTCGTCGGCCGCTTTCAGCAACAGCATGCGCGCCGAGGGACGTCCGTCGGCGGTTGCCGTGGCAAGCACCATCTCGTTGCCGTCGATCCACTCGTGGAACAGCGCGAGAGGGTCGCTCATTCCGGCGCTTCCGCAGGAACGTCGTGCAGGGACATGATCGGTGACGGGAGTATGAAGAGCAGTCCGGCGAGCGAGCCGACGGTTGCGATCCACAGCGTCGGCCGCAGGCCGATCGCGGTGCCGAGGATGCCCCCGACGGTCGTGCCGAGCGGCCGCACTCCGTAGTTGACGAGCATGAACGCTCCCGAGACGCGCGAACGGAGCGTCGGCGGCACGAGTCCGGCGTTGATCGTCCCGGCCATGATGTCGAGCAGCATCAGGCCGATCCCCGACACGAACTCCGAGAGGAAGAGCAGCGTCAGGACGAGCCAGTGCGGCCCGGCCGCGAGTGGCACCAGGATCAGCGGGGCGGGGAAGAGGAAGCAACCGAGCGCGAAGGTCCTGCCGACGCCGATGCGGCGTCCGATGCGAGCGGTGACGAACGAGCCGCTGAGTGTGCCGATCGAAGCGACGCCGAGGACGAGTCCGAGTGCGGCCGGAGAGACGTTCAGCTGGCGCGTGGCGTAGAGCAGGAAGAGCGCGAAGAAGATGAAGTTGAAGAAATTGAGAGTCGCGACGCCGAGCAACTCGGCGCGGATGATCGAGTTGGCGCGAATCCAGCGCGCACCGGCCGTCAGCCCGCCGGATTCGCTCGGGGCGCCGGGCGGTTCGTCGATGTGCATGCGACCGAGGAATAGCGCCGACCAGAGGAACGACGATGCGTCGACGGCGAGTGCGTACGGTCCGCGCAGCACCTGCACGAGGAAGCCACCGATGCTGTACCCCGCCAGGAACGAGAAGGCGCGGCTCCCGTGCGTGAGTGAGTTCGCCTGGACGTACTGCTCGCGCGGCACGAGCATCTGGATCATCGCGCCGTACGCGACGTAGAAGAAGACGCTCAGCGACCCGGTGAGGAATGCGACGACGTACAGCTGAGCCCAGGTCAGGTGGTCGAACGCGTAAGCGACCGGGATCGAGCCGATCAGGACGGCGCGACCGATGTCGGTCGCGATCATCACGTTGCGCCGGCCGCCGCGCCGATCGACCCAGGCGCCGGCCGGGAGGGCGAGGATCAGGTTCGGCACCAGGTACGCGGTGAGCAGCGCCCCCATCTGACCCGGCGTCGCGTCCAGGGCGAGGACTGCGGTCAGCGGCAGCGCGATCGTCGTGATCTGGTCGCCGAGCAGCGAAACCGACTGGCCGATGAAGAAGCGCCGAAAGTTCGGATTGGTGCGGAGGAGGGGCGGCAGCACGGCGGGGTAGGCATATCTACCTGAGTGGGTGAGGTGGCTGTCAGCCGTCCGCGGTACCGTCCCTGGGCGTGAGGCGTCTCCTTGACATCGTGCTGATCGCCTTGCTGCTAGCTGCGGTCGGGTTCGGTGCGTACTACATCGGGCATCGAGTCGACAGCGAGTCCAATAACCTCTCCGCCTCGGATTCCGAGTTGAACTCGACGACCGTGGCGTCAACCAAGCCGTCGACGAGCAAGAAGCACCACACGGAGATCATCGTCGGTGCCGCGCTGGGCGGCGTCGCCGTGCTGATCGTGCTCGGGTCGCTGGGCGGCGCGATGATGCGCACGCGCAAGCGCGACTCCTGGCGCGCCGGATAGTTATTCTCCCCGCCTGTTTCGATCGACCAAGGGGAGGGTCCATGCGAAAGGCAGTTCTTGGCGTTGTCAGTGCTCGTCCTGGCGCTCGTGATCGTCGGCGGCGCGAGTGCGACGAAACCCGGATCGGGGCGCACGGACGGCATCGGTTCGGTCTTCATCCCGAACCCGGTGCAGTCGCTCGGGATCGAGTCTCTGACCGACCAGAAGGATTCGGACGCGGCGGTACCCGCGGCCGCGTACCACGATGTGACGCTCACGAACCTGGACGGGAGCGGGTTCCTGCACGGCGACTACGCGACGATCATCAGCGAGACCGGCAACGCGGCGTACTCGCCGACGAACACGTTCCGCTATACGCGTAGCCAGGACGAGTTCGAGCAGGTGATGGCGTACTACTGGATCACCGAGTCCGAGAAGTACATCCAGAGCCTCGGCTTCGGCACGCGGTTCCGGGCGGTCAACAACCGGCCGCAGCCGGTGCGGATCAACCAGTGGGGCGCCGACAACTCGTTTGCGACTGACCATCCGAAGAACGAGCTTCGCTTCGGCAAGGGCGGCGTGGACGATGCCGAGGACGCGGAAGTGATCCTGCACGAGTACGGACACGCGATTCACTTCTCCCAGAACTTCTCGTTCGCCTCGGAGGAGGCGGGTGCGATCAGCGAGGGCTTCGGCGACTACTGGTCGGCCGACGTGTCGAGCATCGTCACCGACGGCTTCGGCTTGCCGAACCCCGACCCGGCGTGTATCGCCGACTGGGACTCGACGTCGTACACGAGCGACGTGCCGCACTGCCTGCGCCGGGTCGACACGAGCCTGACGTACCCGACCGACCTGAACGGCGAGGTGCATCACGACGGGCAGATCTGGTCGCGCGCGCTCTGGGACATTCGCAGCGCGCTCGGCCACGACGAGGCCGACACGATCATCCTGCTCGGGCAGTTCGACTTCCCGGGCACGACGATGACTGCGCTCGCGAACAGCACGGTCGCAGTTGCGCAGCTGCTCTACCCGGCCGACGCGGCCCAAGTGACCGCCGCGTTCCACGCGCGCGGGATTCTCTAGCGGCTAGCGATGCGTTGCTGGAGGGCCCCGCCTGAGGGGCCCTCCAGCAGCTTCCGGCGGTTAGAAGAGCGGTGCGTCGAGCTTCGACGCGAGCCGCAACGCGTCGAGCGGCTCGAGGCCGCGTGCCAGAAGCTTGCGCATCCGCCGCAGGAGGATGGCAGTCGCTTCGTCTTCGTTGAGTGTCTCGAAGTCGTCCCGTGACCAGCCCGGCTCGGGCGTCCACGCGACCAGTTCGTCTGTGAGTGCTGCTGCGCTTGACATGGGTCACTGTTGTCGGCCAGACCATCCGAGAACTTGAGCGATTCTGTGCAAAAAGCTGCACAGACTAAACCTTTGTTCAGGTTCAGCTGACCAGTTCTGCAGTTAGCTGAGAGGCGCAATTCGGTTGACAATCGTCATTCGGACGCCAGCGATCGAGGGATCTCTGCGGCATGGCAGCAAGGGAGAGCACGGGGAGAGACGGAATCACCGTCCCGGAAACGGGCGGTCTCGGTGTCTCCTCGTTGGGCTAACGGCACGGCATCCGCAACGAGGGGAGAAAAACGGTGAATCGTCGAACGAATGCAGCGGGTAAGTACGCCAAGCTGGTAGCGGCGATCGCGTCGTTGCTGCTGGTCGGAGTCTTCGTCTCCGCGGGTCTGGCCGACGGAGGGTCGGCACCAGCCCCGACGGTTGCCACCGACCAGGCGGCGTACGCCCCTGGCGACGCGGTCCACGTCACCGGTGCGGGTTGGTTGCCGGGCGAGAACGTCCACGTTCACGCCGCGGCTAACAGCCAGCCGTTCAGTTACGACTCCGACGTCCTCGCGGGCGCGGACGGCTCCATCGATGCATCGTTCGTTCTTCCCTCGGACTACGCAGACACCTTTGCTGTCGCCGCCTCGGGCGCGCTTCAGGGCTCCGTCTCGACCAGCTTCTCGGATGCGTTCGCGGCCTCAGGCACAGCTGCGCCTCCGACGATCGTCAGCGACCAGAACGACTATGCGCCGGGATCGACCGTCACGCTCACGGGCGCCGGCTGGGCCCCCGGTGAGTCCGTCCACCTCACCGTCAACGACACAGTCGGCCAGACCTGGAAGTACGACGGGGACGTCGTGGCCGATTCCAGCGGCGCGTTCACCGCCCACGTGACGCTCGCGAACTACTTCGTCTCCGATTACGACGTGACCGCGACTGGCGCCGGCGGTGAGGTCGCGACAACGAAGTTCACGGATTCCGTCAACACGACGACGACGCTCGCATCGACCCCGAATCCGTCCAACTTGGGGCAATCGGTCACGTTTACCGCGACGATTACGTGCGCAACTTCGTGCACATTCTCCGCGTCGACCGTCGACTTTGTGGAGAACGCCAACAACGGATGTAACGGCGGCACGACGCTCGGCAGCACGAGCACGTTGACCGGCTCAGGCCTCTCACGGCAGGCGACGTTCTCGACCTCCTCACTAAGCGCCGGCGCACACTCGATCCGCGCCTGTTTCAATCCAAGCACCACATCGGGAAACAATGCGCAGAAATCGGTGAGCGACCCTGCACTGAGCCAGGTCGTGAACAACGCCTGTACCGCACCGTCTGTCTCGACGCAGCCAGGTGACGCGTCCATCACATACGGGGCGAATGCCACTTTCACATCGTCCGCCACCGGTTCGCCGGCTCCGACGGTTCAGTGGCAGGTCAGCACGAACGGCGGATCGAGCTTCTCCAATATCCCGGGCGCTACTTCGTCAACCTTCACACTGACGAAGCCTGGGGTTTCCCTCAGTGGAAGCGAGTACCGCGCCGTCTTTACGAACGGGTGTGGGTCAGCCAACTCGAATGCGGCCACCCTGACAGTTTCGAAGCTGAACCTGACAATCACTGGTGCGGTCGCCAACAACAAGGTGTACGACGGGAATGCATCGGCGACGGTTGACTTCACCGGGGCGTCGTTGGTCGGGGCCGTGTCGGGCGATTCGGTTTCGATCAACAGCTCGGGCTACTCGGCGGGCTTTGCGAACAAGAATGTTGCTAACGGGAAGCCTGTGACGGTGTCGGGTGTGGTCCTGGCGGGCGGGGATGCTGGGAATTACACCGTCTCGCAGCCGACGGGCCTGACGGCGAACGTCACGGCGGCGCCGTTGGATCTGTCTGCGGTGGGTGACACCAAGCAGTACGACGGTGGTGTGGGCTCGGCGGGGACGCCGACGGTTGGTGCCGGCCAGCTGCAGGGGACGGACACGGTCGATGGGCTGGTGCAGCGCTTCCAGTCGAAGAACGTGCTCGGGCCGGGGAACAGCACGCTCGAGGTGTCGGCGTATGTGATCCATGACGGCAACTCGGGTGGCAACTACTCGGTGACGACGCATACCCACAGCGGCACGATCACGGCGGCGCCGTTGGATCTGTCTGCGGTGGGTGACACCAAGCAGTACGACGGTGGTGTGGGCTCGGCGGGGACGCCGACGGTTGGTGCCGGCCAGCTGCAGGGGACGGACACGGTCGATGGGCTGGTGCAGCGCTTCCAGTCGAAGAACGTGCTCGGGCCGGGGAACAGCACGCTCGAGGTGTCGGCGTATGTGATCCATGACGGCAACTCGGGTGGCAACTACTCGGTGACGACGCATACCCACAGCGGCACGATCACGGCGGCGCCGTTGGATCTGTCTGCGGTGGGTGACACCAAGCAGTACGACGGTGGTGTGGGCTCGGCGGGGACGCCGACGGTTGGTGCCGGCCAGCTGCAGGGGACGGACACGGTCGATGGGCTGGTGCAGCGCTTCCAGTCGAAGAACGTGCTCGGGCCGGGGAACAGCACGCTCGAGGTGTCGGCGTATGTGATCCATGACGGCAACTCGGGTGGCAACTATTCGGTGACGACGCATACCCACAGCGGCACGATCACGGCGGCGCCGTTGGATCTGTCTGCGGTGGGTGACACCAAGCAGTACGACGGTGGTGTGGGCTCGGCGGGGACGCCGACGGTTGGTGCCGGCCAGCTGCAGGGGACGGACACGGTCGATGGGCTGGTGCAGCGCTTCCAGTCGAAGAACGTGCTCGGGCCGGGGAACAGCACGCTCGAGGTGTCGGCGTATGTGATCCATGACGGCAACTCGGGTGGCAACTATTCGGTGACGACGCATACCCACAGCGGCACGATCACGGCGGCGCCGTTGGATCTGTCTGCGGTGGGTGACACCAAGCAGTACGACGGTGGTGTGGGCTCGGCGGGGACGCCGACGGTTGGTGCCGGCCAGCTGCAGGGGACGGACACGGTCGATGGGCTGGTGCAGCGCTTCCAGTCGAAGAACGTGCTCGGGCCGGGGAACAGCACGCTCGAGGTGTCGGCGTATGTGATCCATGACGGCAACTCGGGTGGCAACTACTCGGTGACGACGCATACCCACAGCGGCACGATCACGGCGGCGCCGTTGGATCTGTCTGCGGTGGGTGACACCAAGCAGTACGACGGTGGTGTGGGCTCGGCGGGGACGCCGACGGTTGGTGCCGGCCAGCTGCAGGGGACGGACACGGTCGATGGGCTGGTGCAGCGCTTCCAGTCGAAGAACGTGCTCGGGCCGGGGAACAGCACGCTCGAGGTGTCGGCGTATGTGATCCATGACGGCAACTCGGGTGGCAACTATTCGGTGACGACGCATACCCACAGCGGCACGATCACGGCGGCGCCGTTGGATCTGTCTGCGGTGGGTGACACCAAGCAGTACGACGGTGGTGTGGGCTCGGCGGGGACGCCGACGGTTGGTGCCGGCCAGCTGCAGGGGACGGACACGGTCGATGGGCTGGTGCAGCGCTTCCAGTCGAAGAACGTGCTCGGGCCGGGGAACAGCACGCTCGAGGTGTCGGCGTATGTGATCCATGACGGCAACTCGGGTGGCAACTATTCGGTGACGACGCATACCCACAGCGGCACGATCACGGCGGCGCCGTTGGATCTGTCTGCGGTGGGTGACACCAAGCAGTACGACGGTGGTGTGGGCTCGGCGGGGACGCCGACGGTTGGTGCCGGCCAGCTGCAGGGGACGGACACGGTCGATGGGCTGGTGCAGCGCTTCCAGTCGAAGAACGTGCTCGGGCCGGGGAACAGCACGCTCGAGGTGTCGGCGTATGTGATCCATGACGGCAACTCGGGTGGCAACTATTCGGTGACGACGCATACCCACAGCGGCACGATCACGGCGGCGCCGTTGGATCTGTCTGCGGTGGGTGACACCAAGCAGTACGACGGTGGTGTGGGCTCGGCGGGGACGCCGACGGTTGGTGCCGGCCAGCTGCAGGGGACGGACACGGTCGATGGGCTGGTGCAGCGCTTCCAGTCGAAGAACGTGCTCGGGCCGGGGAACAGCACGCTCGAGGTGTCGGCGTATGTGATCCATGACGGCAACTCGGGTGGCAACTACTCGGTGACGACGCATACCCACAGCGGCACGATCACGGCGGCGCCGTTGACAGTAACCGCCAACGATCAGACGATGATCCTGAACGGCGTAGTGCCGACCCTGAGCTACGTCATCACCGGGTTCATCTCAACCGAGACGCTTGCGTCGAGCGGCGTCACCGGTTCTGCTTCCTGCACTACGTCCGACGGAAAGACGGTCGGCGCGTTTCCGATCGTCTGCACCGCGGGCAGTCTCACGGCCCAGAACTACGGCTTCCCCGCGGCGAACTTCGTAAACGGCAAGCTCACCGTCGGTTATCGGTTGGACGGCTACCTCCAGCCGATCAACGACACGGCACACACGGGTCTCGTTGAGAGCAAGTTCAAGCTGGGTCAGACGATCCCAGCGAAGTTCCAGCTCAAGGACGCCCTGGGCAACGTCGTCCAGCAGGTCGGAAACCCGACCTTCTCCAAGACGTTTGTTGGCAACTGCGGACAGGCTGTGGCCGACACGGCGGACCCGGTGACGCCCGATCCTGGATCGGCCTTCACCTGGGACGGCAGCCAGTACCACTTCAACTGGAGTACGAAGGGCCTCAATGGCGGCGAGTACCGCATCACCGCGACGCTCGCAGACGCAGAGAAGGTGTCCGTAAACATCTGCCTCTCGTAGTCGAAGGCGCGTGAGGCAGGAACTGAGGGGGAGCGCGAGCTCCCCCTCAATCGTTTCGGTACGGAGGGCGGATCGTCTACGTCATTCGCCCGGCGGGCCGGCCGATGCCGTGACGTTGACGGCAACGCGCTGAACGGCGTTGTTGCTGTAGCCGCCCACGTTCCACGGCACCTCGAGGGGCTGCTGGTTACCGGCTTCGTCGCGGGCGCGGCAGCACAGGACGCGTGGCCCGGGCTCGTCGGCCTGCCACACGTACGTGAAGCGGCGCCACGCCCACTCGCCGAGCTCCTCGGGATCGAGCGTCGCTGCGTTCCACGTCGCGCCGCCGTCGACGCTCACGTCGACTCCGGCAATGGGAGCGAGGCCGGACCAGGCACGCCCTGCGAGGCTGCACGAGCCGAGCGGCACCGTGCGCTCGCGGGTCATGAAGTCGGGGATGCCGGGCGGTTCCAGGAGCGCCCGCGGCAGGATCCGCGAGACCGGCGAGCCGGCCTCGTCGGGGTCCTGGCGCAGGCGGTAGCCCTGCGCTTGCTGGTAGCCGGTGAACGGCTCCTCGAGCAGCGTGATCCGTGAGAGCCACTTGACGTTCGTCATGCCGTACCACCCGGGCACGAGGAGGCGCAACGGGAAGCCATGCTGGGGCGGCAGCGGGCCGCCGTTCAGGTCGTACGCGAGCAGCACCTCGGGGCGGAGCGCGTCGCTCAGCGGCAGGCTGCGCTGGTACCACTGCTCCTCGCCGCCCTCGGTGCCGCGGTCGAGACCGGTGAACAGCACCTCGACAGCACCGGCGGCGACCTCGGCTTCTGCGAGGAGCGCGGCCAGGCCGGTGCCGCGCCAGCGACCGGTGCCGACCGCCTCGAGCAGCCACGGCTGGCTGATCGGACGAGGCTCGAGGTCGGCGCGGCCGTTGCCGGCGCATTCCATCGTCGAGACGACCTCGAGGGGCGGGCGAGCGCGCAGATCCGCCAGATCCAGCGACAGCTCGCTGCCGACCGCGCCGTCGACGGTCAGGCGCCAGGTCGCCGGGTCGACGTGGGGGATGTCGTAGTGGATCAGGAGGTAGTGAAGACCCACCGGCGTGACCGGCTCGCGCAGGAGTTCCAGCGGCATGCCGTGGTTCCGCGCCGCCAACTGCAGCTCTTCCCGTGTGATCTCGCCCACGGATTTGAGCTTAAAGCCTTGATACCGACATAAGATCGGCAAGTGCAGCAAGTCACGGATCTCAGCGACCAGGAGCTCGTCGCCCGCTGTCGGAGCGGTGACGACGAGGCGTGGAACCAGCTCGTCGAGCGGTTCTCGCGCTACGTCTACGCAATCTGCAGCCAGGGCTTCCGGTTCGGTCGCCAGGACGCCGAGGACGTCTTTCAGGACGTGTTCGCCAAAGTCTTCGAACAGCTCGGCCGTCTGCGAGACGACAGCGCCGTCCGGCCATGGATCGCGCAGCTGACCCGGCGAACGTGTATCGACAGGCTGCGCAAGGTTCAGGAGGACGCGAGCGAGGACGTCGAGCCTGCCGGGTTCGACGATCAGCTGGCCGAGCTCGATGAGGCCCTCGCCGTCCGCGAGATGCTCGCCACCCTGCCGGAGGCGTGCCAGGAGATCCTCGACCGCTTCTTTGCCCGCGACGAGAGCTACAAGACGATCGCGGACGACCTCGACCTGCCTCCGGGCACCATTGCAAGCCGTATCTCGCGGTGTCTCGACCGGTTGAAGGCCGTGATGGAAGATTCCGGTGACGGCGCACGTCCTGTAGACGGGTGATTCGAGTGAACACGTACGACATCGAGCAACTGTCGCGCCTCATCGGCGCTCTGCCGCCGGCCCCTCTGGGGTGGGTGACCGCGGCACAGGAGCTCCCGCGCATGCGGGCGAACCTTGACGACCTGATCGCTAGGGCTGAACAGGACGCCGAGCTTCGCGCGCACCTCGTCGCAGATCTCGAATCGGCGCTCGCGGAGTCGGGCATCAGCCCGACTCCGCGCCTCCTCGCCGAAGCCCGCGCGCGCCTTTCCCGCTAGGTGGACGACGGGCTCGACATGCGCGGCACCCTCGATGCGCTCGGCGCAGCGGCGAGCTCGTCGGCAGGCGGCTCGGCGGCAGCTCTCGTAGGGGCGATCGCGGCTGCGGTGACGGTGAAGGTGGCGCGGCGCTCCGATCAGGGCGGCCTCGCCGCCCAGGCAGCCGCCCTGGGGACGCGTCTCGCCGACCTGGCACCTTCGGATGCCGAGGCCCTGGCAGCGGCCCGGGCCGCTCTGGCCGCGTCCGGCGGCGGCGGCGACGAACGTCGCGACTTCCATCTGGGCCAGGTTCTCGACCGGGCCTCGGCGATCCCGCTCGAGATCGCGGAAGCGTGCGCCGACGTGGCCGCGCTGGCCGGCGAGCTCGCCGAGACGGGCGAGGACGACTCACGGCCGGACGCCGCCGTCGCCTCGATGCTGGCCGCGGCCGCGGCGCAGGCAGCCGTGCGGCTCGTCGAGGTGAACCTCGCCGTCGGTGTAGACGACGCCCGGGTTACGAGAGCCCGCGCCGCGGCCCAGTCGGCGGCGGCAGCGGCGCAATTGTTGACGTCGTCGTAAGATCGCGGTACCGGATCGATTCGAGCGAGGGGAGCAGGGCATGAACGGCAGGTCAAGGTCACTGGTGCTTGCGGCGGCGGTGCTTGCGCTCGTCGTCGCGACGACGGGTTGCGGCAGCAAGAAGCAGGCCGCGGCCACCACCAGCGCCACCACCACCGCCACCACCACGGCGGCCCAGACGACCACGGCGACCACGACGGCGACCTCGAGCAGCTCGTCGTCCTCGGCCTCGGCGTCCTCCTCGTCAGCGAGCAGCACCAGCGTCGGGTCGATTGCGACAGCCGGGAACTGCGCAGCGCTGGCCGGCCTCAGCGCAGCCTTCAGCAAGGCGATCAGCGGGGTCGGCGCCAACGATTTCGCCGCGCGCGCGAAGATCCTCAAGGAGTTCGCCGACAAGACACCGTCGGACATCAGGCCCGACTTCCAGACGCTCGCCGACGCGTTCTCCAAGTACGCCTCGGCACTCAAGGACATCCATTTCACGCCCGGGCAGGTTCCGAACGCGGCGACACTGGCGAAGCTGCAGCAGCTCTCGACCTCGATCGACCAGGGAGCTGTCACGACGGCGGCCACGAACATCTCCGCCTGGGCGAAGAACAACTGCAAGAAGCCTTAAATGCCTGACGTCGTCCTGCACGCCGCGACGGCGGACGACGAAGAGCTCCCCGCGTGGTCGCTGCCGAAGCTCGCCGCGAACCGCATCGCGATCGACAATCCGCTTCCTGAGCGGGTCGATCGCGACTGGGCGATCGGTGGGGCAACGGGGCGGGGCGTCAAGGTGTGCATCCTCGACAGCGGCGTCGAGGCCGGACATCCACTGGTGGGGCCGCTCGCGGGGGCCGTCTCGATCTCGCTGGCCGAGAACGGCGACCCCGTCGCCAGCGAAGACACCGAGGGCGATCTCTGTGGCCACGGCACTGCGTGTGCCGGCGTCGTCCATTCGATCGCGCCCGAGGCAGAGCTCTATTCGGTACGCGTGCTCGGCGCCGGGTTCTCGGGCACCGGGCCGGTGCTGCTCGCGGGGTTGCGCTGGGCGGTCGCCCAGGGCTTCGACGTCGTCAACATGAGCCTCTCGACCACCAAGCGGCAGTTCGGCGAGGTGCTGCACGAGCTCGCCGACACCGCGTACTTCCGCGGCACGATCCTGGTCGCCTCCGCGCACAACATGCCCGTCGAGTCGTATCCGTGGCGCTTCTCGTCGGTCCTCTCGGTGGGGAGCCACGAGGAAGACGATCCCTTCCTCTACTACGCGAACCCCGATCCGCCGGTCGAGTTCTTCGCGCGGGGCGTCGACGTCGATGTGGCGTGGCTCGGCGGCGGGTCGATCAGGGCGACCGGCAACAGTTTCGCGACGCCGTGCATCTCGGGGCTCGCGGCGCTCATTCTCAGCAAGCATCCGAAGCTGACGCCGTTTCAGCTGAAAACGGTGCTGTACCTGACCTCGGCCAACGTTGGAGGTGCGCGATGACTGACGGCGCGGGGCGCTACGACGCGGCGGTCGCCGCCGGTGTGCTCGCATCCGAAGAGCAGTTCGCCCGCTTGCTTCGCTCGATCGTCGAGGTCGCGCGGGCGATCTTCCATGCGAAAGCGTCCTCGGTCTTCCTCTTCGACGAGGAGACCGACGAGCTGGTGTTCGCTGCGGTGGCGGGCGACGACGAGCAGCACCTCGTGGGGCGCAGGCTGCCGTCGTCGACGGGTATCGCCGGCTGGGTGCTCTCGTCGCGGACGCCGCTCGTGCTCGAGGACGTACGACAGGATCCGCGCTTCGCCCGGGATGTCGCCGAGGGGACCGGGTACGTGCCGGAAGGGCTGATGGCGGTGCCGCTGCTCGACGACGAGGCCGTGCTCGGGGTGCTGCAGGTGCTCGACCGGCCGCAGCGCTCGCGCTTCTCGCTGCAGGAGATGGAGCTGCTCGGGCTGTTTGCCGGGCAGGCCGCGATCGCGCTCTCGCTGCTCGGCTCGGCACGCCGGGCCCGACGTGCGCTCGCAGGCGAGGGCGACGCGGCTGCGGTCGCGTCGCTGGCCGCGGCGCTCGAAGCGCTCGAAGGCGACCGGCGCGACGCAGCCGGCGCGCTGCTCCGCGAACTGACGCGAGTGCTCGAGCGCTGACAAAGAAAAGGCCCGCGCTGCGGGCCTTTTCTCGTCTTCCCCTGTGCGGGTAGTTCTACGACAGCTTGTCGCGGTCGCCGCCGAGCTGGTCGCGGTCGCCACCGAGCTGGTCACGGTCGCCGCCCAACTGGTCACGGTCGCCGCCGAGCTGATGGGCTTCGACGTCGTTCTCCTCGTTCTCCAACTCGTCGTTCTGTGTCAACTTGTCGCGCTCGTCCGACATTGTGAAGCCTCCTTGGGGAAATCATTGACCCGCTCTGGCGGATGACACGTACTAGACGGAGTTCGCACCGGAAATCTTCCCGTCCCCTTCCACTTCTTGTCAATCGATGCAATTGTCGCCTCGATGGGCAAGCTTCGTAGCCAGTTCGCAGCGTCGTCCTCGGCCCTGAAGGGCGTCTTCGCGAACCCCAACCTGCGGCGAGTTCAGCTCGCGTACGGGGGGTCGTCGATGGGCAACTTCGCCTACGGCGTGGCGATCGCAGTCTACGCCTACGAGCATGGCGGGGCCACGGCCGTGGGCGTCGTCACGGCCGTTCGCCAGGTGATCGCCGCGATAATCGCGCCCTTCGCGGCCTCGCTGGCGGATCGCTACCCGCGTGAACGAGTGATGCTCGCCTCCGACCTTGGCCGCCTCGTCTCGGTGGGCGCCACCGCCGCGCTCGTGATCTTGGATTCACCGGCGCTCGCGGTCTACGTGGTCGCGACGATCACCACGATCCTGGGCACGATCTTCCGCCCCGCCGAGTCCGCGCTGATGCCAATGCTCGCCCGATCGCCCGAGGAGCTGACCGCCGCGAACGTCTCGTCGAGCACGTTCGACAGCCTCGGTGTGTTCGTCGGCCCGGCGATCGCCGCCTTTTTGATGGCGTTGAGCGGCATTGCGGCCGCACTCGCGTTCAACGCGCTCACCTTTGCGTGGAGTGCGTACTTCATCGCCCGTGTCCACACGCCGCCGGGCGCGAGACCGCGCGAGCGGGCTGCCCAGGAGGGGAGAGGAGCGCTGGTCGCAGGCTTCAGGGCGATCGCCGCCGAGCCACGGCTGCGGCTGCTGATCGGCCTCTACGGCGCCCAGTGCTTCGTGGCCGGCGCGCTCGGCGTCTTCGTCGTCGTGATCGCGCTGCAGCTGCTGGGGCTCGGGACGGCGGGGGTCGGGTTGCTGCAGGCTGCATGCGGCATCGGCGCCTTGCTCGGGGCGGCCGTGGCGTTGTCGCTGGTCGCGCGCGCCCGCATCGCCGCAGACTTCGCGATCGGGCTGCTGCTCTGGGGCATGCCGCTGCTCCTCGTCGGAGCCGCACCGACGGCGATCGTGGCCGCGCTCGCACTCGGTGTCGTCGGCGTCGGCAACACGCTGGTCGACATCTCCGCGATGACCCTTCTGCAGCGGGCTGCGCCGCCCGACGTGGCGGCGCGGGTCTTCGGCTGCCTGGAGAGCGTGATCATCGGCTCGATCGCGCTCGGGGCGTTGGCGACGCCTGGGTTGATCGCGCTGCTCGGCGTACGCGGGGCGCTGGTGGCGATCGGCGCGCTGCTGCCCGTGCTCTCGCTGCTTCGCTGGCGCAGCCTCGGGGCGATCGACGAGGGCGCACGGGTCCCGGCCGAGCGGCTCGAGGCGTTGCGCGGGGTGCCGTTCCTGGCGGCGCTCCCGCTCGAGACGCTCGAGCGCCTCGCCGTGCAACTCAGCGACGTCGAGTTGCCGGCAGGCGCGCCGCTCTTCGAGCAAGGCGACCACGGCGACCGCTTCTACGTCCTGCACAAAGGCACGATCGAGATCGCCCTCCCGACCGAGACCAAGGTCGAAGAGGCGCCGTCCTTCGTCGGCGAGATCGCGCTGCTCCGGGACGTGCCGCGCACCGCGTCGGTGCGCGCGCGAACCGACGTTTCGCTCTGGGCACTCGATCGGGACGACTTCCTCGACGCGGTCAGCGGTCATTCCCGCAGCCGTGCCTCGGCCGACGAACTGGCCGTGACGCGACTCGGGGCCGTCACTGCCGTCTAGCGTCTACGCTGCCCCGGCATGAAAGCCAGGATCTGGGGCTGCAGAGGCTCGCTCTCGACACCGGGGGCGGCAACCGTTCGCTACGGCGGCAACACGAGTTGCGTCGAAGTGCGCACGTCGACCGGTGCGCTCGTCGTGCTCGACGCCGGCACGGGAATTCGCTCACTCGGCGGCTCGCTCGTTGCCGACCCTCCGACCGAGCTCGACCTGCTGCTCACACACCTCCACCTCGATCACATCGAGGGTCTCGGCTTCTTCTCGCCGCTGTTCGACCCCGCGTGCACCATCCGCATCTGGGGGCCGCGCCCCGCCGCCGGCTCGCTCGAGGCACTGGTCACGACATACCTCTCCCCGCCGTTCTTCCCCGTGCCCTTCGAGCAGTTCCCCGCGACGATCTCGTTCACCGAGGTCTCGGAGGACACCTGGCAGATCGACGACCTCCGGGTCGCGACGGTGCCGGTGTGCCATCCCGGTTCGACCGTCGGCTACCGGCTGAGCCAGAACGGGAACTCACTCGCCTACATCCCCGACAACGAGCCGGCACTCGACCGGGGCGCGGGCCTGGCGGTCGCCGAAGGTGCCGACGTGCTCTTCCACGACGCTCAGTTCACGGACGCCGAGTACCAGGCACGCGTCGGCTGGGGGCACTCGGCGCTCAGTGACTTCGTCAGGTACGTGGGCCAGGCCGGCCCTGGCCGGGCGGTGATGTTCCACCACGATCCCGGCCCACAGCGACGCCGCGCTCGAAGCAATGCTCGCCGACGTCCAGGCAGCCGTCGACGGTCAGCCCGTCGAGCTTGCCCACGAGGGCCTCGAGCTGAAACTCGGGTCGCACTGAAGGCCCAATTGTGGTTTAGGATGGGGCCATGTCCGCGCCCGTCGAACTCATCAAGAACGTCCCGCTCTTCCACGGTCTGAACGACAAGCAGCTGAAGGCACTCTCGAACAACTTCACCGAGCGCTCGTTCCGCTCAGGTCAGGAGCTGACGGCCGAGGGAACGGGCGGCGCCGGCTTCTTCGTGATCGAGTCAGGCGCGGCGCGCGTCACCGTCGACGGGGAGGACCGTCGCACGCTCGGCCCCGGCGACTACTTCGGCGAGATCGCCCTGATCGACGGCGGTCTGCGGACGGCGACGATCACCGCGACGAGCGACGGCAAAAGTTACGGCCTCACTTCCTGGCAGTTCCGACCGTTGGTCGAGGAGAACGCATCGATTGCCTGGCCGCTCCTCGAGGCGATGGCGAAGCGGACGCGCGAGCTGGACTCGCACGCGCACGCCTAGAAATCCGATCGTTCCACTAGGCTCGAACGAGCCATGATCAACTGCCCGAACTGCGGCGAGGAGAATCCGCCGAAGTTCCGACTGTGCGGATTCTGCGGCACGCCCCTGGTGGCGGCTGCCCCTGCGCACGAGGTCCGCAAGGTCGTCTCGATCCTCTTCTGCGATCTGAAGGGGTCGACCAGCCTGGGCGAGACGCTCGACCCGGAGTCACTGCGCGAGGTGATGAACCGCTACTTCGAGGTGATGAGCGCCGCGATCACCCGACACGGCGGCACGATCGAGAAGTACATCGGCGATGCCGTGATGGCGGTCTTCGGGCTGCCACGGGTACACGAGGACGACGCACTGCGCGCTGTTCGCGCCGCGCAGGCGATGCAAGATGGGCTCAGGGAGCTGAACGAGGAGCTGCTCGCGACGTACGGCGTCACGCTCGCGAACCGGATCGGTGTGAACACCGGCGGTGTCGTCGCCGGCGACGCAACGACCAACCAGCGGTTGATCACCGGTGACCCCGTCAACGTGGCCGCCCGGCTCGAGCAGGCCGCCGGGGACACCGAGACGCTGATCGGTGCGCTCACCTACAAGCTCGTCGCCGACGCTGTCGACGTGGAGGAGGTCGAGCCGCTGACGCTGAAGGGCAAGGCGGCGCCGGTTGCGGCCTACCGCCTCGTCGGCCTCCGCACGGTCGATGCGGCTCCCACGGTGCAGCAGCAGCTCGTGGGGCGGCGGAACGAGCTCGACGAGCTGCTGGCGCTGCTCGACGAGGTCGCGGCGAGCAGCACACCTCAGACGATGCTGGTGCTGGGTGAAGCCGGTGTGGGGAAGACCCGGTTGCTCGACGAGTTCGTCGGGGCCGCAGCGGCCGAGGCGCTCGTCCTGCGAGGCCGCTGCCTGTCCTACGGCGAAGGAATCACCTTCTGGCCGCTGGTGGAGGCGCTCCGCTCCGGCGCCGGAGTCACCGACGCCGACGACGCTGCGACCGCGTTTGGCAAGCTCGAGGCGTTCGCCGGGCTCACGGACGTCGGCGTGGTGGATCGGGTCGCATCGATGATCGGCCTCAGCGACGCCACCTTCCCGCTCGCAGATCTGTTCTGGGGATTCCGGCGCCTGCTCGAGAACATCTCTCGCCGCCGACCGGTCGTGCTCCTGATCGAGGATCTGCACTGGGCGGAGCCCGCCCTCCACGACCTGCTCGAGTCGCTGTCGTCGAGCGATTTCTCCGCCGGCGCCCTGACGGTCTGCTCGGCCCGCACCGAGCTCCTGGAGAGCCGGCCCGAGCTCGCGACCGCCCCGGCAATCACGCTCGGCCGGCTCGGCGAGAGCGAGACCGCCGCAATGGTCGAGGCGTGGCTCGGTGGCCCGCTCGACGCCGCCGGGCTGACCCGCATCGTCGAGGCTTCGTCAGGGAATCCGCTCTTCACCCGCCAGCTGCTCTCGATGCTCCACGACGACGGGCTGCTCATCGAGGAAGACCGCAGCTGGGTCCTTGCGTCGCTGCCGTCCGGCTGGCTGCCGCCCACGATCCATGCGCTGCTGAGCGCGCGGATCGACCGGCTGTCGACCGAGGATCGCCGGGTCGTCGATCCGGCCTCGGTGATCGGGCATATCTTCGCGCTCGCCGCCGTGTCCGAGCTGGCCGACGGCGCAGACCCGGGTGAGGTCGAGCAGCGGGCCGACGAGCTGGAGCGGACGCAGTTCCTGCAGCGGGCCGCGGAGCAGGACGGGATCGACTTCCGCGCCTTCCACCACATCTTCATCCGCGACTCGGTCTACGAAAGCCTGCTCAAGCGGCAGCGCGCTTCCCTGCACGAGCGCTTCGTCCAATGGGCCGACCGCGTCAACGGCGACCGCGCGCTCGAGTACGAGGAGATTCTGGGCTACCACCTCGAGCAGGCGCATCGGTTCCTCTCCGAGCTCGCTCCGGCCGACGACCACGTGCGGGAACTGGGAACGGACGCCGCGCGCCGTCTGCAATCGGCAGGCTCCCGTGCGTTCGTTCGTGGTGACATGCCGGCGGCCGCCAATCTGCTGCGGCGCGCCTACGACATCCTGCCGGCCGAGGCGACGGAGCGGTTCGCGATCGCACCCGACCTGGGTGAGGCGATGATGCAGATCGGTCAGTTCCCGGCTGCGGAGGCGCTGCTGACCGAGACCCAGGCCGAAGCGGAGCGCTTGCGCAAGCTCGAGTTGGCGGGCGGGGCGCGTGTCGTCCTGCAGCTGATCCGGCTCTTCTCCGGCGGCGCCGACGACTGGAGCGACGAGGCACGCGCGATCGGCGAGGACGTCGCGACCACTGCCGCCCAGCACGGCGACGAAGTCGAGCGTCGCGCGCGCCTATCGCCTGCTCGCCTGGGTCGACGGCAAGGCGTGCCGGTACGGCTCGGCGGCCGAGTCGCTCGGCAAGGCGATCGAGCACGCGCAGGCGGCGGGTGACATCAGACAGCAGCGGCGGGCATCGACGGCGTATGCGCTGACCTCCGCCACCGGCCCGACACCGGTCGAGGAGGCCCTCGAGCGGTGTGCGGAGGTGGCCGAAGGCGTCGCCGGTGATCGACAGGCCGAGGCGCTGATCCTCTCGGTGACGGCGACGCTCGAGGCGATGCGAGGCTCGTTCGACATCTGCGCGCGACCTGTGCACCCAGTCTCGCCGGCGGCTGGAAGAGCTTGGGCTGCAGGTCGAGGCGGCCGCGATGGTCCTCGAATCCTCCCGCGTCGAGACGCTCGCCGGAAACTACGCCGCCGCCGAGGAGGAGCTTCGCCGCGGTTTCAACGTCCTGTCGGCGATGGGCGAACGCTACGTCCTCTCGTCGCTGGCGGGCCTGCTCGCGCAGACCCTCTGGTTGCAGGGGCGCCACGACGAGGCGGACGACATGTCCGCGCTCGCGGAGGAGCTGTCGGATCCTGACGACATCGATGCCCAGGTGAACTGGCGCTGCGTCCAGTCCAAGGTGCTTGCGCTTGGCGGTGACGGCGACCGGGCGGAGGAGCTCGCACGGAGCGCCGTCGCGCTCCTCGAACCCACCGATGCCTACGTGCTTCAGATCGGGGCCTACGCAAGCCTCGGCGAGGTGCTCGTCATGCTCGATCGTCCGGGAGCGGGCGATGCGTTCCAGCGCGCCCACGAACTGGCCGACGCGAAGGGCAGCGATGTCCTGGCCGCCCGCGTGCTCGCTATCGCAGACGCAGCCCGTTAGGATCGGCCCGATGCGGCTCAGGAAGAACGCCAAGGAGGAACTGATCAAGAGCGTCCCGCTCTTCTCGCACTGCACGAAGCGCGAGATTGCCGCGCTTGCGGCCGAAGCCGACGAGCTGACCGTTCCGGCGGGCAAGGAGCTGACCCGCCAGGGCGAGCGCGGCCGGGAGTTCATGGTGATCGTCGATGGAGCCGCCAAGGTTCTCAAGAACGGGCGCACGGTGAACGAGCTGGGCCCGAACGACTTCCTTGGCGAGATCGCGCTGCTCTCGGACGTGCCGCGAACGGCGACCGTGACGACGACGACCGATACGACGATCCTGGTGCTCACCGACCGCGCCTTCAGGCGCGTCGCCGACCAGATCCCCTCCGTGCACTCGAGCCTGCTCGCGGCGCTGACCGCGCGGCTCTCGCCGGACACGCTCTAGCTAAGACGCAGGAGTCCGCCGCTCCTCCGCGCGGCGGACTCCTGCGTCGGTGTTCCTTCAGGACTCGCTCAGCCGATCCAGTAGCTGCCGTTCGAGAGGGCCCATTCGATCGCGATGATGTCCTTCGAGCCTCTGGCCTGGACGAGCGAACCGACGCAGATGCCCTCGGGGGTCAGTTGCGGCTGCGGAACGTTGTTGACGTCGTAGGTGCAGCTCTGCAGTTGCGTCGGCACCGAGCCCAGGGCGTCGTCCTGGTGCCAGACGCCGACCGGCTTGAACTTGCTGTCAAACGCAGACCCTGGGATCTTGATCGTCACCTGGAACGGCTGCGTGGGCTGCGCGATCAGGCCCGTCCAGAATGGATTTCCAGTTCCCAGGGCGAACGTCTTGGCGAGAGGCATCACGACTTTCGTCTGATACGTAAGACAGGTCGTGCAGCCGGTTGCGCTCCCGATCAGGTTCTGGAGTGTCGTACCGACGTAATTGTTCGAGTTCAGGAAGCCCGGCGGCATGGTGATGTCGCTGGACTGGCCTGCCGAGCCGCCGACGTGCAGTTGTCCCTGGCCGTGCGAATCCTTCGGCAGTAGAAGCGACTGAGCAAAGAAATCGCCCGTTCCGTAAGGGCGGTCAGCGGGGCCGGAAATGTTGAACGTCTTCGTGGGATCCGTGCGGTTGTTGCTGGTGTTCTGTGACTGCGGTGCGTACGTTCCGCTGAAGGTGTTATGAACGACGCCGCCGGTTCCGCTCGGGTCGGTGGAGAACAGCACGGTCACGTCGAACTGGGCACCCGCGGCGAGCTGAGCGCTCGTGCAGGTGAGCGTGTTCGAGCCCAACCCGGAACACGAGACGCCCGTCGGTGCGCTGAAGAAGGCGACCGTTGCCGGGCTCGGCACCGAGTCGGAGATCACGATGTGGTTGAGCGTGTTGGTGCTCGTGTTGTTGAGGTTCAAGCGGTAGCCGATGTTTCCGCCGGGAGTTGGCGCCCCGAGAATCAACCCGGTGGTGTCGTCATTGAGAACCGTGATGGTTGCGGTCAACTGCCCGTTGGTGGCCGCGAGGCCGACCCGGGCCGCACCGCTCAGTGCCAAGAGTGCGACGAACGCGACGACCGTCAAGCTACGCCAGGCGCGTGCGTTCAGATTCGTAAACCGCATATGTGTACCTCTCCCTTTCATCAAACTGCGCGGAGGCGCAGTTCACCCATGTTCGCCCAGGCAAAGTATGGTGAACCTTCCGAGACTTGAAGTCAACGGCGCCGTGGAGGCGAGGTTAGCCGATCGTGTTCAGCACGGCGATTGCGGCAGCCAGCCCGAGGACGAACAGGCCGTCCATCACGACGACCCGGACGAGCGACGACGCGGCGTAGACCGATGCGGCGACGAGGAGGGGCGGCCGCCAGCGCGCCGGCTCGATCTCCTCATGCTCTGCGAGGAACCCGAAATCGACGATCGCGGACGGACGGCGATCGAACCGCAGGAACTCGAACGGCTCGACCGGGGACAGCCCGGCCACCGCATCCGCACGCAGGGTTGGATCGACCAGGGCGAGCTCGGGGGAAATCTGCGTCATCCGACAGTGTTTCGGCGAGAGCCGGGCTCTTCCTTAGTAGACGTCGAGCACCGCCGTCCGCCGCGACTCGCGCTCGAGGATGCGGAAGAGCCCGAAGGCGGCGATTGCGTAGGCAATCGCGATCGACGCCTCGGTCCAGACGAGCCCTCGCGACGTCGCCGAGGCTCGCGCCCGCGGCGACCTGCCGCGCCGCGGCGATGCCGTGGGTCAAAGGCAGGCAGCGGCCGACGGCGCTCATCCACGACGGCAGCTGGTCGAGCGGGATGTTCACGCCGCAGAAGAGCAGCATCAGGAAGTACGCGAGGTTGGCGGCGAAGAAGAAATCCTTGGCGCGCAAGCCGATCGAGCCGAGGAGCATTCCGAAGCACGTGCACGAGCCGACCGTGACGAGCAAGACCACCGCGAGGGCCGGAATCGCATCGAGCCCGGGACGAAAGCCGAGGAAGAGCGCGCCCGCGCCGAAGGTGAACACAGACACCAGCAGGCCGTTCGCAAGCACGGGCACGCCACGGCCGAGGAACACCGCGGCGCGGTTCGCGGGCGAGGCGAGCAAGGGACCGAGGGTGCCGAACCACCGCTCGTTCGCGACGGCCATCGTCATCCCGTACACCGACGACATCGCACAGACCTGCACCGCATTGCCGACGATGTAGAAGTCGGCCGACTCGGCGTGTGCGAACTGGCCGAGTTTGGTGAAGAAGATGAGCTGGAAGAGCGGGCTGCCGAGCATCGTCGGGATGTACATCGCCGGCCGGATCCAGTTGAAGAGCCCGCGGTAGGCGATCAGACCGCCGACGAAGAAGGTGCGAAACCAGCGCCTCACGTCAGTGACAGGGTCGCGCGGGCGCGCGCCAGGTACTCGAACAGCCGGAACGTGACGGTGGCGATCGCGAGGTAGATCAGTCCGAGCATGAGCACCATCGCGAGTGGCACCCAGACGTCGCCGCCGAGCGCGGCGTGGCGCAAGGCGATCACGCCCCAGTACGGGGGCAGCACCCACGAGATCGGCCGCGTCCAGGCCGGCAGCAGCGCCGTCGAGAACACGAGGCCCGACGCGATCCAGACCGGGTACTCGAGCAGGTTCGAGAGCGCGTTTGCGTACCGGTAGAGGATGAACGTGGATGCGAGCAGCAGCCCCATCAGCCCGAGCGAGATCACGGTTGCGGGCAACGCGAGCGCGAACTGCCACGGATGGGCGAAGTGGAGCGGCACGCCGAACACGACACGGCCCCAGACCAGAGTGGCTGCGAGCGCGTACATCCCGGTGAAGGCGTTCGAGATCGAGAACGGCAGGTAGACGAGCGTCATCGACGGCGGTGCGCCGACACCGAGCTCGAGCGTTCCCTGCCAGCGCTGCCACTGGATCATGCCGCCCGACCCGAAGAGCGTCGTCGACCAGACGCCCATCATCCCGGCGCCGAGCGCGGCGTACAGGAGGGTGCCGGGCCGATCGCCCGACTGGTACATGTAGAAGGCGATCGTCGCGAAGATGATCGGCTGAACGATCGAGGTCAGCAGGAAGAAGCTCGAGGTCCCGAGCATCTTCAGGTTGATCAGGAAGCCGGTGACGACGATGCGGACGGCGGTCATGCGCGGTCCAGTGTTCCCCGTCGCCGTCCTTCGTACTCGAACCAGCGAAGGAGCCCGAATCCGGCGAGGAGATAGCCGGCGCCGAGCACGAACTCCGTCACCACCTCCGACCGGACGCTCGCGAGCGACGCGCCCTCGGCGACCTGCCGGGCGGCTGCGATCGCGTGTGTGAGCGGCAGGGCCAACGCCACCGTGTGCATCCAGTCGGGAAGCTTGTCGAGCGGGACGTTGACGCCGCAGAAGATCAGGAGCACAGCCATCGACAGGTTGGCGATGATCGGGACGTCGCGCATGCGCAGACCGACCGCGCCGGTCAGCATGCCCAGGCCCGTCGATGCGAACGACGCGAGCAGCAGCAGGAACGCGATCGCGGGCACCGACGACCACGGCATCCGGAATCCCAGTAGCAGCGCGCCGCCGATGAAGCCGGTCGCAGCCGTCACTGCTGCGTTGACGAGCACCGGCCCCGCTCGCCCGAGAAACAGGGCGGCGCGGTTCGCCGGGGTCGCCAGCACGGCCGAGAGCGTCTGCGTCCAACGCTCGCCGTCGATCGCGAAGCCCATCCCGAACAACGCAGCGAGCGACGCCGACTGAACGGCGTTCCCGACGACGAACCATGAGTCCGACTCGAGGTGGGCGGTGCGGCCGAGGTAGGCGAAGAAGACGATCTGCATCGTCGGCCCCAGCAGGAGCGTCGGGATATAGACGGAGGGCCGGATCCACGAGAACAGGGCGCGGAAGCTGATCGCCCCGCCGATGAAGAAGATGCGGAGCCAGGTCCTCATGTCAGCGAGAGCGTCGCGCGGTCGCGGGCGAGCCGTTCGAAGTGGTGCAGGAACACGACCGAGATCGCCGCGTAGGCGAGGCTCAAGAGCAGACACATGACGAGGGGGAAGCCGACGTTGCCCCCGAGCGCAGCGTGGCGCACGGCTCGCATGCCCCAGGTCGGTGCGAGCACCCAGGCGATCGGGGTCACCCAGCCGGGCAGCAGCGAGAGCGGGATCAGCAGGCCGGTGATCGTCCAGATCGGATACTCGAGCGCCTGCGACAGCGAACTCGCCGAGCGGTAGAGAACGAGGGTCGAGGCCAGCACGAGGCCGAGCAGGCCGATCGAGAGCACGGCCGCCGGGATCGAGATCGCGAAGAGCAGCAGGTGTGAGATGTGCAGCGGCACGCCGAACAGGAACTTGCCCCAGAGCAGCGTGGAGGCGATCGAGTAGACGCCGATGCCGGAGATCGCGACGGTGACCGGGGCCAGCACGAGGATCAACCGCGACGGCGCGGCGACGAGCAGCTCGAGGACTCCGTACCACCGCTGCTGCTGGATCGCCCCGCCGGCGCTGGTCGCCGTCGTCGACCAGATCCCCATCACGGCTGCGCCGAGCGCCGCGTACAGGAGCGACGGCGCCTCGTCGGTCGCCCGGAACATGAGGAAGGCGAGGGTGGCGTAGACGAGCGGCCAGACCGCCGCCGCCATGACCATGAACGGCGACGCCGAGAGGTTCTTGAAGTGGAGGACGAAGCCGGTCCAGAAGATGCGCGCGGAGCTCATCTCACTCCGCGGTGACGAGCGAGACATACGCGTCCTCGAGCGTCGGCTCGCGCGACGCGACGCGCCCGACCTCGAAGCCGTCGAGCTGGGCGAGGAGCGGCGCGGTCAGCTCGCGCTCGCCCGTCGACTGCACGACCAGCACCTGCTTCTGGTCGCGCTCCTCGATCGCGACCGCGGTGACGCCTTCGAGCGCTCGCAGCCGGGTCACGGTCGGCTGATCGACTCCGAAGACCTCGATCTCGGTGACGCGGCCGCCCCCGACGTTGCTCTTGAGCTCGTCGGGCGTGCCGGCGCCGACGATCTGGCCCTTCGCGATCACCGCGATCCGGTCGCAGAGCGTGTCTGCCTCGAACATGTAGTGGGTGGTCAGCAGGACGGTCTTCCCGACGGCGACGAGGTCGGCGATCATCTGGCGCAGGTCGCGTGCGCCGACGGGGTCGACACCGATCGTCGGCTCGTCGAGGAACACGACCTCGGGGTCGTGGAGGATCCCGCGCGCGATGTGCAGTCGCTGCCGCATGCCGCGCGAGTACCCCTCGACGCGCTCCTGCTCGCGACCCTTCATGCCGACCAGCTCGAGCACCTCGTCGATCCTGATCCGCTGCGCCTTGCCCGAGACGCCGTACAGCTCGGCGAAGTAGCGGAGGTTGTCGTAGGCGGAGAGACGTTCGTAGAGGCCGCGGTCGCCGCCGAAGACGTAGCCGATCCGCTTTCGCACCTCGCGTGCGTCCTGAACGACGTCGAGTCCGAGCACGCGTGCCTCGCCGCTCGTCGGCAGCAGGAGCGTGATCAGCATCTTGATCGTCGTCGTCTTGCCGGCCCCGTTCGGGCCGAGCAGGCCGAAGAGCTCGCCGCGTTCGACGGTGAACGAGACGCCACGCACCGCCTCGACCTCGAGCGGCTTACGCCGGACGACCCCGGTCGTCGTCTTGTAAACGCGCCTCAGCTCGCGGGCTTCGATGACTGCGTCCGCCACGCCTCCACACTAGTCGGGGCATCGCAGGCGGTCTGCGGGTCACCTTCGCAGCAACCGAGCTTGAAGTGGCAGTTGGGACATTGCCAGGTTCCGTGCCGCCAGACCATCGTCGTCGGGCATCGCCAGCATCTCTCGGCCTCGCTCATCGAGCGGTGAGCCTAGGCGCGAGCCCGGACGGGACACTCGCGTCACACCTACGTCTCACTTCCGTGTGTCAGACACGAGTCTGACTCGAGTCAGACGAGCGGGCTCGGCCTTGCTCATGGAGCGGTGAGCCTGGGGGCGCGACCTGGATGAGGCACACTCACGGCACCCGTGCGTCTCACTTCCGTGTGTCAGACACGAGTCTGACTCGAGTCTGACTCGAGTCAGACGAGCTGTCTCGCGCTGCCGACCTGGTTCGTCGGGACGAGAGTCACGAGCCTGCTTGGTAAAATCGCGCCGCGTGTGGCGGCGTAGCTCAGCTGGTTAGAGCGTCGGACTCATAACCCGAAGGTCGGTGGTTCGAGCCCACCCGCCGCTATCGAAGAGCGCCAGTGGACGCCGAGCGTCGACTGGCCCACGATCCCGAAGGTCGGTGGTTCGAGCCCACCCGCCGCTATCGAAGAGCGCCAGTGGACGCCGTGCGTCGACTGGCCCACGATCCCGAAGGTCGGTTCGAGCCCACCCCTCGCTTGACCCATTTGAGGGACGACAGCGTCCCTGAGGCCTGCTGACATGGGGCGACCAACGACTGTCGCGGCGTCTTCTCGCATCTCCCTGCGCGCCGCCGAGCTCGAAGGAGCCTCCTTTGTTCCGTCGCACACGCGTCCTCTTGCCGTTGCTCGTCCTGCTCGTCTGTCTCGCCGTGGGGGTGGCGTCCGCGGCGGTCGATCACCATCGCCGCGCGACTAGCCACACGCCCGGCCACACGCCCAGCCGCGCCCCCGCCGCGCGGAAGCACCCTCGCGTCAGTCACCGGCACGTCCGCGCCGTCCGGCGGCCGACACCGCTCGCGCGGCATCGCGCTCGGGTCAGGCGTGAGGCCGCGAGCGTCGTCAGGTTCGCGCGCCACTTCCTGGGCGTCCAGTACGTCTACGGCGGGGCGAGCCCCTCCAGCGGGTTCGACTGCTCCGGCTTCACCCGCTACGTCTTCGCCCACTTCGGCGTCTCACTGCCGCACTACACCTTCGCGCAGTTCGACCTGGGGCGGCGAGTCGCCCGCTCCGGCCTGCGACCCGGTGACCTCGTCTTCTTCGACGGCGTCGGCCACGTCGGGCTGTACATCGGGCACGACCGGTTCATCCACGCGCCGCACACGGGAACCCGGGTCTCCGTCGACCGCCTGTCCGGGTGGTATTCCGGCAGGTACGCCGGCGCGCGGCGCGTGATCACTTGACGTAGGATCCTTGCCATGACGAACTTCTTCACCAAGCTGCTCCAGGGGTTCCGTTCTACCCCACAAACGCCGGAGGAATTCGCAGCCGAGGCCGAGGCGAAGCAGATGCATGAGCAGATGGAGACCATGCGGCTGAGCCAGCGCTCTGGCTCGCAGGGCGAGAACTACCAGTCCGGCCGCCCCTCCTAGCTGCGCGTCTTCCCGGGCGATCACCGTCGTCACGGGAGGCGGCAGTCCACCAGCGGCCACCTGACGGGCTTCTGAACCGAAAACGGGCTGGTCCCGCTACAATCCCGCAGCCCTGGGGCAGTGCGTCAGCGTGCTCGGGGTCGACCACCTCATCCAGAGAGAGACATGGCCAAGACCGGAGTCAGAGTTGCGATCACCCTCGCGTGCACCGAGTGCAAGCGGCGGAACTACCAGACGATGAAGTCCAAGCGGAACACGCCGGACCGCGTCGAGTTCCGTAAGTACTGCCGCTGGTGCGGCGGGCCTACTCCCCACCGGGAAACCCGCTAGCGCCATGACCGACTCGCACTCGGAGCGCCGCCGGCTGCAACGGGCCGCGCGCCCCGACCGCCCGCAGCAGCAGGCGGTCGAAGAGCGGCACCGGTCGAACTTCTTCGCCGAGTCGTGGGCGGAGCTCCGCAAGGTCGAGTGGCCCGGGCAGGCGCAAGTGATCCAGGGCACCGCTGTCGTGTTGATCGCCTGCCTCGTGGTCGGCGTCTTCCTCTACATCAACGACCAGGTCTGGAAGCAGGTCGTCTCCAGAATCTTGCTCGGCCAATAAAAAGGAAACCCGAATGTTTCGCTGGTACGTCGTCAACACCTATTCCGGCCATGAGAACAAGGTCAAGGCCAACCTCGAGCACCGCATCGAGTCGATGGGGCAGCGCCCGCGCTTCCGGCGCGTCGTCGTCCCGACCGAGCAGGTGATCGAGACCAAGGACGGCCAGAAGGTGCAGGCGGAGAAGCGCGTGCTTCCGGGCTACGTGCTCGTGAACATGGATCTGAACGACGACGCCTGGACGGTCGTCAAGAACACACCCGGCGTGACCGGCTTCGTCGGAGCCGGCTCGAAGCCGGTGCCCCTGTCGCAGCCCGAGGTCGACCGCATCCTGAAGACGGGTGCGTCTGCCGGTGGCGATCGCGCGCGGACGACGATCGAGTACTCGCTCGGCGAGTCGGTCAAGGTCACGTCAGGCCCGCTCTCCGATTTCGACGGCGAGATCGTCGACGTCAACCCCGACCAGCAGAAGCTCAAGGTGCTCGTCGATATCTTCGAGCGCCAGGTTCCGGTCGAGCTCGGCTTCGACCAGGTCAAAAAGCTGGACTGACAAGAAGCTCGACTAAAGGAAACCGAATGGCCAAGAAAGTTCTCACTCTGATCAAGCTCCAGATTCCCGGCGGCCAGGCCAACCCGGCGCCTCCGGTCGGTCCGGCGCTCGGCCAGCACGGCGTCAACATCATGGAGTTCTGCAAGGCGTTCAATGCGCAGACAGCGCAGGAGAACGGCCGCATCACCCCGGTCGAGATCACGGTCTACGAAGACCGGAGCTTCGACTTCATCACGAAGACGCCGCCGGCCGCCGTCCTGATCAAGGAAGTGCTCCGGCTCGAGAAGGGCTCGAGCGAGCCGAACCGCACCAAGGTCGGCAAGCTCTCGCGCGCCCAGCTCCGCTCGATCGCCGAGACGAAGATGCAGGATCTGAACGCCCGCGACGTCGAGCAGGCGATGCTCGTGATCGCCGGCACCGCGAGATCGATGGGCGTGGAGGTGGAGAGATAATGGCCAAGCACGGCAAGCGTTACGACGTGTCACGCGGCGCGATCGACCGCGAGCAGGTCTACACACCGGTCGAGGCTGTGCGCCTGCTCAAGGACGCTCCCGCCGCGAAGTTCGACGAGACCGTCGAGGTGCACATGAACCTCGGGCTGAACGTCCGCCATGCCGACGAGCAGCTCCGCGGGACGATGATGCTGCCGCACGGCACCGGCCGCGAACAGCGCGTCGCCGTCTTCGCCGAGGGCGACAAGGCCCGCGAGGCCGAAGAGGCCGGGGCGGACGTCGTCGGCTCGGCCGACCTCGCGAAGCGGATCGAGGAAGGCTTCACCGACTTCGACGTGGCGATCGCCACGCCGGACCAGATGGGCAACGTCGGCCGGCTCGGCCGCGTGCTCGGCCCGCGCGGCCTGATGCCGAACCCGAAGACCGGCACGGTCACGTTCGACGTCGCGAAAGCAGTCCGCGACGCGAAGGCCGGCAAGCTCGAGTACCGCACCGACCGCGGCGCCAACGTGCACATCCCGATCGGCAAGCGCTCCTTCGACGAGCGCGCGCTGATCGAGAACTACGCCGCGCTGATCGACGAGATCGTGCGTGCCAAGCCCGCTGCGGCGAAGGGGCGGTACATCAAGAAGATCACGCTGACCTCCACGATGGGGCCCGGGATTCACATCGATCCCACGAGGACCCGCGAGATCGCAGAGGAGCTCGACAGCTCCCCGGCCGGTGAGGTCGCCGCGACGGCCTGAACGTTTTTCGTCAACCACCCGCGCCCGAGACAACTGGCAGCCGCAGAGGCAGAAGCCCAGTCGAGGCGAACCGGACTTGCTGGAGCGTCCCTCTAGCGAACTCGGCTCGCCGCCAGGCGGGCCGATTTTGTAACGGAGGTGAGATGCACAAGGAAGACAAGGAACGCGTTGTCACGGAGCTGACCGACAAGCTCCGCAGCGCCGAGACGTTGTTCGTCGCCGACTACCGCGGCCTGACGATGCCCCAGATCGACGCCCTGCGTGGGCGCATGATCGAGCACGGGGCGAGGCTGTCCGTGGTCAAGAACACGCTCACCCGTCGCGCGGCCGAGGCCGCGGGGGCGGATGCGCTGCTTGCCCTGCTCGAGGGCCCGTCGGCGATCGCGTTCATCGAGGCAGACGGCGACATGGTCGCCGTCGCCAAGGCGCTGGCCGATTCGGCCCGCGACACGAAGGTGCTCGAAATCCGCGGCGGCGTGATGCAGGGCCGTGAGATCTCGGCGTCGGACGTCGAGGAGCTCGCGAAGCTGCCGCCGCTCGACGTGCTGCGCAGCCAGGTGCTCGCGGCAGTGATCGCACCGCTCACCAACCTGCTCGGGCTGGTCAATGCGCCCCTGCAGGACCTGTACGGACTGATCGACGCACGCATCGCCCAACTAGAGAACGCAAATCAGGAGGCCTGACAAATGGCAGCAGTTGACACCGTTTTCGATCAGCTTGGGACGATGACCGTCCTCGAGCTGGTCGAGCTGAAGAAGAAGATCGAGGACGAGTGGGGCATCACGGCCGCCGCTCCGGTCGCCGCCGCGGCCGCCGGCGGTGCCGGCGACGGCGCAGCCGCCGCCGAGGAGAAGACCGCTTTCGACGTCGTCCTCACGGGCGCCGGCCAGCAGAAGATCCAGGTGATCAAGGTCGTCCGCGCGGTCACGGGCCTCGGGCTCAAGGAGGCGAAGGACCTCGTCGACTCGGCTCCGCAGGCGGTCAAGGAGGGTGTCGCCCAGGACGAGGCGGACACCATCAAGGGTCAGCTCGAAGAGGCAGGCGCCTCGGTCGAGATCAAGTAACACCCTCGTCAGCCAGGTTCGACGCGGGCGCGGCTACGGCCGCGCCCGCGCTTTCAGCCCGAACGAGTGATCGTGGTGTGCCTCGCGGTCACCCCCGACACGCGTGTCTCCTGGACCGGCCGCGGTGTGCTGACCGGGCCGAATCCCGGCGACTCCGCCTGGGTCGGCGGCAAGCAGTGCGGCGGCGCGACCGGCGCGCTGACCGCCCGGAACGCCCTGTTCCGCACGCCACGCACGCACGGCGGCGACCACCCGGCCGCCCCGGCGCACGCCTAGTAACAACTTGGCACAAGCTCAGGTCGGGGCCGGCGCCAGCCGGCCCCGACCTGGTACCTTCCCTGGGCGGCCCAGCGGGTCCCTCGTCGTGCGCTTGCGGCTGGAGGGACGCCTCCGCTATTGTGGAGGGTTGCGCCGCACGTCCGGACAATCCTGCGTTAGCACGCCCTTTTTCCTGCTTCGCCGCCGCTCACCTCATCGCCACCAGTAAGGGAGGCTGTTCTACTTGGCCCAGTCGGTCACAGCGCCTCGTGCGCGTAAGTCGTTCTCACGTCTCAAGCACGTCCTCGACCTCCCCAACCTGATCGACATCCAGCGCGAGTCGTTCGATTGGTTCCTGAAGGAAGGGCTCCGCGAGACGATCGACGACATCTCACCGATCCTCGATTACACAGGCACGCTCGCCGTCGAATTCGGCGAATACAAGTTCGGCGCTCCGCCGATGACCATCCAGGAGTGCCGCGAGAAGGACATCACCTACCAGGCTCCGCTGACGATGACCGTCCGCTTCGTGAACACGGAGACGGGCGAGATCCGCGAGCAGACCGTCTTCATGGGCGATTTCCCGATGATGACGGAGTGGGGCACGTTCATCATCAACGGCACCGAGCGCGTGATCGTCACGCAGCTCGTGCGCTCGCCCGGCGCCTACCTGATGGAGCCGAAGGACGCGACGAAGCAGGTCTTCACCGCGAACCTGATGCCGAGCCGTGGTTCCTGGCTCGAGCTCGAGATCGACAAGAAGGGCGTCGTCTACGCACGCATCGACCGGAAGCGGAAGCTTCCGATCACCACGCTCCTGCGCGCGCTGCCGGCCGAGGACCCGACGACGGGCCACAAGCTCGACACCTCGACGAACGAGGCGATCCTCGCGCTCTTCGACAACTCGCACTTCATCGCGAAGACGTTGGAGAAGGACCCGACGACCCGCGAGGAAGAGGCGCTGATCGAGGTGTTCAAGAAGCAGCGGCCCGGCGAGCCGCCGACCCTCGACAACGCCCGCAACCTGCTCAAGTCGCTCTTCTTCGACTCGAAGCGCTACGACCTGACGAAGGTCGGCCGCTACAAGCTGAACCAGCGGCTCGGCGTCGACGTCCCGACCGACACGCGCGTTCTGACGACCCAGGACATCCTGGCGCTCGTCCAGAAGCTCGTCGCGATGCCGCATGCGATCGGCGTGCCGGAGGACTCGAAGGACTTCGCAGCCGACGCGATCGCGATCAGCCGTGACGCGATCCGCACCGAGCTCGACGAGTACGAGCACTTCGGCAACCGCCGTCTCCGCACCACGGGTGAGCTGATCCAGGAGGCATTCCGGGTCGGCCTCTACCGCATGGAGCGTGTCGTGCGCGAGCGCATGACGACAGAGGACGTCGACACGATCACGCCGCAGACGATCATCAACATCCGGCCTGTCGTGGCCGCGTTGAAGGAGTTCTTCGGCTCGTCACAGCTGTCGCAGTTCATGCAGCAGACGAACTCGCTCGACGGACTGACCCACCGGCGTCGGCTGAGCGCCCTCGGCGCAGGCGGCCTGACCCGCGAGCGCGCGCCGATCGAGGTGCGCGACGTGCACCCGACCCACTACGGGCGGATGTGCCCGATCGAGACCCCTGAAGGCCCGAACATCGGCCTGATCGGCTCGCTCGCCTCGATGGCGACCGTCTCGCAGTTCGGCTTCATCCAGACGCCGTACCGCAAGGTCGTCAACGGCAAGGTGACCGACGACATCACGTATCTGGACGCCGCCGAGGAGGCGCAGTTCACGATCGCGCAGGCCTCGGAGCCGATCGACAAGGCCGGCAAGTTCGAGCACGAGCAGGTGCTCTGCCGCTCGTCGGAGGGCGAGGCCGTGATCGCAAGCGCCAAGGACATCGACTTCATGGACGTCTCCCCGGCGCAGATCGTCTCGATCGCGACCGCGATGATCCCGTTCCTCGAGCACAACGACGCGAACCGTGCCCTGATGGGCGCGAACATGCAGCGGCAGGCAGTGCCGCTGATGATCCCGCAGGCGCCGATCGTCGGCACCGGGGTCGAGTACCGCGCCGCGGTCGACTCGGGCGACGTCGTCGTCGCGAAGAACGCGGGCACGGTCATCGACCTCGACGCCACGCGCATCGTCGTCGAAGGGCGCGGCACCCGCGACGAGTACGACCTGACGAAGTTCATGCGCTCGAACCAGGGGACGCTGATCCACCACCGGCCGATCGTGCGCCAGGGCGACAAGGTCGTCGCGGGTGCGGTGCTGGCCGACGGATCGTCGACCGACCACGGCGAGCTCGCGCTCGGCGCGAACCTGCTCGTCGCGTTCATGCCGTTCGAGGGTTACAACTTCGAGGACGCGATCGTGCTCTCCGAGCGGCTCGTCAAGGACGAGGTGCTCACCTCGATCCACATCCACGAGTACGAGATCGACGCCCGCTCGACCAAGCTGGGCGACGAGGAGATCACGCGTGACATCCCGAACCGCTCGGAGGAGTCGCTCCGCAACCTCGACGACCGCGGCATCGTCCGCGTCGGCGCCGAGGTCGGCTCGGGCGACCTGCTCGTCGGCAAGGTGACGCCGAAGGGCGAGACCGAGCTGACGGCCGAGGAAAAGCTGATCCGCGCCATCTTCAAGGAGAAGGCGCGCGAGGTCCGCGACACGTCACTGAAGGTTCCGCACGGCGAGGGCGGCGTCGTGATCGACGTCAAGACGTTCTCACGCGACACCGGCGACGACCTGTCGCCTGGCGTCAACGAGCTCGTCCGCGTCTACGTGGCGAAGAAGCGCAAGATCTCGGAGGGCGACAAGCTCGCCGGCCGCCACGGCAACAAGGGCGTCATCTCGAAGATCGTCCCCGAGGCCGACATGCCGTTCCTCGAGGACGGCCGGCCCGTCGACATCCTGCTGAACCCGCTCGGCGTTCCGAGCCGGATGAACATCGGCCAGATCCTCGAGACGCACCTCGGTTGGTCGGCCGCGCACGGCGTCTTCGCCGACGCCGACGTGCTCCCGATGGATGGGGCCGCCGCGCGGGTGATCAACGCGCCGATGCCGACGCCGATCGCGACGCCGGTGTTCGACGGCGCCACGCTCGTCGACGTCGACCAGGCGCTCGTCGACTGGACGAAGCAGAACGAGGACAGCCCGATCACGTTCGACATCGACGAGAAGGCCGTGCCGGGCCGCCAGGCCTCCGGCAAGGTGCGCCTGTTCAGCGGTCGCACCGGCGAGCCGTTCGAACAGGACGTGACCGTCGGCTACATGTACATCCTGAAGCTGCTCCACCTGGTCGACGACAAGATCCACGCGCGCTCGACTGGCCCCTACTCGTTGGTCACGCAGCAGCCGCTGGGCGGTAAGGCCCAGTTCGGCGGTCAGCGCTTCGGCGAGATGGAGGTGTGGGCGCTCGAGGCGTACGGCGCCGCGTACACGCTCCAGGAGATGCTCACGATCAAGTCCGACGACACCGTCGGCCGCGTCAAGGCGTACGAGGCGATCGTCAAGGGCGAGAACATCGCCGAGCCGTCGATCCCCGAGTCGTTCAAGGTGCTGCTGAAGGAGATGCAGTCCCTGGCGCTCGACGTCGCCGTCATCTCCGAGGACGGCGGCCAGGTCGAGGTTCGCGAGGAGGACGACGAGCTGCTCCGCGCCGCGGAAGAGCTCGGCATCGATCTCTCGCCAGGCTCGCTCCGCGCCGCTGCCACGCAGCCGACACCGCAGGAGTCCGACGAGGGCGCCGACCGTGTCGACGCCGAAGGTGAGTTCGTGCTGCCGACCGACGAGACGCTCGTCGATGTCGACGGTGCGGGCGACGAGGAAGTGGAGCCCGTAGGCGCCGCCGACGACGGCGACGCAGCCGAGCTCGAAGACTGATCCACCCGACGACTGACCAAGAAAGAAGGCGAAGACTCACTTGATCGACATCAATGAATTCGACGCGATCCGCATCGGCCTTGCGTCGAGCAAGCAGATCCGTGACTGGTCGTCGGGCGAGGTCACCAAGCCGGAGACGATCAACTACCGCACGCTCAAGCCCGAGCGCGACGGTCTGTTCTGCGAGCGCATCTTCGGTCCGACCAAGGACTGGGAGTGCTACTGCGGCAAGTACAAGCGCGTCCGCTACAAGGGCATCATCTGCGAGCGCTGCGGCGTCGAGGTGACCCGCCAGAAGGTGCGTCGCGAGCGGATGGGGCACATCGACCTCGCCGCGCCGGTTTCCCACATCTGGTTCTTCAAGGGTGTGCCGAGCCGGATCGGCTACCTGCTCGACATCGCTCCCAGAGAGCTCGAGAAGGTCCTCTATTTCGCCGCCTCGATCGTCACGAACGTCGACAACGAGGCGCGCGCGAAGGATCTGAACGACCTCGAGGACAAGGTCAAGGCCGAGTCCGAGCGCATCTACGTCGACCGCGACGAGCAGCTCGCCGAGCTCGAGAAGCGGCTCGCCCGCCGGCGCGCCTTCTTCGCCGAGAGCAAGGAGAAGGGCTTCGACGAGGACGACGACTTCTGGACCCGCGGTCTTGCGACCTGGGCCGAGGAGTCGGTGCTGCCGCCGCTCGAGGATGCCCGCAAGCTCGTCGGCGGGCTCTTCCTGGAGCTCGTCCCGACGATCACGACCGAGGACGCGAAGAAGATCCGCGAGCTCGTCCGGAACGCCGCGATCCGCGACGACCGGAAGCTGAGCCCCCGCGAGCTCGAACAGGTCGCCGCGGCGGCCGAGCAGATCCTCGCCGCGATCAGCCCGCTCGAGAAGGAGCTCGGCAAGGCGACGGGTGCCAAGAAGGGTGCGATCACGAAGCACCTGCACCGCGTCGTCGATGCCCTGCTGCTCGACGAGGAGCTCACCGACGAAGACCAGGCGCTCACGAAGGACGTCGATCCGAAGAACCTCGCCAAGGCGCGCGAGCTCGGCAACGGCCTGCTCAGGGACGCCGTCGACACGTGGGCCGATGGCCAGGACATCCGCGAGCTCACGAACGACCTCTGCCTGCGGACCGACGGGAAGATCCAGAAGGAGGATCTCGACTCGCTGATCCAGTGGGCCCTGAAGGTGCGCGAGATGTACCTCGACATCGAGTCCCGCCGCGAGGACACCCGCGAGGCTGCGGTCGACTCGGTACGCCGGCTCGAACAGACGTGGCAGCTCTTCCGCGACCTGGAGCCGAAGATGGTCGTCAATGACGAGCAGCTGTTCCGCGAGCTGAAGGATCGCTTCGGCTCCCCGTACGGCTTCGGCGTCTACTTCCGGGGCGGCATGGGAGCGGAGTCGATCCGCGACCTGCTCCGGGACCTCGACCTCAACCTCGAGGCGGCGTCGCTGCGCGACACGATCAAGACCTCGAAGGGTCAGAAGCAGCAGCGGTCGATCAAGCGGCTGAAGGTCGTCTCGGCGTTCATCAAGTCGCAGAACAAGCCCGAGTGGATGATCCTCGAGGCGGTGCCGGTGATTCCGCCGGAGCTTCGCCCGATGGTCCAGCTCGACGGCGGCCGCTTCGCCACCTCCGACCTGAACGACCTCTACCGCCGCGTGATCAACCGGAACAACCGCCTGAAGCGGCTGCTCGACCTGGGCGCGCCGGAGATCATCGTCAACAACGAGAAGCGGATGCTGCAGGAGGCCGTCGACGCGCTGTTCGACAACGGCCGCCGCGGCCGCGCCGTGACCGGCCCGGGCAACCGGCCGCTCAAGTCGCTGTCCGACATGCTGAAGGGCAAGCAGGGCCGCTTCCGCCAGAACCTGCTCGGCAAGCGCGTCGACTACTCCGGTCGTTCGGTGATCGTCGCCGGGCCGACGCTCAAGCTGCACCAGTGCGGCCTGCCGAAGCTGATGGCGCTCGAGCTCTTCAAGCCGTTCATCATGAGCCGGCTCGTCGAGCGGAAGTCCGTCCAGAACATCAAGGCGGCGAAGAAGTACGTCGACTCGATGACGCCCGAGGTCTGGGACGTCCTCGAAGAGGTGATCGCCGAGCATCCGGTGCTGCTGAACCGTGCACCGACGCTCCACCGTCTCGGCATCCAGGCGTTCGAGCCGATCCTCGTCGAGGGCAAGGCGATTCAGGTGCACCCGCTCGTCTGTCACGCGTTCAACGCCGACTTCGACGGTGACCAGATGGCCGTTCACCTGCCGCTCTCCGCGGAGGCACAGGCCGAGGCCCGCATCCTGATGCTGTCGTCGAACAACATCCTCTCGCCGGCCAGCGGGCGCCCGCTCGCCACGCCGACGCAGGACATGGTGCTCGGCATCTACTACCTCACCTACTCGAACCTGGCGCTCTCCTCGACGGAGGCCTCGAAGCTGAAGCCGCACCCGCGGCGCTTCGACTCGGCCGACGAGATCGAGGTCGCCCTCGAGATGAAGGCAGTCGGGCTGCAGGAGCCGATCGAGTTCCGGTTCAACGACGAGTTGCACCTGACGACCCCAGGTCGGGTCGTCTTCAACTCGGCCGTCTTCCGGGCACTCGACGAGCTGCTGCCTCCGGACGAGGAGCTCGACTTCGACTTCATGAACGAGACGCTCGCGAAGCCGGACACCGACCGCTACGTGCTCGCGCTGTCGGACCGCTACGGCGCTCACACACTGGCGCCGGTGCTCGACACGATCAAGTCGCTCGGTTTCCGCTACGCGACTCGTGCCGGGGTGACGATCTCGAAGAACGACATCATCATCCCGCCCAACAAGGAGCAGATCCTCGTCGGGTACGAGAAGCGCGTCGAGGAGGTGCACGGCCAGTACGACATGGGCCTGATCACCGAGGACGAGCGTCACGAGACGATCGTCAACATCTGGACCGAGGCCACCGACGAGGTCGCGGGCGCGATGGAGGAGAACTTCGACGAGCTGAACCCGGTCTTCATGATGGCCAACTCGGGAGCCCGCGGCTCGTTCAAGCAGATCCGCCAGCTCGCCGGCATGCGCGGCCTGATGGCGAATCCGAAGGGCGAGATCATCGAGCGTCCGATCAAGGCCAACTTCATGGAAGGCCTGTCCGTGCTCGAGTACTTCATCTCGACCCACGGCGCCCGCAAGGGCCTCGCCGACACGGCGCTCCGCACTGCCGACTCGGGCTACCTCACGAGGCGCCTGGTCGACGTGTCGCAGGACGTGATCGTGCGCGAAGAGGACTGCGGCACCGAGGATCACCTCGACCTGCCGATCCGCACGAGCGAAGGGCTGAACAAGTCGCTCCTCGGCCGGATCATCTCGGAGGACACCTACAAGCCGCTCGCGTCGGGCAAGCCCGGCAAGACGCTCGTGGCGGAGAAGGGCACCACGGTCACGCTCGCGTTGCTCGAGGCGGCGGAAGCCGAGCTCGGCGAGGGCGCGACGCTGCCGGCCCGCTCCGTGCTCAAGTGCCGCGCCGAGACCGGCGTGTGCCGCACCTGCTACGGCATCTTCCCGGCGACGGGCGAGATGTGCGAGATCGGCGACGCGGTCGGCATCATCGCCGCCCAGTCGATCGGCGAGCCGGGCACGCAGCTGACGATGCGGACGTTCCACACCGGCGGAGTCGCCGGCGCGGACATCACGCACGGCCTGCCGCGTGTCGTCGAGATCTTCGAGGCGCGGAACCCGAAGGGTGCCGCGGTGCTGGTCGAGGCCGGCGGTCGCGTCGAGCTCGAGCAGACCGAGCGTGGCCCGAAGATCAAGATCCACCCGACGGAGCTCGGGGCCGACGGCGAGATCGCCGAGCCGGTCGAGTACCAGCTGCCGCGGCGCACGCGTCTGCTGGTCACGAACGGCCAGGTGCTCGAGATCGGCGACCCGCTCAACGAGGGCTCGCAGAACCCGACCGACAAGCTGGCGCTCAAGGGTTCGACCGCGACCGAGGTGTACCTCGTCGACGAGGTGCAGAAGGTCTACAAGAGCCAGGGCGTCGAGATCCACGACAAGCACATCGAGCTGATCGTTCGGCAGATGCTCAAGAAGGTGCGGGTCGAGTCGAACGGCGACACGGACCTCCTGCCGGGCCAGCTCGTCGACAAGGTCGTCTATGAACGCGAGAACGGCAAGGTGAAGAAGGGGGAGAAGGCGACGTTCGAGCCGCTGATCCTCGGCATCACCAAGGCGTCGCTCGCGACGGAGTCGTTCCTCTCGGCCGCTTCCTTCCAGGAGACGACCAAGGTCCTGACCGACGCGTCGATCGAGGGCAAGATCGACCGGCTGCTCGGGCTGAAGGAGAACGTGATCATCGGGAAGTTGATCCCCGCGGCCACCGGCCTGAAGCGGTACCGGAACATCGAGATCGCCCCGTCGGAGCCGATCGTCCGCGAGGCCTACGAGCGTGACACGCTCCTGCAGGCACTCGAGGAGATCGGCCAGGACTCGAGCGCGATCGACTTCGGGACGCCCGACGCCACCTTCGGCGCCGAGGAGCTCCCGGAGGTCGACCGCCCGACCGAGGACTGAATGCTCAGAGGTGTCTGACACCCGCTCGGGTGTCAGACACCGTTTGAGCCGGCGCCTGTGCCCGTGGCCATCAGGTACATCGTCTCGGACGTCGACGAGTCGATCGCCTTCTTCGTCGACGCGCTCGGGTTCGCTCTCGAACGGCAGTTCGGCCCGAACATGGCGATCGTCACGCGGGACGATGCGACGGTCTGGCTCGCCGGGCCAGGTGCGTCGGCCTCGCAGCCTATGCCGGACGGGACGAGACCCGAGCCCGGCGGCTGGAGTCGCCTCGTCCTCGTCGTGGACGACCTCGACGGGCTCGTCGACACGCTCCGCACGCGCGGCGCCCGCTTCCGCAACGAGATCCTGAAGGGACCCGGCGGCCGCCAAATCCTGGTCGACGACCCGTCAGGGAACTGCATCGAGCTCTTCGAGCCGGCGCGAGCGTGAAACCCCCCGTTTGTGCCAAGTTGGCACAAACAGGTGGTTCTTGGCAGAGTGCGGCCCGTGCCCGAGGACTTCTTCGGCGAGCAGGTGGCGGCCCGCTACGACGAGCTGTCCGACGAGATGTTCGCGCCGTCGGTCGTCGACCCGGCGGTCGACTTCCTCGCCGGGCTGGCCGGCGAGGGCGAGGCCCTCGAGTTCGGGATCGGCACCGGCCGGATCGCGCTGCCGCTCGCGCAGCGCGGGGTCCGGGTCAAGGGGATCGACCTCTCCGAGGCGATGGTCGAGCGACTGCGGGCCAAGCCAGGCGGTGCGGAAATCCAGGTCGAGATCGGCGACTTCGCCACGACCACGATCGCCGGGTCGTTCACGCTGGCCTACCTCGTCTTCAACACGATCAACAACCTGACCACGCAGGACGCGCAGGTGGCCTGCTTCGAGAACGCGGCCGCGCACCTCGAGCCGGGCGGATGCTTCGTGATCGAGGTCGGCGTTCCGAACTTGCAGCGCCTGCCTCCCGGCGAGACCGTCCGGCCGTTCCGCGTTACCCCGACCCGGCTCGGCTTCGACGAGTACGACATCGCTGCGCAGGGCCTCATCTCCCACCACTTCCGCGTTGTCGGCGAGAGGCTCGAAGCGAGGTCGATCCCGTTCCGCTACGTCTGGCCGGCCGAGCTCGACCTGATGGCACGGATCGCAGGTATGACGCTGCGTGAACGCTGGAGCGGCTGGAAGCGGGAGCCGTTCACGAGCGAGAGTACGAAGCACATCTCGGTGTGGGAGAAGAGTGGCAAAGCCGGCACGGTTGCGTGACGCCCGTGCAGGCACGCTCGGGGTGTGCGGTTCTCGACGCGGTTCACGCCTGAGCTCGCCCGCCTCGCCGAGCGCCTGGCACGAGAGAATCTGAGCGCCGCCGACGTCCACCGCGCGCTCGGCGAGCGTGCGGCGGAGCTCGGTCTCCCGCGTCCGAGTTACGAGCGAACCCGCCAGCTCGTCTACGAGGTTCGGCTGGAGCCGGTCGTACCGGGTTGGGGCGAGGTGGTCACGGACGTCGCGTTTCGCCTTCGAGCTCCGGAAGCGCTCCTCGACAAAGCCACCGGCACCTGGCCGATCGACGAGGACGCCGGCCTGCACCGCAAGGCCCGCCGCCCGGGCGGCGCATAGCGCCGCGCGTTGTCGAGCATGCACCCCCGTCCGAGGGATGGCGCGCCCCGGCGCGGTGGCGCATAACCAGAGAGAGGTGCCGACCATGTCGGCCGCCCTGGGGAGGAATGAGGCCCCGGACGGCAAATGTTGTCGGTCAGGTTTCGTCACCGAGCAAGGAGAGTCGTCGTGCGCACGTTCCTCGTCGGAGCAGCAGTGCTCGTCGCCATCACGGCGATCGGGAGCGCGGCCGCGACCACCGTCACCGTCTCGATCACGAAGAACGGCTATGTGCCGAAGTCGGTCACGGTTGCCAAGGGCGACACCGTTCAGTTCACGAACGGCGACACGGCGGCACACCAGGTCGCGTTCAAGAGCACGACAGGCGTCACCTGCAGCCCGGCCTCGATCGTCCTCCAGCCGAGCCAGAGCGGGAGCTGCACCTTCGCGACGCCGGGCTCGTACAGCTACTCGGATCCGAACTTCAAGGGCAACACGTACCGCGGCACGATCACGGTCACCGGCACGACGGCCGCGGACACGCTCTCGGCGACCGCGGCGCCGCTGATCGTCGTCCACGGCGGCCACGCGACGATCGCCGGCAAGCTCTCCAGCCTGCAGGCGGGCCAGAACGTGGACGTGCTCGAGCAGCAGTGCGGTTCCACGGCCCAGGGCAAGGCGGCCACGGTCGCGACGGTGGCCGGCGGCGCCTACAGCGCGAGTGTCGCGCCCGTGGTGAACACGACCTATGCGGCGCGCGTCAAGCTCACGACCAGCCCGAACGTCGTGGTCAAGGTGCGCCCCCGGGTCCGGCTCGCCAAGGTTGCCGCGCACAGGTACAGCGTTCGCGTGACGGCTGCCAACAAGCTCGTCGGCAAGTACGCCGGCTTCCAGCGCTTCAACGCCGCCACCGGCCGCTGGGTGAGCGTGAAGGTCGTTTCGCTCCGCACGGCGTCGGGGACCGCGCCGACGGTGACGACGTCGGTGACCTTCCGCTCGACGGTGAAGCCGCTGCTGCGGGTTCGCGCGGTGCTCTCCCAGGCGCAAGTGGGCAGCTGCTACCTGCCCGGCACGAGCAACACGATCAGAAGCTGAGTCGCCGCACGCGGGGTGCCGCGAACGCGGCGGTGCGCCGGATCGTCGGCGAGGCTTGGTTTTGCAGCAACGCCCGGGTTTCGGTACCATGCCCGGCCGGTTCGGCGTGAGCCTGTGCTCCGCCGTCCTTCCTGTCTGCATACGACCCGAAAGAGAAACTCCAGCCTCAGCATGCCGACCGTCAATCAGCTGATTCGCAAGGGCCGCTCGAAGAAGCCCGGCAAGACGAAGACCCCTGCGCTCGCGGGAGCTCCGCAGAAGCGCGGCGTCTGCACGCGCGTCTCGACGATGACGCCGAAGAAGCCGAACTCGGCGCTTCGGAAGATCGCGCGCGTCCGGCTGACGAACGGCCTCGAGGTGGGTACCTACATTCCGGGGGAGGGTCACAACCTCCAGGAGCACTCCGTCGTGCTCGTCCGTGGCGGCCGGGTCAAGGACCTGCCGGGCTACCGCTACAAGATCATCCGTGCCGCGCTCGACGCCTCCGGCGTCGCCGACCGCAAGCAGGCGCGCTCCAAGTACGGCGCCAAGAAGGGCGCGAGCTAGTGGTCGCTCGGCACCGTATTCACCGGAGAGACCACTAGTGCCGCGTCGCGCGGAAATCACGCCGCGGCCGGTGATCGCCGACCCGGTCTACGAGAGCCAGCTCGTCACGCAGCTGATGAACCGCGTCATGCGCGACGGCAAGAAGTCGACCGCCGAGGCGATCGTCTACTCCGCCCTGGACAAGGTCGGCGAGAAGACGGGCCGGCCGCCGGTGGAAGTGCTCGAGCAGGCGGTCAAGACCGTCACGCCGGTGCTCGAGGTCAAGTCGCGCCGCGTCGGCGGCGCCAACTACCAGGTTCCGGTCGAGGTGCCGCAGCGCCGTGGGCGCACCCTCGCCCTGCGCTGGATCGTCACCTTCTCGCGCGACCGGCGCGAGAAGCACATGGACGACAAACTGGCCGGAGAGATCCTCGATGCGCTCGAGCAGCAGGGCAACGCGTTCAAGCGCAAGGACGACATGTACCGGATGGCCCAGGCCAACAAGGCCTTCGCCCACTACCGCTGGTAAGGACTGGAGCTTCGTGGCTGTAACGGAAACACGTGTCGCGCTGGAGCGCGTCCGCAACATCGGGATCATCGCCCACATCGACGCCGGTAAGACGACGACGACGGAGCGCATCCTCTACTACACCGGCCGCACCCACAAGATGGGTGAGGTGCACGAGGGCGCCGCGACGATGGACTGGATGGTGCAGGAGCAGGAGCGCGGCATCACGATCACCTCTGCCGCGACGACCGCGACCTGGCGCGACCATCGGATCAACATTATCGATACGCCCGGGCACGTGGACTTTACGGTCGAGGTCGAGCGCAACCTGCGCGTGCTCGACGGCGCGGTCACCGTCTTCGACTCGGTCGCCGGCGTCCAGCCCCAGTCCGAGACGGTGTGGCGCCAGGCCGACAAGTACAAGGTGCCGCGGATCGCGTTCATCAACAAGATGGACCGCACGGGCGCGGACTTCTTCAAGGCGGTCCAGTCGATGGTCGACCGGCTCGGCGCCAAGCCCGTGCCGATCCAGCTGCCGATCGGTCAGGAGGACAAGCACGTCGGGGTGGTCGACCTCGTCGAGATGAAGGCGATCGTCTACAAGGACGACCTCGGCGAGGACTTCGACGTCACCGACATCCCGGCCGAGCTCGCCGAGCAGGCGCACGAGTACCACCACCAGCTGATCGATGCGATCGCCGAGTACGACGACGAGCTGACCGAGACCTACCTCACCGACGAGGCGCTCGTCACCCCCGAGATGATCCGCCGCGCGCTGCGCGCAGCGACGATCGCCGACGCCCTGACCCCGGTGACGCTCGGCTCTGCCTTCAAGAACAAGGGCGTGCAGCCGCTGCTCGACGCGGTCGTCGACTACCTGCCGAGCCCGCTCGACGTGCCGCCGATGCAGGGCCTCGACCCGAAGTCGGGCGCCGAGGTGACGCGCGAGCCGTCGGTCGAGGCGCCGTTCTCCGCTCTCGCCTTCAAGGTCATGTCCGACCCGTTCGTCGGGAAGCTCACCTATTTCCGCGTCTACTCGGGTCGCATCAAGGCCGGCGACCGGGTGCTGAACGCGACCACCGGCAAGACCGAGCGGATCGGGCGCATCCTCCAGATGCATGCCAACCACCGCGAGGAGCGCGACGAGATCGGTGCCGGTGACATCGCCGCCGGCGTCGGCCTGAAGTCGACGACGACGGGCGACACCCTGTCCATCGAGTCCGCGCCGATCGTGCTCGAGTCGATGACCTTCCCGGACCCGGTGATCTCGGTCGCCGTCGAGCCGAAGTCGAAGGCCGACCAGGACAAGCTCGGCAACGGGCTCGCCCGGCTCGCCGAAGAGGATCCCACCTTCCGCGTCACGTCAGACGAGGAGACCGGCCAGACGCTGATCGCCGGCATGGGCGAGCTCCACCTCGAGATCATCATCGACCGCCTGAAGCGCGAGTTCAGCGTCGACGCGAACGTCGGCCGCCCGCAGGTCGCCTACCGCGAGACGATCTCCAAGCCCGCGGAGAAGATCCAGGGCAAGTTCGTGCGCCAGACCGGCGGTTCGGGCCAGTACGGCGACGCAGTGATCAACCTGCTGCCGCAGACGCCGGGGGCCGGCTACGAGTTCGTCGACAAGATCGTCGGCGGCAAGATCCCCAAGGAGTACATCAAGCCGGTCGACGAGGGGATTCGCGAGGCGATGGGGAGCGGCATCCTGGCCGGCTACCCGGTCGTAGACGTGAAGGTCGAGCTGATCGACGGCTCGTACCACGACGTCGACTCGAGCGAGCGGGCGTTCAAGATCGCCGGCTCGATCGCCTTCAAGGAGGCGATGAAGCGCGCGAAGCCGAAGCTCCTCGAGCCGATGATGGCCGTCGAGGTGACGACGCCCGAGGACTACCTCGGCGACGTGATGGGGAACCTCAACTCCCGCCGCGGCCGCATCGAGAACATGTCGCCGGTCGGCAACGCTCAGGTGGTCAAGGCGAGCGTCCCGCTGAGCGAGATGTTCGGCTACGCCACCGACCTGCGCTCGATGACCCAGGGGCGCGCAGATTTCACCATGCAGTTCGACCGGTACGAAGAGGTGCCGGCGTCAATCGCGAGCGAGATCACCGAGCAAGGCTCGGGGTCCTAGTCAAAGGAAGGAAGGCATGGCCAAGCAGAAGTTCGAGCGCACGAAGCCGCATCTCAACGTCGGCACCATCGGGCACATCGACCACGGGAAGACGACGCTGACAGCCGCGATCTCGAGCGTGCTCGCGAAGCGCGGCGGCGGCGGACAGGTGAAGAGCTTCGCCGAGATCGACAACGCCCCCGAGGAGCGCCAGCGCGGCATCACGATCAACACGTCACACGTCGAGTACGAGACGGAGAACCGTCACTACGCGCACGTCGACTGCCCTGGTCACGCCGACTACATCAAGAACATGATCACGGGCGCCGCGCAGATGGACGGCGCGATCCTCGTCGTGTCGGCCGCCGACGGCCCGATGCCGCAGACGCGCGAGCACATCCTCCTGGCCCGCCAGGTCGAGGTGCCGTACATCGTCGTCGCGCTCAACAAGGCCGACATGGTCGACGATGAGGAGCTGCTCGAGCTCGTCGAGCTCGAAGTCCGCGAGCTGCTCTCGAAGTACGAGTACCCCGGCGACGACATCCCGATCGTCCGCGTCTCGGCGCTGAAGGCGCTCGACGGCGACGAGGCGTGGGAGGAGAAGATCGTCGAGCTGATGGCCGCGGTCGACTCCTACATCCCGGAGCCGGTCCGCGACGCCGACAAGCCGTTCCTGATGCCGATCGAGGACGTGTTCACGATCACGGGCCGCGGCACGGTCGTCACGGGGCGCGTCGAGCAGGGCAAGATCGAGGTCGGGAACGAGATCGAGATCGTCGGGATCCACGACAAGGTCGAGAAGACCGTCGTCACCGGCCTCGAGATGTTCCAGAAGTCACTCGACTTCGCTCAGGCCGGCGACAACGCGGGCGCACTGCTCCGCGGCGTGAAGCGCGAAGAGGTCGAGCGCGGCCAGGTGCTCGCGAAGCCCGGCTCGATCACGCCGCACACCCAGTTCAAGGCCGAGGTCTACGTGCTGTCGAAGGACGAAGGCGGCCGTCACACACCGTTCTTCAACAACTACCGCCCTCAGTTCTACTTCCGCACGACGGACGTGACGGGCGCGGTCAAGCTGCCGGAAGGCCAGGAGATGGTCATGCCGGGCGACAACACGAACATGGACATCGAGCTGATTCAGCCGATCGCCATGGATCAGGGCCTCCGCTTCGCGATCCGCGAAGGCGGCCGCACCGTCGGTGCGGGCGTCGTGACAGAAATCGTCAAGTAGACGGTTTCCAAAGAAAACTGCTCGTCAACCAGGGGAAAAACGTCATGGCACAGGGAAAAATCCGGATCCGCCTGAAGGGCTACGACCACCAGCAGCTGGACCGGTCGGCTCAGCAGATCGTCGACACCGCTCAGCGGAGCGGCGCCACGATCACTGGGCCGGTCCCTTTGCCGACGGAGAAGAACGTCTATTGCGTGATCCGCGGTCCGTTCAAGGACAAGGACTCGCGCGAGCACTTCGAGGTGCGCACGCACAAGCGCCTGATCGACATCTTGAGCCCGACGCCCAAGACGATCGACCAGCTGATGCGCCTCGACCTCCCCGCCGGCGTCGACATCGAGATCAAGCTCTAACTAAGCAGCCATGGCCAAAGGAATCCTCGGCAAGAAGCTCGGCATGACGCAGGTCTTCGACCCCGAGACGGGGGGAGTCACCCCTGTCACGGTGATCCAGGCCGGCCCGTGCCCCGTCGTGCAGGTGAAGTACGCGGACCAGGACGGCTACGACGCCGTGCAGCTCGCGTTCGACGCCGTCTCGGAGCGGAAGCTGTCGAAGGGCGAGCTCGGCCATCTCGCGAAGTTCAAGGTCGGTGCTCACCGGAAGCTCGTGGAGTTCCGCGGTGGCCTCGACGGCGCAGTCGAAGGGGAGTCCGTGACCGTCGAGGCGTTCGCGCCGGGCGACAAGATCAAGGTGGCCGGGATCGGCATCGGCAAGGGCTTCCAGGGCACGATCAAGCGCCACAACTTCGGCTCGGGCCCTCGCTCGCACGGCTCTCACAACGTCCGCAAGCCAGGCTCGATCGGCGCGTCTGCGACCCCGTCGCGGGTCTTCAAAGGCCAGAAGATGGCCGGCCGCATGGGCGGCAAGCGCGTCACGCAGCTCGGTTTGACGGTGCACGACATCGACGTCGAGCGGAACCTGCTGCTCGTCAAGGGCGCGGTTCCCGGCCCGAAGCACGGCATCGTGGAGGTGCGGGGGTAATGGCAGCCGTGAAAGCTCCGCAGTTCGACTCCGACGGCAAGAAGACGAAAGACGTGACGCTCGACGAGAGCGTGTTCGCCGGTGAGGTAAGACCGCACCTCGTGCACGAGGCAGTGCGGGCCGAGCTGAACGCGCAGCGCGCCGGCACGTCGGCAACGAAGAGCCGCGGGCTCGTCTCGGGCGGCCGCCAGAAGCCCTGGCGGCAGAAAGGCACCGGTCGCGCGCGTCAGGGCACGATCCGCGCCCCGCAGTTCGAGGGCGGCGGTCACGCGTTCGCCAAGGTGCCCCGCACGTACATCCAGAAGGTGAACCGGAAGGCAGCCAAGGCCGCCCTTCGCTCGGCGCTGGCCAGTCACGCGGCGTCCGGCACGATCGCCGTCGTCGATGCGGCTGCGTTCGCCGAGCCCGCGACCAAGGTGGCCAAGAGCTTCGTCGAGGTCTCTGGGCTCGAGACGCCGCTGGTGATCGTCGCGACCGAGGGCGAGACGGGCCTCGTCAAGAGCTTCCGCAACTTGCAGCGCGTCGCGATCGTCGAGCCGAGCGAGCTCGACGTCTCGGCTGTCGTCTGGGCGCGCTCGCTCCTCGTCACCGAGTCCGCACTCGAGGCTGTCACCGGGAGGGCGCAGTAATGCACGCCAGCCAAATCGTCCTCGCCCCGATCGTCAGCGAGAAGAGCTATGAGGGCTCGACGCGTGGTACGTACACGTTCCGCGTCCATTCCGACGCGCACAAGACGCAGATCCGCCAGGCGATCGAGGAGCTCTTCGAGGTCAAGGTCGACCGCGTCAACGTGATCACGGTGCCGGCGAAGCCAAAGCGCCGCGGCGCCTTCAAGGGCACGAAGCCCGGCTGGAAGAAGGCCGTCGTGCAGCTGCGCGCCGGCGACACGATCGAGATCTTCGAGGGGGCCCAACTGTAGTGGCTCACCACGCGACATCGAGCGGCGCCCGGCGCGCTATCACGCTGCGCCATGCCGCGTCCTCGGTCGCGCCCGGGTCAACCGACCCGAACGCGACCTGCGTCCTTGCCTGGCTTGGTGCTAGCGCCCCGGGCATCCACTCATGCCACGAGGTGAACCACTAATGCCGGTCAGAAGGTTCAAGCCGACGAGCCCGGGCCGCCGTCACATGTCGGTCTCCGACTTCGCGGACGTCACGAAGTCGAGGCCCGAGAAGGCGCTCACCGAGAAGCTGACCAAGAAGGGCGGCCGCAACAACCTGGGCCGGATCACGACCCGGCACCAGGGCGGCGGCCACAAGCGCCGCTACCGCCTGATCGATTTCAAGCGGACGAAGGACGGCGTGCCGGCGAAGGTCGCGGCGATCGAGTACGACCCGAACCGGTCGGCCCGCATCGCGCTGCTCCATTACGCCGACGGCTTCAAGAGCTACATCCTGGCCCCCGCAGGCGTGCGGGTCGGGTCGGTCGTTCAGTCGGGGGCCGATGCAGACATCAAGCCCGGCAACGCGCTGCCGCTCGAGAACATCCCGACCGGCACGCTCGTACACAACGTCGAGCTGAAGCCCGGCAAGGGCGGGCAGATGGCCCGGTCGGCGGGCTCCGGCATCCAGCTGGTCGCGAAGGACGGCGACTACGCGACGTTGCGGCTTCCCTCGGGCGAGATGCGCCGCGTCCTGCTCACCTGCCGCGCGACCGTCGGCCAGGTCGGAAACGTCGAGCACGGCAACGTGACGATCGGCAAGGCCGGCCGTAGCCGCTGGCTGGGCAAGCGTCCCGCCGTCCGCGGCTCGGCGATGAACCCGGTTGACCACCCGCACGGCGGTGGTGAAGGCAAGTCGAAGGGCGGCCGGCATCCGGTCACCCCGTGGGGCGTGCCGACGCTCGGCAAACGCACCCGCTCGAAGCACAAGGAATCGGACAAGCTGATCGTGCGCGGCCGCCGCCGCGGGAAGGACAAGCGTTGAGTAGATCAAGCAAGAAAGGCCCCTTCATCGAAGAGCGCCTGCTGGCGAGGATCGAGTCGATGAACGACTCGGGCTCGAAGCAGATGATTCGTACCTGGTCGCGCACCTCGACCGTCTTCCCGCAGATGGTCGGGCACACGGTCGCGGTCCACGACGGCCGCAAGCACGTGCCGGTGTTCATCTCCGAGCAGATGGTCGGGCACAAGCTCGGCGAGTTCGCGCCGACCCGCCACTTCCGTGGCCACGCCGGCGACCAGAAGACGCAGGTGAAGAAGCGGTAATGGCGACCGACGTTGCAGCTCCGAGAACGGTGCAGGCGGTGGCGAAGTTCGTGCGCGTCTCGCCGCGCAAGGCCCGGCTCGTCGCGGATCACATCCGCGGGCGCAGCGTGCCCGAAGCTCGCACGATCCTCGCATTCACCGAGCGCGCGGCCGCCCACGACGTCGAGAAGGTCCTGCGCTCGGCCGTCGCGAACGCCGAGTCGAACCCGGCTTTGCACTGGAACGGCGACGATCTGGTCGTCCACTCGGTCTTCGTTGACGAAGGCCCGACGCTCAAGCGCTGGCGCGCACGTGCGCGCGGCCGCACCTCCCGGATCATGAAGCGCACCTGCCACATCACCGTGCAGGTCGCCCAGAAGGAGACAGGAAGCTAATGGGACAGAAGATTCATCCGGGCGGTCTGCGTGTGGGCGTCATCCACGACTGGAAGTCGAACTGGATGGTCGGCAAGAAGGAGTTCGCGGGCGCCCTCATCGAGGACATCAAGATCCGCGAGCACATCTTGAAGAAGCTGTCGCACGCGGGCCTGTCGGACATCCTGATCCGCAAGGACAAGCAGCGGATCACGATCGACATCTATACCGCGCGCCCCGGCATCGTCATCGGCAAGTCCGGTGTCGAGGTCGACGCGCTGCGCAAAGAAGTCCACGCGATGACCCAGAAGAACGTGCACATCAACATCAACGAGATCAAGCGCCCCGAGCTCGACGCCAAGCTCGTCGCGCAGTCGATTGCCGAGCAGCTCCAGAATCGCGTGTCGTTCCGGCGCGCCATGAAGCGCTCGCTCGCCTCCGCGATTCGCTCCGGTGCAGCCGGCGTCAAGGTGCAGTGCTCCGGCCGGCTCGGCGGCTCCGAGATGAGCCGCTCCGAGCAGTACTCCGAGGGCCGCGTGCCGCTGCACACGATTCGCGCCGACATCGACTACGGCTTCGTCGAGGCTCGGACCCCGACCGGCCGCATCGGCGTCAAGGTCTGGATCAACAAGGGCGAGATCATGCCCGAGGGGTACGGCGGCGTTCCCGGCGGGGGCAAGGAGACTCGTCTCGGCGACCAGGACACGGCGCGTCGCCGCGGCGGCGTCACCGAGGGCCTCGGCGCCTCGCGCGAGTCGGGCCGCAACAGAAACCAGGATCGCGAGGGCCTTGGCCCGGTGCGCCGTGGCCGTCCCGGCCAGCGCGGCGGCCAGCAGCGCCCCGGCGGCGGTGCCGGTGGCGGACGCCCACCCCGCGGTCGCAGTGGATCAGGTGGCGGGGGCCGGAGTCAGAGCACCCAGAGCAGCCCGAAGCCGGCCGAGCAGACAGGCCCGCCGGTCGACGAGACGAAGCTGCCGACACCCGAGGCGACGACGCCGGCTCCCGAGCCGACGCCGGCTCCCGAGCCGACGCCGGCACCCGAGCCGACGCCGGCACCCGAGGCGACCGGCGGCGAGGAGGCGAAGTAATGAATGCAGCCTCCGTTCCCGCGCCTCGCACCCTCGCTGCGGCTGCAAAGCGTCGCATCGCCGCGGCCTCAGTCGCGTCCGTAGCTTTCAGCTACGAACACTCCCTGCGTCCTTGCGCTGCTCGCTTTTCGCCGAGCGAGGGCACGATTCACGGAAACGGTGACTGCTGATGTTGCTTCCCAAGAAGACAAAGTTCCGCAAGCATCACCGCGGCCGCCGTCGTGGCGACACGAAGGGCCAGTCGGTCGTGCACTTCGGCGACTACGGGATCAAGTCCCTCGAAGCGGGCTGGGTGACCAACCGTCAGATCGAGGCGGCCCGGATCGCGATGACGCGCAAGATCAAGCGCGGCGGCAAGGTCTGGATCAACATCTTCCCGGACAAGCCGTTCACGAAGAAGCCGGCCGAGACGCGCATGGGCAAAGGGAAGGGCTCGCCTGAAGGGTGGGTCGCCGTGGTCAAGCCCGGCCGCGTCATGTTCGAGCTGTCCGGCGTCCCGGAGCCGCTGGCCAAGGAAGCGCTGCGCCTCGCGGGCCAGAAGCTTCCGCTGCGGACGAAGTTCGTCAAGCGCGAGGGTGGTGATCTGTTTGCGGGCTAGAGACCTACGCGACCTGACCGACGACGAGCTGGAGCACCGGCTCGCCGACACGCGTAAGGAACTGTTCAACCTCCGCTTCCAGGCGGCGACGGGCGCGCTCGAGAACACGACGCGGCTGAAGCTGGCGAAGCGGGAGATCGCCCGCATCTTGACCGTGCAGCACGACCGAAACGGTTCAACACAGAAAGTGCAGAGCTAGATGGCTGAGAAGAAGAAGAAAACCGAGAAGATCGAAGAGCCGGCCGTCGAGGCCGAGGTGGCCGAGACTGTCGCTGAAGAGCCGGTGGCCGAAGAGCCCGCCGCCGATGAAGCGGCGGCTCCCGAGCCCGCGGCCGAGGTCACGGCTGACGCCGAGCCCGAGGTCGCGGCTGACGCCGAGCCCGAGGCTGAGCCCGAGGCTGCGGCTGAGCCGGAAGCTGAGCCCGAGGCAGCGGTCGAGGCCGAGCCCGAAGCTGCGGCTGAGCCCGAAGCTGCGGCTGAGCCCGAAGCAGAGCCCGAGCCCGCTGCACCTGCGAAACCGAAGCGCTCCGGCCGCCATGTGCCGCGCGCCGAGCGGCGGACGCGCACGAAGGTCGTGCGCGAGAAGCCGAAGCAGCGCAAGCCGATCGCGCGGACCGAGAAGCCCGACAGCGAGCGGGGCCGTCGCCAGGAGCGGCGCGGCGTCGTCGTCTCCGACAAGGGCGACAAGACGATCATCGTCAAGGTCGACGTGATCAAGAGCCATCCCAGGTACAAGAAGGTCGTCCGTTCGACGGTCAGGTTCCACGCGCACGACGAGGCGAACACGGCCGGCGTCGGCGACAAGGTCCGCATCATCGAGACGCGGCCGTTGTCGAAGCTGAAGCGCTGGCGTCTGGCGGAGATTGTCGAGAAAGCCAGATGACGACCCCTAACCGCAAAGCTCGCACGACTTGCGTGGGAGGTGGCCGTCTGTGATCCAGCAGGAATCGCGTCTCAAGGTCGCCGACAACACGGGTGCTCGTGAGCTACTCTGCATCCGCGTTGCAGGTGGCTCTCGCCGCCGCTACGCGCGCGTCGGCGACATCATCACGGCGACCGTCAAGGCCGCAGCCCCGCAGGGGACGGTCAAGAAGGGCGAAGTGGTGAAGGCCGTCGTTGTGCGGACGAAGAAGCCTTTCGGCCGTGACGACGGGACACTGATCGCGTTCGACGAGAACGCGGCGGTGATCATCGACGCGGCACGGAACCCGCGCGGAACGCGCATCTTCGGGCCGGTCGCCCGCGAGTTGCGCGAGAAGAACTTCATGAAGATCGTGAGCCTGGCTCCCGAGGTGCTTTAGATGACGAACTCCACCATCACATCTCACACTCGCAATTCGGCTGCAAAGCGTCGCATTGCGGCGTCCTCAGTCGCGTCCGTAGCTTCCAGCTACGAACACTCCCTGCGTCCTTGCACTGCTCGCTTTTCGCCGTCTGCGAGCGCGATCTGTGACGGAGGTGCTCGTTAACCGATGCCGACACTGAAACTCAAGAAGGGTGACACCGTCCAGATGCTGTCCGGCAAGGATCGGGGCAAGCAGGGGCGGATCGTCGAGGCGCGCCCGCGTGACGGCAAGGTCGTCGTCGAGAACCTGAACATCCTCAAGAAGCACCAGAAGCCGCGGCCGATCCGTGACTCGAACCGCATGGGCGGCACCCAGATCGCGCCTGGCGGGATCATCTCGATCCCTGCCGCGGTCTCGTCGTCGAACGTGATGCTCGTCTGCCCGACCTGCAAGCTGCCGACCCGCGTCGGCTACCGCTTCAAGGACACCAAGGGCGGCGACCACGTCAAGGTGCGTGTCTGCAAGCGCGAAGGCTGCGGCCAGGAGATCGACCGGTGACCGCGACCGTCCAGGACACATACACGCCGCGCCTCAAGCAGCGCTACAACGACGACCTGCGCCCGCAGCTGCAGGAGCAGTTGGGCCACTCGTCGATCATGCAGGCGCCGACGATCGCCAAGATCACGCTCAACATGGGCGTCGGCGAAGGCAAGACCGACGCGAAGCAGATCGACGCAGCGCTCGAAGAGCTGACGATCATCGCCGGCCAGCGCGCGCAGGTGCGCCGCGCCCGCAAGTCGATCGCGCAGTTCAAGATCCGCGACGGGATGCCCATCGGCGTCAAGGTGACCCTGCGCGGCGACCGGATGTGGGAGTTCCTCGACCGGCTCGTGTCGATCGCGCTGCCGCGCATCCGAGACTTTCGCGGCCTCAGCCCCGACTCGTTCGACGGTCGCGGCAACTACTCGCTCGGTATTCGCGAGCAGATCATCTTTCCGGAGATCGACTACGACAGCATCAACCAGGTTCGCGGCCTCGACGTCGCGATCACGACGACTGCGGCGGACGACGAGCAGGCGCGCGCGCTCCTCACGGGGCTCGGCCTGCCGTTCGCGGCCGCTGGAAGCGAGAGATAGATAATGACCCTCTCGGCGGCGCCCTCCACACCTCTGGCGGCTGCAGAGCTGCGCGATGCCGCGTCCTCAGTCGCGTCGATAGCTACGGCTATCGACGCTCCCTGCGTCCTTGCCTCGCTTGCTTTTCGCTCGCCAGAGGCGTGGCAGCACCACCGAAAGGATCATTAGTGGCGAAGAAGTCGCTGAGAGTGAAAGCCGCAAGGCCCGCGAAGTTCAAGGTGCGCAACTACACCCGCTGCAACCGCTGCGGGCGCCCGCGCGCCGTCTTCAAGAAGTTCGGGCTCTGCCGGATCTGCCTGCGGGAGCTCGCCCACGAGGGCGTCATCCCGGGCATGACGAAGAGCTCGTGGTAGGAGAACAACAATGCTCACTGATCCAGTAGCCGACATGCTCACGCGCATCCGCAACGCCAACAAGGCGCTGCACGATCGCGCCGAGATGCCGAACTCGAAGTTGAAGGTCGAGATCGCCCGCATCCTCAAGGAGGAGGGCTACATCCGCGACTTCCACATCGCCGAAGGCGGCGAAGGCACCCATGCCAAGCTCGTGGTCGAGCTCAAGTACGGCCGGAGCCGCGAGCGGGTGCTCACCGACCTGAAGCGCATCTCGAAGCCTGGTCGCCGCATCTACGCCGGCAAGGACCGCCTGCCGCGCGTGCTCGGCGGCATGGGCACCGCCATCCTGTCCACGTCCCGCGGCGTCGTCACCAGCCGCACCGCCGAGGCCGAAGGCATCGGCGGCGAAGTCATCTGTTTCGTCTGGTAACCCGGAGAGCTTGAGGAAGAACAGTGTCTCGTATCGGTAAGAAGCCCATCGAAGTCCCTGCCGGCGTGATCGTCTCGGTCGATCCCGGGCGCGTCACCGTCTCCGGCCCGAAGGGCGAGCTGCGGCAGGTCGTGCCGCAGCGCATGCAGATCAGCCAGGAGGACGGGACGATCTCGGTTGCCCGCCCGACGGAACGGGGCGAGGATCGCGCGCTGCACGGCCTGACGCGGACGCTGATCGCGAACATGGTCGAGGGTGTCACCCAGGGCTTCGAGAAGAAGCTCGAGATCCAAGGCGTCGGCTACCGCGCGGCGCTCTCCGGTGAGAACCTCGAGCTCCAGGTCGGCTACTCGCACTCGGTGCGCATCACGCCGCGCACCGGGATCAGCTTCGAGGTGCCTGTCCCGACGCAGGTCGTCGTGCGCGGCATCGACAAGCAGATGGTCGGGCAGACCGCAGCCGAGATTCGCAAGGTGCGTCCGCCGGAGCCCTACAAGGGCAAGGGCATTCGCTACGAGGGCGAGCACGTTCGCCGGAAGGTCGGGAAGCGCGCATGAGGATCACGACTCGCGAGCTTCGTGAGCGGCGGCATCGGCGTGTGCGCGGGAAGATCCGCGGCACGGCCGAGCGTCCCCGCCTGGCTGTGTTCCGCTCCAACCGCGGCATCTTCGCCCAACTCGTCGACGACGACACCGGCACGACGGTCGCGTCCTGCAACTGGACGGGGCTGCCCAAGTCGTTCAAGGGTGGCAAGACCGAGCAGGCGGCCGAGATCGGCAAGCGGCTCGCCGAGGCCGCAAAAAAGGCCGGCGTCTCGAGCGTCGTCTTCGACCGGGGCGGCTACCTGTACCACGGACGCGTCAAGGCGCTCGCCGAAGGCGCGCGTGAAGGAGGACTTGAGTTTTGAGTGCATCCCCCTCCCACCTGTCTCGCGGCCTCTGGGGCGCTGCAAAGCTGCGCCATGCTGCGTCCTCGGTCGCGTCCGTAGCCACCGGCTACGAACACGACCTGCGTCCTTGCCTGGCTTGCTTTTCGCGGCCGGAGACCACGATCCAGATGGAAGGTGAACGCTAGTGGCAACTGAGTTCGTCGAGACCAGAGAGCTGAAGGAGCGCGTGGTCGAGATCAACCGCGTCGCCAAGGTCGTCAAGGGTGGCCGGCGTTTCTCGTTCACGGCGCTGGTCGTGATCGGCGACGAGGTCGACCGTGTCGGTGTCGGCTACGGCAAGGCACGCGAGGTCCCGCTCGCGATCTCGAAGGCCGTCGACGACGCCAAGAAGAACATGTTCACCGTCGCCAAGCACGGCCAGACGATCACGCACGAGTCGCTCGGTCGCTTCGACGCGGCCCGTGTGCTGCTGCGCCCGGCGTCGCCCGGTACCGGTGTGATCGCCGGCGGTGGGGTGCGCGCGGTGCTCGAGCTCGGCGGGATCCACGACGTGCTGGCGAAGTCGCTCGGCACCACGAACCCGATCAACATGCTGAAGGCCGCCGAGCAGGCGCTGCGCCAGCTGCGCCGCCCCGAAGACGTTGCCAAGGCCCGCGGCAAGACGATCGCCGAGGTGCTGCCCTACAAGCGGCCGACGGAGGTGGTTGCGGATGCCGAAGCTGAAGCTGACGCAAGTTCGTAGCCAGATCGGTCAATCCGAGCGCCACCGCGGTACGTTGCGGGCGCTCGGCCTTGGCAAGATCGGCCGCACCGCCGAGCAGGACGACACACCTGTGATCGCTGGCATGCTTCGCAAGGTGCGCCATCTCGTCAAGGTGGAGGAGCAGTAGGAATGGCCGGAGATCTGAACCTCTCGAACCTTCAGCCTGCGCAACCGCGGCAGGACCGGAAGCGCGTCGGCCGGGGCCTCGGCTCGGGCAAGGGACGCTATTCGGGCCGTGGCATCAAGGGCCAGAAGTCGCGCTCGGGCTCACACGCGATGCGCGCAGGCTTCGAGGGCGGCCAGATGCCGCTGCACATGCGTACGGCCAAGCTCCGCGGGAACACGTCCGCCGACGCCATGCCGATCGGGCCGTTCCGCACGTACACGCAGCCGGTCAACCTGCGCGACCTCGAGGCTCGTTTCGATGTCGGCGATGAGGTCACACCCGAGTCGCTCAAGGCGAAGGGCCTGATCCGGACGCTGCGCAAGGACGTCAAATTGCTCGGGGTCGGCGAGCTGACGAAGAAGCTGCAGATCACCGTGCACGGCGCCTCGGCGACCGCGCGCGAGAAGGTCGAGGCCGCGGGCGGCACGCTGACGCTCCTCAAGGAGCCGAAGGTGCGCAAGCCCAAGAACCTGAAGCGCCGCCCGGAGGGTCGCACCCGCGCCCCGGCCGAGACCGAAGCGACCGAAGCTCCCGCCGAGGAGAGTTAGTTGTTCTCCTGGCTCGCCAACGCCTGGCGGGTCCCGGAGCTGCGTCGCCGGCTCCTGTTCACGGCCGTTGTGCTCTCCGCCTACCGGCTCGGCTCGTTCATGCCCGCGCCGGGCGTCAATTCGCAGCAGATCCAGGACTTCTTCAACGGCAAGGGCGGCTCGCTGCTCGGGCTGCTGAACCTCTTCTCGGGCTCGTCGCTCTCTCGTTTCTCGATCTTCGCGCTCGGGATCATGCCGTACGTCACGGCGTCGATCATCCTGCAGCTCCTGACGGTCGTCATCCCGACCCTCGAGCAGCTGCAGAAGGAAGGCGAGTCCGGGTCCGCCAAGATCAACCAGTACACCCGCTACCTGACGGTCGTGCTGGCCGCGGCTCAGGGCACGGGATACGCGTTCCTCTTCCACAAGCAGGGTGCGCTCTCGGGCAACCCGGGGCGGCTCGTCCTGATCGTGGTCACGCTGACCGCGGGCACGACGCTCCTGATGTGGATGGGCGAGATGATCACGAAGCGCGGCATCGGCAACGGCATCTCGTTGCTCATCTTCGCGTCGATCCTCACCTCGGCGCCCGCCGGCATCAGCGCCTGGGTCAACGGCTCGCCCACGGAGAAGCTGTTCTTCCCATTGATCGCGCTGGGTGTCGTCGTGGCCGTGGTCTTCGTACAAGAAGGCCAGCGGCGGATTCCGATTCAGTACGCCAAGCGGATGATGGGGCGCCGCCAGACATCGGGCGGCTCCACCTACATGCCGCTGCGCGTCAACATGGCCGGAGTCATCCCGGTCATCTTCGCCGCCGCGGTGCTGGCGCTGCCGCAGACGATCAGCTCGTTCGCGCCCGGCACCCAGTCGTTCATCAACGTGCACTTCTCGCCGAGCTCCTGGACGTACCTGCTCGTCGAGGCGCTGCTGATCATCGTCTTCACGTACTTCTACACCGCAGTCCAGTTCAACCCCGTCGACCAGGCCGACAACCTTCGCAAGTACGGCGGCTACATCCCCGGCATCCGTCCCGGCCCACCGACTGCGCAGTACCTCGACCGCGTGCTCACCCGGCTGACGCTGCCCGGTTCGTTCTTCCTCGCAGCCGTCGCGGTGCTGCCGTCGGTGTTCATCAACAACTTCGGATTCTCGACCGCCACGTCGCGCGCGCTCGGTGGAACCTCGGTGCTGATCGTGGTCGGCGTCGCGCTCGACACGATGCGCCAGATGGAGTCGCAGATGATGATGCGCAACTACGAGGGCTTCCTGCGGTGAACCTGCTCGCCCTGGGTCCCCAGGGTGCCGGGAAGGGGACGCAGGCCAAGCGCATCTCTTCCAACTACGATGTCCCGCACATCGCGACCGGCGACATGTTCCGGGCGGCGATCGCCGCCGGCACGCCGCTCGGCAAGCAGGTCGAGCCACTGCTCGCGGAAGGGATTCTCGTTCCCGACGAGCTGACGGTCTCGCTGATCCGCGAGCGGCTGTCCGAGGACGACACCAGCCCGGGCTTCGTGCTCGACGGCTTCCCGCGCAACCTGACGCAGGCCCGCGAGCTCGACGAGATGTTGCGCGAGATCGGGCGTGAGCTCGACGCGATCCTCTTCTTCGACGTTCCCGACTCGGTCGGCATGGAGCGCGCCCTCCAACGGGCGGTGATCGAGGGTCGCGACGACGACACCCGCGAGGTGATCACGCGGCGGCTGGTGACGTACCACGCCGAGACCGGACCTGTCGTCGAGCACTACCGCACGACTGGCAAGCTGGTACCGATTCATGCGGCCAGGTCGGTCGACGAGGTCTGGCGCGAGGTCGAGGCGTCGCTTCGGCAGGTCGAGGCGTCGCAGCTGAAGGGAACAGTTTGATCATCCGCAAGTCGCAGCAGGAGATCGAGACGATGGCCCGCGCCGGCGGCGTCGTCGCCGGGACCCTGGCGTTGCTCGAAGAGCACATTCAGCCGGGCGTCACCACCGGCGAGCTGGACGCGATCGCCGAGGAGTTCATCCGTGCTGCCGGCGGCGAGCCCACCTTCAAGGGCTACCGCGGCTATCCAGCCGCGACCTGCCTCTCGCCGAACGACATGGTCGTGCACGGGATCCCGGGGACAGTGACCCTCGCCGACGGTGATGTGCTCTCGGTCGATGTCGGGGTCACCCTCGACGGCTTCGTCGCGGACTCGGCGTGGACGTTCCCCGTCGGGGCGATCTCACCCGCCGCGCAGCGCCTCCTCGACGTCTGCCGGAGCGCCCTCGAGGCCGGCATCGACCAGGCGCGGCTCGGCAACACGATCGGCGACATCTCGCGGGCGGTCCAGGCAGTCACCGAAGACGCCGGTTTCGGGGTCATCCGGAGCCTGGTCGGTCACGGGGTCGGGCGGTCGATGCACGAGGATCCCCAGGTGCCGAACTTCGTCTCGGCCCAGCGAGGCCCCGAGCTCCGGGAGGGGATGACCCTCGCGATCGAGCCGATGATCACCGCCGGCGATCCCGACGTCTACATCCACGACGACGAGTGGTCGATCTCGACCGCGGACGGGTCGCTCGCGGCCCACTTCGAGCACACGGTCGCGATCACCGCGGAAGGCCCGCGAATCCTGACTCAGGACGCAAGGGTTGCGGAGCTCGCCTCGCAATGAGGTCTGTGCCGCCTGAACGCGCTAGGCGGGCGCCCTGCCGCGTCCTCGGTCGCGCCAATAGCTCGGCTATTGGCGCTTCCTGCGTCCTTGCATGGCACCCACCCATCGCGCCCAGATCGACGAGCATCATCACGAGACGAACTCCTGATAAGATGACGACCCGCGTCGGCAGGCGGAAGCCTGTGCGCGTCCCCTTCTCATGAAAGTCCGTCCTTCCGTCAAGCCCATGTGCGAGCGCTGCCGCGTGATCAAGCGGCATGGGCGCACCATGGTCATCTGCACCAACCCGCGCCACAAGCAACGGCAGGGATAAAGGAGAGAATTGGCTCGTATCGCAGGCGTAAATCTTCCGAATCAGAAGCGGCTCGAGATCGGGCTGACCTACATCTTTGGGATCGGCCAGCCGACCGCACAGAAGATCTGCGTCGCGCTCGGCCTCTCGCCCGACACGAAGGTTCGTGACCTGACGGAGGAAGAGGTCGCGAAGCTCCGTGACTACATCGACGCCAACGAGCAGGTCGAGGGCGACCTGCGCCGCGAGCGCACCCAGGCGATCAAGCGCCTGCAGGAGATCGGCTCGTACCGCGGCCTCCGCCACCGGCGCAACCTACCGGCCCGCGGCCAGCGCACGAAGACGAACGCCCGCACCCGCAAGGGCCCGAAGAAGACCGTCGGCCGCGGCAAGAAGGCGAAGACCTAATGGCGCCTCCCCGCAAGGCTGCGACCCGCGGTCGCACCCGCCGCCGCGTCCGCAAGAACATCGCGATCGGCCAGGCGCACATCAAGACGTCGTTCAACAACACGATCGTCGCGCTGACCGACAAGGACGGCAACGTGATCGTCTGGGAGTCCGCCGGCTCGGCCGGGTTCAAGGGCTCGCGGAAGTCGACGCCGTTCGCGGCCCAGGTGACCGCCGACTCGGCGGCTCGTAAGGGCATGGAGCACGGCCTGCAGAAGGTCGAGGTCTTCGTGAAAGGCCCCGGCTCCGGTCGCGAGACGGCGATCCGCTCGCTCCAGGCGGCCGGGCTCGAGATCCTCGGAGTGAAGGACGTCTCGCCGCAGGCACACAACGGCGTCCGCCAGAAGAAGCGGAGGCGGGTCTAGTGGTGGCCCCCTCCCGCCTGGCTCGCACTGGCCAGGGCGCTGCAACGCTCCATCTCGCGGCGTCCTCGGTCGCGCCCGTAGCCATCGGCTACGAGCACTCCCTGCGTCCTTTCGAGATGGGCGTTTCGCGGCTGTCGAGCACCATCCAGACGAGAGGTGACCACTGATGGCCCGCGATACCTCACCGAAGTGCAAGCAGTGCCGCCGGGAGGGCATGAAGCTCTTTTTGAAGGGCGAGCGCTGCCTGACCGAGAAGTGCGCGATCGAGCGCCGCTCGTATCCGCCGGGTGAGCACGGGCGCGGCCGGATCAAGCAGAGCGAGTACCTGTTGCAGCTGCGCGAGAAGCAAAAGGCGCGGCGCTACTACGGGCTGCTCGAGACGCAGTTCCGCAACTACTACGAGAAGGCGAACAAGCAAGGTGGCATCACCGGTGAAAACCTCCTGCGCATGCTCGAGACGCGGCTCGACAATGTCGTGTACCGCCTCGGCTTCGCGGCGTCGCGCGCCCAGGCGCGCCAACTCGTCCGTCACGGGCACTTCTTCGTGAACGGCCGCCGCGTCAACATCCCGAGCTACCAGGTGAAACCGGATGACGTGGTGACGTTGAAGAACGGGTCGACCGCTGAGCAGATCGTCCGCGACGCGACCGACCTCACCGCCGCCGTCGCCCCGTGGCTGCAAGCAGACCACGACGGGTTGACCGGCACGGTGCTGAAGTGGCCCGAGCGCGCCGAGATCGACACGCCGGTGTCGGAACAGTTGATCGTCGAGCTCTACAGCAAGTAGCGCTGTCCGCTACTCGCTAGAAAAGGAGAAAGACTTGGCAGTACGCGCGACCGATTTCCAGATTCCAAAAATTACGCACGAGGAGGTCAACGAGGACCGTGGTGTCTTCGTGATCGAGCCGCTCGATCGTGGCTTCGGCTACACGTTCGGCAACTCGCTGCGCCGGGTGCTGCTCTCCTCGCTCGAGGGTGCGGCCGTCACCTCGGTCAAGATCGAGGGCGTCGCTCACGAGTTCACCACCCTTCCGGGCGTCCGCGAGGACGTGACCGACATCATCCTGAACCTGAAGCAGCTCGTCTGCATCCTCCACGGCGAGTCGCCGGAGGTGGAGGTTCGCCTGACGAAGCGTGGCGAGAGCGTCGTCACAGCCGCCGACATCGAGGCCCCTGCCGACCTCGAGATCCTGAACCCGGAGCTCGAGATCGCAAACCTCTCCTCGAAGGGCCGCCTCGAGATCACGCTGACGATCGGCCGCGGCCGGGGCTACCTGCCCGCCGAGGGCAACCGGGGTCAGGCGCACACGATCGGGGTCATCCCGGTCGACTCGATGTTCTCGCCGATCAACCGCGTCTCCTACGACGTGGAGGCGGCGCGTGTCGGCCAGCGCACCGACTACGACAAGCTGATCCTCGACGTCACGACCAACGGGTCGATCGACCCGAAGGACGCGATCGGCGAGGCCGCGGAGATCCTGATCCGGCAGCTCGCGATCTTCACCGACCTCGAGCGGATCGAAGGCTTCGGCGAGTCGGCTGCGGTCACGCCCGACGGCGGTCTCGACGCCGGCGGCATCTCGCTGGCCGGTGGCATGGAGAACTTCCCGATCGAGGAACTCGAGCTCGGAGTCCGCTCGTACAACTGCCTGAAGCGCGTCGGCATCGAGACGATCGGCGACCTCGTCACGAAGTCCGAGTCCGAGCTGGCTGCGATCCCGAACTTCGGCAAGAAGTCGATCGAAGAGGTCAAGGAGACGCTGCAGCAGCACGGCCTCACGCTCCGCGGCGGCTCGATGAACGGCCTCGAGGCGTAGGAGCCGGCGTGCGTCACCAGCGAGTCGGCAAGAAGCTCGGGCGCGATTCGGCGCACCGCAAGGCGCTCTACTCGAACCTTGCGGGTGCGCTGATCGAGCACGGGCGCATCAAGACCACCGTCACCAAGGCGAAGGCCGTCAAGCCGATCGCCGAGCAGATGATCACGCTCGGCCGGCGCGGCGACCTGCATGCGCGCCGGCAGGCGACGGCGTTCCTGCGCTCGCGCGACGTCGTGCACAAGCTGTTCGCCGAGGTGGCGCCACGGTTCAAGGATCGTCCCGGGGGTTACGCGCGGATCATCAAGATCGGTCCGCGCGCCGGTGATGCGGCCGAGATGGCGTATCTCGAGCTCGTCGACGAGGAGTACGTCACGTCCCAGCGCGAAGAGCGCACGCCGGCCGCGGCCGCCGCGGTCGTCGAGCCTGAGGCGCCGGAGGACGACGAGCAGCTGGAGGACGAGGAGCAGCTAGAGGAGCAGCTAAACCCCGGCGCCGACGAGAGCGCCGACGACGGCGATGACGACGCCGGCGAAGCTGACGAGCCCGAGGGACTTGGTGAAGCTGGTCCCGAAGAACCGCCAGCGGATCCAGGCAAGTCCGACTAGCTCGAAGGCGACCACCACGATCGCGGTCACGATCGCAGCGTGGTAGCTCGGTAGCAGGAATGGGAGCGTGTGCAGGATCCCGCCCAGGAACGTCCCTGCGCCCGTGATCGAGCCGCGCACGGCCGGGCTGCCGCGCCCGGTCAGCTCACCGGTGTCGGAGAGCCCCTCGGAGAAGGCCATCGAGATCGCAGCGCCGATCGACGTCGCGAGCCCAGCCGCGAACGCGTAGAGGGGGTTGTGGCTGACGATCGCGACCGAGAAGATCGGCGCAAGCGTCGACAGCGAGCCGTCGATCAATCCCACCATGGCCGGCTGGACGCGCTGCAGGAGAAAGTGTTGCTCGTCGGACACGACTAGAGTGTAGCTGAGCGATGCCAAGTGACTAGAGCAGAAGGCAGACCTTACAACGAGGCGCAGGCGACCCTGACGTGCGCCTGAAGCTAACGGTCGAGTACGACGGCACCGCCTTCCGCGGCTGGGCCACCCAGCCGGGGGAGCGCACGGTCGAGGCCGAGCTGGAGCATGCGCTCGGGCGGGTCTACGAGCCTGGTTCGAGCGGCCTGGCCGTGGCGGGGCGCACCGACGCCGGCGTGCACGCGCTCGCGAACGTCGTCTCCGTCGACGTCGACGGTGGACCGCCTCCGGGACGTGCGGCCGGCGCGCTGAACGCGTTCTTGCCGCCGGATCTCGCGATCAGCTCCGCCGAAGAGGTCCCGGCCGACTTTCACGCGCGGTTCGACGCGCGCTCGCGGTCGTACCGCTACCGCGTGTGGCGGCGCCGGGAACGCTCGGCGCTCGAGGCGACGCGAGCGCTCTGGCATCCGGCCCCGCTCGACCTCGAGTCGCTACGGGCCGCAGCGCTGCCGTTGGTCGGCAAGCACGACTTCCGCGCCTTCACGCCGACCGAGACCCAGCATTCGACGTTCGTCCGGACCGTGTTCGCGGCGAACTGGCTCGAGGTGGACGAGAACGTGGTCGCGTTCGAGATCACGGGCGATTCATTCCTTCGCCACATGGTGCGCTCCCTGGTCGGCACGATGCTCCGCCGCCAGGAGATCCTCCCGCTCCTCGCCGGTCGCCCGAGAACCGACGCCGGCCGCACGGCCCCGGCGCACGGCCTGTTCCTGACGGCTGTCGCCTACAAGGACGTGACCGGTTGAATCTCGGTCGGCGAGCGGGGAGAATCCGGACGTGCACACGTGTCGGCACTGCGGGAATCGGCTCGAGGACAGGTTCCGGTTCTGTCCCTGGTGCGCGGCGCCGCAACGGCGGAAAGTCGTCGAGTTCTTCGCCCCGCATCCAGCAGTTCCCGGCGACGTGCACAAGGCGCTGCGCATCTCGCAGTACTTCGGCGACGAGGAGACCGTGCCTCAATTCCGGTTCAGCATCTGGTCCGAGGAATCCGCCGATGCGGCGGTCTCGCTGACCGAGGAGGAGGCGGAGCGCGTCTCGTCCTTCCTCGCGCCGTCGCGTCCTCGTCGCGCCTTGCTCGACTCGCTCCGCGAGACGCTGCGCCTTTAGGCGAGTTGGCGGATACGGGTTGTGCCGTAGATGAACGGCATCCCGCCAACTCTCCTAACCCGCTGGCTAGGATCGGCCGCGTGCGCTTCCCGGTCGTCCTCTTCGATTTCGACGGTACCGTCGTCGATTCCGGCGGGATCATCCTCGCCTCGATGCGCCACGCGACCGAGTCGGTCCTGGCTCGGAGCTACTCCGAGGAGGAGCTGATGGCGAACGTCGGCGGGCCGGGCCTGGAGGCGCAGATGGAGGCGTTCGCTCCGGACCGTGTCGAGGAGCTCGTCCGCGTCTACCGCGCCCACAACGAGCCACTCCATCAGGAGCTCGAGACGTTCCCGGGCATCGAGAGCGCGCTTGGCACCTTGCGGGGCGAAGGCCGCCTCCTCGGCCTGGTCACCGCCAAGCGCCGCTCGACGGTCGACCTCGCCTTCGCACGACTGCCGATCGCCCACTTCTTCGACACCGTCGTCGGCGGCGACGAGACCGAGCTGCACAAGCCGCACCCCGCGCCCCTGCTGCTGGCGCTCGAGCGGCTCGAGGCGACCCCCGGCCAGGCGGCGTACGTCGGCGACTCGCCCTACGACATGCAGGCGGCGCGAGCGGGCGGCCTCCGCGCGATCGGCGTCACGTGGGGGAGGATCCACGACCGCGCCGCACTCGGCGACGCCGACGCCGTCGTCGACACCGCCGAGGAGCTGCTTGCCCAACTTTAGAGCTCATCTGGCGGTGAACCTTGTGTCGCCGGACTGCGCTGAACGGGGCGGACGCTGCGTCCTCGGTCGCGCCGATAGTGATCACTATCGGCGACTCCCTGCGTCCTTGCCTCACGGCGCCCAGCACACCCCGGCAACGAAGAACACCGCCAGATGAGCTCTAGAGCCGACGCACGCGCCACCGAGCTGCGTCGTCAGCTGAACGGGTGGCTGCACGAGTACCACGTGCTCGACGCCCCGTCCGTCGACGACGCCACCTACGACCGCGCGTACGACGAGCTGGTTGCGCTCGAGCAGGCGAATCCGAAGCTCGTCACGCCGGACTCTCCGACCCAGCGCGTAGGCGCGCCGCCGTCGGCGAAGTTCGTGAAGGTGCGCCATCTGACGGCGATGGGCTCGCTGGAGAAGGTGACGACCGACGAGGCGATCCTCAAGTGGACGGACGACGTCGCGAAGCGGCTCGACGTCGACGAGCCGGTCGCGTACGTGATCGAGCCGAAGATCGACGGGCTCGCGATCAACCTCACCTACGAGAACGGCGTCTTCCTGCGCGGTGCGACGCGGGGCGACGGCGAAGTCGGCGAGGACGTCACCGTCAATCTCCGCACGATCCCGTCGATCCCGCTCCGGCTGCTCGGCGACGATGCCCCGGCGGTCGTCGAAGTGCGCGGCGAGGTCTACATGCCGCTGTCCGGCTTCCGCGAGCTGAACGAGCGTCTTGCCGGGAGCGAGCAGAAGCTCGCGCCGAATCCGCGCAACGCCGCGGCGGGCTCACTGCGGCAGAAGAACTCCGCGATCACCGCGAGCCGACCGCTTTCCTTCTGGGCGTATGGCGTCGGCGTGCACGACGGGGTCGAGCTCGGCTCCCACTGGGAGACGCTGCAATGGCTGCGCGCGCACGGCTTCCCGATCAACCCGTTCGCGGAGCGGCTCGAGACGGTCGAGGCGGTGGCGCAGGCCTGCCGGCTCTGGGAGCGGAAGCGCTCCGAGCTCGACTACGAGATCGACGGCATCGTGATCAAGGTCGACGACCTCGGGCAGCAGCGCGCGCTCGGGGCGCTGCACCAGCGGCCGCGGTGGGCGCGCGCGTTCAAGTGGGCGCCGCTGACCGCAACGACGCGGCTGCACAAGATCGCCATTCGCGTCGGCCGGACCGGGGCGCTCAACCCCTGGGCGATGCTCGAGCCCGTCGAGGTCGGCGGCGTCACCGTCTCGCGGGCGACGTTGCACAACGAGGAGGACATCAACCGCAAGGACATCCGCGAGGGCGACGACGTGATCGTGCAGCGCGCCGGCGACGTGATTCCACAGATCGTCGGGCCGGCCGGCGCGCATCGCCGCGGCACGAAGCCGTTCGCGATGCCCACGAACTGTCCGTTGTGCGGCACTGCGATCGTCAAGCCCGAGGGCGAGGTGATGCATCGCTGCCCGAACCGGGCCTGCCCGTCCCGCGGGCTCGAGTCGCTGATCAACTGGGTGCAGGCGGCCGCCGACATCGAGGGCGTCGGCGAGCAACTCGTCCGGCGCCTCTGGGAGCTCGGGCTCGTCCGTTCGCTGCCCGAGCTCTACCGGTTGACGAAGGCGCAGCTGCTCGAGCTGGACGGCTTCGCCGAGATCTCGGCGACGAATACGATCGCCGCGATCGAGGCGTCGAAGGCGATCCCGTTCCGCAGGGTGCTCTTCGGCCTGAACATCCCGGACGTCGGCTGGGTGACCGCCCAGAACCTTGCCCGGCACTTCGGCGACGTCGACCGGCTGGCCGGCGCGGCGCAGGAGGAGATCATGGAGTGCGAGGGGATCGGCCCTGAACGCGCTGAGGCGATCGCGGAATGGTTCGCCGATGCCGACAACGCGAAGCTCGTCGCCGACTTGCGTGCCCTGGGGCTCAACTTCGAGGCCGACGAAGGAGACCGGCCCGTCGCCGGGCCGCTGACCGGTTCGCAGTACGTGATCACTGGCACGCTCGAGTCGATGTCGCGCGAGGACGCGCGCGCAGCACTCGAGGGGCTCGGCGCGAAGGTCTCCGACAACGTCTCGAAGAAGACGACCGGCGTCGTCGTCGGGGAGAGTCCAGGCTCCAAGGTGGCCAAGGCCGAGAAGGCGGGCGTGCCGCTACTCGGCGAGGCCGACCTGCTGGCGTTGTTAGACGGTTGAGGCCAGCGCCGTGGCGAAGCGATCCTGCGCCTCGCGTGCGGCCCAGGCGAGCACCGGAAAGCCGTTCTGGATGATCGCGAAGGCGTACCGCGTCCCCACGTAGCCGGACAGCGACGACGCACGGTTCGTCGTCCCCGTTTTCGCCCGGACGACCCCTCGTGCCGGCGCGCGTTCCATCCGGTCCTCGAGCGTGCCGTTCTCGCCTGCCACCGGCAGCGCGCGCCAGAACGCGGTTCGTAGCTCCGAGTCGTTCCAGGCAGCGACGAGCAACGAGACGAGAGCTCGCGCCGTCACGCGGTCGGCGAGCGACAGCCCAGACCCATCGGCCATGTGCACGCCCGTCAGGGGAACGCCGGCCGCCGCCAGCTCGCGCCTCACAACGGCGACGCCTGCGGCCGTCGTTCCGCCGGTTCCCTTCTCGGCGCCCAGTTGCTTGAGCATCGACTCGGCGGCGAAGTTGTCACTGTCGCGGTCCATCTCGCGCAGCACCTGCGAGAGCGCTGCCGACTCGACCTGGGCGAGGGGGCCTGCCCCCGCCGGGGCGCTGCCGACACTGGCCCGTCCCGCCACGATGCCCCTGGCCCGCAGCAGCTGCTTGAAGCGTCCGGCGGCGGCCAGCGCCGGGTCGAGCGAGAGGTGATTGCGGTACACGCCGTGGTCGACCACGAGCGCGGAGAGCGGCGGTGACTCGAAGAGGAAGAAGGACGACTTCCAGCCGGGTGCCGTCCGCCTCGCGTCGAACCACGATTCGTCGCCGACCACCCGTCCGTCGATCCGCTCGATGCCCGCCGTCTTCAGCTGGGCGGCGAGCCGTGCGAGCCCGTGCGAGGTGAGCGTCGGGTCGCCGAACCCCTTCAGGTACACGTTGCCGTACCACGTGGTGCCGTCCTGATGGCCCGTGGAGAGCACTTCGGTGCGGAACCGGTAGCCGCTGCCGAGCGAGGCGAGCGCCGCGTAGGTGACGAGCAGCTTCTCGTTCGAAGCCGGGGCCAGCGACGCGTCGGCGTTCCGCTCGAAGAGCGGCCGTCCGCTGCGCAGATCGATCGCGATCGCGGCCGACTCGGCCGGGCGGCTGCCGGGCACGGCGAGCGCCTGGGCAAGCCGCGTCGGGAGCGGCGTCGCCCGCGCGAGTGGAGCGAGCGCAAGGGCGCAGACGATGACGATGAGACCCCGCCTCATGCTGCAATTGTGCCGTTGTCTGCGGTCGCCTTGGGTCCGCCGCACGCGGAAGATGGGCCGTACGACCCTTGTCGGATGCGGCCGCGGACCGAAGAATCGTCGGAATGAGTGAGCTCGACGCCCGCATCTCCCAGTTGCTCGACTCGCCCGAGCGGGATCCCGATTCGATCGATCGCGCCCTGACCGACGGATTCGCGCAGGTGCTGACGCTCGAGACGGAGCGGCTGCGGCTGGAGCGCCGGCTCAGCGACGCGGTCCTGCGCCTGCGGCCCGCTGACGGCGCCGCGCAGACCGATGAGCTCTCCGAGCTCGCCAGTCGGCTCAGCGGCAATGCCGGGGCGCTCGGTGAGCTACGCGGTCGGCTCGGCCGGCTGCGGCGCCTCCGCACTTAGGCCCGCTTACACCAGACCCGAGCGCACGGCGTACACCGCCGCCTGGATACGGTTCTCGATCTGCAGCTTCATCAGGATGTTCGAGATGTGGTTCTTGACCGTCTTCGGGCTGATGTGCAGCTCGGCGGCGATCAGCGCGTTGTCCTGCCCGTTCGCGATCAGCTTCAGCACCTGGAGCTCCCGGGCCGAGAGCTCCGAGCGGATCAACTCGGCGTCGCGCCGTGAGCCGCCCGTTGCGCGCAGGCGCTGCAGCACCTTCGTCGCGATCGTGGGCGAGATGAGCGACTCGCCGACCGCCGCCGACCGGATGCCGTGCATCAGCTCGGCGATCGACGCATCCTTCAGCAGATAGCCGCAGGCACCCGCCACGACCGCGTCCATCACGTCGTCGTCCTGATCCGAGATCGTCAGCACGAGCACACGGGTCAACGGCGCGATCATCGAGATCTGCCGTGTGGCCTCGACGCCGCTGATTCCCGGCATGTTGAGATCCATCACGACCACGTCCGGCGCAAGCTCGCGCACCGCCTCGAGCGCGTCGGAGCCGTTGTCGCACTCCCCGACCACTTCGACGTCCTGCTCGTCGAGCAGGTTGCGGAGCCCCGAGCGAAAGAGGTCGTGGTCGTCCACGAGCAGCACCCGGGGGATGGGTCGGTCGGCGGTGGTCTCTGGTTCGCTCAAAGCCTGGGCCTCCCCGGAGCGTCGAGCAGAAGCTTAGTCCGTGCTAGCGCAGGGTGATCGTGACGACGCGCCGACCCCAGGCATTGGCCTGGGCGACCGTCGGGAACCAGAGGTCGATCGTCGCACCGGAGACGGCACCGCCCGTGTCGGCGGCGACCGCGCTTCCGTACCCGGGAACCATCATGTGCGTGCCGAGCGGGATCACCGAAGGGTCGACGGCTGCGACGCCCCAGCCGACGCTGAGGCCGCTGGCGGTCGAGCCCGGCATCGAGTAGCCGGTCGCGATCACCGTCATCGTGCGACCTGCGCTCGTCGCCGCGACAGGCGCCGCCGCGACACGCGTCACGGCCGCCGCGGCGAAGGTGGGCCGCATGAGCGCGTCACTACGAACCTGGGCGGCGCTGGCCTCGGCCTGCAGGGAGGAGATCTGCGCATCGTTCAGCCTGCGCCTCGACGCGAGCGACGAGATGTAGGCCCGACGTTCGGCAAGCGTCTGGAGTAGCGAGTCGGCGGTTGCCCGGGCGTCCGCCAGCGCGGCGCCGATTGCGGCCTGGCGCGCCGCGAGCCGGCCGCTGGCGGCGTCGAGAGTCGTGTGGGCTGCTTCGATCTGACGCAGCACGTCCTCGCCCTGGGCGCTCATCCGGTTCAGGTTGTCGATGCTCGCGAGCGCCTCGTCGAGCGTCTTCGAGCCGAAGATGATCTCGAGCGGCTCGACCTCTCCCTGTTCGTACATCAGGCGGAGCCTCGCCGCGAGTTCCCTCTGGGCGATGCGGTTGCCGCGCCGGGCGACGGCGAGCGCCTGCCTCAGGTCGGCGCGCTCGGCCTCGAGCGACGCCGCGTCGCGCTGGAGCCGCGTGTACCGGGCCTGCGCCACCGCCGCGCGCTCGTCGAGCGAGTAGAGCTCGAGCGCCCCCGAGCGGGAGCGCGACGCCAGGGCGGCGTTCTGGGCGCGCAACGAGGAGGCAGACTGGGAGGACCCGGCGAGGCCGAGTGCAGGCGCCGCAAGGACGACCAGGGCGATGGCGGCGAACGGCAAGAAGTGCCGTCGCGGCATTTGTGCCTGCCCAAGCACGGGGCAGGACCGTACCAGGTTCCGGGCAGGAACTCACCTTCCGACCCAGAATTACGTGTGTTTTGCCACGATTTCGGCAGGTACCTGGTTGACGGTCGTCCGGAAAGCCTGCTAGCCTCCTGCACTCGTGACGTACCGGCCCCTCCCGGTGCGCCCGTCCCAGGCCCCGATCAGGGGTTTGTCATAGGTAGGTTGGGGCAGGCGCCGTACGTTCTCGCGGGGATCTGTATCGCCCTCATGGCGGCAGTCCCAGCGTTCGCCGACCCTTCGGTGGCGTCGAAACGGGCCGAGGCGCAGCAGGTGATGGGGCAGCTTCGCGGCCTCTCCGACTCGCTCGAGCGGGCGCGCTCGCAGTACGACGCCTCGACCGCGCAGCTGCAGCGGATCCAGCGCGACCTGACGGAGAACAAGCGCGAACTTCGTGTTGCGCGTCACAATCTGCGCCAGAGCCAGCACGCGATCTCGGCACGGCTCGTCTCGCTGTACACGACGGAGCCGACCTCGACCCTCGAGGTGATTCTCGGGGCACGGAGCCTCGACGACATGATCAACCGTCTCGACAACGCGAAGAGCGTCACGAACCTCGACGCGAACGTGCTCGGCCAGGTGCAGACGTTCCGGAAGGCCGTTCAGCGCAACCGGGCCGCGCTGACCACTGCGAGAGCCAGCCAGCGCCGCGTGGTTGCCGAGCGCGCGGCGGCGAAGCAGGCGATCGCCTCGAAGCTCGCGCAGCAGCAGTCGCTGCTCTCCTCGATCAAGGGACAGATCGCCTCGATGATCGCCGCCGAGCAGGCCCGGCAGCTGCAGATGGCGCAGGCCGCACAGGCCCGCGCCGCCGCCGCCCACCGGGCCATGCAGCAGGAGGCGGCCGACACCGTCGTCGGGATCACTGCGCAGGCGCCGCTCCAGGACACTGTCGTTGCGCCGCCGTCGAGCTTCTCCGGGGCCGTCGGCGTGGCCATGTCGGAGCTCGGCAAGCCGTACGTCTGGGCCGCTTCAGGCCCCGACTCCTTCGACTGCTCCGGCCTCGTCGTCTACTCCTTCGCAGCGGTCGGCAAGTCGCTGCCGCACTCGACGTACGCCCTCTACAGCATGGGTGCGCCGGTGTCGCGCGACCAACTCGAACCCGGCGACCTCGTCTTCTTCGACGGGCTCGGCCACGTGGGTATCTACATCGGCGGCGGCCAGTTCGTCCACGCCCCGCACACCGGCGACGTCGTCAAGGTCTCCAGCCTCTCCGAAGGCTGGTACGCGTCGAGCTACGTCGGCGCCCGCCGCATCCTCTAGTTCGGTTCCTCAGGCTTCGAGCCTGAGGAATAGAGCGCTTCGACGTCCTCGGCGAAGTGGTCGAGGATCACCTTGCGGCGAATCTTCAGGGTCGGCGTCAGCTCGTCGTGCTCCAGTGAGAAGTCGCGGGGCAGGATCCGGAACCGCTTGATCTGCTCGTAGCGCGACCGGCCGTCATTCACCGCATCGACCGCTCGGCTGACGGCCGCCTCCGGCTCGTCGGAGGCTGCCTCGGGATCGAGCGTGATCAGGACGCCGATGTACGGCCGGCGATCGCCGATGACGAGTGCCTGCGAGACGATCGCGTGGGTCTTCAGCTCGTTCTCGAGGTTCTGCGGGGCGACGTTCTTGCCCCCCGCGGTGACGATGATGTCCTTCTTGCGGTCGGTGATCACCAGGAAGCCGTCCTCGTCGAGGTGGCCGATATCGCCGGTGTGGACGAAGCCCTCGTCGTCGAGCGCCTCCGCCGTGGCCTCCGGGTCGCGGTAGTAGCCGGCGAAGACCGTGTTCGAGCGGATCAGGATCTCCCCGTCCGGCTCGAACTCGAGCTCGACTCCCGGCATCGGGCGGCCGACGGTGCCGAACTTGAACGCCTCCGGGCGGTTCACCGTCGCCGCGGTCGTCACCTCGGACAGCCCGTACCCCTCGAGAATCAGGATGTCGAGCGAGTGGAAGAACTCGGCGATATCACGTGAGAGCGGAGCGCCGCCGGCGTTCGCGATGCGCAGACGGCCGCCCAGCCGGTCCTTGACCTTCGAGTAGACGAGGCGGTCGGCAAGGCGGTGCTTCCGTGCGAGCCCGGCCGGCACCGGCTGGTGCGCCTGTCGCAGAACGGACACCTCACGGCCGACGCGAAGCGCCCAGTCGACGAGCTTGCGGCGAACCCCGGTTTCCGCCTCGAACCGCGCGGTCACGGTGGCGTAGATCTTCTCGTAGACGCGCGGCACGCTCGGAAAGAGCGTCGGACGCACACGCGGCAGTTCCGCCGCCGCTTGCATCGGGTCCGGCAGGAAGGCTGTCGTGAAGCCGATGTACGCCCCCGAGAGATGCAGCAGACGGCCGTAGTTGTGCGCCAGTGGCAGATACAGGAGCAGAACGTCGCCCGGAAGCGTCAGCCGCTCTTCGAACTCGTCGCTCTTCTGCACCATCGCGTAGTAGTTGCGGTGGCGGATCATGCACGCCTTCGGCGGCCCCGTCGTTCCCGAGGTGTAGATGAACGTGAACAGGTCGTCCTCGTCGATCGAGTCCGTGCGCTCTTGCAGGTCGCTCGGATGGGCTGCGGCGTAGGCACGACCGGACGCGCGCAGCTCCGCAAGTCCGGTGTACGAGACGACGTGCTTCACGGCGTCGCCCACCTTCGCCTCGATCTCGTCGTTCTCGACGAGCGCGCCGACGGAGCGCGAGTGCTCGAGGATGTACTGGACGTCGCGCTCGGAGCTCGACGAGTAGATCGGCGCGCCGACGGCTCCCACGAGTGCGAGCGCGAAGTCGAAGAGCGCCCATTCGAGCGCGGTCCGGCCGACCAGCGCGAACGCATCTCCCTTGGCGATTCCGAGCGCGAGCAGGCCGTTCGCGATCTCGTCGACCGCCTCGGCGGCCTCTTCCCACGACACGGGAACCCACTCCCCGTCGACCTCGTGCAGGTACGCGGGCTCAGGCCGTGGTTCTGCCGTTGCATCGCGCCAGAGCCTCGCGATCGTCCGGTCGCCGGTCACGGCCGCAATCTACTCGGAGGAACCGTTCGCGGTAGCGCGAAATAACCTCGTCCCTCTACACTTTCTCCTGCAGATGCGCACATCATGGAACGGATCGGTCAGCTTCGGCCTCGTGAACATCCCGGTCGGGCTTGCGCCTGCGACCAAGCCGGCGGCGCGGCAGTCCGACGTCTCGTTCCGGATGCTGCACCGCGAGTGCGGGACGCCGATCAAGCAGAAGCGCTACTGCCCCGTCCACGAGCGCGACGTGGAGTCCGACGAGCTCGTCCGCGGCTGGGAGATCGCCAAGGGTCAGTTCGTGATGGTCGAGGACGCCGACCTCGAGGCGATCGAGCAGCGCGATACCTCGCGCTCGATCGAGATCAGCCGGTTCGTGCGGCTCGAAGAGGTCGATCCGATCTTCTTCGACAGGACGTATTTCCTCGTCCCGTCGGGCGCTGAAGCCGCCCGTCGCCCGTACGTCCTGCTGCTCGAGGCGATGAAGCAGGGCGAGGTGGCCGCGTTGGGGCGCTTCGTGCTCGCCGGCAAGGAGAAGCTGTGCCTGATCCGGCCGATGGGCGACGCGCTGGCGCTCGAGACGCTGTTCGTCGAGGAGGACGTGAAGAGCCACGCCGAGATCGACGAGGCCGTGGCGAGCGCTCAGCTGAAGAAGCCCGAGCTCGACCTGGCCAAGCAGATCATCGCCTCGCTGGCCGCACCGTTCGATCCGACCGAGCTGCGCAGCGAGTACCGCGCCCAGTTGCGCGAGGTGCTCGAGGCCAAGGCCGCCGGGCACGAGATCGCCCTGCCCGAACCGGAGACCGAGACGCCGGTCGTCGACCTGATGGAGGCTCTCCGCGCGTCGGTCGCTGCCGCCTCGAAGAAGCCCGCCGCGAAAGAGAAGGCCGCGGCGCCTTCTCGCAAGAAGACCGCCACGGCCCGTAAGTAGAACAGTCCGTAAGTAGACAGTCCGGAAGTAAGTCGCTGCAGCTAGTGCTGCGCGGGCTCGGCCCCGATCGCCTGGAGCTGGGCAGAGAACAGCGTCTTGTCGATCTTGCCGTGATAGATCGGGACGCTCTCCTCGACGCAGATCCGGATCACGTCCTCACGGTCGATGCCGGTCTCCTTCGACAGCTCGTCCGGCGTCAGGTGGTTTGCCATCTCGCTCCTTCCCGCTCGGTGGTCGCTCGAAGCACGAAAAAGCCCGCCGCGCACGGGGCGCAGGCGGGCTGGTCGGTCAAGTCCTCTCGGCGCAGGACGGGAAGCTTCACTCGCGTCCCCCTGTCGCCCACAAGCTCATGCTGCCCACACAATAATCAATCGACGTGACGGATGCGAGCAGCCTGCTGCCGGGCCTCGACGAGCGCTGGGTCGAGCATCGCGGGGCGCGTCTGCGGCTGTTCGAGGGTGGGGACGGGCCGCCGCTGCTGCTGATCCACGGGTACGGTGGTGCGGCCTGGAACTTCAGCGAGCTCGCGCCGCTCCTGCCCGGCCGGAGGCTGCTGATCCCCGATCTTCCCGGCCATGCCGCCTCGGCTCCGCTGCCCGCCGGGCCAACGTTGGCGGCCTACGCCGACGCGGTCGCCGCGTGCCTGCCTGACGGCGGGCCCGTCGACGTGTTCGGGCACTCGCTCGGTGGGACGGTCGCGCTGCGTCTCGCCGAGCGCCGGCCCGAGCTGGTGCGGCGGCTGGTGCTGGCCGCCGCGGCCGGCATCACGAGCTCGACGCGGCTCTCCGAGATCACGATCACGCTGGTCGGGATCGTGCAGCCGGGACGCCTCGCCGGCCGGCGCGCCGGGCACATCGCGCGCTCCAGGCGCCTGCGCCGCTTGGTCTTCGGGCCCCTCGAGGTGTCGAATGCGGACCTGCTCAGCGAGCGGTCGGTGCACGGACTGCTCCGCGGTCCGACGATGCATACCGATGCTCTCGGCGCCGGCCGGGCGCTCGTGGCCGACGACCCGAGACAGGATCTCGATCGCGTTCGCTGCCCCGTGCTCGTGCTCTGGGGCGCCCGCGACCGTCAGGTCCCGCTCGAAGACGGGTTCGAGTACGCCCGCCGGCTCCGTGCACCCGTGCGGGTGATCGCCGACTGTGGCCACCTCCTGATCTCCGAACGGCCGGACGCGTGCGCCAGGGCTGCGCTGGAATTCCTCCGCTAACCTGTGCCGGTCTCGGGGTGTGGCGCAGCCTGGTAGCGCGCTCCGTTCGGGTCGGAGAGGTCCGGAGTTCAAATCTCCGCACCCCGATAAGACGCACGCCCGAACCTGGTTCGGCCGACGGCCGAACCAGGTTCGAGTGTCCCGGGCTATCGTCGCGGCGTGCTCCGCGCAGTGGTCTTCGACGTCGACTTCACGCTGGCCCAGCCGGGACCGAACCTCGGCCCCGAGGGGTACCGGCGTCTCGGCGAGCGCTACGGGCTCGACCTGGACCCGGCCCGCTACGACGGCGCACGGCGCGCTGCATTCGAGACACTCGAGCGCCATCCCGAGCTCGAGCACGACGAGGAGACGTGGGTGCTCTTCACGCAGCGGGTGATCGAGGGAATGGGCGGCAGTGGCGACACCTACCCGTGCGCCGCCGAGATGACGCAGGCCTGGGAGCATGCAGGCCACTTCGACCTCTACGACGACGTGTTGCCGGCGCTCGCGGCCCTACGCCGGCGCGGGCTTCGGCTGGGGTTGCTCTCGAACACCGCCCGCGACCTCGAGCTGTTCGTCGCGCATCATGCGCTCGAAGTCGATGCGGTTCTCACCTCGCGCGTGCACGGCAAGACCAAGCCGCACGAGGCGATCTTCCGTCGGATGCTCGAACTGCTCGGCGTCGATGCCGCCGAGGCGGCGATGGTCGGCGACTCGCCCGAGGACGACATCGACGGCGCCCTCACGGTCGGCATGCAGGCCGTGCTGATCGACCGCGAGCACCGCTATCCGGACCACGAGCCGCGCCTCTCCGATCTCGGCGGCCTGCCCGCTGCGCTCGGCCTCGTCTAAGCTCGCCTCGTGGGTTGGCTCCTGTGGCTGCTCCTTGCGGTCCTGCTTGCGGTCGGTGAGGTGCTGACACCCGGGCTCTTCTTCCTGGGGCCGGTCGCGATCGCGGCAGTCATCGCCGCTGTCGCCTCGCTGGCCGGCGTCGGAACGCTCGGCTCGCTGATCGTCTTCATCGTCTGCTCCATCGGGTCGCTCGCGTTTCTCAGGCCGATCGCTCGTAACCACATTCGCCTGCCCGCGCTTTCGCGCACGGGCACCGACGCCCTGATCGGCCGCAAGGGGCTCGTCACGAAGCAGGTCGACCGGAATGGCGGTCGCGTCCGCATCGGCGGCGAGGAGTGGAGCGCGCGCGCCTACCTGGACGACCAGGTGTTCCCCGAGGGCGCCACCGTCGACATCATCCAGATCGAGGGCGTCACCGCCCTGGTCGCCGAATAGGAGGTCCAGATGGCTGCACTGATCGTCGCCGGTGTGATCGTGCTCTTCCTCTTGCTCGCGCTCGCGAAGACGATTCGCGTCATTCCGCAGGCGCGGGCCGGAGTGGTCGAGCGCCTCGGGCGCTACTCGCGGACGCTGACTCCGGGCCTGACGCTTGTCGTGCCGTTCATCGATCGCGTGAAACCGCTGCTCGACCTGCGTGAGCAGGTGGTCTCGTTCGAGCCCCAGCCGGTGATCACCGAGGACAACCTCGTCGTCAACATCGACACGGTCATCTATTTCCAGGTCACCGATCCCAAGTCGGCGACCTACGAGATCGCGAACCCGGTGAACGCGATCGACCTGCTCACCGTCACCACGCTGCGCAACATGATCGGCGGCATGACGCTCGAGCAGACGCTCACGTCGCGCGAGACGATCAACGATCAACTGCGAGGGGCCCTCGACGAGGCGACTGGGAAATGGGGGATCCGGGTGCATCGCGTCGAGTTGAAGTCCGTCGATCCGCCGCTCTCGATCAAGGACACGATGGAGAAGCAGATGCGCGCCGATCGCGAAAAGCGCGCGGCGATCCTCCAGGCAGAAGGCGTCAAGCAGGCGCAGATCCTGACCGCCGAAGGCGAGAAGCAGTCGGCGATTTTGAAGGCCGAGGGCGAGAAGCAGGCAGCGATCCTCTCGGCGCAGGGCCAGGCCGAGGCGATCGGAACGGTCTTCACGGCGATCCACGAGGGGAACCCCGACACGCAGCTGCTCGCCTACCAGTACCTGCAGATGCTGCCGAAGATCGCGCAGGGCGACGCCAACAAGGTCTGGCTGATCCCGAGCGAGCTGACTTCGGCCCTCGACACCATCTCGGAGCGGCTCCTGCCGCGAGAGGAGACGAAAGACGCTACAAAGTGAGGGATGCAGGTCGGCGGCCGAGCTGCCGATGGCGATTGCACCCCTTGACGCTGAAGCGCCTCCTCAACACCGGTTTCGTGCTGGTCGCTCTCGTGGTGACCGTGCTCGTCGGACGCCATTTTGCGCACACCGGCTGGCCGCTGCACCGCGCCAATCTCTGGCTGGTTGCCCTCGCGGCCGTGATCTTCCTGGGCGCCTACGCGGCCAAGGCGTGGGGCTGGCAGCGCTTGTTCCGCACCGACGAGCGCCCGGCCGTGCTGACACTCGCCGCAGCAGGTGGCGCCGCATCGGTCGGTGGGATCGCGCTACCCGGACGCTGCGATGAGGTGATCCGCGTCGCTGTCGTGCGCCGCTGCCGCCGCCGCACGGCGAGCTTCGGCGCCGTCGCGCTCTCGCTGTTCCTGCTCGGGCTGATCGACAGCGCGGCGGTGTCGCCGCTCGCCGCGGTCGCCCTGGGGGTCGAGCACGTCGGCGGCTGGTTCCAAGCCGGCCTCGCGATCATCGTCGTCGCCGGGATTGCCGCCGCGGCCGTCGTCCTGACCCTGCCGCGCCTGACCGGCATTCGCTTCGTCAAGCGGTTCCGGGTCGCCGGCTGGATGCGCGACAACGCGACCTCGCGGCGCGAGGCTCTGTGGGCCTGGGGCGCGGTCGCGACCTCCTGGGTGCTCCGCTCGCTCGCGACCTTCGTGCTGCTCGCGGCACTCGGTCTCGGCACCGATTTCGCCCTTGCACTGGCCTTCGTCTGCGCCTCGGCGGCCTCGGCCGTGCTCCCGGTCGCGCCGGCGGGCGCAGCGGTGCAGGCCGGTGCGGGCGCTGCGATCCTCGTCGCTGCCGGTGTTCGCAGCGAGGACGCGATCGCGTTCGGGATCGCCGCTCAAGCGCTCGTGATCGCGGCGGGAGCGACGTTCGTGCTCGCGCTGGCCGCGTGGCACGCGCAGGCGCGCCTCGTTCCCACGCGCTTCAGCAGGTGGCCGACGACTGACAGGTTCGAAGCACCTGCACCGTAGGCGTGCCGTTCCTCCAGGTGAGCCGGATCCGCACCGACGCTGCATCGTTGTCGTAGCGCAGCTCGTGCAGCCGCAACCCGGCGTTGACGCGGTGAGCGAGGTCGTAGATCCCGGCCGGGGCCTGGGTGATATCGACGTTCTGGCCGTGGAAGAACGCGGGGTAGCGGTCGGTGTAGCCGGGCGAAGTGCCCATCGTCACCGCTCTCGCCTCCGGATGGAACTGCTCGCAGTCGCCGAGGAAGACCGGATGGCGGCCGGGATAGGAGCCCGGCGCGGCGCCCCAGTGGTCGGCGAGGCAGAAGCCGCTCTTGCGGTCCCGCACGCGTGTCCGACCGTCGAGCGTCCGGAGCTCGAACGAGTCGAAGCGCATCAGATGCCAGTGGTGGTGGGGTGGCGAGTTCGTGTACCGGAACTCGGCCACGTCCCGGTAGACGCGCGTGTTGCCGTTCGCGAGCCGCACGCGCTGTGTGCCGATCATGCGCGACGCGCCGGGCGGCCGGACGCCGACGAGCAGGGAGCTGCCGGGGCCGAGATTGTCGACGAGCGACGTGAAGCCGAGCCGCCAGCCACCCGGAGCGCCGGCGATCACGAGTCCGCTCGGCGCGCGCTGGTCGAAGTCGGGTAGCAGCTCGCGCGACCGCAGCGCCGGGTGCCACGCGGGCTGCGCGCCGCGGTGGTAGCGCTTGCCGGCCACGTAGATGACGCCGTCGCGCACCCACGCGAGCCGTCCGCCGGGCGACCAGTCGGGCGACGTCCCGGTCGCCACCGCAATCCCGCCGACGTAGATCTGGTCGTCGCGGACGACCGCGAGCCGCCCGTCGGGCGCGTAGGCCGGGTCGGTGCCGAGTCCCGCATCCTTCTGTGCCCCGCCGTACCACCAGCGTGCGGTGTAGGTCTCGCCGTCACGGTCGAACGCCAGCCGGCTGCCGTCGGGCGACCAATCGGGATGAGCGCCTCGCGCGAGCTGCCGCTCATCGAGGCCGTCCGCCCGCACCGTCCACACCGAGCCGCCGCGCACGAAGGCGATTCGCCGTCCGTTCGGGCCCCAGGCCGGCTGGTCGGCGCCGCGGACGAGCAGCGAGCCGTGGCTGCCGTCGCGGTCGGCGACCCAGAGGTCGCCGCGCATCACGTAGGCGATGCGCACGGAGTCCGGGCTCCACGACGGTGCGTAGCCGACCGGCAGCACGCGGTCGGCGCCGACGTGGATGCCGAAGAGCGCGAAGGCGATCGCTGCGAGGTTAGCCAAGGCCGAGCGCCGCCTCTTCGAGGGAGAGCACCGGCCCGACGCAGGTGTCCTCGTCCTCGAGCAGCTCGAGCCAGTCCGCGAGCGGCCGGGTCTTGAACAGCGCCGCCAACTCCGGCAGCTCCGCCTCGAAAGCCCGATCGGCGAGATCCGGCCGGCCGAGGAGGTCGCAGAGGCGGTGCCAGAACTTCGGTTCGAGCGCGGCGACTGTGACGAAGCGGCCGTCGGCCGTCTCGTAGATCCGGTAGCAGGCTGCGCCGCCGGTGAGGAGGCGGGGGATCGGCTCGCCGGCCAGGCGGTGCGCGACCAGCCGGTGTGCGCCGTGCGTCATCGAGATGACGATGTGCTGCCCGCTGCCCGACCGGGCCCGTTCGAGGAGCGCGGCCAGGATCTCGATCACCGCGGCCTGGGCGCCGGCGGCGAGATCCGCCACCTGGATCGGCGGCAGGGCCGGCGCGGTGTCGGCGAGCGCGCCCGAGTAGCCGAGGTAGTTCAGGTCGTGGCCGGCCCGCCGCGCACGGTCGCCCGTCGCGCCGAAGCCGGTGATCGAGCAGAGGATCGCGCGCTCGGGCAGGTCGATGCCGAGCCGTTCCCAGACTCCCGGACGGAACCCCTCGAGCACGATGTCCGCCTCCTGAAGCACCGCGGGCGGAGGCTCGCTGCGTGCGTCCCAGGCGACGATCTCCTTGCCGGCGTTCAGCGCTTCGTACACCCCGGGCGTCGTCTGCGCAGTCGGGTCGCCGTCCGGCGGCTCGATCTTCACGACGCGCGCGCCGAGGCGCTGCAACTCGCGGCTCGCGAACGGCCCGGGGAGGTAGCGGGTGAGATCCGCAACGGTCGTGCCGGTCAGGGGCTGCATCGCGGGCTGATTATGCTGCGGCGGCGATGTCCGAGCGCACGATCGACCGTAGGACCGAGCTTCTCGAGGCGGCGGTGCGGGTCTTCGCCGCCAAGGGCTTTCACGCCTCGCGAGTCGGCGACATCGCGGCCGAGGCCGGTGTTGCGCATGGCCTGCTCTACCACTACTTCCGCTCCAAGGAAGAGGTGCTGGAGACGATCTTCCGCGAGACGTGGACGACGCTCGTCCGCGAGACGGTCCGCATCGAGGAGTCCGGCGCACCGTTTCACGAGCAGTTGCGGCGCTTCGCGCGCATCTACCTCGGGTCCTGGCTCGTGACACCGGAGCTCGTGTGCGTGCTCGTGCGCGAGGTGGCGCGCAGCCCCGAGGTCGGGCGGCGGGTTGCCGAGATCAACGATCTCTTCCAGGCGCTCGGCCGGATCATCGAGGCCGGGCAGCGGCGCGGCGAGGTGCGCCTCGACATCGACCCGACCGTCGCCGCCTGGGCCCTCTACGGGGCGCTGGAGGAGATCCTGACCGGTTGGGTGCTCGGCCAGCTCCCCGGTGAGGAGGCCGACGTCGAGCGGGCGGTCGTCACCGTCGTCCACGTCACGCATGACGGGCTGGCCCTGTGAGTCGAATCTTCAACCTCCGTGACGACGAGCTCGCCGAGGACCCGCGCGCTGCCCGCGACGGTCATCGCTTCCGGCGTACGCAGCTCACGCTCGTCCACGGCTCGAAGCTGACCGGGCTGAGCGTGTACGAGCTGCCGCCGGGCGAAGCCGCGTGGGCCTACCACTACGAACTGAACCGCGAGGAGTGGCTGATCGTCGTCTCGGGCGAGGTCGTCCTGCGCTCACCGGCCGGCGAGCGGACGCTACGGGCCGGGGACGTTGTGTGTTTCCCGCCCGGTGAATCGGGAGCGCATGCGGTGCGGAACGGGTCTGCGGGCACCGCCCGGTTCGCGATGCCGTCGTCGTTCGCCCCGCAGGGCTACGTCGCCATCCGGCCCGACAGCAACTCGGCGTTGATCGTCGGCCCAGGGTTCCGGCGGATCGTGCCGCTCGACGAGGAGCGCGAGTACTGGGAGGGTGAGCCGTGAGCGACGTGAACCTGTTCGAGGTCGCGGTGCACGACGAAGACGACGATCCGCCGGGCTACCGCGCGCTCCACGAACGCATCGGGCCGCTGCTTGGGGCCGAGCAGCTCGGCCTCACCGTGTACGAGCTTCCGCCCGGTCAGAGCGTGTGCCCGTACCACTACGAGATCGGCGCAGAGGAGTGGCTGATCGTCCTCAGCGGCTCGCCGACGCTCCGCACACCGGCCGGCGAGCAGAAGCTCGTGGCGTGGGACACGGCGTTCTTCCCGAACGGCGAGGAAGGCGCGCACCAGGTCACCAACCGCACCGACGAGACAGTGCGGATCGCGATCCTCTCGAACAGGGCGCAGCCGGGCGTCGCCGTGTACCCGGACTCGCAGAAGCTCGGCGTCTGGCCGCCGGGGAACCTCTTCCGCCTGGCCGACGCCGTCGAGTACTGGGACGGCGAGCTCTGAGCGCTCGGCCGGGCCGCTAGTCGGTGAAAGCCGGTAGGCCGTCGATCGACGCTGCGTTCTTCTCCTGCACGTAGTTGCGTACGCCGGCCTTGCCCTTCCGCTCGAGCCACAGCCCCCGCTGGGGCCGCTCGGCGACGAACTCCATCAGTGGCACGCCGTAGCCGCAGGAGTCCGAGATTCGCTCGACGTGCACCCGGATCACACCGCGCACGCCGCTCGCGGGATCCGCGGCCGGGATCACCTCGCCGCGGCCGTGCAGGCGGACGATGCGCGGCGGTCCCTCGAAGGCACACAGCATCAGGCAGATGCGGCCGTTCTCGCGCACATGCGCGGCTGTCTCGGCGCCGCTTCCGACGTGGTCGTCGTACTCGACCGTGCTGCCGTCGAGGATCCGCAGCGTGCCGATCGGGCCCTTCGGCGAGACGTTGACGTGGCCGCCCTCGCCCGGCGCCGTCGCGACGAAGAACAGCCGCTGCCGGCCGATCCAGTCGGCGAGCTTCCCGTCGATCTCGTCGTGGACCTTTCCCACCCCGGGATGGATAGCCGAATCGCCACGGCTCGGCTACCGTGTTTGACTGACTGGTCAATCAGGAGCTCAGGAGTTCAGCCATGGCAACGGTCGAGCAGTCCCTCGGCGTCTCGTTCGCGCTGTCGGACGAACAGAAGGAGTTGCGCGCGCTCGCACGCGAGTTCGCGACGAACGAGATCCGTCCCAAGGCTGCCGAGTACGACGTCGCGATGCAGCACCCGGCCGACGTGATCGAGCAGGCGCACGCGCTCGGGTTGATGAACCTGCACGTGCCGGCCGAGTACGGCGGTCTCGGCCTCGGAACGTTCGACGGGATGCTCGTCGGCGAGGAGCTGAACTGGGGCTGCACCGGGATCGGTACCTCGCTCGGGGCGAACTCGCTCGGAGCAGGACCCGTTCTCGTGGCCGGCACCGACGAGCAGAAGGCGAAGTGGCTGCCGCCGCTGGTCGACCAGCCGATCCTCTGCTCGTTCGGGCTGTCGGAGCCCGATGCCGGCTCCGACGTCGCGCGCCTGAAGACGACCGCAGAGCGCCGCGGCGACGAGTACGTCCTGAACGGTTCGAAGACCTTCATCACGAACGCCGGCTACGCCGAGTGGACCGTCGTCTTTGCGAAGACGGACGTCGCGAAGGGCCATCGCGGCATCTCGGCGTTCATCGTCCCGATGAGCACGCCGGGCGTCACGATCGAGCAGCACCTCGACAAGATGGGCCAGCGCGCGACCGATACCTCGGCCTTTGCGCTGCAGGACGTCGTCGTGCCGGCCGCCAACCGGCTCGGTGCCGAGGGCGACGGGTTCAAGCTCGCCATGCAGACGCTCGACTTCACACGGCCCGGCACGGCGATCGGGGCCGTCGGGGTCGCGCAGGCGGCGTACGAACTGGCCGTGGACTACGCGAAGGAGCGGGTCACGTTCGACATGCCGATCGCGATGCACCAGGGCGTCAACTTCATGATCGCCGACATGGCGACCGAGATCGAGGCATCCCGTCTGCTCACCTGGCAGGCCGCATGGATGCTCGACCAGGGCCAGCGCGCGACGCTCTACTCGTCGTTCGCGAAGCGCTTCGCGGCCGACACGGCGATGAAGGTGACGACCGACGCGGTGCAGATCTTCGGCGGCTACGGCTACATGAAGGAGTACCCCGTCGAGAAGCTGATGCGCGACGCGAAGCTGTTTCAGATCTACGAGGGCACGTCGCAGATCCAGCGGCTCGTGATCGCCAAAGAGATCTTCATGCCCCGCGGCTAAGCTCGCCACATGAGCCTCGAGATCGACCTGAGCGGACGCGTCGCCCTCGTCACCGGCGGTTCCCGAGGCCTTGGCCGCGCAGATGCCCTGACGCTCGCGCGCGCCGGCGCCGACGTCGTGATCGCCGACCTGCTCGTCGAGTCGGAGCTGTCCGAGGAGACCGATGCCTACGGGCCGCTGGCCCAGGTCGCACGCACGCAGGGCCTCGTCGGGACGGAGTCGGCGGCCGACGAGATTCGCGCCATGGGGCGCAAGGCGCTCGCCGTTCGCTGCGACGTCACCGATCGCGACCAGGTGGCGGCGGCGGTCGCCCGCGCGGTCGAGGAGCTCGGCTCGGTGGACATCCTCGTCAACAACGCCGGCACGCTCGATCACGTCGGCCAGTTCGCCGACCAGCAGCCCGCCCTGTGGGAGCGCGACCTGCGGGTCAACCTGAGCGGCGCGTTCAACTGCGCTCAGGCCGTCTGGCCGCACATGAAGGAACGGAAGTGGGGGCGGATCGTCAACATGGCGTCCGTCGCCGGCACGCTCGGGGGCTTCGGGCAGGCGTCGTACTCGACTACCAAGGCCGGGGTGATCGGGCTGACGAAGACGCTCGCGCTCGAGGGCGGACGGCACGGGATCACCGCCAACGCCGTCGTGCCCGGCATCATCGGCACCGAGGCGTTCCACATGGCCAACCCGGCGATGAACGAGCGCATCGCCAACCGCACCGTCTTCAAGCGCCCCGGGGAGCCGCAGGACATCGCGAACGCGATCGCCTGGCTCTGCTCGGACCTCGCCGCCTACGTCACCGGGATCGAGCTGAACGTCTCCGGCGGCGTCGAGCTGTTCGTCTTCTAGAGAGCCACGACCAAACCTCCGGCTACCATGCCTCGGGCCGTGGCAGCGTCCTCGACGGCTCTTCGCGCCCGCCGCCGCGCCTCTGCGCGCTCGCGTCTCTGGTCCCGCCTCGCCGTTCTTGCGTTCCTGTGTGCGCTGATCGCGGTCGGGCTCGGCTTCCTCTTCGCCGGCTCGTCCGACAAGCTCGCCAAGGGCACCCAGGTCTCCGGCCTCGATCTCGGTGGGTTGACACCGGCCGCCGCCGAGCGGCTGCTCGAGCAACGGTCAGCAAAGCTCGCGACCGTACCGGTCACGTTCACCGCCGGTGCCAGGACCTTCCGGCTGACGCCGCGCCGTCTCGGCGTCGTGGTCGACTGGCACGCGACCGTCGCGAACGCGGCGCGAACGGGTGACGGCTTCGGACTGGTGCGCGGTTACAAGCGGCTCGGGCTCGAGTTCTTCCCCCAGGACCTCGCGCCGCAGGCGCAGGCCTACCAGGCCGGGCTCACCTACCAGCTCGACCTGCTCGCGGCTGCGATCAACGCTCCGCACCGCGAGGCTCGCCTCGTGCGCCGCGGACTTCACGTGACGATCGCGCCGGGTGCGACCGGACGTCTGCTCGACCGTTCGGCTGCCCGCGCGGTGATCGTCGCCGCTCTCGCGGGCTTCAGCCGGGCTCCGGTCGCGCTGCCGGTGGTCAGCGATCCGCCGAAGGTCACCGTCCAGTCGCTCGCAGCCGCCCAGCGGGCAGCAACGCAGGTGATCGCCGCGCCGCTGACCGTCGTCGCCGGCCCGACCCGCCTGCGCATCCCGCGTTGGCGGTTGGCGAAGATCCTGCACCTGCCGATCGGCAACAGCACGACGCTGTCGTTCACGGGGCCTGCCGCAGACAGGTACTTCGCGCGGCTCGAGCGGAATCTCGATCGCGCGCCGAAGGACGCCGGCTTCGCCGTCAACGCGAGCGGCTCGGTTCGCGTGCTGCCCGCGAGCTCCGGCATCGCACTCGACGTGCCGCGGTCGGCCGCCCGGATGCTCGCCGTCGCCGAGCAGTCGAGCGGCCGCGTCGCGCACCTCGCGCTCGCCGAGCACCAGCCGCAGCGGTCGACCGCGCAAGCCCAGGCGATGGGGATCACGGGCACGGTCGCGACCTACGAGACCGTCTACGGCGGCGACCCAAACCGGATCCACAACGTGCAGCTCGTCGCCCACCTCGTCGACGGCAAGCTGATCGCGCCGGGCGAGACGTTTTCCTTCAACGAGGCAACCGGCGAGCGGAGCGCCGAGAAGGGCTTCCTCGAGGCGCCGGTGATCATCAACGGCGAGGTGCAGACAGGGCTCGGCGGCGGCGTCTGCCAGGTCTCGACGACCGTCTTCAACGCCGCGTACGAGGCAGGCCTCCCGATCGTGGAGCGCACGAACCACGCGCTCTACATCTCCCACTACCCGCTCGGGCGCGACGCCACCGTCAACTACCCGGATGTCGACCTGAAGTTCGCGAACGACACCGGCCACTGGCTGCTGCTACGGACGTTCGTCGGCACGTCCTCGCTGACGGTCGGGCTGTACGGAACCTCGCCGCACCGTCGGGTAGAGAGCATCGGGGCGCCGCTCCGCGTCGTCGCTCCGCCACCGGTGCAGAAGACGGTGGACGCGACGCTCGCCCCAGGCGCGGTGGAGGTCGACGACAGCGGCGTTCCGGCTCAGTCGACGTCGGTCGAGCGCAAGGTCTACACGGCCGAGGGCAAACTGCTCTCCGACCAGACCTGGTACTCGAGCTACCGCGCCGAGCCGAAGGTGATCCGCGTCGGGCCGCCGAAGCCGAAGCAGACGAAAAAGCCGGCGACTACTACTCCGACGACTCCGACGACGACGACGACGCCGGGTGGGCCGCATTGAGCTCCGCGGCCTCGATCGCCTGCGCGAGCCAACCCGGCACGCGCGTCGGCAACAGCGTCGCCGAGTCGACCGTGGCGTGGGCGGTCCAGCCGTCCGCGATCACGACGCCGTCGCGCTCGATCGCATACTCGTAACGGAAGCGCGCGCCGCGCACGTCGACGCAGCGTGCGTGTACCTGGAGGCGATCGTCGAACTTCGCGGGCTGGAGATAGCGCACGTGCGTCTCGAGGACGAGCGCCTCGATCCCGAGGTCGCGTAGCCGTTGGTAGCCGCCTGCGAACTGTTCGAGGTACTCGACGCGGGCGACTTCGAACCAGACGAAGTAGTTCGAGTTGTGCACGATGCCCTGGGCGTCGGTCTCGGCGAAGCGCACCTTGACCGGTGTCGAGAACCGAAAACCATCCACGCCGCGCGATGTTACGCGGCGGCGCGCCTGACGGGCTTCTCGTCGAGGATCCGGGCGCAAGCCTGGCAGACCTGCTGCTCGGTCTCGTACGGGACGCCCGCCTTCTGCGAGAGCACGTACACACGTTTTGCGACGTGCTCGTGAATGGTCGCTAGGTTGCTGTTGCGCGTCGTCATGGTCTCACTCAGAGTACGACGGAGGACGGAGGTCGCGTGCTTCGGAAGGGTGAACTCTGTGAAAACACTCTGTGACCGATCAGACGCCCGAGGGCAGGGAAAGTTGCAGGTCGTCGGCGAGCCCGGAGACGCCGACTCCGACGAGCCGCAGCGGCCCCGGGCGGTCTCGCAGGGCGCGGTCGAGGAGGCTGCACGCGAGCTCCCCGATGCGCTCGCCGTCGTCGGTGCCGATCGGCAGCGACGACGAGCGCGTGCGGATCGCGAAGTCGGGATAACGGAGCTTGGTCGTCACCGTTCGCGCGACCTGGCCACGGTCGTGGAGGTGCTGGGCGAGGCGCGACGCCTGGCGTCGCAACTCGTCATGCAGGCGCTCCGGGTCGGCGATGTCCTGCGCGAAGGTCTCCTCGTTCGAGATCGAGATGCGCTCGGTCGAGACCTCGAGCTGCCGCGGGTCGAGGCCGCGGGCGCGGTCGCGCAGCTGCCGGCCGACGACGCCGCGGACGACTGTGCGCAACCCGTCGTCGTCGAGCGCAGCCAGCCCGCCGATCGTCTTGATGCCGACGGCGGCCAGTCGCTCTTCGGCGCGCGGACCGACGCCGGGCAGCAGCCGGATCGGGAACGGTGCGAGGAAGGCGGCCTCGCGCCCGGGACGGACGACCGTCAGGCCGCCGGGCTTGCGCCGGTCGGACGCGACCTTGGCGACGACCTTCGAGGTCGCGACACCGAGGGAGCAGGAGAGTCGGGTGCGCGCGCGGACCACGGCTCGCACCGACTCCGCGACCGCGCGAGCGTCGTCGAACGCCGGCGCCACCTCTTCGAGGTCGAGGTACCCCTCGTCGATGCCGGCCTGCTCGACCGTCGGCACGATCTCACGCACCGTCGACCACACCTCCCAGGAGTAGTCGCGGTAGAGGGAATGGCGCGGGCGAACGAAGGTCGCGTGTGGGCAGCGGCGCATCGCCTCCGCGCACGACATCGCCGAGTGAATGCCGAAGCTGCGGGCGACGTAGTTGGCCGTCGCGACGACACCGCGGCCTCGCGGATCGCCCCCGACGACCAGCGGAACCGCCTTCAACGCCGGGTCTTCGAGCTCCTCCACCGCAGCGAAGAACGCGTCGAGGTCGAGGTGCGCGACGATCACGAGCAAAGGGTATGGACGGGGCCGGTCGCAACCGCTGCCGTCTGCGTCGCGCTCGCTGCGCTCGCCGCCGGCTGCGGCTCGTCCAGGAGGGCTACCCCGCCGCCGCCGTCGACAACGACGACGACGGCTGCCGCCCAACCAGCGGTCGTTCCGAAGACGTGTGTGGCCGGCTCGGCTCGCCTGCTCGGCTCCGCTCGCCGCGCCTACGGCGGCTGGGCCGGCCACGGCGCGGTCGCGGTCGGGCGGCCCGGCGGGGCGGTCGTGGCCCGATTCGCCGCGACGAACGTCAACCGCTATCCCACCGTGTTCGGCGTCCTCGGGATGGTCGTCGGCCGAGACTGCCGGCCGCGCTGGTACCGCGTGCAGCTGCCGGTCCAGCCGAACGGCAGCGCCGGTTACATCCGTGCCGACGCCCTCGTGCTCCGAGCGATCCCGAGCCGGATCACCGTCGACCTCTCGCAGCGGCGCCTCACGCTCTACGAGAACGGGACGAGGACGTTGACCGCCGTGGTGGCGGTCGGCGCGCCCGCGACTCCCACGCCGACGGGCCGCTACTACGTCAACCAGAGGCTCGTGCCGGTCGACCCGGCGGGGCCGTACGGCCCGGGAGCGGTCGGTATCTCGGCCTTCTCCGACGTTCTGACCGGCTGGACGCAGGGTGGGCCGGTGGCGATCCACGGCACGAACGAGCCATGGTCGATCGGACGCGCAGTCTCGAACGGCTGCATTCGCCTGCCGAACGCGACCCTCCGCAAGGTCTTCGCGGCTGCGGTCGCCGGTACGCCGGTGATCATCAGGGCCTGACCGTGTCTGCCCACGGTGCCACCAGCTGGCCTCGTCGGTCGTCCGATTGCGCTAGAACTGGAGATCACATGAATCGCAATGCACTCGCACAGCTCGCCTCGATCGGCGAGGACGTGCTCGACAAGGCGTCGCAGAACCCGAAGGCAGCACGCGTCCTGCAGGGCGCGGCGCAGCTCCGAGACCGCGTCGACGACCTCGGGAAGCGTGTCCGCGGGCTCGAGCAGATGGAGCAGCGGCTGGCCGGGCTCGAAGACCGCATGGCGAAGCTCGAGGGTGGGCCGGCCAAGAAGCCGGCGGCTGCGAAGCCGAAGCCGAGCCCGGCGAAAAAGCCGCCGAGCGACGCGCCGACGTCCTAGCGGGGCACGCGCACCCGCAGCGCGCCCGGCACGATCTCGAAGACGGCGGGCGTCGTTCCGATCTGCTCGCCCTCGACCTCGATCGGCAGGCGCTCGTCGGCGTCCACCTCGACGCGCGCGCTGCGAACGACGTCCACCTTCGGATGCGAGACATGGCGACCCTTGTAAATCTTCGGAGCGGTGGTCAGGAAGTCGAGCTTGCCGACGTCACCGATCAGCACCACGTCGAAGAGGCCGTCGTCGGGCGACGCATCCGGCGCGAGCTTCATGCCGCCGCCGTGCCAGACCCCGTTCGAGACGACCACGTCGTGCATCCGGCCGTGGCGCTCGCCCCCGTCGAGCCGCACCCGCACCTCCGTGTTCTCCCATTCGAGGAACACGCGGGTCAGCGCGTAGAAGAAGGTGACCTTGCCGCCGAGCACCTTCGACATGCCGTTGGCGCGCTGCGCGACGGCGCCGCTCATCCCGACCGAGCCGACGTTCGCGAACCAGCGGCTGGCCTCGGCCCCTTGCCACGTCCGGTAGTGAACGCGGCCCGCGTCGATCACACGTGTCTTCCCGTCTCGCGCGACCGCGACGGCGTCCTCGAACCTGGTCGGGATGCCGTAGGTGCGCACGAAGTCCATCCCGGTACCGAGCGGAATCGTCGCGAGCTCGACATCGCGGCCGGCTGCCCCGTTGACGACCTCGTTCAATGTTCCGTCTCCCCCGACCGCGACGAGCAGCGTTGCGCCGTCCTCCACGGCCTGGCGCGCCAGTTCGATCAGGTGGCCTGGGCGTTCCGAGAAGAGCGTCTCGCCGCGCAGGCCGGCGCGCTCGGCCCGATGCGCGAGCTCGGGCCACCGCTTCCCAGTGGCGCCGTTCGACGACGCCGGATTGACGAGGAAGACGGTCCCGGTTTCGCTCATGCGAACCGCTAGGAGGGCGCGGTCGCGACTTCGAGCGCGATCTTCGTCATCCGGTCGACGGCCGCGCGCAGGTCGTCGTCGCTGATCCGCTTGAACTCGCCCTCGACCACGATGTCGCTGACCGTCAGCAGGCAGCCGGCTTCGACGCCGCGCAGCGCTGCGATGGTGAACAGCACCGACGCCTCCATCTCGACGGCCAGCACCCCGCGCTTCGACCAGCGCTCGTACTGCCCGGCGTCGCTGTTGTAGAACACGTCGCTCGAGACGATCGGGCCGACGTGGAGCTCCTGGCCCTTCTTCTTCGCGACGTGGACGGCGCCGTGGATCAAGCTCCACGAAGCGGTCGGGCAGTGAGGCTCGTTACCGACCATGTGCATCGCCGTCGAGTCGGCCGGTACCGCCGTCAGCGCGACGATCAGGTCGCCGAGCGCGTGGTGCGGCTGCAGCCCGCCGCACGTGCCGACGCGGATCAGCCGCTTGCAGCCGAGCTGCACCAGCTCCTCGAAGACGATCGCCGCTCCCGGGCAGCCCATGCCGGTTCCCTGCACCGAGACGGGCTTGCCGTCGAACGTCCCGGTGAAGCCGAGCAGGCCGCGCTCGCCGTTTCGCTGCACCACGTCTTCCAGGTAGGTCTCGGCGATGTACTGGGCGCGCAGCGGGTCGCCGGGCAGGAGGACAGCCTCTGCATAGTCTCCGGGCTCGGCACGAACGTGGATCGGCATGCGCGCGGACTCTATAGAAGACTTCGCACGTGAATCTCGTCGAGCCGGCCACGGATCAGGTGCTCGAGTTCTGCGCGCGCGACCCGGTCGAGCGTGTGTTCCTCGAGGACGTCGCGCGCAGGAATCTCGGCCACTTCGTGGCCACGATCGGTGAGGCGGGCACGCTGTCGGCGCTCTGCCACGTCGGCGCCAACATCGTCCCCTCGGGCGAGAATTGCGGTGTCTTCGCGCGGCCCGCGGCCGAGGGACGCGCGCGGATGATCATCGGCGAGGCAGGGGCGGTGACGGCGCTGTGGGAGGCGGCACGGCGACGGTTGCCGAGGCCGCGCGAGGACCGGCCGGGCCAGCCCGTCTACGCGATCGACGAGCCGCCCGCCACGGGAGAGACCGGGCTTCGCCCGGCGACACCGCACGACCTCGACCGGCTGGTGCCCGCCTGCGCCGCGGCGCACGCACTCGAGCTCGGCGGTGATCCGCTCGCCCGCGACGCCGAGGGCTTCCGCTGGCGCACGCTCACGCAGATCGAGGAGGGGCGCTCCTGGGTCTGGCTCGAAGGCGGCCTCGTGCGCTTCAAGGCCGAAGCGTCGGCGTGGACTCCGTCCGCGGTGCAGCTGCAGCAGGTCTGGGTCGATCCCGCCGCTCGGGGCCGCGGTGACGGTGCGCGCGGGCTGCGCGACCTGTGCCGGCTGCTGCTCGCCACGACGCCGACCGTGACGCTGTTCGTGCGCAGCGAGAACACGGCCGCGAAAGGGCTCTACGATGCAGTCGGCATGCGTCGGGTCCTCGAGTACAGGAGTGTGCTCTTTTGAGGCGGGCGGTCAAGGTCGCTGCCGCCTTCTGGGTGCTGCGCTGGGCGGCCGGCGAGCTGGCCACGCGCGTGGCACGACGGCGGGGCGAGTCGTGAGCCCCGACGAGCTGACGCTGCGGGTCGAGCGGCACATCCGCGAGCACGAGCTGATCGCCCCGGCCGGCGGCGTGACCTGCCTCGTCTCCGGCGGGGCCGACTCGACGTGCCTCTACCACGTCCTCGCGGAGCTCGGCTACCGCGTGTCGGCGCTGCACGTCGACCACGGGCTGCGCGGCGAGGAGTCAGACGCGGATGCGGCCTGGTGCGAGGCGCAGTTCGGCGCGGAGGTCGTGCAGGCGGCCGCGCGGTGCTCGACGGAGGCCGGGTTGCGCGAGGTGCGTTACTCGTTCCGAGCAAACGCTTTGCGCGCGACCGGGCACACGCTCTCGGACCAGGTCGAGACCGTGCTCTTCCGGCTCGTCTCGAGCGGGAGCACGAAGGGGATCAAGCTGCGGCGTGAGGACGGCGTCGTCCGCCCGCTGCTCTGTCTCTGGCGCGAGGAGACCGAGGCGTACTGCCGCGAGCGCGGCCTCGTCTGGCGCACCGACTCGAGCAACTCCTCGACCGTGCGCGGCCTGATCCGGGACGAGGTGCTGCCGTTGCTCGAGCGGATCCATCCGGCGGCCCGCGAGAACGTCCTCCGGGCGCTCGAGACGCGCCGCACGATGCCACCCGCGCTCGCCGAGCTGCTCGACGAACCGAGCGCCTCACGGCGTGTCGACCTGGGCGGGGGTGTGCAGGCGGTCCGCGAGCACGACCGTCTGTGGCTCGAACGCGGGCCGGTCGACCTGCGCGGCACGGTCGAATGGGGACCGTGGCGGATCGAGTCGAGCCTGCCAGGGCTTAGAGTACGTGGCTGGCGGGCCGGTGACCGGCTCGCGGGCCGCAAGAGGAAGGTGCAAGACGTGTTCGTCGACGCAAAGGTCCCGCGTTCGGATCGAGAAGCCTGGCCCCTCGTCGTGCGAGGTGGCGAGGTCGTGGCCGTGCCCGGGATCGTCGAGACCGAGGGGGTGACTGCGACTCGTGTCGGCGACTGAGCTCGAGCGTGCCGTCGGCGAGGTCCTGATCGAGGAAGAGCGGTTGCAGACGCGCATCCGTGAGCTCGGGCGTGAGCTCTCCTCCGACTACGAGGGACGCGAGCTGCTGCTCGTCGGCGTGCTGAAGGGAGCCGTCTTCTTCATGGCCGACCTGATGCGCTCGATCAGCGTGCCCTGCGAGATCGATTTCATGGCCATCTCCAGCTACGGCGCGTCGACCGACTCGTCGGGTGTCGTGCGGATCCTCAAAGACCTGGACATCAACATCGAGAACCGGCATGTGCTCGTGGTCGAGGACATCATCGACTCGGGGCTCACGCTCTCGTACTTGCTCCGCAACCTCGAGTCGCGTGAGCCGGCGACCCTCGAGATCTGCGCCCTCCTGACGAAGCCGTCGCGGCGGGAGATCGACGTCCCGGTCAAGTACGTCGGTTTCGAGATCCCCAACAAGTTCGTGATCGGCTACGGCCTCGATTTCGCGGAGCGATACCGGAATCTGCCCTATGTCGGCGTCCTGCACCCAGATCTGATGCCCGAGGGCACGTAGTGCCCGAGCTCTTTTGCCTTTTCGCCCGCAGATCCGCTTTGGTCAGGCGAGCGTAATGCCGATGACCCAGGGAAGGACTACTCGGCTACCCTGACTGGACACCATTGTGAACCGTTTCTTCCGTAGCGCGTTTTTCCCGCTCATCGTGATCGTCTTGCTGGTCTGGCTCGCGAGCCAGACCCTGATCCCGAAGGGCAAGGGCACCGAGCCGTTGACCACCTCGGAGGCCTACTCCAAGGTGGAGGGAGGCCAGGTCCAGTCGGCCGAGTTCAACCCGAGCAAGCGCGCGATCACGCTCAAGCTGAACGACAACAAGAAGGCGACGGTGCACTACGCCTCCGACCAGGCGCAGCTGCAGTTCCAGAACCTGCTGGTCAAGCACGCCGTCAAGTGGGACTCGAAGGGCACCGGCGGGTTCTCGTGGACGGCGCTGATCGGTTCCTTCCTGCCCTTCCTGCTCCTGATCGGCTTCTGGATCTTCCTGATGAACCAGGTGCAGGGCGGCGGCTCGAAGGTGATGAGCTTCGGCAAGTCACGCGCCAAGCGGATGGCGCCCGACTCGCCCAAGATCGGCTTCAAGGACGTCGCCGGCGTGGACGAGGCCGTCGAGGAGCTGCAAGAGATCAAGGAGTTCCTCGAGAACCCGAAGAAGTTCCAGGCGCTCGGTGCGTCGATCCCGAAGGGCGTCTTGCTCTACGGGCCTCCCGGCACCGGTAAGACACTGCTCGCCCGCGCGGTCGCCGGCGAGGCGGGCGTGCCGTTCTTCTCGATCTCGGGTTCGGACTTCGTCGAGATGTTCGTCGGCGTCGGCGCCTCGCGCGTGCGCGACCTGTTCGAGCAGGCGAAGCAGGCGTCGCCCTGCATCGTCTTCATGGACGAGATCGACGCCGTCGGCCGCCATCGCGGCGCCGGCCTGGGTGGCGGCCACGACGAGCGCGAGCAGACGCTGAACCAGCTGCTCGTCGAGATGGACGGCTTCGAGATGAAGGACAACATCATCCTGATCGCCGCCACCAACCGGCCCGACATCCTCGACCCGGCGCTGCTCCGCCCAGGACGCTTCGACCGGCAGATCGTCGTCGACCGCCCCGATCGGAACGGACGCCGCAAGATCCTCGAGGTGCATTCGAAGGGGAAGCCGCTCGCGTCGGCGATCGACCTCGACTCGCTGGCCGCCGGCACACCAGGATTCACGGGCGCCGACCTGCGCAACCTCGTCAACGAGGCCGCCCTGCTGGCCGCCCGTCGAGGCAAGAACGTGATCGAGCAGGACGAGCTCGAGGAAGGGATCATGCGCGTGATCGCCGGCCCCGAGAAGAAGGCGCGCCTGCTCTCCGAGAAGGAGCAGCGGATCACCGCGTACCACGAGATGGGCCATGCGCTCGTCGGGCATTTCCTCGAGAACACCGATCCGGTGCACAAGATCACGATCGTCTCGCGCGGTCAGGCCCTCGGGCTCACGATCTCGCTGCCGACGGAGGATCGCTATCTGACGACGCGCAAGGCGCTGCTCGAGCAGATCGCGATGACGATGGGAGGCCGCGCCGCCGAAGAGATCGTCTTCAACGAAATCACCACCGGCGCGTCGAACGACATCGAGAAGGTGACGTCGACGGCCAAGGCCATGGTGATGCGCTTCGGGATGAGCGAGAAGCTCGGCCCGCGCGTGCTCGGCCGCAACCACGACATGCCGTTCCTCGGCCGCGAGATGGGCAACGAGCCCGACTACTCGGAAGAGGTCGCACGCGAGATCGACGACGAGATCCGCCGCATCATCGAAGACGGCCACGATGTGGCGACGCGCGTGCTGCGCGAGCACATCGACGACCTGCACCGGATCTCGCAGATCCTGATCGAGCGCGAGACGATCGACAAGGAGCAGTTCGAGCGTCTCGTCGCCGGCGAGTCGGAGGACGCGGTCTTCCCGCCGGCGCCCGAGCCTGCCGAGCCCGAGCCGGAAGCACAGCCTGAACGGCGCCCGCAGCTGAAGCCGCGGCCGTTCCCGCTGCCGGGCGGCGCTGCCATGCAGCCCCCAGAGCCCGAAAGCCTCGTAGCTCGTAGCAGCGGGAAACTCGGTTCAATTGGGGCCGTGACGCGGCCGCCGATCGAGGAGCGCTTTCCCGCGCCGTCCGTGATGGGCGTGATCAACGTCACGCCGGACTCGTTCTCCGACGGGGGCGTCTACCTGCGTGTCGAACCGGCCGTGACGGCGGCCTGGGGGATGCTCGATGCCGGTGCGGCGATCATCGACGTCGGCGGCGAGTCGACGCGGCCCGGCTCGGAAGGCGTGACTGCGGAGCAGGAGCTGGCGCGTGTAGAGCCGGTGCTGACCGATCTCGGGGGCGCCCCGCTCTCGATCGATACGTCGAAGTCGGCGGTCGCGCGGCGGGCGATCGAGCTCGGCGTCGAGCTGGTCAACGACGTGACCGCACTCCGAGGCGACCCCGAGCTCGCCGGCGTCGTCGCCGGCGCCGGCTGCTATCTCTGTCTCATGCACATGCAGGGTGAGCCGCGCACGATGCAGCTCGCTCCGACGTACGACGACGTCGTCTCGGACGTCAAGCGCTTTCTCGCCGAACGCCTGGCGTTCGCTGTCGGCGAAGGTGTGCGTGAGGACCTGATCTGCCTCGACCCGGGGATCGGGTTCGGCAAGACCGCGGCGCACAACTTCGAGCTCGTCCACCGCCTCGGCGAGCTCACCGACCTCGGCCGGCCGATCGTGATCGGCTTCTCGCGCAAGAGCTCGCTCGGCGCGCTCTTCGGTGCGGCAACCGGGTCGGCCGCCGCGTCGGTGGGTGTCGCGGTGTCTGCGTACGAGCGCGGCGCAACGATCATCAGGGCGCACGATGTTCGGGAGCACGTCGAGGCGCTGACCGCGGCGCACGCGGTGGTTCGCGCGTGAAGGTCGAGCTGCGAGGGCTCGAGCTGCACGGGCACCACGGGGTGGAAGCCGAAGAGCAAGTGCGGGGACAGCTGTTCCTCTACGACGTCGAACTGGAGGTCGGCGAACGGGGCGCGAACGATCGGCTTGCGGAGGCTGTCGACTACACGCTCGTCGCAGCCGCGGTCCGCGAGGTCAACGAGCGACGCTACGACCTGCTCGAGGCGCTTGCGTCGGCCGTCGCCGACACGCTGCTCGAGCGGTTCGGTCCGGAGTCGGTGCGAGTCCGGGTGCGCAAGCCGGAGGTGCGGCCCGCCGGTCTGGCGGTCGAGTTCAGCGCGGTCACAGTCACACGGCCGTGATCCTCGCCTACGTCGGACTCGGCTCGAACCTCGGCGACCGCGAGTCGCTGATCAGACAGGCGGCCGAGCTGGTCGGCGCGGTCCGGCTCTCGTCGATCGCCGAGAGCGAGCCCTGGGGCTACGAGCACCAACCGCGCTTCCTGAATGCCGCGGCCGAGCTCGAGACCGTGCTCGCGCCGAGGCAGCTGCTCGACCATCTGCTCGATGTCGAGCGCAGGCTCGGCCGCGAGCGGATCGGGCCTCGCTGGGGGCCGCGGACGATCGACCTCGACCTGCTCCTCTACGGCGACGAAACGATCGACGAGCCGGGACTGATCGTGCCGCACCCGTACCTCCGGCAGCGCCGTTTCGTCCTCGAACCGTTGGCCGAGCTGATTTCGGAACAGAAAATCCCCGGAAACGGCACGGTCTCGCAGGCCCTCGCGCGTCTACAATCCGAGTCGTGAGCAACCTCGACGAACTCGACGAGTTCGAGGCCGAAGCAGAGCTGCGTCTGAAGAAGGAGTACAGCGCGGTTTTCAGTCTGTTCCGCTACTGCATCCTCACGCAGGACGCGACGTATCTGTGCAACAAGCTCGACTTCCAGTACGTGCCGCAGCCGAGCTATCCGTTCTTCCACCTCAAGATGGAGGACGTCTGGGTCTGGGACAAGAATCGCCCGACGCGGATGATTCCGCGCGCCGAGGTCTACACGTCGAGCGACGTGACGATCGAGGAGCTGCGGGGCGAAGGCGACGAACCGGTCTTGACCGCCGAGGCGCTCGCCAAGCGCATCGGCGAAGGCCGCTCCGAGATCGAAGATCTGTAGCGTCCCGCGGGCATGTTGCTCGCGATCGACTGCGGTAACACCCAGACCGTTTTCGGTCTGTTCGACGGCGCCGAGCTGACGGCGCAGTTCCGCGTCGGCACCGACCGGAACCACACCGGCGACGAGCTCGCAGTCCTGATCCGCGCCTTCCTCGACCTCGAGTCGCTCGAGGGCGTCGTGCTCTGCTCATCGGTCCCGCAGCTGATCCGCGAGTACGAGTCGTTCGCCGAGCGCTGGACCGGTGTGGAGCTGCTCGTGCTCGGGCCTGGGGTGGCGACCGGCGTGCCCATCCGCTACGACGATCCGCGCGAAGTCGGGCCGGACCGCATCGCCAATGCCGTCGCGGCGCGGGAGCGTCACGGCACGCCGGCGGTGGTGGTCGACTTCGGGACGTCGACGAACTTCGACGTCGTCTCGGCCGCCGGTGAGTTCGCAGGCGGCGTGCTGGCGCCAGGCATCGAGATCTCGATGGACGCCCTCTTTGCCCGCGCCGCCCGCCTGCCCAAGGTGCCGTTCGTGGCCCCGGACCGCGTGATCAGCCAGACCACGACGGCCGCCCTCCAGTCCGGGCTCGTCTACGGCTTCGCCGGGCAGGTCGACGCGATCGTCGACCGGATTCGCGCGGAGCTCGGCGCGCCCGACGCGGTCGTGGTCGCAACCGGCGGACTCGCCGACCTGATCGCGCCGCACACGAGGACGATCGGCGTCGTCGACGCGGAGCTGACGCTGCACGGGCTCCGGCTGGTCTGGTCGAGAAACCAGCCTTAGCGCCCCGTCTACGGATCGCCTCCTCAGCCTGGCGTCGGCGCAGACTCGTCGTTCTGCCAGAGGCCGAACTCGTTGCCGTGCGGGTCCTTGCAGGTCGCGAACCAGCCCATGTTCGGGACGGGCATCGGATCGCCGGCCTCGCCGCCGAGCTCTTTGACCCGCGCCGCTCCGGCCTTGATGTCGTCGACCGAGAAGTACGCGCGAGCGCCGCGCTTGCCGGGCTCCATATTGGTGATCGCCCCGCCGAGCTCGTTGGGGACGATCTCGGTCATCCAGTACTCGGACGGCCCGGGAAAGTTCTTGAACTGCCAGCCGAACAGCGAGCCCCAGAACTCGCGTGACTTCCCGGTGTCGTCCGCCGGGATCTCGAAGTGCACGATCTGACCGGCCATGCCAACTCCTCTCGCGTCGTCATGCGGCGGCGGCGTTCCCGCCGGTTGGAGATTAGACCCGCTCCCGACCGGGAATTCATCGAACTCGTGACAACCTCGTGGCGGTCCCGTGACGCCGAGCCTCAGGAAGCACGCTCGAACCTCGTTCGGACCTCGTTCGAACGAGGTTCGTTAGTTGACGGTGCGCCGCGAGCGCGGGCTTCGCCCGTGCTCGCTTCCCAAAAGCGCGCCCTGATACCCCCGAGAATCGTCATGCCCGCGCGAAGCGCGGGCGGATTCTCGGGGGTTTTAGCCGCCGCCGTAGAGGGAGATCGGCAGCGAGTCGAGGAGGACCTCGCCCTGCGGGTCGGGCACCTCGTCGAGCAGGCGCTCGAGCACGAATCGGGCACCCGGGGCGGCGGCGAGCAGCCGCTGTTCGACCTCGGCCAGGGTGGGAAGCTGCACGAGTTCCTGCTTGAACGCCCGCGGGAAGCGGCCACGGCCCAGGTACCAGCCGTAGAACTTCTTCAGGAAGCCGAACGCGCGGTGCTCGCCGAGCTCCCGCACGGTCTCGCGCATGAAGAGCAGCAGCTCGGCGACGACTTCTTCCCGGGTCGGCTCGGTCTCGTCGCCCATGATCTCGCGGAGCGCCCACGGGTTGCCCTGGGCGGCCCGGCCGACCATCACTGCCGCGGCGCCTGTCGTGGCGAGCACCATCTGCGCCCGTGCCCGTGAGGTGACGTCGCCCGAGGCGATGACGGGGACGTCGACGAGCGAGACGAGCTCGGCCGTCAAGGAGTGGTCGGCGGTGCCGGTGTACATCTGCTTCGCCGAGCGCGGATGGAGCGTCAGCGAGCGGGCGCCCGCGCCGACGAGCCGTGGGCCGAGCTCGAGACATGCACGTGAGCCGTTCTCGACGCCGCGGCGCATCTTCACGCTCACCGGCAGGGGCGATGCGCCGGCGACGGCCTCGACGAGCCGGCACGCCTGGTCCGGGTCGGCGAGCATCGAGGCGCCGGCGCCGGTTTTCGTCACCTTCCGGACCGGGCAGCCGAAGTTGATGTCGACGATGTCGGCGCCTGCGGCCGCGACCATCCGTGTGGCCTCGGCCATCGCGGCCGGGTCCGAGCCGAAGATCTGGATCGCGAGCGGGTGCTCGTCGGAGGCGACGCGGAGGTAGCCGAGCGTCCGCTCGTTGCCGTGCTGGATCCCCGCCACCGAGACCATCTCCGAGCAGACGAGCCCGGCGCCGTAGCGGCGCCCCTGGCGGCGAAACGCCTGCACGCTGACACCCGCCATCGGGGCCAGAACGAGCCGGCCGGGGATCTCGACGTCGCCGAGCAACCAGGTTTCTGTGAGGTCGATGTTCACGGGCGATGAACTGTAGCCCGGTCACCTTGCGGGCCCCTTGACGGCCTAGCTACCATTCCCGCCCGTTTCTGGGGGTCAAGGAGGCCGCTGTTGAAGGAAGTGATTCTCACAGCCGAGGGCTACAAGAAGCTCCAGCAGGAGATCGACCTGCTGCGGGGCGATAAGCGCCGCGAGGTCGCGGAGCGGATCAGGGTCGCTCGGGAGTTCGGCGACATCGCCGAGAACGCGGAGTACGACGACGCCAAGAACGAGCAGGCGATGCTCGAGCACAAGATCGCTCAGCTCGAGGAGCGTCTCCTCTCCGCGCGCGTGATCACCAAGAAGGAAATCTCGAAGGACGCCGTCTCGATCGGCTCTCGCGTGCTGCTGCGAGACGTGAAGGCGCGGAAGGAAGTCGAGTACTACATCGTCGGCTCGGCCGAGGCCAACCCTACGCAGAACAAGCTGTCGAACGAGTCACCGGTGGGCAAGGCGATCATGGGTCACAAGAAGGGCGACGTCGTCGAGGTGACAGCTCCCCGTGGTGCGCTCAAGTTCAAGATCGTCGAGATCCGCGCGGCGTAACCCCTTCGAGCCACGGAACAACCCATAGGCTCGCACGGCATGGAGGTCGTGCGCATCGGCAGGGAGCGGCTCGGCGAGGCGAGCGACGTCCTCGCGCGCGCGTTTCAGGACGACCCGGCCTGGGTCTGGCTCCTCCCCGACGGCGTGCGGCGCGCGCGGCTCCTGCCGTGGCTGTTTCGCGTCGGCTTCGACGTGACCGCGGCGGACGTCTTCGTCACCGCCGGGCCGGTGCTCGGGGCGGCCCGGTGGCTGCCGCCGGGACGGGCGGCAATGCGCGTCGGCCCGACCTTGCGCGCGCTCGTTACGACACCGCTTCGCCTCGGAGCGGCGACGGGGCCGTTCCTCGCCTACGGCCGCGCCGTCGAGCAGCTCCGCGCCGATGTCGCACGTGGGCCGCATTGGTACCTGGCCGGGATCGGGGTCGAGCCGGCCGCACAGCGGCAAGGCGTCGGCTCTGCGCTCGTCCGGCCCGGCATCGAGGCCGCCGCGGCCGCGGGGCTGCCGACCGTGCTCCTGACGAACAACGAGGCGAACCTCCCGTTCTACGAGTCACAGGGTTTCGTCGTCGTGCGCGAGGGACGCACGCCTGAAGATGGGCCGAGGGCCTGGGCTATGGTCAGGCGACCGTGACGCCCTCGCCGGCAAAGCGCTTCCCGGACCGCGACGAGATCGCAGCCGTTCACGCCGAGGCCGAGGCGCTCGGGAACGAGGTCGAGGGCGACCAGACCCGTCGTCTCGCGGGGCGCGTGCTCGCCCGCCGCGACATGGGCAAGCTCGTCTTCCTCGACCTCGTCGACCGCAGCGGCCGCATCCAGCTCCTCTGTCCGGCCGCCCGGACCGGCGACGTCGACGTCCACCTCGGTGATGTCGTCGGCGCGATCGGCAAGCCGACCAAGAGTCGCCGCGGTGAGCCTTCCCTGATCGTCGATGAGCTCGTGACGCTCTCACGGATCCGGTCGCCGCTGCCGGACACGTTCCATGGGCTGACCGACGTCGAGCAGCGCTACCGGCGCCGCCACCTCGACCTGCTGATGAACGAGGAGGTGCGTGCCGATTTCATCCTTCGCGCACGCATCGTCTCGGCGGTACGGCGCTTTCTCGACGACGACGGCTTCATCGAGGTCGAGACGCCCATCCTGGTGCCGCGATACGGCGGTGCGTTTGCCGAGCCGTTCGTCACTCATCACAACGTCCTCGACCAGGATCTCTATCTCCGCATCGCGACCGAGCTGTACCTCAAGCGCCTGATCGTCGGCGGCCTCGAGCGCGTCTACGAGCTGGGCAAGGACTTCCGCAACGAGGGCGTCAACTTCAAGCGGAACCCCGAGTTCACGATGCTCGAGTGGTACGAGGCGTATGTCGACTATCAGGACACGATGCGCCGCACCGAGAACTTGATCGAGTACGTCGCGTTGGCGACGCTCGGCACCACGAAGACGACCTTCAAGGGGCACGAGGTCGACCTGAAGGCTCCGTGGCGGCGTGTGCGGCTGGTCGACGAGTTGCGCGAGTTCGACCTCTGGACCGACGACTACGACGATCTCAAGGAGCGGCTGTCGTCCCGGGGTGTGGACGTCTCCCAGGACAAGACCTGGGCGCAGCTCGTCGACAAGGCGATCACGGCCTATGTCGAGCCCAGGCTCGTCTCGCCGACGATCCTCTACGACTATCCGATCGAGCTCTCGCCGTTCGCGCGGACGACCGACGACGACCCGCGGATCGTCGAGCGGTTCGAGTACTACGTCGGCGGGATGGAGCTCGGCAACGCCTTCTCGGAGCTGAACGACGCCGAGGAACAGGCAGAGCGGTTCGCTCTGCAGGCCGCGGAAGGAGCCGGCGGGAACGTCGAGGCCGAGCAGGGCGATCCCGAGTACGTCGAGGCCCTCTCCTACGGAATGCCTCCGACGGGTGGCTGCGGCCTTGGCATCGACCGCCTGGCGATGGTCCTGGCCGGAAAGGACTCGATCCGGGACGTGATCCTGTTCCCGGCACAGCGCCCTGCATCACAACCAGGAGGGGGAGTACCATGACCGATCTGGAACAGAGCAATCGGTTTCACGCCGCGCCAGCGGCGGAAGAGAGGTAGCTGAGTGTTCGAACGGTTTACAGAGCGGGCTCGTCAGGTCGTCGTTCTCGCCCAGGACGAAGCGAGGGCGCTGAAGCACAACTACATCGGTACGGAGCACATCCTGCTCGGCCTGCTGCGTGAGGAAGAAGGCCTCGCTGCGCGGGTGCTCGAGTCACTCGACATCACGGTCGAGGAGGTGCGGGCCCAGGTCGCGCGCATCGTCGGCCAGGGCGACGAGGTGACCACGGGTCAGATTCCGTTCACACCTCGCGCGAAGAAGGTGCTCGAGCTGGCGTTGCGCGAAGCGCTGTCGCTCGGCCACAACTACATCGGCACCGAGCACATCCTGCTCGGTCTCGTGCGTGAGAACGAGGGGGTTGCGGCGCGGATCCTGCTCGACTTCGACGCCGACGCAGAGAAGATTCGCAACGAGATCATCCGCATGCTGTCCGGCCCCGGCCGGCGCCAAGGCGGTGCGCAAAGCTCCTCGGGCGAGAAGGGCAAGAGCTCGAAGCTGCTCGACCAGTTCGGCCGCAACCTGACGAAGCAGGCGCAGGAGGGCAAGCTCGACCCGGTCGTCGGCCGCCAGACCGAGATCGAGCGCGTGATGCAGATCCTGTCGCGCCGCACCAAGAACAACCCGGTGCTGATCGGCGAGCCGGGGGTCGGCAAGACCGCCGTCGTCGAGGGCCTGGCGGCGCGGATCGCCGCGAACCAGGTGCCGGACCTGCTGAAGAACAAGCAGATCTACACGCTCGACCTCGCCGCGTTGGTCGCGGGCTCGAAGTACCGCGGTGAGTTCGAGGAGCGCCTGAAGAAGGTGATGAAGGAGATCACCCAGCGCGGCGACATCATCCTGTTCATCGACGAGCTCCACAACCTCGTCGGCGCGGGCGCCGCCGAGGGTGCGATCGACGCCGCTTCGATCCTGAAGCCGGCGCTCGCCCGCGGTGAGCTGCAGACGATCGGCGCGACGACGCTCGACGAGTACCGGAAGTACCTCGAGCGGGACGCTGCCCTCGAACGGCGCTTCCAGCAGATCCGCGTCGAGGAGCCGTCGACCGACGACACCGTGCAGATCCTGCGTGGGCTTCGCGACCGGTACGAGGCACACCACCGGTGCAAGATCTCGGACGAGGCACTCGAGGCTGCCGCGACGCTCGCGGCGCGCTACATCCAGGACCGTCACCTCCCTGACAAGGCGATCGACCTGATCGACGAGGCCGCGTCGCGGATGCGCATCAAGACGATGACCGCGCCGCCGCGGTACCGCGAGCTCGAGGAGGAGATCGAGAAGGTCCGCAAGGACAAGGAAGCGTCGATCGAGGGGCAGGAGTTCGAGAAGGCCGCCTCACTGCGCGACAAGGAGCGCAAGCTGACGCAGAAGAAGCGCGAACTCGAGGACCAGTGGCGCGACTCGGAGCAGACCGAGCAGCCCGAGATCGGCGAGGAAGAGATCGCCGACATCGTCTCGATGTGGACGGGCATCCCCGTCTTCAAGCTGACCGAGGCCGAGTCGCAGCGGCTCGTCCGCATGGAAGAGGAGCTGCACAAGCGCGTGATCGGCCAGGACGCCGCGATCATCGCCGTCTCGAAGTCGATCCGGCGCGCGCGCGCGGGGATCAAGGACCCGAAGCGTCCCACCGGCTCCTTCATCTTCCTCGGGCCGTCGGGCGTCGGGAAGACCGAGCTGGCGCGGACTCTCGCCGAGTTCCTGTTCGGCGACGAGGATTCGATGATCCAGATCGACATGTCGGAGTACATGGAGAAGCACGCCGTCTCCCGGCTCGTCGGCTCTCCGCCTGGCTACATCGGCTACGACGAAGGCGGTCAGCTGACGGAGGCCGTCCGCCGCAAGCCGTACTCGGTCGTCCTGTTCGACGAGATCGAAAAGGCGCATCCGGATGTCTTCAACATCCTGCTGCAGATCCTCGAGGACGGGAAGCTGACCGACTCGCAGGGGCGCAAGGTCGACTTCCGCAACGTGATCGTGATCATGACTTCGAACATCGGGTCGACGTCGATCTCGAAGAACCAGGCGCTCGGGTTCAACCTCTCGGACGAGCAGGGTCTCTCCTACGAGGACATGAAGACGCGGGTCATGGGCGACCTGAAGAAGGTCTTCCGCCCCGAGTTGCTGAACCGCATCGACGAGATCATCGTCTTCCCGAAGCTGACGAAGGTCGAGATCCTGCAGATCGTCGACTTGCTGATGAACCGGCTGCGCGTGCAGATGGCGGAGCACGAGGTGACGATCGAGCTGTCCGAGGAGGCGAAGGATCTGCTCGTCGAGAAGGGGTGGGACCCGACAATGGGGGCCCGGCCGCTACGGCGCGCGATCCAGCGCTACATCGAGGACCCGCTCGCCGATTTCGTGCTCGGCCGCCAACTGGAGCCAGGCTCGACGATCCTCGTCGTGCGCAAGAACGACGAAGAGGTCGACATCACCGTCGTGCCTCCCGCGCCTCCCGAGGCGATCGGCGTCTCAGCGGCACCCGACTCGCTGCCGGCCGACGTCGAGACAGCTGACTAGCGCTGTTAACGCTTTGGGTTTTCGTTACGCGGCGTAAATAAAAGGTAAGGGTTGGGCCTCGCGGCCCAACCCTTACCGCTCCTGACAGTCGAATCTACTGGGTGCCGTATGGCGCCTCACCCCAAGTGAATTCGTGAAAGGAGCTCTCCTTGAGGAGGATGCTGTGGTTGTCCACGGCATTGATCGCTGTCGCCCTGATGGCGGTCTTTGCAGGCAGCGCGGCCGCCAAGTCCGGCAAGTCCAACGCGGTTGGCGGCACGCTCAATGTGGACCTTCCGAACGACGTCGACTACACCGACCCGGCCCTCGACTACCTGTCGACCGGCTGGGAGATCGAGTACTCGACGTGCCTGAAGCTGATGAACTACCCGGACGCCAACGGCGCCAAGGGCTCTCAGCTGGTTCCCGAAGCCGCAACCGGCTTCCCGAAGGTCTCGAACAGCGGCAAGACCTACGACTTCACCGTGAAGGTGCCGTTCACGAAGTTTTCGAACGGTCAGGCCGTGACGGCGGCGTCGTTCAAGGCGGCGATCGATCGTGACGCCGATCCGAAGATGCAGTCACCGTCTGTGCCGTTCTTCTCGGACATCGTCGGCTCCAACAAGTCGCCCGTCTCGGGTGTCAAGGTCAACGGCTCGCACCTGGTCATCAACCTGACCAAGGCGGCTCCGGACTTCCTCGCGCGCATGGCGATGCCGTTCTTCTGCGCGGTGCCGACGAACCTCGACCGCGATCCGAACGGGGTGCTGGCACCTCCGTCGGCAGGTCCCTACTACATCTCGGCGCGGGTTCCGAACAAGTCGATCACGATCAAGAAGAACCCGTACTACAAGGGCAAGCGCCCGCACAACCTGACGCAGATCAACTACGTCATCGGCAACTCGCTTGCCGCGACGTACCTGCGCACGCAGCAAGGTTCGACCGATTACGCCGCCGGCGGTATCCCGCCCGCGTCGTATGCCGAGGCCGCCCAGAAGTACGGCATCAACAAGGGCCAGTTCTGGGTCAAGCCGCAGCTGGGCGTCACCTACCTGGCGTTCAACCATGACCGGCCGCTCTTCAAGGGGGCCAAGGGCACCGACCTGGCGAAGGCGATCAACTACGCGATCGACCGGACCGCGATGCTCGCCCAGGGCGGTTATCTGGCAGGCAAGCGCACCGACCAGATCCTGCCTCCGGGCATCGCTGGCTTCCGTGACGCGAACCTGTACCCGCTCAAGGGGCCGGACATCGCCACGGCCAAGAAGTGGGCCTCGAAGGCGGGAGTCAAGCCCGGTACGACGGTCGAGTACTACACGTCGAACACCGGCTCGGCGCCGCTCGTGGCGCAGATCGTGCAGTTCAACCTGAAGCAGATCGGCCTGAACGTGAACAGCCATCTGTTCGCCCGCGCGGTGCAGATCGACAAGGAAGGCACCCGTGGCGAGCCGTTCGACATCACGTCGGAAGGTTGGATCGCCGACTACGCCGATCCGTACGACTTCATCAACGTCCTGCTTTCCGGGGACAGCATCCACGCTTCGAACAACAACAACGTCGCGTACTTCAACGACCCGACCTACAACAAGCAGATGCGGTCCGCCGCCCTGCTGTCGGGGAATCCGCGGTACAAGGCGTACGGGAACCTCGACGTCTCGATGATGGCGAAGAACCCGCCGTGGGCCGCCCGCAACAACTTCAACGACCGCGTTCTGCTCTCCGGTCGTGTGGGCTGCTTCACCTACAACCCGACCTACAGCGTCGATCTCGCGGCGCTCTGCCTGAAGGGGTAGACGGCGCGGAACGCAGGCGGCGGGGCGCTTGGGGCGCCCCGCCGCCGCCCCTCCGACGTGGTTGGTCAGTTTTCGAGCTGCCAGACGTCGTTGCGGAGCAGCGGCACGAGCGTCCCGTCACCGAGGACGCCGTCGACGTCCACGTCAGGGCCGCCGACCATGAAGTCGGTATGGACGGTCGAGACGTTGACGCCCGCCCCCGGATCGCCCTCGACCGCCTCGGAGTACGCGCTGCCGTAGGCGACGTGGCAGGTTGCGTTCTCGTCGAACAACGTATCGAAGAAGGTGGCGCCGGTCTCGCCGATCCTCGACGTGCCGTCGACCAGGGCGACCTCGCCGAGAAACGGTGCGGATTCGTCGGTCGTCAGCTCTCCTCGCACGACGTCCTGCCCTTCGTCGGCCTTCACGTCGACGATGCGGCCCGCCTCGAAGCGAACCTCGAGGCCGCGCACGATCCGGCCGTACAGTGCGAGCGGGCGGGTCGAGCGCACGTGCCCCTCGGTGCGGCGCGAGTCGGGAGTGGTGAAGACCTCTTCGGTGGGCATGTTGGCGACGTACGGGATGCCGGCGGCGGTGACCGACTCGACCCCCTGCCAGCGTGACTCCGGCAGCAACCCGACCGTCAGGTCGGTGCCGGGCCCGGCGAAACGCAGGGCGTCGAGCTGCAGCTCGTTCAGCAGCCGTGCGCGCGCGCCGATCCGCGTCACGTGGGCGCGCCAGGCCGCGACCGGGTCGTCGGCGTCGAGCCGCACGCAGAACTCGACGAGCTTCCAGAGCCGTTCGAGGTCGGGCTCCCCGAACATCTGAGTGGCCCATCCCTCGTTGGGAACGCCGACGACGGTCCAGTTGTTCAGCTGCTCGTTGACCTGCCGGCTGTTTTCCTCAGCCAGCTCGCGGGGGCGGGCGCGTCCGACACGGTCGCCCGGCAGGTCCGCCAGCAGGTCGGGCTCGGCATCGCCGGTCAACGCGACGACGGCCGCGTTCTCGGCGCCGATCCCCTTGGCGCGCTCCAGTAGCCACGGAGGCGTCCACGACAGCACGTCGTCGGCCGCGTGCTCGATGAGGGCGCGGCGCACGTGCTGGTCGGTGTAGAGCACGTCGACGTAGCGCGCGCCGGCCCGGTACGCCGCGCGCGCGACGGCACGGGCCACGGCCGCGTGCTCGACGCGGCCGAGCACCTCGACGAGCTGGCCCGGCTGGACGTTCGCGCCGACCCGAACCGCGAGCTCGGCGTAGCGCTCGATGCGGTCGACGCCGCTCAGAGCTGCCACAGGTCCTCGCGCAGGATCGGCACTGCCTCGCCGTCCGCGGTCAGGCCGTCGACCTCGAGCTCCGGGCCACCGATCATGAAGTCGGTATGCACGGTCGAGATGTTCATGTTCTCGTCGGGCTCACCCTCGAAGCTCTCGGGGATGCCGAATCCGTAGGCGATGTGGCAGGTTGCGTTCTCGTCGAAGAGCGTGTCGAAGAACGTCAGCCCTGTCTGGCCGACCCGGGACGCGCCGTCGACCAGAGCGATTTCCCCGAAGCGTGCAGCCCCGTCGTCGCTCGCCACCTCGGCGCGTACGACATCGGCTCCGTGGGTCGCATCGATCTCGACGATCCGGCCGTCCTTCACGACCACCTTCAGACCCTCGACGACGTCCCCCGATAGCGCCAGCGGCCTGGTCGAGCTGATCGTTCCTTCGGCCCGGCGCGGGTCCGGCGTCGTGAAGACCTCCTCGGTCGGCATGTTCGGGACGTACTCGCGGCCGTTCGCCGTATGGAAGAGCGCCGACATCCAGTGCGCCGTCTGCAAGAGACCGATCGTGAAATCGGTGCCCGGGCCGCGATAGCGAACCGCATCGAACTTGCGGTCGTTCAGCTGGGCGGCTCGCACCTCGAGCTTCGCCATGTGCGCTCGCCAGGCTGCGACCGGATCTTCCTCGTCGAGGCGCGTGCAGAACGCGACCGACTCCCAGAGCTTCTCCACGTCGGGCTCGCCGAAGACCTTCTCCGCCCAGCCCGCATTCGGATAGGCAAGCCCGGTCCAGTTGAGCGTCCGCGCCACCATCTGGTCCCGGATGATCTCGTTCAGCTCGCGCATCCTTGCGCGGCCGACGCGCTCGCCGTCGAGATCGGCCAGCAGGTCGGGTTCCGGATCGCCGGTCGTCGCGAGCAGCGCGTTACCGCTCGCGTGTCGGTAACGCGTCTTCAGCCATTCAGGCGTGTGCTCGAGCGCATCGTCGGGGCCGAATTCGATCATCGCGCGACGCACGTGCTGGTCGGCGTAGCGGACGTCGACGTAGCGGGCGCCGGCGGCGTACGCGGCGCGCGTGAGCGCCCGCGCGAACGGCGCGTGCTCGACGAGCGCGCCGATGAAGACCGTCTGCCCCTCTTCGACGTTCGCGCCGACGCGAACTGCGAGCTCGGCGTACCGTTCGAGCCGCTCGTCTACAGCTGCCATGCGTCCTCCCGGAGAATCGGCACGGCGCGACCGTCGGCCGTGATCCCGTCGACCGAGACCTCCGGGCCGCCGATCATGAAGTCGGTGTGCACCGCTGAGTTGTTGATGCCACGCTCGCGCACCTGGTCCGGCGTGAGGCCGTCGAGGCCGTCGATGCCGAACGTGACGCCGGCACCGTAGGCGATGTGACACGTCGCGTTCTCGTCGAACAGCGTGTCGAAGAATGTGATCCCGGTCTGGCCGACACGCGACTCGCCGTCGACCAAGGCAACTTCGCCGAGTCTCTTCGCGTACTCGTCGACCGACATCTGACCGCGAACCGCGTCGGCCCCGGAGGAGGCGCGAATCTCGACGGCGTCGCCGTGCTCGAACCGCATCTCGAGCTCGCGCACGATCGTCCCGCCGAGCTGCAGCGGCCGAGTCGAGCGCACGGTGCCTTCGGTGCGTCGCCAGTCGGGGCAGGCGAAGACCTCTTCGGTCGGCAGGTTCGGCACATGCTTGATCCCGTCGACGGTCTCGAGCCCGCCGCCGGACCAGCGCGCGCCGGGCAGCAGGCCGACGGTCAGGTCGGTTCCCGGTCCCGAGAAGTGCACCGCGTCGAACGCAGCCGCGTCGAGCTGGCGGCAGCGTGCGTGCAGCTTGTCGACGTGCGCCTGCCAGGCGGCAACCGGGTCGGCGTCGTCGAGGCGGACGGCGTGAGCGACCGACTCCCAGAGTCGGTCGGTGTCGGGCTCGCCGAAGACCTGTGCCGCCTGGCCCGCGGTCGGATAGGCGGCGATCGTCCAGTTGACCGTCCGCTCGTTCTGAGCGCGGAGCTGCCGCACCATCGCGTCGACCGGCCGCGCCTTGCCGACGCGCTCCTGGTCGAGGTCGGCGAACAGCTCCGGGTCGGGGTCGCCGGTGGTCATGATCAACGCGGCACCGTCGAGCGCTTCTGCCCGGGCCTGTAGCCACGGTGGCGTCTCGGTGAGCGTCTCGTCGGCGGCGTGCTCGATCATCGCGTGCCTGAGGTGGTTGTCGACGTAGCGCACGTCGACACTGCGGGCCCCCGCAAGGTAGGCGGCCCGGCCGAGGGCGCGTACGAGCGGGGCGTGCTCGACGAGTGACGTCACGAAGACCGTCTGGCCGGGCTGGACGTTGGCGCCGACACGGATGATCAGGTCGGCGTAGCTGTCGATACGGTTCATGCTGGGCAGAATAGAGGCTCCGATATCATGTGTCGAGGGGAACGTCTGCCCACGTGTCGCCTTCGCCGCAGAGCCAGGCGAGCGCGTGCTGCCGTTCGGCGGCGATCGAGTGCGCCTCGGCGAGCTGCTCGGGCGCGAGGTGGCGGTAGACCTTCCCGTATGCGCGGAAGTCACCACGCATCGGCGTGGGCAGCAGGCCTTGCTCGAAACCGCGCATCGCGGTCGCCGCGATCAGCTGGTCGAACGTCGCGTACCGCTCGGGCAGCTCGACGACGCCGTTTGCCTGGATCTCGCTCGTGCGTGCCCGCCAGTGCCAGAGTCGCGCCGACTCACGCTCGAGGTCGATCTCGTCGACGTCGCGCAGCCGGGCATCGGCGAAGGTCGCAGCCGCGACATCTTCCGTGTCGAACGGCTGGTCGTAGCCGGGGAGGTCGAGGAGGCCGAGCGCCCAGAGCAGCGTGCCGAGCGCCTCGCCACGCCAGACCGCGTCGATCACCCCCGGGTCGTCGGACGGCAGCAGTCCGATCGCCCCGCGAACGTCGCCTTGCAACGCGCGAGCCTGGTCGACGGTCTCGGACTGCGAGCGAAGCTTGGCGCGCTGCACGGCCCTGAGCCTAACGGCTCAAGGCACGGTCGATCTCGCCTCGTGTCTCGGCGTCGAGCTCGATGCCCGACGCCGCCGCGTTGTCGCGCACCTGCTCGGGGCGCGACGCTCCGACGATCGCCGAGGCCACGTTCTCGTGGCGGAGCACCCAGGCCAGCGCGAGCTGTGCCATCGTGATCCCCAGCCGATCGGCGATCGGGACGAGGCGCTGGACGCGCTCGAGAGCGAGTACTGCGGCTGCGAGGAGACGAACTTGACGAAGCCCTGCTCGCGGCTCAGGTCGAGCGAGGCTGACTCGGCCTCGCCGAGCGCGTACACATTCGCGGTGTCGATGAAGTTGATGCCCGCGGCGAAGGCGGCATCGACGCAGACCTCCAGCTCGCTGTCGCCGATCCGCCGGTAGCGCACGGGAACGATCGTTCCAAAACCGGCACACGTGCCGTCGTGGCCTCGGAGTACCGTCCTCGTCCTGATGAGCTCGAGACCGGCAGCGGTGCAGCACGTCTGCAGCGAGTGCGGCACGTCGTCGGGCCGCTGGCTCGGGCGCTGTCCGGGCTGCGGTGAGTTCGGGACGATGCTCGCCGAGGCGCTTCCGACTCGTGCGGGCCGCGCGGCGCGGAACGCGCAGCCGCGGACGCCCTTGCGCCTCGTCGACGTCGTCGCAGACGAGGCCGAGCGGCTCTCCACGGGCGTCCCCGAGCTCGACCGCGTGCTCGGCGGCGGGCTTGTGCCGGCCTCCCTCGTGCTCGTCGGCGGCGAGCCGGGCGTCGGCAAGTCGACCCTGCTGCTGGCCGCCCTGGGCGCCATCTCCCGCGAGCGCCGGGCGCTCCTGATCACGGGCGAGGAGTCGGTCGCCCAGGTCAAGCTGCGGGCAGCCCGCCTCGGCGGCTGCGACAACGTCGAGATCCTCGCCGAGACCGAGCTGGAGGCCGTCTGCGAGACGCTCGAGCGCGAGCGGCCCGACGTGTGCGTGATCGACTCGGTGCAGACGTTGTGGTCGGCGGAGGTCGGCTCGGCGCCGGGGTCCGTCTCGCAGGTGCGCGAGGCGGCGGCCCGGCTGTTGCGGGTCGCGAAGGAGGCCGGCGTCGCGACGTTCCTCGTCGGGCACGTGACCAAGGACGGCTCGGTCGCCGGCCCGCGCGTGCTCGAGCACCTCGTCGACTGCGTGTTGCAGTTCGAGGGCGACCGCTACCACGCCCACCGCATCTTGCGAGCCGTCAAGAACCGCTTCGGCTCGACGAACGAGCTCGGCATCTTCGAGATGACCGGTGCCGGCCTGATCGGCGTCCCCGACCCGTCCGAGATCTTCGGCAAGACGCATTCGGGCGAGATCGGCGCCGCTGTCACCTGCACCCTCGAGGGCACGAGGCCGCTCCTGCTGGAGATCCAGGCGCTGGTCGCCCCCACCGACCTTGCGATGCCGCGGCGGGTCGGCACGGGAGTCGACCCGAAGCGGCTCGCGATGATCGTGGCCGTGCTCGGCCGGCACGCCGGCTTGACGCTCGGAGCGGCCGACGTGTTCGTCAACGTCGCAGGCGGCGTGCGCATCGACGAGCCGGGTGCCGACCTCGGAATCGCGCTTGCGATCGCTTCGGCCGCGAAGGGTGTGCCGGTGCGGGACAAGGTGGCGGTTTTCGGCGAGATCGGGCTCACGGGCCGCCTGCGGGTCGCCGCCCAGGCCGACCGGAGGGTCGCCGAATGCCGCAAGCTCGGTTGCCGGCCCGTCGTGGGCGAGACGCTCCGCGAGGTGCTGCAGGCCGCGTTGACTGATTCTGCGAACTAGCAGGGATTTTTCAAAAAATGGTGCATTTGCAGGGTTTCTGCTATCCTGGGAAGCCTCGCCGGTGAGCCTTCAGGGCCGCCGGCACTTTCGCGACTACAGACGGAAAGAGGCGCACTTGTACAAGGTCGGCGACAAGGTGGTGTATCCCCACCACGGTGCTGGGACGGTCGTGAAGCGCGAGAAGCGCGAGGTGCTCGGCGAGAAGCGCGAGTACCTGACGATCAAGATTCTGCACAACGACATGACTGTGAACGTCCCCGCAGAGAACGCCGAGCGCGTCGGGCTGCGCAAAGTGATCGACGAAGAGGCGGTCAAGAAGGTCGTCAAGTACCTGACCTCCGGTGGCACCGAGATGCCCAAGAACTGGAATCGCCGCTTCAAGCACAACCGCGACAAGATGAAGACCGGCGACATCTACGAGCTCGCCGAGGTCGTGCGGAACCTGGCGCTCCGCGACGGCGAGAAGGGCCTCTCGACCGGCGAGAAGCAGATGTATGTCAAGGCCAAGAAGATCCTCGCGTCGGAGCTGATGTACGCGAAGACGATGAGCGAGGACGAGGCGCTCGAGTGGCTCGAGGAGACGCTGACCAACGGCGCGAAGCCCAAGGCCACGCCCGCCGAGCGAAAGGCTGCTGCGACAGCCGCGCGGCCGGCGGCGACCGTCAAGAAGGCCGCGCCGGTCGCCAAGAAGGCTGCCCCGGCGAAGCCGAAGTCGGTTGCCTCGCGCACGGTTGTCAAGAGCTCAGGGGTCAAGAGCTCGGCCGCCAAGAGCGTGGCCTCGAAGAGCGCGAAGCCGGCCGCGAAGAGGAAGACCACCGCCGCCAAGTGAGTGTCTGGGCCGTTCTCGTCGCCGCCGGGCGAGGGGAGCGGCTCGGCGAGGATCGGCCGAAGGCGTTCGTACGCCTCGGCGACCTGCCGTTGCTCGCCGAGCCGCTTCGGCGGCTCGACGAATGCGAGTCGATCGAGCACGTGATCGTCGTGGCTCCTCCGGACTGGGAGGAGCCGGCGATCCTGCTCGCCGAGGAGGTCGGCGCCTCGAAGGTCGTCGCGTGCGTGACGGGCGGCGAGACACGAACGGACTCGGTGCGCGCCGGCGTGGCCGAGGTGCCCGAGGAGGCGGCCGTCATCCTCGTGCACGACGCCGCTCGTCCGCTCGTCGACGCAGGCGTCGTGCAGCGCCTGATCGAGGCGCTGGCCCGAGGCTTCGACGGCGCCGTCCCGACCCTGCCCCTCTCGGACACCGTCAAGCGAGTCGCGGGCAGCGTCGTCTCGGAGACCCTCGACCGCTCGGAGCTCGTCACGGTGCAGACCCCCCAAGCCTTCGTCGCCACTGTGCTGCGGGCCGCGCTCGACCCAGTTAGTGCCAAATTGGCACAAGCCACGGATTGCGCGGCGCTGGTCGAGGCGGCGGGGGGACGCGTGACGACGGTGGCCGGTGACGAGCGGCTGCTCAAGATCACCACCCGGGCCGACCTCGAGCGGGTGACCGGATGGCTCTGAGAGCTCGTTCCACGATCGAAGTCCGTGCCCCGAGACGAGCGTGATCATGCAACGAGCTTTGAGCGTCGTAGCCTTCGACATCGGCGAGACCCTGATCGACGAGACGCGGATGTGGGAGCGCGCGGCCGACGCGGCCGGCGTGCCCCGGTTCACCCTGATGGGCGTGCTCGGCGGCCTGGCCGCGCGCGGCGAGCATCACGACGACGTCTGGACGATTCTCGGCGTCGAGCACCCGGCTGCGACGTGGGGCGAGCACGACTGGTACCCCGACGCGCTGCCCGCGATCGAGGCGCTCCGGCGGGCCGGGCACGTCGTCTGGGCAGTCGGGAACACGCCGCTCGAGACCGAGGAGCTGCTCCGGCCCCACGTCGACTTCGTGGGCTCGGCCGCGCGGTGGGGCGTTTCCAAACCGGACCCCGGGTTCTTCGCGCGCCTGATCGAGGAGGCGGACGTCCCGCCTGGCAAGATCGCCTACGTGGGCGACCGTGTCGACAACGACGTCCTGCCGGCTCTCGCCGCCGGGCTCGTCGCCGTGCACGTGCGCCGCGGGCCGTGGGGCCTCCTGCACCAGGCGCCGGCCGGCGCCATCTCGGGTCCGTTCGCTTGCCGAGCTACCGGCGGTGCTCCCATGAGCGTCCGGGTCGGCCTCGGCGTCGACGCCCATGCGCTCGTCGGCGGCGTGCCACTCGTGCTCGGCGGCGTGCCGATCGACCATCCTCGCGGGCTGGCCGGACATTCGGATGGAGATGTCCTCGCCCACGCGCTGATCGATGCGCTGCTCGGCGCGGCGGGACTCGGCGACATCGGCTCGCTGTTCCCGTCCGGCGACGAGCGCTATCGCGGCGCCGACAGCGTCGACCTGCTGCGGGAGGCCTATCGGCAGGTGCGCGACGCGGGCTGGACGCTCGTCAACGCAGACTGCGTGCTCGTCGGCGAAGAGCCGAAGATCGCTGAGTACCGCGACGAGATGCGCCGGCGGCTCTCCGCCGCCGTCGGCGGGGGAGAGGTGAACGTGAGGGCGACGACCACCGACGGTCTCGGCTTCACCGGTCGCCGCGAGGGTCTTGCAGCGCACGCCGTCGCGCTGCTCGAGCGCTGATGGAGCTCGTTCGCTTCGCAGACCGGCCCGACGTGCGTGCCCTTCGCTCGCAGCTGGACGAGTTTCCCGAGTTCATGACCCATAACGCCGTGGGCTCGAAGTACTGGGGCAGGCTGTACGACGAGTTCCCCGCGTTCCAGCTCGCGCTCCTGGACGGCGGCCGCCTCGTAGCCGAGGTGCACGCGTTGTCGGTGCCGGTCGACGGCGACGAGTTGCCGGCCGGCTGGGACGACGCGTTCGAGCGGGGGATGAAGGCGGGAGGCGGCAACGTGCTCTCGCTGCTCGCGATCAGCGTCGCGGGGTCGCGGCGCGGCGAAGGGCTGGCCACGACCTTGATCGCCGCAGCACGCGAGGCAGCCGCCACGGCAGGGCTCGAGTCCGTGATCGCAGCGGTCCGCCCGACGCTCAAGGAGCGGTACCCGCTGACGCCGATCGAGGAGTTCATGACGTGGCGTCGCGAGGACGGGGCGCACCTCGATCCCTGGATCCGGCGCCACGAGAGCGTCGGCGGGCGGATCGAGCGGGCGGCGCCGCGGTCGGTGCTGATCGAGGCTCCGGTCGCCGACTGGGAGCGATGGACGCAGATGCTCTTCCCGGCTGATGGGACCTACGTCGTGCCCGGCATGCTCGCTCCGCTCGAGATCCGGGCGGGCATCGGGGTGCACGTCGAGCCCAACGTCTGGCTCCGCCACAGGGTGTAACCGGCTCCGTCGGCCGTTCACCGAGCTGTTACCGCCGCTCAGCCGTCCTGTGACACGGAAACCGGGTGGCAGCGGCGAACCTGGTTGCCGTGGCGTTCGAGATCCAGGCGCACCGCGGCAACGACTCGCTGACGCTGCGGCGGCTGCTCGCCTGCTCGCCGAGCTCGCTCGAGCTCGACGTCGGGCTCGCCGACGGCCGGCTGATCGTCGCGCACGACGTCGACCACGGCGACGCCTCGGGCCTGGCTTTCGATCATGCGCTCCGGCTCGCCAAGGGCACTCAGTTGGTCGTCGACGCGAAATGCTTCCCACCGGCGACGCCGTCTGCACACGAGTTCGTGCACGCGCTGCGGCCGCATCTGGAACAGGTCTCGGTGTGCTCGTTCTCGGAACCGCTGCTCGCCGAGATCTCCCGGCTGCGCGGCGCTGTCGAGACGACGTTCTTGTTCGACCGACCGCAGCCCATCGTCACCGTTGCGCGCACGATCGGGCCGCGCCGAGACGTCGTGACGGCCGAGCTCGTCGACGCTGCGCATGCAGTGGGACTACGCGTCGTGCCGTGGACGGTGAACGACCTTCGGCAGATGGCGGAGCTGATGGCGCTCGGCGTCGACGGCCTCGTCACCGACGAGCCGGCACTCGCCCGCGAGGTCGCACGATCGCGTCTCGCCGCTGTGGCCTAGCCGGGCAACGAGGCAAAACCCTCGTCGAGCGAGACGAGGCCGTCGCGCTCGAGCGCGACGAGCGCGTCACCGTCGCCAGGTTGCTCGCCACGCGCGACCTCGCGCAGAGCCTTTGCGCGGCGCTCTCGGAACGAGCCTTTGAACGCCGACTGCTTGCGCAGCGGTTCGTATCGTGATCCGCGCGAGGGGCACGCGGCAGCGAGTGGGCACTCGCCGCACCGTGGTATACGCGCGAGGCAGATCGTCGCGCCGAGGTCGAACAGCGCCTGAGTGCACGAACCGTCGAAGGGCTCGCCGGTCCGTTCCTGGATCCGGCGGACGTTCGTGTCGACGGGCAGCACGTCGCGGCCGAAGGCGAAATTGCCCACTGCCGCCGCGGTGTACGGGCCGACGCCCGGCAGCTCGGTGAGGTCGTCGGGCCAGCCGTCTTCGGCGACGATTCGTGTCGCGCGAAGCAGGTTGACGGCCCGGCGGTTGTAACCGAGCCCTTGCCAGGCGACGATCACGTCGGCCGGGGAAGCGGCGGCCAGCGCATGCACGGTCGGCCATCGTTGGAGCCAGGCGAGCCAGCGAGGGATCACCCGCTCGACCTGGGTCTGCTGCAGCATCACCTCGGAGACGAGGATCGCGTACGGGTCGCGCGTCTCGCGCCAGGGGAGGGGTCGTTGGTGGTCGTCGTACCATGCCAGCAGGGCGTCTTTCACGGGGCTTGAAGGCTCCACCGGTCGCGAACGAACCTCGCACCGTCGCGCGCCAGTTGCTCCTCGCTGTCGAACGTCCGGCGCCAACTCTTCGTCGCCGGGGAGAGGTCGGCAACGGTGTCGCTGAACGCCTCGATCACGATCCAGCCGTCGTAACCGATCTCGTGGAGCGCGGCGAAGGTGACGTCCCAAGCGACCTGCCCGGTCCCCGGCGTTCCGCGGTCGTTCTCAGCCGCGTGCACGTGCACAAGGACGTCGCGACACGCCTGCAGTGCCTGGCGAGGGTCCTTCTCCTCGATGTGCGCGTGGTAGGTGTCGTACATCAACCGGCAGTTCGGATGGTCGACCTCGCGCACGAGGTCGGCGGCGTCGGCCGCGCAATTGATCAGGTACATCTCGAACCGGTTCAGGTACTCGACCGCGATCGTCACCTCGCGTGTCTGAGCGTGCTCGGCCGCCGCACGGAGGCTCTCGACCGCGCGCATTCGCTCGTCGTGCGTCGGGCCGGTGCCGGAGAGGTACCCGAGCGGTGCGCCGAGCGGCCCGCAGATCGTCCTCGCTCCGAGGGCAGCGCACATGTCGACGGCCGCGTTGGTCGCGCGGAGGCCACGCTCCCGCACGGCCGGATCCGGGCTGATCGGGCTGTCCTCGGGCAAACGGGCTGCGACGCCGAGCGGCTCGAGGCCGAGCACCGCCAGCTGCCGGGCGAGGTTCTCGTAGCGCGGGAGGGAAGCGGGCGAGCTGTCGAAGATCGGAATCTCGACGCCATCGAAGCCGGTGTCGCGAAGCAGCGCGAACACCCCTCGGTACTCGGGACCCGAGACGTCGGTCCCCCAGAGCAGCATGTTCATCCCGAGCTTCACGACCGCCTCGCCGAAGCCGCGTCCATCGACGAAACCTACTCGATGGTGCTCACGATCCTTCGCCCGTGGCTGCGGGCCGGTCGGTGCTCGCTACAGTCCTCGGCGGCAGCGAACGGAGGCATGCATGAAGGAGATCGTCGACGAGGTCGAGCGCTGGCGAGGCCGCGGCGAACAGGTCGCAATCGCGACGGTCGTCGCGACCCGACGCTCGGCTCCGCGCCCGGTGGGAGCCAAGCTCGCGATCTCCGAGCACGGGGAGATGTGCGGTTCCGTCTCGGGCGGGTGCGTCGAGAACGACGTCGCCGCACAGGCACGCGAGGTGCTCGTGTCGGGTGAGCCGAGGCTCCTGAGCTACGGCATCAGCGACGACGAGGCTCTCGGTGTCGGCCTGCCTTGCGGTGGCGAGATCGACGTCTTCCTCGAGCGCCTGGATTGACCCTCACCGACAGGTTGCTCTCGCTCGCCCGCGGCGAGGAGCGCGCGGTGCTCTTCACCGTTGTCGAAGGGGATCACGAGGTCGGCCGGAAGCTGCTCGTGCTGCTCGATCGCGGCGAGGTCGTCGGCGACGATCCGCTCGGGCTCGCGCCGCTGGCGGCCGAGCTCAGACGAAGCACGCTGCTCGAGCACCAGGGTCTGAAGGTGTTCGCCGAGGTGTACGGGCCGCCTCCGCGGCTCGTCGTCGTCGGCGCGGTCGACACGGCCCAGGCGCTTTGCGCTGCCGCCAAGGCGCTCGGCTGGCACACGATCTGCGTCGACGCGCGGGCGCGCTTTGCGACGCCCGAGCGGATGCCGAGCGCGGACGAGATCGTCGTCGCCTGGCCCGAGCCGGCGTTCGCGCAGATCGCGCTCGATCGAGAGACCGCCGTCGTCGTGCTCACACATGACGAGAAGTTCGACATCCCGGCGCTCGCGACGGCGTTGCGCACCGACGCGTTCTACGTGGGCGCACTCGGGAGCCGGCGTGCACAGGCCAAGCGCCGGGAGAAGCTGCTCGAGGCCGGCCTGACGGAGGCGCAGCTCGACGGCCTGCGCGGACCTGCAGGTCTCGACGTGGGCGCGGAGAGCCCCGCCGAGACAGCCGTCTCGATCCTCGCTGAGATCCTCGCCCTGCGCGCGGGCCGGCTCGGCGGCCCGTTGCTCGAGTCGAAGGCCCCGATCCACGTCGAGCGTTAGCGCTCGAGCGGCAGCGACTACGCGACGCGGCTGAAGCGCACGACTGCCCGCGCGCGGCGACGCTCCGCCTCGACTTCGCGGTTCCGCGGTGGAGCCGACGTGACGAGCGTCTGGAGCAGCCGCGTCGTCGCGGCTGTCACCTCGTCGACGGCGAGCTCGAACGCCTCCGCGTTCGCCTGAGACGGCTTTTGCATGCCGCTCACCTTGCGGACGTACTGCAGGGCGGCGCCGCGGACCTCCTCGTCGGTGGTCGGCGGCTCGAAGTTGTAGAGGTTCTGGATGTTCCGGCACATGCCGTAAATCTACGGACTGCGGGACGTCTGCGGCTGACCGTCCGGCGGGTGGGCCTGCTGACCGCTGCTGCGCCAGGAGACGACGCCCACGGCGAAGAGCACTACCTCGACCACCGTGATCACCAGCCTGTTCAGCAGCGTCACGCCAAGTGCCGGCCCGGCGCTCGTGACCGCGAGCAGCAAGCCGTACATCGACGCCTCCCGTGCGCCGAGGCCGGAGGGGGTGAAGATCGCCAGCACGGCGACGATCGCGCCGACGGCCGAGACGCCCCCGAGAAACGGGATCGTCGACAACGCCGGCGAGGCATCGAGGCTGCGCAGCAGGAACCAGACGCCGAGGCCGCCGATCAGCCAGGTGCCGCAGTAGAAGAGCAGCAGGCCGAGCGTGACGGAGAACGGCAGCGGGTCGATCGGCTCGGCTCCGAACCGCGTCAACAGCTTCCCGCTGAGTCGGCGGAAGATGCGCGGGTGGAGGAGCGACGCGAGGAGCAGCGCGAAGAGAATCAGCGCCGGGAGGGGTGCGTTGACCCCCCGGACCCAGGCCAGGCTGACCACGAAGACGATCACGCCGGAGATAGCGGAGAGCGCTGCTTCGACGAAGATCGAGGTGAGGACCTTCGGCGTGTCGGTGACACCCGCCCCGCGTCGCAGCGCGACGGTTCGCGCGGCCGGCGTCCAGACGCCTCCCGGCAGGTACTTGGCGAGCATCGAAACCATCTCGGCCTGCAACGCGAGGCGATACGGCACGGCGATTCCCCACGGCTCGAGGATCCGGATCCAGCCGATGATGAAGATCAGGTAGTAGGCAGTGACCGCGGCGAAGGCGAGCGCGATGTCGAGTGGGTGGGCGTGCTCGAGCAGCGGAGCCGCCTTCGACCACTCGTTCCGCACCGCCCACGCGCAGAACGCCAGCGTCACCGCCACCAGCCCGAGCTGGATTCCCTTGCGCGTCCGGGGGTGCTGCTCCAGGTAGCGCGCGGCCGCGCGAACGCGCTCGAGGAGACGCTGCATGACTGCACGATAGGTTCTCGGCATGACACGGGTCCGGTTCGCGCCGAGCCCGACGGGGACGCTGCACGTCGGGAACGCGCTCAGCGCGGTCGCGAACCGCCGCTTCGGCGACTGGTTGCTGCTGCGGATCGACGACACCGACGCTGCTCGCAACCTGGCCGGCGGCGAGGAAGGCGTGCTCGCCGACCTCGCCTGGCTCGGCGTCGATTGGGACGAGGGGCCGGTGCGGCAGAGCTCGCGCGCCGCACGTCACCTCGAGGCGGCCCGGGCCGCCGGGCTCCCACAACGGTTCGAGGGCGTGATGCTCTGGCGCGACGACGAGACGCCGACCTTCCACCTCGCGAGCGTCGTCGACGACGCAGATTTCGCGATCACCCACGTGATCCGGGGCTCCGACCATCGTCCCAACGAGGAGCTTCACGCGGCGCTGCACCGGGCGCTCGGGACGCCGCCGCCGCAGGTCATCCACCACGGGCTGGTTGTCGGCGACGACGGGAAGAAGCTGTCGAAGCGAGCCGAGGGCGCGACTGTCGCCTCGCTGCGCGAGGCCGGGTATCCGGCCGAGGCCGTACGCGGTTACCTGGACGAGCTCGGCCTGCCGCGCCATGACGTGCATCTCGACCTCACACGCATCCGTTCGCTCTCCGTCGACGTGCTCGCAGCGATGCCGGACGCCGAGCTCGCAGCGAGGCTCGACGTGCCCGTCGAGGCGGTGCCGCTCGCTCGAGGCGCGCACGACCTCGTCGAGGCGGCAGCGCTGATTCGCGGCGTGCTCGACCCTCCTAGTGCCAAGTTGGCACAAAGTCCGGAGACCCTCGCGCGCTTCGTCGAGCTGCGCACGGCGATGCCGGAGCAGCTCGACAAGGAAGGCGCGAAGGCGCTGCAGCGGGAGCTGAAGGCCGTCGGCGGCAGCCTGCGCGCGCTCCGCGTCGCGCTGACGGGCGCCGAGCGCGGCCCGGAGCTCTGGGCGGTGCTGCAGGCACTGCCCCGGGACGAGGCCGTGCGGCGCGCTCTACCCTAGAGCTGTGCGTCTCTACGACACGTTCACACGCTCGACGCTCGAGCTGCCGCCGCCACCCGGCCCGATCCGGATGTACTTCTGCGGCCCCACGGTCTACGCCCGAGCGCACATCGGCAACGCGCGGCCGTTCGTCGTCGGGATGTGGCTGCGCGCATGGCTCTTGGCGACCGGCTACGACGCGAGGTTGGTCCACAACATCACGGACATCAACGACAAGATCTACGAGGCTGCGCCCGGCGCGAGCGCGGAGCTCGCGGCGCGCGCGACCGAGTGGTACCTGCAGGACACCGGCGACCTCGGGCTCGGCATGCCCGACCAGCTGCCCAAGGCGACCGAGTCGGTGCCGCAGATCGTCCACTTCATCGAGACCCTGGTCGCCGGCGGTCATGCCTATCCGGTCGACGGCGACGTCTACTTCCGGGTCGCCTCCTACCCCGAATATGGACGCCTCTCGGGTCAGCGTCCCGACCAGGTCGAGGAGCAGGAGCCGAACCCGCTCAAGGAGGACGGGCGCGACTTCGCCCTCTGGAAGGCGAACAAGCCGGAGACGGAGGACACCTGGTGGGAGTCGCCGTGGGGCCGGGGCCGGCCCGGCTGGCACATCGAGTGCTCCGCGATGGCGGCGGAGGCCTACGGGCCGGCGTTCGAGATCCACGGTGGCGGGCTCGACCTCGTGTTCCCTCATCACGAGAACGAGGTCGCCCAATCCCGGTCGGTGGGCCATCCGTTCGCGGCGATCTGGGCCCACAACGGGATGCTCCGGTTCACCGGCGAGAAGATGTCGAAGTCGGCCGGCAGCGTGACGACGATCCGCGAGGCGATCGACACGTGGGGGCGAGAGGCTGTCCTGCTCTTCTTCCTGACGGCGTCCTGGCGCAAGCCGATCGACTTCTCAGTGGGAACGATGGAGCAGGCGGTCGCACGCCGCGAGACATTGCGGAACGCGTTCACGCGCCCGGCAGCGGCGCTCGACGAGCAGGGCTGGGCGCCGTTCGTTGCGGCGCTCGACGACGACTTCGACACGCCGAGAGCGCTGGCGGTCCTGCACGACTGGGCCTCGGACGGTCAGCTGGAGCTGCTTCGACGTGGCCTTGCGGTGTTCGGGCTCGCTGCGCTCGCCGATCGTGACGAGGTGCCGGCCGAGGTGGCCGCCCTCGCCGCCAGGCGCGCCGAGGCGCGCGCGGGGCGTGACTTCGAGACCTCCGACCGGCTTCGTGACGAGCTCGCTGCGCTCGGCTGGGAGATGCGCGACCGAGACGGCGGCTTCGATCTCGTGCAGACGTGACCCCGGAGCTCGTCTATGGCCGTAGGGCGGTGCGGGAGGCGCTACGGGGACGTCGCGAGGTGTTCGAGGTCTGGGCCACCGAACGCGCGCTGAAGGCCGAGGATTGGCTCGAGGAGGCCCGGCCGAAACTGAAGGCCGACCGGGAGCTCTCCGAGCGAGCGGAGACGCGCGACCACCAGGGCGTGCTCGCGCTCGTCGAGCCCTATCGCTACGCGGACGCCTACGAGCTGGCCGCGGCCGAGAAGCCGCTGCTCGTCGCGCTCGACCGGGTCACGGATCCCCGCAACCTCGGTGCCGTCGCTCGGAGCGCCGACGGGGCCGGGGCGACCGGGGTGGTCGTGCCCGCGCACGGCTCGGCGATCGTCACCTCTGCTGTGGCACGCGCCTCGGCGGGCGCGGTCGAGCACCTGCCGATCGCGGTCGTCACGAACCTCGCGCGCTACCTCGAGGAGGTGAAGGGTGCAGATCTGTGGGTGTACGGGGCTGCGGGCGATGCGGGTGCGCCGTCGATGTGGGAGACGGATCTCTCCGGGGGTGTGGCCCTGGTGCTCGGCGCTGAAGGGAGCGGCTTGCGGCCGCTCGTGCGGCGCACCTGCGATGCGCTCGTCTCGATCCCGCTCGGCGGCGAGGTCGAGTCGTTGAACGTGAGCGTGGCCGCCGCGGTGCTCCTGTACGAGGCGAAGCGCCAGCGTGGCTGACGCGACGCTGTATTTGTTCGACGGCTACAACCTGCTGCACGCCGGACCGCATGCCGATCGGAGCGAGCTGGTCGATGCACTGGCGAGCTTCGTCGCGATGCGCGGAGCCCGGGGCGTTGTCGTCTTCGACGGCGTCGGCGACGACGGTGAGCGCGGGCCGCTGGCGGTGCGCTACGCGCAGCACGCCGACACTTTGCTCGAGCGCCTTGCGGCCGAGCAGCGGGGACGGGAGCGAGTGCTGCTCGTGACGAGCGACGCAACGGTTGCGGCCGCTGCGGGTGGGGCGGTGGCGAAGCTGAGCTCCCAGACGTTCTTCCGGGAGCTCTCACCGCCGCAACGCAGGGAGGAGCCGCCGGCAGGGCTCGCGGGGAAGCTCGACGAGGAGACACGGAGCAGGCTGGAGCGGTTGCGAAGAGGCGAGTAAGCGGGTCCATCGCAAATGGGGGTTGTGTTCCTTGCGAACGCTTGCTACATTCACCTCGACCTCAGGGTGAGACTTCGGTGGCTTTGCAGGACGAAGTCTCATCAAAACAGCCGCAATCACGGGGGTAGCCACCGTGTCCGTCCGCACCGCGACCGTCCCGAAGTCTCCGCAAAAGGTTCAACGAGAGCTTGAGGATCTGCAGCTCGTCCTGAAGGCGCGCAACGGCTCGAGCGTCGCCATGGACCAGCTGATCCGGCGGTACACCTCGTTCGTGCGGCTGAAGGCGAGCTCATATTTCCTCGCCGGCGGCGACTCCGACGACCTGATCCAGGAGGGTCTCGTCGGTCTCTACAAGGCTGTCCGCGATTTCCGGCCGGACAAGGAGACGTCGTTCCGTTCGTTCGCCGAGCTGTGCGTGACGCGCCAGATCATCACCGCGATCAAGACCGCTACCCGCTTCAAGCATGCGCCGCTCAACTCGTACGTCTCGTTCAGCCACACACCGGCAGGGCAGGAAGGCGACGACTGCAGTCTCGGCGACGCGCTACCGGGCCCGGCGGTCAACGATCCCTCGGTGCGCGTGATCTCGACGCAGGAGCTCGAGTCGCTTGTCGGCTGCCTGTCGACCACACTCTCACCGCTCGAGGCGGACGCGCTTCGCCTCTACCTCGAAGGTGCGTCGTACGAGCAGATGGCCGAAGACCTGGCGTGCGACACGAAGACGATCGACAATGCGCTGCAGCGGGTGAAGCGAAAGATCATCACGCACCAGCAGACGCGCCAAGTCCTACAGTAGAGCGAGCATGATCCGGGACGGTCGCGAGACCTGGTACCGCGTCGTCGGCGACCTGGACGCCGGGCCGACGCCCGTCGTGATTTGCCACGGCGGGCCGGGAGCGGCGCACGACTATCTCGAGCCGGTCGCCGAGCTCGCCGGCTACGGACGCGCGTGCGTGCTGTACGACCAGCTCGGCTGCGGGCGGAGCACGCATCTCCCGGATGCGCCGGCGGAGTTCTGGACGGTGCAGCTCTTCAAGGACGAGCTCGTCGACCTGACGCGCGCGCTCGGAATCGCTGATCGTTATGCGGTTGTCGGCCAGTCGTGGGGCGGCATGCTCGCCATGGAGCATGCGCTCGACCGGCCGCCGGGCCTGCGTGGGATGGTCGTCGCCGACTCGCCCGCGAGCATCCCGCTGTGGGTTGCCGAGGCGAACAGGCTTCGCTCCGATCTGCCGCCGGAGGTCGCCGCGACGCTGGCGTCGCACGAAGCGGCCGGCACGACCGATTCGCAGGAGTACGAAGCCGCTGTCCGTGTCTACTACGACCGCCACCTCTGCCGAATCCCTTGGCCGGACTGCCTCGAGCGGACGTTCGCGCAGCTGGCCGCGGATCCGACCGTCTACCACACGATGAACGGCCCGAGCGAGTTCCACTGCATCGGCACGCTCAAGACGTGGGACATCACCGACCGTCTGCACGAGATCTCGACGCCGACGCTCCTGATCTCGGGCCGCTACGACGAGGCGACGCCTCACATCGTCGAGCAGATCCACTCGCGCATCCCGGGCGCCCAGTGGCAGCTGTTCGAGGAGTCGAGCCACAGTCCGCATCTCGAGGAGCCGGAGGCGTTCCTCGCCGCGGTCGAGGCGTTCCTGAAGACGATCGACCAGCCCGCCTAGAATAAGCCCTGCGCCGGAGTAGCTCAGCTGGTAGAGCAACGGTTTTGTAAACCGTGGGTCAGGGGTTCGAGTCCCCTCTCCGGCTCTTCGCTCAGGGGGTGTCGAGCGCGTGCTCGAGGTCGGCCCAGAGCTCGTCGACCGGCTCGAGCCCGACCGAGAGCCGCAGGAGCCCTACGGGGATACGGTCGCCCTCCCAGCGGTGGCGGCTCTCCATCGACGAGCTGACGCCGCCGAGGCTCGTCGCGTTGCGGATCAGCTTTGTCGACGTCTCGACGGCGCGCGCGTCGGCAACGTCGAAGGAGATCAGCCCGCTGAAGCCGGGATAGCGGACGTTCTCGACCGCCGGATGCGCGCGCAGGCGGGTGGCGATCTCTGCCGCCGACTCGGTGTGGTGGTGCATGCGTGCCTCGAGCGTCTCGAGCCCACGCAGCAGGGCGGCGGCCGCGTCCGGCGCGGCGGTGATGCCTGCGTTCACGCGCAGCTCACGGAGGCGCTCGGTGTGTGGCGCGCGCGAAACGGTCGCGCCGAGCAGCGCGTCGTGGTGGCCGGTCAGGAACTTCGTTGCCGAATGCACGACGATGTCCGCGCCCTCGTCGAGCGCCTTCAGGTAGATCGGAGTCGAGATGGTCGCGTCGCAGACGACGAGGCCCGGATGCTCTCGGAGCGCCGGCCAGTTCGGCAGCGTCAGCGTCGGGTTCGCCGGCGACTCGACCCAGACGATCTCCGCTTCCGGCGGCGCGCCGGTCTGGTCGAACTCGACGAGTCGAATGCCGAAGGGTGCGAGCAGGCCGATCAGCTTGCCGGTCCCGAAGTAGGCGCCTTCGGCGACGGCGACGGTCTTTCCGGCGCCGGCGAAGGCGAGGAGGACGGTGGTCGCCGCGCCCATCCCGGACGCGTAGAGGAGCGCGTCGCCGCCCTCGAGCCGCCCGAGCTCCCGCTCGGCTGCGACGCCGTTCGGGTGGTCGTAGCGCGAGTAGTAGAACTGCCGCGGCTCGCCGGCCGGGTCGTAGGGCCACACCGTCGAACGCTCGACCGGTTGCATGTCCTCAATCTACGTTCTGCCGGTCCGCCCGCGACGTGGCCGCCCGCGACACGTTCGGGTGGCAGCCACCGTTGAGGAAGGCGTACGAATGTGTGCCAAGAGTGTGAATCTTCGAGCGGTGGCGTTCTGATCTAGGCTCCGCGCGAGATGGAGCCGGACGAGAAGCGCACGCACTCCACCACGCAGGAGCGCCTCGCCTGGCTCGACGAGCTACGCGACCAGGCGCGCCACGCGGGCTCCGCGGCGTCCGTCGCGAAGCACCGTGAGGCAGGGAAGCTGCTCGCCCGCGAGCGGGCCGAGCGGCTGTGCGATCCCGGCTCGTTCGTCGAGCTCGACCGCTATGTGCGCCACCGCGAGCCCAACTTCGGCATGCTCGACCGCCGCCCGTACGGCGACGCCGTCGTCACCGGCTACGGGACGATCTTCGGCCGGCGCATCTTCCTGTTCAGCCAGGACTTCACCGTCTTCGGCGGCTCGCTGAGCGAGGTCTTCGCCGAGAAGATCTGCAAGGTGATGGATCTGGCGGCCAAGTACGGCTGTCCGATCGTCGGCATCAACGACTCCGGGGGCGCCCGGATCCAGGAGGGGGTCGTCTCGCTCGCCGGCTACGCCGAGATCTTCTGGCGGAACGTGCAGGCGTCGGGTGTGATCCCGCAGATCTCGCTCGTCATGGGCCCCTGCGCGGGCGGAGCCGTCTACTCGCCGGCGATGACCGATTTTATCCTGATGGTCGAAGGCTCGTCGTACATGTTCATCACCGGTCCCGATGTCGTGAAGACGGTTACCGGCGAGGAGGTCACGTTCGAGGAGCTCGGCGGGGCGACGACGCACGCGACGAAGTCCGGCGTTGCGCACCTGACCGCCCCGAGCGAGGAGGCCGCGCTCGACGACGCCCGCTACCTGCTCAGCTTTCTGCCGCAGAACAACACCGAGCCGACGCCGTACGACGAGCCGAGCGACCCGGTCGACCGTGAAGCGCCAGAGCTCGACACGTTGATCCCGGACGAGGCGACGAGGCCGTACGACATCAAGAAGGTGATCGAGGCGGTCGTCGACCACGGCGAGTACCTCGAGATCCAGCCGCGGTACGCCGAGAATGTCGTGACGGCGTTCGCACGACTCGGCGGTTACAGCGTCGGCATCGTCGGCAACCAGCCGAAGGCGCTGGCCGGCGTGCTCGACATCGACTCGTCGGAAAAGGCCGCGCGCTTCGTGCGCACCTGCGACGCATTCAACATCCCGCTCGTCACGTTCGTCGACGTTCCCGGCTTCCTACCGGGCACCGCGCAGGAGTGGGGCGGGATCATCCGTCATGGAGCGAAGCTGCTCTACGCCTACTGCGAGGCGACCGTTCCCAAGCTGACCGTGATCACGCGCAAGGCGTACGGCGGCGCCTACGACGTCATGAGCTCGAAGCATGTCCGCGCCGACTTCAACTTCGCGTGGCCTACAGCGGAGGTGGCGGTGATGGGCCCGGACGGCGCGGTCAACATCATCTTCCGCAAGGAACTGCAGGACGCGGACGACGCCGACGCACGCCGTGGCGAGCTGATCGATGACTACCGCGAGCGGTTTGCGAACCCCTATGCGGCGGCGGAGCGTGGCTACGTCGACGACGTGATCGAGCCTCGCCGCACGCGACCCGTGCTGATCGATGCGCTGCGGACGGCGATCACGAAGCGTGAACGCCGTCCGCCGCGCAAGCACGGGAACATCCCGCTGTAGCTACGAGGGTTTGGCGAAATACAGGTTGTGCCGCAGGGGTGCGACGAACGGCATTCGGTCAAACCCTCCTACGGAAGCCGTTCGAGCGTCGCGAGGACGCCGTCGAGGCACGTGATCGTGACGTGCTTTGCCGACACTCAGGTCGCCGAGAGCGGGCGACGAGGAGCCGAGCTGGCAGGTGACGGTGCCACCGTCCGTCTGGACGCTCAACGTAGTCGAGTCGATCGAGCTGACCGCACGCGGGCGCCGGTCGTCGTGTCGGTAGCCGGGGGAGGCGGAGGCGTCGTCGTCGTGCCCGCCCCGCCAGGGTGGTCTTGCGAGGATCCCTCGATCTAGGATCCGCCGGTGGACGTCGAACTGAGCCCCGAGCAGCCACCGCAGGTCGTTGCGGCGGTAGAGGCGCTGCTCGAGCGGACGACCGCGGCCGAACCGGACCCGTGGTGGCAGGTGGGTCTCGACGAGTCTCTCTACGGCGAGACGGCGGCGCGGCCGCGCAGCACCGACGGCGCCGACCTCGCGTAGTCGAGACCCGAGATCCACGTCAGCACGAGCGCCACGAGCAGCGCCCACCACGCGACGTTGTCGTCCCACACCCCTGCGGCGACGAGGCCGCCGATCGCCGCGGCGATTGCCTGCGACCAGGTCTTGAGCTTGCCGAGGTCGCGGGCGGCGATCACGACTCCACGCTCGATCGCAGCCTGGCGCAGCCCCGAGACGAGCAGCTCGCGCGCCACGATCGCCGCCACCATCCAGGCCGGGAAGACGTGCTGGCCGAGCAGCACGATCAGCGTCGACATGACGAGCAGCTTGTCGGCCACCGGATCGAGGAGCGAACCGAGCGAGGAGGTCTGACCGGAGCGGCGCGCGACCCGGCCGTCGAACCAGTCGGTCGCCATCGCGGCGCAGAAGACCCCGGTCGCCCAGTAGTTGTGGCCGTTGAACGAGACCGCGAACAGCACCACGACGATCGGCACGGCTGCGGCACGGGTGACGGTCAATTGATCGGCGAAGCTCATCCGACCGAGAGAATACGGAGTGTGTTCGCGAAAGTCCTCGTTGCCAACCGCGGAGAGATCGCCCTGCGCATCTGCCGGACGCTGCGCGAACTCGGCGTTTCCTCGGTTGCCGTCTACTCCGACGCCGACCGCGCGGCCCTCCACGTGGGCTACGCAGACGAAGCCCAGGCGCTCGGCGGGCTGACGGCCGCCGACAGCTACCTCGTCTTCGACAAGCTGTTGGCCGCGGCCGGGCGTTCCGGCGCCGAGGCGGTGCATCCCGGGTACGGGTTCCTGGCCGAGAACGCGGGCTTCGCCCGTGCAGTGGAGGCGGCCGGGCTCACCTGGATCGGGCCCCCGCCCGCCGCGATCGAGCTGATGGGCTCGAAGACGAAGGCCCGCCAGGCCATGCAGGCCGCCGGCGTCCCGATCATTCCCGGCACGACCGACCCGGTCGACTCCGCCGACGAGGTCGCGCTGCTCGGGGCCGAGCTCGGCTACCCGCTGCTGATCAAGGCCGCCGCCGGCGGCGGCGGCAAGGGCATGAAGATCGTGCGCTCCGCCGACGAGGCGGCGCAGGCGTTCGACTCGGCGCGTCGCGAAGGCCAGTCGTACTTCGCCGACTCGGCGGTCTACGTCGAGCGGTATCTCGAGGATCCACGCCACGTCGAGGTTCAGGTACTCGCCGACGCGCACGGAAACGTGATTCACCTCGGCGAGCGCGATTGCACGATCCAGCGGCGCCACCAGAAGCTCGTCGAGGAGACGCCGTCTCCGGCAGTCACTCCCGAGTCTGCGCGAGCGGATCGGCCGCATCGCCGTCGATGCCGCCCGGGCCGCCGGCTACCGCTCGGCCGGCACCATCGAAGGCCTCCTGTCGCCCGAGGGCGACTACTTCTTCATGGAGATGAACACCCGGATCCAGGTCGAGCACACCGTCACGGAGCTGGTCACGGGACTCGATCTCGTGCGCGAACAGGTGCTGGTCGCGGCGGGCGAGCCGCTCTCCCTCCGCCAGGAGGACGTGACCCTTCGCGGCCACGCGATCGAGTGCCGCATCAACGCCGAGGATCCCGCGAACGGCTTCCTACCCAGCCCGGGGAGGGTCACCAGCTACCGGGAACCGTCGGGGCCGGGAGTGCGGGTCGACTCCGGCGTCGGCGTGGGCTCGGAGATCAGCGGCCTCTACGACCCGATGATCGCCAAGCTGATCGTCCACGACACCGACCGCGAGTCTGCGCGTCGCCGCATGTTGCGTGCGCTCGGCGAGTTCGAGATCGGGGGAATCACGTCGCTGCTCGGGTTTCACCAGGCCCTGCTCGGTCACCCGTGTTTCATCGCCGGCGAGACCTGCCACGGGCTGGTCGAGTCGGAGCTGCTCGCGGAGCAGGCGAGCCGGTTCTCCCAACCGACGACCGGACAAAGCGCCGCGTCGAGCGGAGCGCTGACCGAGCGCGTCGCGGTCGCCGAAGTCGACGGTCGGCGCGTCGAGGTGAAGTTGCTCGTCGCCGAACCGGGCTACCGCGAGTTGGCGCGCCGCCGGCGGCAGCGCGCGGCGTCCGGCGCGCTCGGGGACGGCTCGGGAGTCGTGGCGAGCCCGATGCAGGGAACGGTGCTCGACGTGAAGGTCGTGGTGGGCGACCAGGTCGCTGCGGGTCAGGTCGTCTGCATCGTCGAGGCGATGAAGATGGAGAACGAAGTGGCAGCACCGTGGGCAGGCACGGTCACGGACGTCGCCGTCGAGGCAGGTGCTCCGGTGACCAATGGCCAGCCGATCTGCGTCATCGCACCGGCCTGATCCCTGCCGAGCTCTGGCTCCTCACAGGGATCGCTGGTACGCGCGGAACGTCCACGTCGCCCACGACGCGGTCGCCGCCGAGAGCCCCAGCAGCAGCAGGAGATACCCGGCCACCAGGCTCCAGGAGGTTCCCGGCAGGACGACCTCGCGAGCCGCGCGGACGCCCCAGTCGACCGGGTTGAACTTCGCGACGGTCTGCATCCAGTCCGGCATCTGCTTGAGCGCGATCATCGTCGAGGAGAGGAAGAGGAGCGGCAGGCCGATGAAGTTCGCAAGCGCGATCATCGTCGCCTCGCGGCGTGTCAGCAACGCGATCGCCTGAGAGACGCCGGCGAACGCGCTGTTGACGAGGACTCCGGCGAGGATGATCGTCAGCCAGCCGAGCGCTCCTGTGTGCACCCGCACGCCGAGGGCGTACGAGACGAGGAGGATCACGACTGCCTGGATCGCAGCGGTGAGTGCAGAGCGCACGATCTGCGACAGCACGAGCGAGAACCGCGAGGCCGGCGTCGCGAGAAAGCGCTCGATCACCTTGTGGTCGAGGTCGGCGATCATCGACATGCCACTCCAGGTGGCGCCGAAGAACGCGTTCATGACGACGATCGCCGGCGCCAGGAACGTGATGTACGACGTCGTACCGAAGCCACCGAGCCGGGTCACGTTCTTGAACAGCTGCCCGTAGAGCACGAGCCACACCATCGGCTGGACGAGCAGGAGCACGATCCAGATCGGCTCGCGCATCAGGTTGCGCGCCTGGCGGGCCGTCATGAACCAGGTGTGCCTGAGGACGGTCACCGGCCGCGGTCCTCGGCGCTGAAGTCGCGACCCGTGAAGTGGAGGTAGACGTCGTCGAGCGACGGACGCGAGAGCGAGACCGACGCCACGCCGATCCCGGCGCGCTCGAGCGCGGAGATGATCCCGGGCAGCGCGCGCCCTCCGTTCTCGACCCGCGAGATGATCGTGCGCCCGTCGAGCACCTGCTCCGGCCTGGCGCCGACGCCGCTCAGCACGCTTCGCGCGGCGTCGACGGCGCCGTTCTCGAGCTCGATGTGAACTGCGTCACCCTGCAGCCCGGCCTTCAGCTCGGCGGGCGTCCCCTCGACGACGATCTTGCCCTGGGAGACGATCGCCAGCCGGTCGGCGAGTTGGTCTGCCTCCTCGAGGTAGTGCGTCGTCAGCAGGATCGTCAGCGACTCCGCCTCTGCCAGGCGCGAGACCTCGGACCACATCGCGACCCGGGCCTCGGGGTCGAGACCGGTGGTCGGCTCGTCGAGGAAGAGGACGCGCGGACGATGGACGAGCCCGAGGGCGATGTCGAGGCGGCGTCTCATTCCGCCCGAGTAGTTCTTGACGATGCGGTCTGCAGCGTCGGCGATCCCGACGAGCTCGAGCAGCTCGTCGGCCCGTGAGCGCAGGGCGCGACCGCTCATCCCCTGCACACGCCCCTGGAGCAGCAGGTTCTCGCGACCGGTGCCGTACTGGTCGACACCCGAGTCCTGGGGCACGTAGCCGATCGCGCGCCGGACCGCATTCCGTTCGGTGCGCACATCACGGCCGGCAACCGAGGCGCTGCCGGCGTCCGGATGCGTCAGCGTGACCAGCACGCGCACCGTTGTCGACTTGCCGGCGCCGTTCGGTCCGAGCAGACCGAACACTTCCCCTTCCCGCACGGCGAACGAAACGCCGTCGAGCGCCTGCACCTCGCCGTACCGTTTCTTCAGGCCGTCGACGACGATCGCATTCATCAACGCCGAGACTAGCCACGTCGCTAGAGTCCGCCGCGGCCGATGGACCTCTACGAGTACCAGGGCAAGCAGCTCTTCAAGCAGTTCGGCATCCCCGTCTCCGACGGGCGGCTTGCGACCACCCCCGGCGAGGCGCGCGCAGCAGCCGAAGAGCTCGGCGGCCAGACCGTGATCAAGGCTCAGGTGTTGACGGGTGGTCGCGGCAAGGCCGGCGGCGTGAAGCTCGCCGAGGACGCGGCCGACGCCGAGCAGAAGGCGAAGGAGATCATCGGTCTCGACATTCGTGGCCACGTCGTCGAGAAGATCTGGATCGAACAGGCCTCGGAGATCGCCAAGGAGTACTACCTCTCGGTCACCTTCGATCGGGGTGCGAAGCAGCCGCTGTTCATGTTCACCACGCAGGGCGGCGTCGAGATCGAAGAGGTCGCTGCGAACGATCCCGACGCGCTCGTGCGGCTGCACGTCGACCCACTCGAGGGGTTCCAGCCATGGGTCGCCAGGCGGCTCGTCTACGGCGCCGGCGTCGAGGACCCCTCGGAGCAGAAGCAGATCGCCGACATCATCGGGAAGCTCTACCGGTGCTTCGTCGAGTGCGACGCGATGCTGGCCGAGATCAACCCTCTGATCGTCACGCCCGAGGGCGAGGTGAAGGCGCTCGACTCGAAGTTCACCGTCGACGACAGCGCGCTGTACCGCCATCCGGACATCGCGGAGTTCCGCGATACGACGGCGGCCGACCCGTTCGAGGCGTTCGCCCGGGAGAAGGGCGTCATCTACGTGAAGCTCGACGGTTCCGTCGGCATCCTCGGCAACGGCGCGGGCCTGGCGATGTCGACGGTCGACGTGGTGGTCGTCGCCGGCGGCAAGCCGGCGAACTTCTGCGACCTCGGTGGCGGCGGCAGCGCCGAAGGCGTCGTCGACGCACTCGAAGTGATCACGCGCGATCCGCAGGTGCGCTCGATCTTCTTCAACATCTTCGGCGGGATCACGCGCTGCGACGAGGTCGCGCGGGGCATCCTCGAGGCACTCGAGCGGCTCGACGTGGCGGTCCCGATCGTGGTGCGGCTCGACGGGACGAACGCCGAGGAGGGCCGCCAGATCCTCGCCGACGCGGCGCCCGCCAACCTGCACGTCTCCCCGACGATGCTCGATGCAGCGCGACTGGCGGTCGAGCTCGCCGCATGAGCGACGTCTGGAGTGAGCGCGCCGAGGCCTACCGGACGTCATCGACGCACGCGACCGACGCCGATCTCGACATCGTCGTCTCGCTCTGCGAGCCGCGCGAGGGGATGACCGCACTCGACGTCGCGACCGGGGGAGGGCACGTCGCACGGCGCCTGCGCGCCGCCGGCGCGGAGGTCGTCACCTGCGATCCCGCGCCCGGCATGAAGGCCGACGTGATCTGCTTCGCCGAAGACATTCCGTTCGCCGACGGTTCGTTCGACGCCGTCGTGACGCGGATCGCGCCACATCACTTCGCCGACATCGAGCGGGCGGTGCGCGAGCTCGCGCGTGTCAGCAAGCGGCTCGTCGTGATCGAGGACACGCTGTACAGCTCGCCGGACGTCGAGGCGGCCGAGAAGCTCCGCGATCCGACGCACGTCCGGAACCTGTCCGAGCCCGAGTGGCGCTCACTGCTCGAAGATGCGGGCCTCGTGGTCGACCATGTCGAGCAGTTCGCGAAGACACATCCGCTCGACGACTGGCTCGCCCGCACGGATTGCACCGGCGCCGAGGCAGAGCGCGTCCGCGAGCTGCTCGCCGAGGTCACCGACGAGGACGGCCTTGCCTGGCACGACACGAAGATCATCCTCAGGGCCGTCAAGGACGCGTCGTAATGGCGATCATCGTCGACAGCGACACGAGGCTCGTCGTCGCCGGGCTGACCGGCTCCGAGGGGCGCTTCCACGGACTGCGCAACCGCGCCTACGGCACGAACCTCGTCGCCGGCGTGACGCCGGGCAAGGGCGGACAGGACGTCGAGGGCGTCCCGGTCTACGACACGGTCGCGGAAGCCGTTTCGGAGGCCGGCGCGAACACGTCGATGATCTTCGTGCCTGCACGCTTCGCACCCGACGCGATCTACGAGGCGGTCGACTCGGGGATCAAGACGGTCATCTGCATCACCGAGCACATCCCGGCTCACGAGATGCTGCGCGTCTACACCTATGTCCGCCCGAAGGGTGTGACGCTGATCGGGCCGAACTGCCCCGGCGTGCTCTCGCCGGGCAAGGCGAACGTCGGAATCATCCCCGCGGAGGTCTTTCGGGGCGGCTCGATCGGGCTTGTCTCCCGCTCCGGCACGCTGACGTACCAGATCGGCTACGAGGTCGCCCAGCGCGGGCTCGGCAACTCGAGCATCGTCGGCATCGGCGGCGATCCGGTCGTGGGTTCGAGCTTCATCGACATCCTCGAGAAGTTCGAGGCCGACCCCGAGACGAAGTTCGTGGTACTCGTCGGCGAGATCGGCGGCGACGAGGAGGAGAAGGCCGCGGCGTACGTCTCGGCGCACATGACGAAGCCCGTCTTCTCGTACATCGCCGGCTTCTCGGCCCCACCCGGCAAGACGATGGGTCACGCCGGCGCGATCATCTCCGGCTCGTCCGGCACGGCGGCCGCGAAGAAGGAAGCGCTCGAAGCAGTCGGCATCAAGGTCGGCACGACGCCGACCGAGGTCGCCGAGCTCGTCGTCGCCGCCGCGTCCTAGCGCGGCAACACACCGCCCGTCAGGCCGGCGCGAGCGGCAGGGCGAGTTTGAAACGCGCGCCCGACGACGTGCTCTCCGCGCTCGCGGTGCCTCCGTGGGCCTCGGCTGCTTCCCGGACGATCGCGAGGCCGAGACCGGCTCCCGGCTTGGAGCGCGCGGTCGCCGCACGGTAGAAGCGATCGAAGACGCGCGGGAGGTCGACCTCGGCGATCCCGGGGCCGTGGTCTGCGACCACGACTTCTCCACCACGTACGGTCACCTCGATCGGCGCGCCGTCGGGGCTGTACTTGACGGCGTTGTCGAGCAGGTTCGAGACGGCGCGTTCGAGCAGCACCGGGTCGGCCTGCACGAGGGTCGGTGACAGCGCGGTGACGAAGCGCACCTGCGGTGCGCGTGCCTGAGCCCGCTCGACCACCGAGGCGACCAGATCGTCGAGCTGGATGTCTTCGAGCCGCAGCTGCCGCTCCTCGCCGCGGGCGAGCTCGACCAGATCCGAGACGAGGCGCGTCAGCGCGTCGAGCTCGACCGACGCCTCGTCGAGCGCGTGGTGTGCCTCGGCTTCCGGCAGCTTTCCCTCGCGGAGCAGGTCGACGTTCGTGCGCACCGCCGTGAGCGGTGTGCGGAGCTCGTGTGACGCGTCGGCGACCAGGCGGCGTTGCGCGCCGACCGATCGCTCGAGCGCAGCGAGCATCTCGTTGAAGCGCAACGCGAGTCGCCCGAGCTCGTCGGTGCCTGGAACCGCGACGCGCTCGGTGAGCCGCCCGGTGGCCGCCACGTTCTCCGCCGCCGCGGTCAGTCTGCGCACGGGGCGGAGCGCCGCCGTCGCGACGAGCGCGGCGAGGCCTGCGGCGAGCGCGATCCCGATCCCGCCGATCAGCAGGATCCAGAAACGGATCCGGTTGAGCGCCTTGTCCGTCGCGCCCAGCGGCTGAACGGCCATCACAACGCCGCCGTGGCCGTCGGATTGCACGAGCTCCCGGACGTGGTAGGGCTGCCCGGTGACCTTGATCGTCGTCGAGGTGTAGTAGGCGGGCGCCCCGCCCGCGACGGCAGCTGCCTGTGAGGTGTAGGGCACGCTGCCCTGGAGCGGACCGCTGACATCCCCGTCGGCGTGCACCGTCACGTTCAGCGCGCTGCCGCCGAACGGCCCGGGGGCGTTCGCCTGGGTGTAGAGCGTCTGGTCGACCTGGCTGATCAGCTCGTGCTTGGCGATCACCCAGACCGCGAGCGAGCTGCTCGCGACCGCCACCGCGATCGCGACGGCGGTCAGCAACGCGATCCGCGCCCTGAAGCTCATGGCTCCTCGCGCAGGGCGTAGCCGACGCCGCGCACGGTATGCAGAAGCCGCGGCTCGTCGCCCTCTTCCAGCTTGCGGCGCAGGTAGCCGATGTACACCCAGAGTGCGTTGGACGTCGCACCGAAGTCGTAGCCCCACACGCGCTCGTAGATCTGCGAACGCGTCAGGACCTGCCGGGGATTGCGCAAGAACAGCTCGAGCAGGTTGAACTCGGTCCGCGTCAGCTGCAGCCGGCGCCCGCCGCGGGAGGCCTCGCGCGTGGCCGGGTCGAGCACGACGTCCGAGAACCGCAACACGCCGTCGCCGGCGCCCGTCCGGCGGAGGAGCGCCCGTACCCGCGCGCGCAGCTCCTCGACGGCGAACGGCTTCACGAGGTAGTCGTCGGCTCCCGCGTCGAGCCCTTCGACCCGGTCCGACACGGCGTCGCGGGCTGTGACGACGAGCACGGGCACCGCGTCGCCGCGTCGCCGCAGCGAGCGGCACACGTCGAGGCCGCCGATCTCGGGCATCAGCAGATCGAGCACGATCGCGTCGGCCGGAGCAGAGGCGTGCCGGGCCAGCGCGTCGGCTCCGTCGACCGCCTCGTCCACGTCGTAGTCGATGCGAAGGGCACGGGAGATCGCCGACCGCACTGCCGGGTCGTCGTCCACCACCAGGACTCGTGTCGTCACAGACGCATTGTTGCCCGTTCGGCTAAGAGCGGCATAAGCCGCGGCATCGGAGCCACGGTCGTGCGGCCGGTAGGGTGGCTGCGTGGCCTCGATCTCGTTTGCGCGCGGTATCCCGGCGCCCGAGTGTCTCGCTGTCGAGGACCTGGCCGACTGCGCGCACGCTGTGCTGGAGCGCGACGGGCGCACGATCCTGTCCTACGGCCCATCTCCCGGCTACGGCCCCCTGCGCGAGTGGCTTGCGGTCCGCCACGGCGTCGATGTCTCACGGATCTTCCTCACCAACGGCTCGCTCCAGGGCTTCGTCTTCCTGGCCCGGAGCCTCGCTGCGCCGGGAAAGCGCGTGCTCGTCGAGCAGCCGACGTACGACCGTCCGCTGAAGATCCTGCGTGAGCTCGGCGCCGAGATCGTTCCTCTGCACTGTGACGAGGACGGGCTCGACCCCGACGCGCTCGAAGCCGCGCTGCGGTCCGGCGAGCCGCCTGCGTTCCTCTACTTGATCCCGACGTTCCAGAATCCGAGCGGCCGCACGCTGAGCGCGGAGCGCCGGCAGCGGATCGTCGAGCTTGCGCGGGAACACGACCTGCTGGTGCTCGAGGACGACCCCTACGGTCTCGTCCGGTACGAGGGTGACCCGCTGCCGTCGCTCTTCGACCTCTCCAAGGGGGAGGTCGTCTACAGCTCGTCGTTCTCGAAGACGATCGCACCCGGGCTACGGGTCGGCTGGTTCGTGCTGCCCGAGGCGCTGGCGCGGCAGGTCGAGGCAACCGCGACGGCGACCTACATCACCCCGGTGCTCCTGGGCCAGGCGACCGTGTACGAGTTCGTCTCGCGCGGTCTCTTCGAAGCGAACCTCGAGCGCGTGATCGGCCTGCTGCGGGTGCGGCGCGACGCGATGTTCGCGGCGCTCGACCGCGAGCTGCCGGAAGCACGCGCAACGCGTCCGGACGGCGGGTACTTCGTGTGGCTCTCACTCGACGGCGCCGACGTCGGTGCGGTGCTCGCGCGCGCCGAAGAGCAGGGCGTCACGTTCGTGCCGGGGCCGGACTTCGGCGGAGGCCCGGACACCCTGCGGCTCGCGTTCAGCTTCGTCTCGCCGGAGGAGATCGGCGAAGGCGTGGCCCGGCTCGCAGCGGCGCTGCCGCGCAGCGCGGTCAACGCCTCCTAGACCTAGGCGACGGCAGCGCTCGCGGCGAGCGGTACGAGCCGGGGCTGGCGCGGGGGCTGCAGCGCACGCGTCGCCGCTCTGAACGTGGGGCAGGGGCGCTCCGGGGCCATCGCACACAGACCGTGGCGTCGGAAATAGCAGTCGTTGCACGTCGGTGCGTCGAGGCGGGGCATGGTCGTCCTTCCGGGGGGCGGCTGACGGTGTGACGAGGTGCCACTCTAGGGCCGTCCGCGGCCCGGAAACAGGCTTGCCCAAACGGAAAACGCCGCATTTTCCGGCTACTTCGAACCCGCCGAAATGTGGGCGTTTCTACGTGCTCGGACCGAGTGTCGCCAAGGCGCGCAACGCCTGTGGAAAAGTCTTCACAGGGATGATGCGGAGGCCATCCGCGTTGGCGCGGGCATCACGGGCGTTGTCCCCAGCCGGGACGAGGAAGGCATCCACACCTGCTTCGCGCGCGCCGATCGTTTTCTGCTTGATTCCACCGATCGGCAAGACCGAGCCGTCCGGCCGGATCTCACCGGTCGCCGCCACCTTGTGCCCGTGGACGACGTCGTGGCCGAGTTCCTCCAGCACCTCGAGGGCGAACGCGAGACCGGCCGACGGGCCGCCGACGTTCCCCGCATCGATCCGGACGGGGAACGGCAGGTGGATGTCGAGTGCCGGCTCGAGGAAGACACCGACGACGGCCCGCTTCGGCAGTTGGTCGGAGCCGGCGGTCTTCATCCGTTCGACCAGGGTCTGCTTGCCGCGGCGGACGGTGAAGCGGACGTTCGAGCCGACCGCGACCTTCTTCATCGCGTCGAAGACGTTCTCGGGCGTGTGCACAGACGTGCCGTCCACGGCCGTGATCACATCGTCCGGCTCGAGCTTGCCGACCGCAGGCTTACCCGGCTCGATCGCGTCGATGAGCGCTCCGGTCGACTGCAGAACGACTCGCTTGCCGGCGGCGCGCAGGGCGACCGCTGCGGCGATCTCCTGCGAACGGTGCATGTCCTGCAGGTCGATCCGCTGGCGCTGCTGCTCGTCGACGCCGGGCGGGTTCACCGCATCGGCGGGATAGAGGTCTGCGCCCTTGTGCAGCCCGCTGAAGAGCCGTTCCAGGACCGTCGCCTTCCGGACGATCACGTCGACGAAGTAGACGCCCCCCTTCTTCGGGTCGTGGCCGCCGCGGAAGGTGACCAGTGGCGCAACCGGGTGTGCACGGTCGGGCAGGAAGATGTACTGGTCTGAGCCGACGACGCTCGACGGCACGATCACGAGCGCCAGCACGAGCGCGGCGAGAGCGAGCCCGATCACGAGCAGGCTGGACGGGGAGAAGAGGCGTTTCACAGAAGTGAGCGGGCGGCGCCGCCGTCCACCTGGACTGTCGTGCCGGTGATGTACGAGGCGCGGTCTGAGGCGAGGAAGCAGACCACATCGCCGAACTCCTGCGCTCGCCCGAGACGCCGCAACGGGATCTGCTCGAGCTGCTCGGGCGAAGGCCCTTCGCTGCCATACAGGGCGGTCATCCGCGGTGTGTCGACCCGGCCGGGAGCGACGCAGTTGACGGTGATCCCCTCCGGGCCGAGCTCACCGGCGAGCGACTTCGCCCAGCCGGTCAGGCCGGGCCGGAAGGCGTTCGACAGCGCCAGGTTCGGCGCCGGCTCCTTGACCGCGCCCGACGTGATGCAGATCACGCGGCCCGCGCTGCTTCGCCGCAGGTGCGGCAGGCAGGAGCGCACCAGGCGGACAGCGGGCAGCAGCAGCAGGTCGAACGCCGTCTCCAGCTGGTCGTCGGTCACGGAGGACGCGGTGCCCGGCGGCGGCCCCCCGGAGTTCCAGACGACGATGTCGACGCCGCCGAATGCCTGCAGGGTGAGATCGACGAGCCGTTCCAGGTCCGACGAGTTCGTCACATCTCCTCGTACGGCGAGCGCGCCCAGGCGGTTCGCCTCGAGCTCGAGCTCCTCCCGCCGGCGCGCGAACATCGTCACGTTCGCGCCCTCGGCGACGAGCGCATCGGCCGATGCGAGACCCAGACCGGAGGAGGCGCCGGAAACGATCGCCGTCCTGCCGCGCAGACCGAGATCCATCGCGGGAAGGTAACCGACGGCTTGTGTGGATGAGGTTAGGTCGAGAGGACCGAGACGACGTCGCGGACGGCGTCGGCGGACTTCGCCAGGGCCGCGCGCTCGGAGTCGTCGAGGTCGACCTCGAGGATCTGCTCGATGCCCTTGGCGCCGAGCTTCACCGGAACGCCCATGTAGAGGCCGTCGATCCCGTACTCCCCCTCGAGGTAGGCGGTGCACGGCAGCACCCGCTTCTCGTCGAGCAGCACCGAGTCGACCATCTGCGCGCAGGCAGCGCCCGGCGCATACCAGGCCGAGGTGCCGAGCAGCTTGACGATCTCGCCGCCGCCGACCGCGGTTCGCTCGACCATCGACTGGATCTGCTCCTCCGAGACGAGCTTCCGCAGCGGGACGCCGCCGACTGTCGTCGCCGAGACGAGCGGCACCATCTGATCGCCGTGACCGCCGAGCACGAGTGCCTGCACGTCCTTCACCGACGCGCCGGTGGCCCAGGCGATGAACGTCCGGTACCGCGCCGTGTCGAGGATCCCCGCCTGGCCGAAGACGCGCTCCTTCGGGAAGCCGGAGACGTTCTTCGCGACGTGACACATCGCGTCCAAGGGATTCGAGAGCACGATGATCACGGCGTCGGGCGACCCGGCGATCGTCTGCTCGGTCACCGACTTGACGATCTTCTCGTTTGTCTGCACGAGGTCGTCGCGGCTCATGCCGGGCTGACGAGGGAGGCCGGCCGTGATCACGACGACGTCCGACCCCGCCGTGTCCGCGTACTCGTTCGTGCCGCTGACCGTCGCCTCGAAACCGAGAATCGGCGCCATCTGATTGATGTCGAGCGCCTTGCCCTGCGGCAGTCCTTCCTTGATGTCGATCAGGACGATGTCGGCGTAGTCGCGCTGTGCGAGCACCTCCGCACAGGTCGCGCCGGTGGCGCCCGCGCCGACGATCGTCACCCTTTTCCGACTGCTCATACGTGCCCCTCCAGCTTCTCGATGATCGCGTCCGCGTATTCGCTCGTCCCGACCGCGGTCGGGTCGTCGCGCGACTGCTTCAGGTCGTAGGTGACGCTGCGGCCCTCGGCGATCACGTCGGCGACCGCGTGCTCGAGGCGCGTCGCCGCAGCCGTTTCGCCGAGGTGGTCGAGCATCAGCTTCCCCGAGAGGATCATCGCCGTCGGGTTGACCTTGTTCTGGCCCTTGTACTTCGGGGCGGAGCCGTGCGTCGCCTCGAACACTGCGGACTCCGGCCCGATGTTGCCGCCGGGCGCGACGCCGAGACCGCCGACGAGGCCGGCGGTCAGGTCGCTGACGATGTCGCCGTAGAGGTTCGGCAGCACGAGCACGTCGAACTCCTCGGGGCGCTGCACGAGCCCCATGCACACGGCATCGACCAGGTTCTCCCAGGGCTCGATCTCCGGGTAGTCGGGTGCGACGCTGCGGAAGGTGTCGAGGAACAGACCGTCGGTGAACTTCATGATGTTCGCCTTCGTCACGCACGAGACGCGTTGGCGCCCGTGGGCGCGCGCGTAGTCGAATGCGAAGCGGATGATCCGCTCGGAGCCGGCGCGGCTGATCGGCTTGATCGAGATGCCGGAGCCGGAGGCGATCTGGCGGGTCTGCAGCGCGTTCAGCTCGCCGATCACGCGTTCCGCGTCGTCGCTGCCCGCCTCGTACTCGATGCCGGCGTACAGATCCTCGGTGTTCTCGCGAACGATCACGAGATCGACGTTGTCGTAGCGGGAGCGCACGCCTGCATAGGTCTTGCACGGTCGCAGGCAGGCGTAGAGCCCGAGCTCGTGGCGGAGCGCCACGTTGACGGAGCGGAAGCCCGTGCCGATCGGTGTCGTGATCGGCCCCTTCAGCGCGACGCGGTTCGCCTTGACCGACGCGAGCGTCTCTTCGGGCAGCGGTGTGCCGGCCGACTCCATCACGTCGACGCCGGCTTCGCGCACCTCCCAGTCGAACTCGACGCCGGTGGCTTCGAGCACGCGCCGGGTCGCCTCGGTCAGCTCCGGGCCTGTGCCGTCGCCCGGAATCAGGGTCACGCGGTGGGCCATTCGGGGGCGGAGGGTACAGATCCGTCGGTTCCAGCTCGTTCGGTACTGTCAGCGCCACGTGAGTGCGACGAGCGATTTCAAGCCGGGCCTCGAAGGGGTCGTCGCCGTCGAGACCGAGATCATGGAGCCGGATCGCGACGGCGGCACGTTGCGCTATCGGGGCGTCGACGTCGAACCGCTCGTCGGGAAGTACCCCTACGAGAACGTCTGGGGTCTCCTGGTCGACGAGGACATCCACTCGAAGATGCCCGATCCGGAGCCGTACGAAGCGGTGGGTCTGACCGGGGTCACGCCCGCCGACCTGCAGGCGAACACGGCGCGACTCTCCGGGGTCTGGAAGCTCGGCAAGCTGAGCGAAATCTCCGGTGCGCAGGCGCGCGAAGATCTCGGGCGCCTCTCGGCGCAGGTGATGTCGATCGTCGCTCGGTCGGCGCGCGTCGGCGACGGTCACACCGACTCGGTTCCGGACGACGTGGTCGCGAAGGGAAAGACGGCCGCTGAGAAGTTCCTGCTCCGCTGGCGCGGCGAGGCTGATCCCCGCCACGTCAAGGCGATCGACACGTACTGGGTCTGCACCGCCGAGCACGGGCTGAACGCGTCGACGTTCACCGCCCGGATCGTCGCGTCGACCGGCGCCGACTGCGGTGCTGCGCTCTCCGCTGCGGTCGGTGCGCTCTCCGGGCCGCTCCACGGTGGCGCTCCTGCTTACGTCAAGCCGATGCTCGACGAAGTGACTGCAAGCGGCGACCCCGAGCGGTGGGTCGAGGAGACGCTCGCGAGTGGCAAGCGGATCATGGGTTTCGGTCACCGCATCTATCGCGCCGAGGACCCTCGCTCGCGGATCCTCAAGCAGACGGCACGAGAGCTTGGTTCACCCCAGGTGGCCGTGGCGGAGGAGCTCGAGCAGGTGGCGCTTGCGGCGCTCCAGAAGCGGTCGCCCGACAGGGTGCTCGCGACCAACGTCGAGTACTACTCGGCGGTCGTTCTCGACGTCGCTGAGATTCCGCCGCCGCTCGCACCTGCGATGTTCGCGTGCTCTCGTGTCGCCGGCTGGTCGGCTCACATTCTCGAGCAAAAGAACACAGGGCGGCTCTTCCGTCCTTCGGCCCGGTACACCGGGCCGCTCGAGCGCGAGCTGTGAGCGAGCTCGCCGACGCGGCGGCAGTCGCCGACGCGCTCGCGGGCGAGGGGAAGGAGCGCGAGCTTGCGCAGCTCCGCGCGCAGTGGGACGACGAGCTCGAGGCTTCGGCGCGTGGCCCCGACTTTCGCGAGCGGGCAGTCGCCTATCGGGCGATCGGCCAGTTTCGCTTCCGAACGAAGATCGAGCTCCTGCGCAGGGGGGTCGAGGACGACAGCCCGGCGGTGCGCGGCTCGGCGCTGCTCTCGCTGGAGCAGCTGTCGCGCGACCACCCTGGCGTCGTCAACGACATGCGGCCGCTGCTCCACGAGATGCTGACGAACGACGGGAACGAGGCGGTGCGCCGGCTCGCCGTCGTCGTGCTGCGGAACGGCTCGCCCCGGCCGGACACGATCCAGATCCTCCAGTCGCTCGGCGCGAACGACGAGCAGCCGCGCGAGCTGCGCGACGCCGCGACGAAGGTCGCCCAGGCGCTGCGTCTGAAGACGCGCTAGCCGCGTTTCGCGTGCGGGTGGGCCTTGAAGTACGTCTCCCGGCGACGCCGGTCGGAGACGTGTGTGTAGAGCTCGGTCGTCGACAGGTCGGCGTGCCCAAGCATCTCCTGCACTGATCTCAGATCGGCACCGCCCTCGAGCAGGTGTGTCGCGAAGGAGTGGCGCAGCAGGTGAGGGTGGACGCGCTGCGGGTCGAGGCCCGCCTTGCCGGCCAGCCCGCGCAGGATCCGGAACGCGCCGGATCGGGTCAGCGGACCACCCCTGGCGTTCAGGAACAGCTCCTGCCGGTGCCTGCGGTCGAGGTACGGCCGCCCGCGCGAGAGGTAGCGGCGCAGGGCGGTGACGGCGGCGCGTCCGATCGGCACGACGCGCTCCTTGCCTCCCTTGCCGATCACGCGCACGAGCCGGTCGTCGAGGTCGACCCCCGCCTTGTCGAGTCCGACGGCCTCCGAGACGCGCAGCCCTGCGCCGTAGAGGAGCTCCACGAGCGCCTGGTCGCGCAGCGCCCGCGGCTGCGTCCCGGCAGCGGCGTCGATCAGCCGTTCTGCTTCGCCGGGCGAGAGCGTCTTGGGGAGCGGCTTGGCGCGCCGGGGCAATTTGACGCCCGCGGCCGGGTTGTCGTCGCGCGCGCCGAGCAGTTGCTGGTGGCGGTAGAAGCTGCGCGCGGCCGCGGTGCGTCGCGCAATCGTCGAACCGGCCAGGCCGTCTGCGCGGAGCTGGGCGGTGTAGCGCTCCAGCTCCTCGAGCGTCGCCTGCGCGGGGGGCTTGCGGAGGTAGGCGCCGAGCGCCGCGAGGTCGCGCCGGTAGGCGTCGACGGTGCGCGGCGACCGCTGCGCGGCGAGCAGGGCGAGAAAGCCGTCGATGTCCGGATCGCGCTCCACCGACCGAGTTTCGCCGCCGGCCAGCTCGAACCTGTTCGAGCAGGTGCACCTTTCGAGCACGGTGCACCTGTGGGCAACGATTGGCAAAGAATTCACACGGCGTTGCACTTTCACAGCGGTGGCTGCCACCCGATGTGACCTGTTCGAGCACGGTGCACCTGTGGGCAACGATTGGCAAAGAATTCACAGGCGCGTTGCACTTTCACAGCGGTGGCTGCCACCTGCCGTGTGGCCGCCGGCCAGTGTCCCTACGAGCGGGGGTGGGCGTGGTCGTACACGCGGCGGAGGCGCTTGGCGTCGACGTGGCTGTACATCTGCGTCGTCGAGAGGGAGCTGTGGCCGAGCAGCTCCTGGATCGTCCGCAGATCGGCGCCGCCCTCCAGCAGATGCGTTGCGAACGCATGACGTAGCCGGTGCGGGTGGGGAACGAGCCGCCTGAGCGTCGACGTGTCGAGACGCCGGCCGCGCACCGAGAGGAAGAGCGCGTTCTCGGCGCCGTCGGCCAGGCTCGGGCGTGCGTCTCGCAGGTAGCGCGCGACCAGCAGCGCGGCTTCTTCTCCGAGCGGCACGACGCGGTCCTTCGCGCCCTTGCCGAACCGCACGTGCACGAGCTCCTGCTCGAAGTCGACGTCGCCGAGGTCGAGCCCGACCGCCTCTGCGCTCCGCAGGCCGGCCGAGTAGACGAGCTCGATGAGCGCGCGGTTGCGCAGGCCGAGCGGCTCGTCGTCGGCGAAGCCGGCGACGACCGTCTCGACCTCGGCCAGCTTCGGAGCGTCAGGCAGCCGCCGCGGGCGTTTCGGCGCGAGCACCGCGTCGGGCACTCGCTCGGCGCCGAAGGAGTAGCGAAGCAGCGAGCGAACGGCGACGAGCTTGCGCGAGATGCTCGACGGAGAGAGCTTGCCGCGCGGTCTGGCCCTCCCGAGCTCCGACACCCAGTCCGCGAGCACCCTCACATCGACGTCCTCGAGCGGGCTGTCCGGCCCGAACCAGGCGGCGAACTCGCGGAGGTCGCCGGCGTACGCGCGGCGCGTTGCCGGTGAGATCCCGGCGTGGGCGAGGTAGCGCTCGCAGGCGGCTTCGACGGTCATCCACCGGTCGTTTTCGGCGCCGCGGGTAGGATCGCCTGCCGATGGCTGATCGCTGGACGCGTCTTGCCGAGCTGGCGGTGCACGGGGCCAACGTGCAACCGGACCAGATTCTGATGGTCTCTGCCGAGCTCGGCCAGGAGGAACTCGCGCGCGCCGTCGCGGCTGCCGGGTACGCCCGCGGCGCCAGATTCGTCGATGTCGTCTACTTCGACCCGCATCTGAAGCACGCCCGCGTGCAGTACGCCGATCCGACGACGCTCGACTACGTGCCGGACTGGTACGCCGAGCGGCTGCTCACGTTGGCCGACGGTCGCGGCGCGCGCATCGCGCTGTCGGGGCCGATCGAGCCGAACCTGATGGACGATCTCGACGCGACCCTCGTCGGCCGCGACCGGTTGCCGTGGTTGAAGGAGACGAGCAAGGTGATCGCCGACCGCTCGACGAACTGGTCGATCGTCCCGTGTCCCAACCCGACGTGGGCCGCGCTGGTCCACCCGGACCTTCCTGCCGAGGAGGCGAGCGAGAAGCTCTGGGCCGAGCTCGAGCATGTGTTGAGGCTCGACGAGGCCGATCCCGCGGTGGCCTGGGAGGAGCGGATGGCGGTGCTGACCGCGTCGGCCGCACGACTGGCCGACCGGCACTTCGACGCGATCGAGTTCCGTGGGCCAGGGACGGAGCTGACGGTCGGCTTGCTGCCGACGCACACGTGGTGGGCCGCGGACTTCTCGACCGCCGACGGCTTGCGCCATTTCCCGAACCTGCCGACGGAAGAGGTGTTCACGACGCCGGATCCCGAGCGCACGTCGGGCCACGTCAGCTCGACGAAGCCGCTCGTCCTCCGCGACGGAACGATCATCCGTGGCCTGCGCGTCACGTTCGAGGACGGGGTGGCGGTCAAGATCGAGGCGGACGAGAATGGCGCCGCGCTCGAGTCGCAGCTCGCGATCGACGACGGTGCCCTCAAGCTCGGCGAATTGGCGCTCGTCGATCGCCAGGGCCGCATCGGGCCGCTCGACACCGTTTTCTACGACACGCTGCTGGACGAGAACGCTGCCAGCCACATCGCGTTCGGCAGCGGCTTCCCGTTCCTCGTCGAGGGAGATGATGTGGCTCGCGTCAACTCGAGCGGCACGCACGTCGACTTCATGATCGGCTCGCCGGAGGTGGAAGTCGACGGCGTGACGACGGGTGGCGAGCGGGTGCCGGTGTTGCGCGGCGGCGACTGGCAGGTCTGAATGCAGCATCTCTTGGGAAGGAGCCGCTCCGGATGACCATGACCGAACTGCCGGGCCAGGTGGACCTCTCCGAGCACGGGATCGAGCCGACAGGCCGGGTCTATCGAAACCCCTCGACGTCACTGCTCTATACACACGCGCTCGCACGGGGCGATGGACGGCTGGCCGAAGGCGGTCCACTGGCGGTCGACACCGGCCGTTTCACCGGCCGCTCCCCCAAGGACAAGTTCCTGGTCGACGACGACGGCTCGCGCGACCGGATCTGGTGGGGCGAGGTCAACCAGCCGCTCAGCGAAGAGCACTTCGGCGGCCTGCGCGAGAAGGTGACGGCCAGGCTCGAGACAGCCGCGGCGCTCTACGTCGTCGATGCGTGGGCCGGCGCCGACTCGGCGCACCGGATCGGCGTGCGGGTTGTCACGGCCCACCCGTACCACGCGCTCTTCGCGAAGACCATGTTCATCGAGCTCGCCCCGGACGAGGCCGCGGCGTTCGAGCCGACTGCGCTGGTGCTGCACACGCCTGATCTCGAAGCGGTGCCTGACGAAGACGGAACCCGTACGGGCACCTTCGTCGTCTTGCATCCGGGCCGCACCGAGCTACTGGTCGGCGGCACGTTCTACGCCGGCGAGATCAAGAAGTCGATCTTCACGGTGATGAACGACCGGCTTCCGCTCGAGGGTGTGTTCCCGATGCACTGTTCGGCCAACGTCGCCGCGGACGGCCGGGTGGCGGTCTTCTTCGGTCTCTCGGGCACCGGCAAGACGACGCTCTCCGCCGACCCGGAACGCGCCCTGATCGGTGACGACGAACATGGCTGGGGAGATGCCGGCGTGTTCAACATCGAGGGCGGCTGCTATGCGAAGGTGATCCGGCTCTCGGCCGAGGCCGAGCCCGAGATCTTCGCGACGACCCACACATACGGGACGATTCTCGAGAACGTCGTGCTCGACGAGAACGGCGTGCTGGACCTCGACGACGACTCGAAGACCGAGAACACCCGCGCTGCGTACAAGCTCGAGCAGATCGCCAACGCGTTGCCGGCGAAGCAGGCGGGGCATCCGTCGACGGTCATCTTCCTGACCGCGGATGCCTTCGGGATCCTGCCGCCGATCGCGCGCCTCAGCCGTGAGCAGGCGCTCTACTACTTCCTCTCCGGCTTCACCGCGAAGCTCGCTGGCACGGAGATCGGCGTCACCGAGCCGCAGCCGACGTTCTCGACCTGTTTCGGCCAACCGTTCCTGCCGCAGCCGCCGGCTGTCTACGCGAACCTGCTCGGCGCGAAGCTCGACCGGCACGGCGCAACGGTCTGGCTCGTCAACACCGGCTGGACGGGCGGCCCGTTCGGACACGGCAGCCGGATGCCGATCCAGGCGACGCGCACGATGCTGCGCGCAGCGCTCTCCGGCGACCTGGACGATGCCGAGCTGCGCACGGATCCCAACTTCGGCTTCGGCGTCCCGATCGCCGTCGCGGGGGTCGACTCGCAGCTCCTCGATCCGCGTTCGACGTGGCGGGAATCCGAGCTGTACGACCGGAAGGCGCGTGAGCTGGCAACGATGTTCGCCGAGAACTTCGCGGCGCGGTTCGGCGACGTCGACGAAGCGATTCGCTCGGCCGGCCCGAAGCCCTGATGGGCGCAGGTCCCTGGCGCGTCGCGATCATCACCGTGCTGCCGATCGTCGCGCAGACGTACAGCGAGACGATTCGACGGTGCGGGCACGAGCCGGTCGCGGTGATCACGCCGCGCCGGCGCGCGCTCGGCGCGCCGCCGATGCCGTTCGCGGCGGCGCACGTGGCCGATGATCCGCCCGAGCTCGACATCCTCTTCGCGGCCACCAGGCATTCGCTGACCCGGCTGCTGCGCGCACACGAGCCTGATCTCGCTATCTGCACCGGGTTCCCGTGGTTGATCTCGCAGGAGACGATCGACGTTCCCCGCCTCGGGATCGTCAACGGCCATCCGTCGCTGCTGCCGCGGTATCGCGGGCCGTTTCCGATCGCGTGGGCGATCCGGAACGGCGAGACCGAGATCGGGATGAGCTTCCATCTGATGGACGCCGAGTTCGACACCGGCAACGTGCTCGCGCAGAAGGCGGTTCCGCTCCACGACGACGACACCGGCGAGACGCTGTACGACCGGTTCCCGGCGGTGGTCGACGACCTGCTGCCGATCGTCTTCGCTCGGCTTGCTGCCGGCGACCGCGGCGATCCCCAGGAAGGCGGCGAGTACCAGAGCATGTTCGAGCAGGAGTACTGGACGATCGACCCGTCGCAGACCGCTGCCGAGGTGCACCGCCAGGTTCGCGCGTGGAGCTTCGTCCCGCCCATCTCGCCGGACCACGGGCCGATCCTCGACCTCGGCGGCGAGCGGGTGCGGGTCACGCGCACGAGCCGGACGGAGGTCGCCGACGCGACGCGCCTCGAGTGCGCCGACGGGCCGCTCTGGATCGTCGAGTCGGAGCCGGTCCAGGTCGGCGCTCCGAACCCCTCGTTCCGCTAGCGTCCTTCACCGTGGAAGCGAGTCACGACGTGCTGGTCGTCGGTGCCGGCTGCGCAGGCATGCGCGCCGCGATCGAGGCCCACGACGCCGGAGCGTCTGTCGGCGTGATCTCGAAGCTCCATCCGACGCGCAGCCATTCAGGAGCGGCCGAGGGCGGCATCAATGCCGCGCTCGGAAACGCAGCCGACGACTCGCCGGAGAGCCACACGTTCGACACCGTCAAGGGCTCGGACTACATCGGCGATCAGGATGCGATCGAGATCTTCTGCCGTGAGGCGCCGGGCGACATCTACCAGCTCGAGAACTGGGGCGCCTTCTTCTCCCGTCGCGACGACGGCAAGCTGGCCCAGCGCCCGTTCGGCGCTGCCGGCTCGCCGCGAACCGTCTACGCGGCGGACATCACCGGCCACGTCCTGATCCAGGTGCTCTACGAGCAGCTGGTCAAGCGCGAGATCACGGTCTACGAGGAGTATTTCGCCTGGAAGCTGGTCGAGAACGAGGGCCGCTGCCAGGGCGTGATCTGCTGGGATCTCCTGAACGGAGGGCTCAAGACGGTCGGCGGCAAGACGGTCGTGCTCGCGACCGGCGGCCAGGGCCGCATCTACCGTACGACGACGAACGCCTACGCCTGCACGGGAGACGGGGCGGCGATGGCGCTTCGCCTCGGGTTGCCGCTCAAGGACATGGAGTTCATGCAGTTCCACCCGACCACCCTGTACCCGACCGGGATCCTGCTCACCGAGGGCTGCCGCGGCGAAGGGGCGTACCTGATCAACAGCGAGGGCGAGCGCTTCATGAAGCGGTACGCCCCGAACGCGATGGAGCTCGCCTCGCGCGACGTCGTCTCCCGCTCCGAGCAGACGGAGATCGACGCCGGCCGTGGCATCAACGGCTCGGTGATGCTCGATATGCGCCACCTCGGTGCGGAGAAGATCATCGAGCGCCTCCCGGGCTCGCGCGAGCTCTCGATGACGTTCGCCGGGGTCGACCCGATCTACGACCCGGTGCCCGTCCGTCCGGGCGCGCACTACCACATGGGTGGCGTCGAGACCGACAATGACGGCGCGACCGAGCTGACCGGGCTCTACGCGGCCGGCGAGGTGGCGTGTGTCTCGGTGCACGGCGCGAACCGTCTCGGCGGCAACTCGCTGATGGAGACGATCACGTTCGGCCGCCGCTCGGGCCGCGCCGCCGCCGAATGGGCGCTCTCACACACCACGATCGACGTTCCGCGCAGCGCGCAGGAGGACGCCGAGCGTGAGCTCCGCGACCTGCTCGACGTCGACTCGGGCGAGCGGCCGTGGCAGATTCGCAACGACCTCGGCACGTCGATGCTCGAGAACTTCGGCGTCTTCCGCCGCGAAGAACAGATGGTCGAGCAGGAGGAGATCCTCGTCGACTTGCGCGAGCGCTACGAGCGCGGCGTCCTGATCGAGGACAAGGGCGAGGTCTTCAACAGCGATCTCACGCAGGCGATCGAGCTGGGCAACATGCTCGATCTCGCCGCTTGCATGATCCAGGCGGGAATCGCCCGCAAGGAGAGTCGCGGCGCACACGCACGGCCGTACGACTACCCGACGCGCGACGACGAGAACTTCATGAAGCACTCCATCTCGCACTGGGTCGACGGCGGCCCAGAGCTCTCGTGGCGGGACGTCCGCGTCACCAAGTACGAGCCGATGGAGCGGACGTACTAGACGGAGAGTGTGGCGAGGTGAGCTTCCACCTCGTTGGGTGAGACCCGGATCAGCCCAGCCTCGTAGGCCACGGCGACCGCCTGTGCCCGGGTGTGGACGTCGAGCTTCGTCAGGATTCGCTGCACGTGGCTCGAGACGGTCTTCGGCGAGATGACGAGCCGTCTCGCGACCTCGGCCGGTGGCAGGCCCTCGGCGATCAGTTGCAGCACCTGAACCTCGCGGTCGCTCAGATGGCTCGTGGAGGGCTTCGACCAGGCCCGCGCGCGCTCGAGCAGGCGGCGTAGCCGCGCCAGCAGCTCGTCAGGGTCGACCGGCTTGACGAGGTAATCGTCGCCGCCGACCAGCATGCCCGCGGCCCGGTCGATCGGGTCGGTGCGCGAGCCGGAGACGAACAGCACCGGCAGATTCGGGCCATAGATGTCACGCAGCTCGCGACAGAGGCCGTAGCCGCTCACGCCGGGCAATGCGACATCGAGGATCGCGGCATCGGGCCGGTGTGACCGCGCCGCGAGGATCGCCTCGTTCGCATCGCCGGCTTCGATCGCGTCGATGCTCCCACTCGCTAGAAGCGACGACATGCAGGCGCGGAACTTCGCGTCGTCGTCGACCACCAGAACCGTCATTCGCCGTGCCGCCATTGCAACTGCTCCCCGTCCGCCGCAGTCGAGGTGACTCGCTCCCCGTGCGAGTCATAGCGTCTACCAGGCCGGATTACAAGGGGTGCCTGGGTCGATCGCATCAAGGGCGACTAGGTGTTTGGCGTAGGCAGAAGTGGGGGTGATCGGCGGATATCGCTCGGCTGGGAGCGGACTTAAGTTCGTCGTGTACCGGTGGGAGGTTCGCGGCCGGGCAAATACTGGTTCTGGGGAAGGAGAGAGACCAGATGACTGAAAGGATTTTGGGCCCGGAGGGGAGTCCGCGGAGGCGGCGCTTCTTGTGGGTCCCAATGCTGTTGATCGCCTGTCTCGCGCTGTTCGTTATCGGGAGCGCGCAGGCGGTCCACGACGAAGGCTTCCAGCTCGACGGCGACGTCACTAGCGCCTGTCCGCCCAACAACGCACTGCCGTTGTGCACATCGTCCCAGAAGGACTGGGCCGATCTGTTCACGGTGACCGATACCGGAGGACCTCCGGCGACCACCGAGGCAGTGACCAACTCGTCCGTGATCGACGCAGTTAACGGTCCGTTCACGAATGCGACGTTCACGCGCGACTTCGAGACTGGTCCGAGCACCGCAGCCTGCAACGCCTCGGGGCTGACGTCGCTGTCGACGAACTTCTGCACCGGCGACGACACGACCTTCGCGACGGGCAGCAAGGACACGCTCGATATCTCGGGGTGGGCGTGCAACCACGACAACAACGTCAACAGCAAGATCGACATCATGAACGCCTACGCGGCGGCCTACACCAACCCGACGCCTGATGCGGATGGCGTTCACCACAAGCTGCTCTACTTCGGAATGGAGAAGAACAAGGACAACGGCACCAACGACGTTGGCTTCTGGTTCCTCCAGGGCAATGCGAGCTGCTCGGCGCCGCCCAATACGCACCCGTCCTGGACAGGGCTGCATACCGTGGGCGACGTCCTCGTCGTATCCGAGTTCACGAACGGCGGAGGCGTCAGCAACATCACCGCGTACAGATGGGTCGGCGGCAGCAGCCCGCTCACTCAGATCGGGACAGCCGGCGATTGCAAGGCCTCTCTTGGTGGAGACTCGATGTGCGCGACCACGAACTCCGGGGCCAAGCCGTTCAACACTGCGATCAATACGCCATGGCTTACCGCGGACGCCACGCTCGGCGTGGGCAAGACGGGGAAGATCGTGCCACCCGATTTCTTCGAGGGTGGGATCGACCTCACGCAGGCGTTCAAGGACAGCGGGGGCGCAACCGTGCCTTCGTGCTTCAACACGTTCATCGGCGACACCCGCGCCTCGAACGTGACGGGCTCGACGCTGTTCGACTACGCCCGGGGGCAGCTCGGGCAGTGCAGCTCGGGTCTCTCGACTCAGCAGAACAACGCTTCGTCGCCGAGCATCGGCACCGGCGTGGTCTCGTCGGGCACGGATACAGCGACGCTAAATATCACCGGGTCGACGACCTGGAACGGGCAGCTCACGTGGTACCTGTGCGGCCCGGGCAGCACTAGCTGCGACAGCCACGGCGTTCAGGTGACGAGCACCGCCGTGCACAGCAGCGATGCATCGCATGTCTACACCTCCGGCTCGGCGTTCCTGACGTCCGCCGGGAGCTACTGCTGGCATGCTCACTTCGAGCCCGACGGGCCATCGAAGACTGCGGGCATCAACCCTGCAGACGACGACGGAACCAATGAGTGCTTCACCGTCACTGCTGCGACGCCGTCGCTCCCGACGTCGGCGGGCTGCGGGCATGCAGCGCCGTGCGTCCTCGGTGTCGACACGCTCAGCGACACGGCGACGCTCAGTGGGACGGCCAGCGAGCCGGGTACCGGGGGACCGGGAGGCGATGCGGGCGCGTTCAAGTCCATCTACCTGACCAGCCCCTCCGGCCTTACGGCGGCGGGTGGCAGCATCACCTGGGTCCTCTTTGGGCCCGGCGGGACTCCTGCGGGTTGCGACCCGAATAACACCAAGGCGACATCGCCGGCGTCGGCTGCCGTCAGCGGTGACGCCACGTATGGCCCGACCAGCTACAAGCCGGTCGTCGCTGACGGAGTCGGCCAGTACACGTTCGTCGCGAACTACGGCGGCGACGGGGTGAACACCAACGCAGCCCCGACAAATACCTGTGCCTCGCCGGGTGCGAACGAGACGGTTACGATCTCGGGCTCAGTCGGTAGCGCGTCGAAGCAGGGGTGGCTGCCGAACGACCGGATCACCGTGACGGCGACAGCGGGTACGACGCTCAGCGGCAGCGTGACTGCCACTCTGTACAGGGGCACGTTCACGGGTACGCTCGCGAGTTGCGGTGCGGGCACCGCCACGCAGGTGTACACGCAGAACCTCACCGTCTCGAGTGCGACGAACACGCAGACGGTCAACACCACCAACTCGACTGTCTTCATCGGCGTCAATCCGGCCACCGGTGCGACCGGCGAAATCGACGGTAACTACTTCTGGCTGATTCACCTGAATATCAGCGGCCTCACCAACGCGGCCGATCGCTGCGAGACGACGACCATCTCGCACAACGACGGTTAGCGGAAAGGAGCGACCTAGCTTGACCAGAGAGGCCCCGGCGAAAGCCGGGGCCTCTCTCTGTCTCGACCTGGTGAGGGACTCGACCGCGCGGTTACGCGTCCACATGGAAGTTCGACGAGGCGAGCACCTTCCACTTGCCGTTATTCGCGAACATGCCGAGGTCCGCGGTGCAGTCGGCTGCTCCGCCGGTCCAGGGGTTGGAGTAGAGGCCGAACGTCCCGCCGGTACCACCGGTGAAGAACGCCGCCCATCCCTCGCCGACCAGGGCACCGTTCTGGTAGCACTTGAGGTTGACAAACGGGTTCGTCGTAACCGTCGTCGAGACGGTGAACGTGATGGTGTCACCGTAGTGCGGCGTAGTGGTGGCGGCGGAGGAGGTCGCAGAAGGGGCGGCGACCGTGGCAGACGAGACGACTACAGGGGCGCTGATCGACGACGAGGATGACTTGTTCGGGCCAGCGCCGTTGCCGGCGAAGGCTGCCCCAGCAAGAGCGAGCACGACGAGCAGCGACGCGGCGGGTGCAATTCTCTTCAACATCTCAGGACTCTCCTTTTCGATGCGGCTCCCAAAGGTGCGGCTCAAATCCTTTGCTGGTCCAAAGATCGTCATGCGGCCGCTGCACGAAGATCCCTGAGATGGTTGACATCCGCGTCGCGGCACCTGGTCACCGCGGGGACGCCGAGGGCGGCCTCTGGCCGCCCTCGCGTTCGTTTAGCTGTTCGAGCGGGATCGCGCGCTTGCCCGCGCCGATCCGCTATCCGTAGACGTGGAAGCTCGTGGAACCGATCTGCGACCAACCCTGCAACGTCGACCCCATGTCGAGGTACGCGATGCAGTCGGCGGCCCCGCTCGCCCACGACCCGCCGTCGAGGACGAAGTAGGGGGTATCGAGCGATCCGGCGAAGTACCCACGCCAGCCCGAGGCCACCAAGACGCCGTTCTGGAAGCACTGCAAGTTGACATATGGCGAGGTCGTCGAAGTCGTCGAGACGTTGAACTTCACGGTGTCGCCAAAGTTCGGCAGGCCGTTGCCGTTCACGTCCTTGACCAACGGAGTGGCGAGGCTGATCGTTCCCGAGCCAGCCGTGCCGCCTCCGCCTCCGGGCTTGTGGCCTCCGCCACCGCCACCAGTGCCGCCACCCTTGGCGGCGAACGCGGCGGGAACGAGCAGCAGTAGGGCGACAAACAATGCGGCTGGGAGCGCGAGCCTCTGGCTGCGGCTGATTGTTGACACGATACGAAACCTCCTGGCGTTTTTGGCGCGAGACCCCTAGGTGCGATTTGTTACAGGGGGAATCGTCCGATTCCTGGGCGTTGGCGACCCTCCAACGAGTGATTTCGTCCTTCGCCGGGTCAGGATGACAACCACATCGGCTGGGGCCGTGCTGGGCAAGCGCAGGACTCTAGCGAGCCTTCCCTCATACCTGCGTCGTGAACCATCGCACCTGTTACAGCGGCATAGCTAGGATCGCCCGGGATGCAGGTGGGCCTGAAAATCTGGCGTTTCAACTCGCGGTCCGGCGAGCGCGAGCTGCAGGAATTCGAGATCGATGCCCCGGAGGAGGCGACGCTCCTCGACTGCCTCGACATCGTCAAGGACAAGCACGACGGGACGCTTGCCTATCGCAAGAGCTGCCGCATGATGATCTGCGGCTCGTGCGGGATGCGCATGGACGGCGCAGCCGTGCTCGCCTGCAAGGTGCGGATGTACGACGTGGCGAACGCCGGGCGCATTCCCGTGATCTCCGCCATGGGCAACCTCCCGATCGTCAAGGACCTGGTCGTCGACATGGAGCCGTTCTGGGAGAAGTTCCGCAGCGTCGACCCCTATCTGCAGCCTGGCTACCTGGAGCCTCCGAACGGCACGGAGTACCGCATCACCCAGGAGCGGATGAACGTCGTCCACAAGGAGTCGCTCTGCATCAACTGCGGTTGCTGCGTCTCGGAGTGCAACGCGATGGACTCGGATCCGCGCTTCCTCGGGCCGCAGGCGCTCGCGAAGGCGTTCCGGTTCGTCGGCGACCCGCGCGACGGCAAGAAGCTGGCGCGGCTGGAGAAGCTGAACGACGAGCACGGGATCTGGGAATGCACTCGTTGCTACTTCTGCAACGAGCGCTGTCCGAAGGGCGTCGATCCGCGCGATGCGATCGCGAAGCTCGGCGCCGAGTCGATGAAGGAAGGCATCGATCGTGACATGGGCGCCAAGCATGCGAAGTGGTTCGTCGTCTCCGCGAAGACGACCGGATGGCTCCGCGAGACGGAGCTCGTGCCGAAGACGCAGGGCATCGTCGAGGCGATCAAGCAGACGAAGTTCGCGCTCAGCCTTGCCAGCAAGGGGAAGGTGCCGCCGCCGATCCCGCCGCACGTCGCGAAGGACGTCCGGGAGGCACGGCGGCTGTTCGACCTGGTCAAGGAGCAGGGTCGCGACGGCTACGCCGGGATCGTGCAGGGCGAGCACGCCCTTGCGAAGCTGTCTCACGGAAATGTGGGCCACGAGACGCTCGAGGAGATCTACGACCGGCCGGGCGCGTTCAACCGCCCCTACCTCGAAGGAGACGATGCTGCGTGACGCAGACGGCTGTCGAGACGAAGCGCGTCGCGTACTACAAGGGGTGCCTTGCCTCGCTGTCGGCGAAGGAGCTCGACTCGGCGACGCAGGCGCTCGCACCCAAGGTCGGCCTCGAGCTCGTCGAGCTGGAGTCGGTCACCTGCTGCGGCGCGGGCGACATTCACGAGGCGGAGCCCGACTACTACCTCCACCTGAACGCGCGCATCCTTTCCTATGCCGCGGCGGAGGGGGTCGACACGCTGCTGACCGTGTGCAACGTCTGCACGCTCAACCTGCGCCAGGCGAACTTCATGCTGATCGGCGACTCGGAGTTGCGCGCCCGCATCAACGAGAACCTGGTCGCGGTCGGCGTGCCCGCCTACGAGCGCGACGTCGATGTTCGCCATCTGCTCTGGGAGATCGCGGAGGGGGACGGCTATGAGAAGCTGAAGGCTGCCGCGCACCGGGGGCTGAAGGGCTTGAAGGTGGCGCCGTTCTACGGCTGCCAGATCCTTCGCCCGTCGAAGATCAACGGCTTCGAGGATCCCGATCGCCCATGGTCGCTCGAGCGCATCATCGAAGCCTGCGGCGGCGAGGCGATCGACTATCCGGCCAAGATCAAGTGCTGTGGCTTCCCGATCATCCAGGCGCGCGAGGAGACGGCGCTCGGCGAGCTGATCCAGCCGATCGAGCAGGCGATGGAGGCCGGCGCCGACGTGATCGTGACGCCGTGCCCGCTCTGCCACCTGTCGCTGGACGCCTGGCAGTCGAAGCTGAAGGCCACGACGGGCCGTGACTACGGGATGCCGATCCTCCACCTGTCCCAGCTCGTCGGCGTGGCCGCCGGTCTCGAGGAGTCCGAGCTCAAGTTCAAGCGGCACGTCGTCTCGGTCGCTCCGGTGATCGAGAAGCTCCAGATCTGAGTACGGCACAGGCTTTCGGAGCGGTCGTCCTCGCTCTCGCGGCCCTGCTCGCCACGTACGGCTGGTTCGAGGCAGGTTGGGTCCGGCTGCGTGTGCTCGAAGTGGCTGTCGACGATTTGCCGCCCGAGCTCGACGGACTGCGGATCGCGCATCTGTCGGACTTCCATCTCGGCGTCCCGTCGCGTGGCGTGCGCGCCGTCGAGCGTGCCGTCGCCTGGGTCGAGGGGCGCCGCCCCGAGCTGATCTGCATCACTGGCGACCTGCTGTCGCGCCCGCGTGGCGAGCCGCTCCTGCTCGCGCTGCTCGAGCGGCTCGGCCATCCGTACGTCGTGCTCGGCAACCACGATCTCGCGCTGTCGCGCGATCCGTTCTCGCGACCGGTCTCACTCGGGCGACTCGCGCACGGGACGCTGCTCAGCGACACGTCGGTCGAACGCGAGCTGGACGGTAGGACCGTCGAGCTCGCGGGGGTCGATCCGCGCTCGTGGCTCGACAAGCGTCCGAGCGGCTTCGGCGATCCGGCCGCTGCGCTGCGGATCTTGCTCTGCCACTTCCCGAACGCACTCGACCGCGTCCCGTCCGGGCGTTGGAACCTGATTCTCGCGGGTCATCTCCACGCCGGCCAGATCACGCTCCCGTACGGATTCGGCCGGCTGCTGCTCGCGCATCCGAGCGCCCGCCATTCGGCTGGGATCTATCGGCGGGGCCGGACGGTGATGCACGTCTCGCCGGGGCTCGGTACGACATTCGTGCCGTTTCGCTTCGCTGCCCGGCCCGAGGCGACCGAGCTCGTTCTACGATGCGGGAATGCCTGACGGGCACAGCCAGATCTCGCAGGATGTGCTCGCGCGCTACGCAGTCGACGCCGCTGCCGAGGTTCGGGGCGTGCATACGAAGCAGCGTCGCGGCGCGAAGATGACCGGCTCGGACGTGGAAGTGCATGTCGTCGTCGACTACGGCGCGAACATCCCGACCGTCGCGGCCGAGGTCCAGCGCCGGGTCGCGGACTACCTCGCCCAGATGGCCGACGCCAGGCCTGACGCGGTGCATGTCGTCGTCGACGACGTGCAGAGATAGCGTGACCAGGTAATGCCGCCGCGCCTCGCCGGGCTGACGAAGCTGACGCTCGAGACAGCGCCGAGCGTTTGTCACAACTGCATCTGGTGGCAGTCGCGCGGTCGGCGCACCGTCGACAAGGACCGCTGGATGGAGAAGGTCGAGCTCGACTTCGGCGCGTTCGGCACGGTGTACTACGACGCTCACGGCAAAGTGCTCGGCTCGATGCAGTACGGACCGGCGGCCGCGTTCCCTCGCGCGCACGAGGTACCAGCCGGGCCGCCGTCCGACGACGCGATCCTGATCACCTGCGCCTATCTCGTCGACGAGTCGAGCCCCTGGGTGCTGCAGTCGCTCTTCCTGGCGGCGATCGGAGAGGCGCGCGATCGCGGTGCACGCGCGCTCGAGGCGTTCTCGTTCCGATATGCCGAGGGGGAATCGGTGTACGAGCGCTTCCAGGTGCACAAGACGGTCTTCCCGCAGACGTTTCTCGCGGACCTCGGATTCGTCGTCCTGCGCGCTGCCGGCCGCGTCGGTCTCTCGCGCCTCGATCTCGGCGGGCTCCAGCCGGTCGCCGAAGGCAAGCGAGAGACGGTGTTGCGCGTCGTCAAGGAGGCGTTCGGCGTGCCCGAGGCGGTGCCGGCGCCGCGGCCCTAGCTGACACAGCCGGCGCCGCGACGTTATGATCCCGCGCATGCCGAGGTACATGATCGTTCGGAGCTTCGACGTGGGCGAGTCCGACATGCCCGTGGTCGGCCGGCGCTCGCGGGAGATCGTCGAGGGGGAGTTCCCGGACGTCACATGGGAGCACAGCCATGTCGTCGTCGACGACACCGGGCTGGTGCGGACGTTTTGCATCTACGCGGCTCCGACCGAGGAGCTCGTGCGGGCGCATTCGAGCAGGCTGGGACAGCACAAGATCGACTCGCTCGACGAGATCGTCGGCGACGTCACGCCCGCGGACTTTCCCCCGGTCTGACGTCAGCCACGTGGAACGAGGCCGAGCTCGCGAGGGCGAGCCTGCGTCGTAGCGCATTCCGCTGTTCCGTCTCGCTCTCCGGCACGAGCTCGAACGCCTGCCGGTAGAGCCGCGCCGCGTGGTCCTTCGCCCAGCCGCGCTCGGCGATCTCCGCCGCCCGCGTCAGGTGCTCCACCGCACGCTCGTAGTCGCCGGCGTCCCGCCAGTGCCGTGCGAGCGCACCGATCGCCTCGCCGGACGAGCCGATGTGGCTGCCGAAGAATTCGGCCACCAGTGCGTGACGACGGGCGCGATCGGCGCGCGGCAGCAGGTCGTAGGCGACATCCCGGATCAGCGAGTGCGTGAACGCGAGCTGTTGCTGGCCTTCGATGATCGACGACGGCTCTCTGCGAATCAGGTCACGCCGCTCCAGCGCCTCGAGCAGTCCCGTCACGTCGGAGCCGTCGGCGCCCATCGCGCGCAGCGCGTCGACCCAGAACAGCTTGCCGACGACGGCCGCGTCCAGCACCAGCGCCCGCTCGGCAGCAGGCAGGGCGTCGAGGCGGGCTGCGACGATCTCCCGGATGTTGGTCGGCAGCTTGCCCGGCGCGAGCTCGCCGACGCTGGCGGCGAGCTGTTCGATGAAGAGCGGGTTTCCCTCGGCGACGCGGATCACCTCGTCGACGTGACCGCCGTTCGAGAGCAGCCGGGCGGCCAACTGGCGCGCGTCTGCGTCGTCGAGCGGCCCCAGCGTGATCGACGTGTAGCCGGGGAGTCCGGCCCCCCAGTAGCCACGCTGGTCGAGCAGCTCGGGCCGGGCCAGGGTCACGAAGAGGACCGGCAGCCCGCGGACGCCGATCGCGAGAGCGTGCACGAGGTCGAGCATGTTCGCGTCGGCCCAGTGCACGTCCTCGAAGACGAGGATCGTCGGTTGCTCGCGCGCCAGCGCTTCGACGAACTCGCGCACCGAGTGGAAGAGCGCGTCACGGTCCGCAGCCTCGCTGGCTGTCTCGATGCCGACGATCAGGCCGAGATGCCCCGCGACCGCATCAGGGTCAGCGGCCGTGCCGGCGAGCAGTGTTGCGGTTCGTGCGCGAAGCTTGTCTGCGACGACCGAGGCCGGGTCGCTCTCGAACACGCCGCTCAGTCTCTTCACGTGCGCGGCCAGCGGACCGTAGGTGCCCGATTCCCGGTACGGGAGGGAGCGGCCGAAGACGAGACGCGCGCCGCTGTCGGCGACCACGCGGGCGAACTCGGCTGCGAGGGTCGACTTGCCGACGCCGGCGGGCCCGAAGACGGAGACGAGGTGGGGGAGCCGGTCGACGGCCGCCCTGGCCCAGAGCGTGGTCAGGATCGCGAGCTCGGACGTGCGGCCGACGATCGCTTGTTCCGACAGCGGCCGCTCGCCCGCGACTGTGATCGCGCGACTGGCGATCCACGCGGGCACGGGGCGTTCCTTGCCCTTGGCGATCACCGGCTCGGTCGGGAGGTACTCGATACTCCCGCGCGTCGTCAGGTAGGTCTCTTCGCCGACGACGACACCGTTGACCGGCGCCGCCGCTTGCAAGCGCGAAGCGGTGTTCACCACGTCGCCCGCGACCATGGACTCGCCGAGTTCCGGCCGGGCGCCCAGGGACACGACCGCCTCGCCTGTGTTGACTGCGATCCGGATCTGCAGGTCGCCAGGCAGCTCGACAGCGACGTCGCGGACCACGAGTGCGGAGCGCACGGCACGCTCCGCGTCGTCGCCGTAGGCGAGCGGTGCGCCGAACACCCCCATCACCGCGTCGCCGATGAACTTCTCGACCACCCCGCCGAACGACTCGATCTCGTGTCGGACCCGCTCGTGGTACGGCGCCAGCAGCCCACGAACGTCCTCGGGATCGAGCTGCTCGGCGCGAGCGGTGAAGCCGACGAGATCGACGAAGATGATCGTCACGATCCGGCGTTCGTCGGTCGGGGCGGCGGCGTCGGCGAGGCGGGTGCCGCAGGCCAGGCAGAAGCGAGCGAGCGGCGGGTTCTCCTGGGCGCACTGCGGGCACGTGAGGGCGGCCCCGGCCGTCACGTCCATGAGATCGACACCGTCGGCGAGGCCACGAGCGTCTGATACACGACGCAGTACCGTTCGGTCAGACGAAGCAGTGTCGCGAGCTGCTCGGCGTCTGCGTCGCTCTCGAGCTCGAACCTGACCCGGATCGAGGTGAAGCCGACCGGTGCCTGCTTGTCGACGGCGAGTGTGCCGCGGAAGTCGAGATCGCCCTCCACGTGGACGGCGCCCTGGGTGACGGGGATCCCGAGCGAGGTCGAGACCGCGCGAAGCGTGACTCCCGCGCACGCGGCGAGTGCCTCGAGCAGCATGTCGCCGGAGCAAAGCAGCGATCCATCGCCGCCGCTCGCCGGATGGAGACCTGCGACGGCCAGCGCCCGACCGGTCTCGACCGAGCAGCTGACGCCGTCGCCGAGTGTCCCGGTTGCGCTCAGGGTGACGACCGCAGCCTCGGGCTCCTCACGATAGTGCGCTTTCAGCGGCTCCTGGAGCCGGCGGAGTCGTGCGCGATCCACGGTTCGTCAGGCGGCTGCGCGCTCGCGGGCGAGGACGAGCTCGGCGATCTGGATTGCGTTCAGCGCTGCGCCCTTGCGCAGGTTGTCGCTGGCGAGGAAGAGCGCCAGCCCTCGCTGGACGGTCGGGTCGCGACGGATGCGGCCCACGAGCACGTCGTCGCCCCCGGTTGCCCTGCCCGGCGTCGGAAACTCGTCGAGCCGAACGGACGGAGCGGCGGCGAGCAGCTCGCGCGCGCGCTCGGGCGGCAGGTCGTCCTCGAGCTCGATCCAGATCGCTTCGGCGTGCCCGACCAGCACCGGAACCCGCACGCACGTGGCCTGGATCGGCAGCTCCGGAAGCTCCAGGATCTTGCGTGTCTCGTCGCGAAGCTTCGTCTCCTCGTCGAACTCGTCGCCGTCGAAGTCCCAGTCCATCCGCAGGTCGTGCTCGGCCTGCGGCTCGTTGCGGAGCCTTTCCATCGACTGCGCTCCGGCGCCCGAGACGGACTGGTAGGTCGCGACCCGCACCCGCACGAGCCCTGCCTGGTCGTGCAGTGGTTTCAGCACACAGGTGAGCGGGATCGCGCAGCAGTTCGGGTTCGCGAGGATGCCGCGATGGTCGAACGCGCGCTCGGCGTTCACCTCGGGCACGACGAGTGGGACGCCCGGCTCGAGCCGGTAGGCCGCCGACTTGTCGATCGCGGTTGCGCCACCGCGAACGGCATGTGGCACCAGTTCGCGCGACGCAGACGTGCCGACCGAGAAGAGGAAGATGTCGACGTCGCCGCGCCCGAGCACCTCGGGCGTCGCCTCCTCGACCGTCAGCGAGCCGAGTCGCGTGCCGGCCGAGCGCGCCGACGCGAAGACGCGCACCTCGTCGTGTCCACGCTGCCGTAGCACGTCGAGCGTCACCGCGCCGACGGCCCCGGTGGCGCCGACGACGCCGAAGCTAGGCACCGACCCGCTCCTCTGCGTAGCTGAGGAAGCGTGCGTGGACTGCGCGCACCGCGCGCTCGACCTCGTGCGCGCGGACGACGCAGGAGATGCGGATCGACGACGTCGAGATCATCTCGATATTGATCCCGGCCTCGGCGAGTGCGTCGAACATCTCGGCGGCGACCCCGGGGTGGCTCTTCATGCCTGCGCCGATCAGCGAGATCTTCGCGATCTCGGGATCTCGTTCGACGCGGGTGGCGCCGACCTCCGCACTGACGGCATCGAGGATCGGGTCGGCGGTGGCGACGTCGGCTTTCGGGGTCGTGAAGGTGATGTTCGTCGTGCCGTGCTCGGAGACGTTCTGGACGATCATGTCGACGTTGACGCCGGCCTCCGCGAGGCTCCTGAAGATACGGGCTGCGACGCCGGGGCGGTCGGGCACGCCGGACAGCACGATCTTCGCCTCGGAGGTGTCGTGCGTGACGCCGGAGACGATCGCCTTCTCGAGCACTATCTCGTCCTCCTCGCCGATCCACGTGCCGTCGCCCTGGCCGAATGTCGGGCGCACGCGGAGCTTCACACCGTAGCTGCGGGCGACCTCGATCGACCGGAGCGCCATCACCTTCGCGCCCGAGGCGCTCATCTCGAGCATCTCCTCATACGTGAGCGACGGCAACATCAGTGCCTCCGCAACGAGGCGCGGATCGGCAGTGAAGACCCCGTCGACGTCGGTGAAGATCTCGCACGCGTCTGCGCCGAGGGCGGCAGCCAGCGCGACGGCGGTCGTGTCGGAGCCGCCGCGCCCGAGCGTCGTCACGTCGTGCGTCGACGTCGACACGCCCTGGAAGCCGGCGACGAGGACGATCCGGTCCTGCTCGAGCGCCTCGAGGATTCGTCGTGCGCGAACCTCGACGATCTTCGCCTTGGTGTGGCTGCCGTCGGTGACGATCCCGGCCTGGGACCCGGTCAGCGAGACCGCCTGGTGGCCCAGGTCGTGGATCGCCATCGCGCAGAGCGCGTTCGAGATCCGCTCGCCCGTCGAGACGAGCATGTCGTACTCGCGGGGATTCGGCCGGGGTGAGACCTCGTGGGCGAGGCGGATCAGCTCGTCGGTCGTCGAGCCCATCGCCGACAGCACGCCGACCACCAGCGAGCCCGATTCGCGCGCGGCGACGAGCCGCTCGGCGACGCGCTTCAGCTTGGCGGTGTCGCCGACGGACGTCCCCCCGAACTTCATCACCACGAGCCCCGGCGTCCGCACGGCGTCGGTGACTGCCGGTACCGCTTCGAACTCCAGCAGGGTCATCTCTGAGACAGTGTAGGCAGCATGAAACGCCGTCCTTCGACGTTCCGCGAGTGGGTCATCCTTCTCTTCGCCGCCGCCGGGATCGCCCTGCTGCCGTGGACGATCTGGCTTGCGGGCACGCTCCGGCCGACCCATGAGTCGCCGCGCTGGGACATCGCCTGGTCCGGCTTCGACGCTGCGCTCACCGTGCTGTTCCTGCTGACCGCCTTCGCCGCCTGGCGCCGCTCGCTGTGGGTGGGCGTCGTCGCCGGCGCGACCGGAACGCTGCTCGTCACCGACGCCTGGTTCGACGTGATCCAGTCGAGCGACCGGGACGAGCTGCGGACGGCGCTGTTCCTCGCGTTCTTCGCGGAGCTGCCGGCGGCCGCGGTGTGCTTCTGGATCGCCTACCGGACCGAGCGGTTCCTCTCGCTCGTGGTCGGCTCACATCTCGCGGCGACCCAGGAGAGCCCGCCCGAGAGTGACCTCGTCGGCGTACTCGAGGTCGCCGCCAACCGGAAGACCGCTCGCGAGCCGGGTAACCCGGACGCGGCCTCGTAGCCGGTCGGCGAGGAATGCGGCGGTTGCCTCGCCGGTCATGTTCGGGTTCGTCGCGAGCACGACCTCCTGGACGCCGTTCGCGGACACGCGCTGCAGCAGCTCGTCGATGCGTAGGTCGCCGGGATCGACGCCGTCGAGCGGCGAAAGCGCCCCGCCGAGCACGTGGTAGAGGCCTCGGAACTCGGCGGTGCGCTCGAGCGAGACGACGTCGACGGGTTGCTCGACGACGCAGATGACGGTGTGGTCGCGGCGGGCGTCGCTGCAGATCGCGCAGACCTCGTCCTCGGTCAGGTTGCCGCACTCGCGGCAGAAGCGCACCCGCTCCTTCACCTCCGTGAGCGCGGCCGCGAGCGCGAGCGCTTCGTCCTTCGGCCGCTGCAGAATATGAAAGGCGAGCCGCTGCGCCGTCCGCGAGCCGACGCCCGGCAGGCGGCTCAGCTGCGCGACGAGGTTCTCGACCGAGGGGCTGAACACGCCGCCCATTGTGCCCAGCGGCCCCGGCTGGCTCGGACAATCCGTCACGACCGATCGCTCGTACTGATGGGCATGACCACGTTCCGACTGACACTGCTCCTGCTGCTCCTGGCAGCCCTGCCGCTCCTGCTCACCGCCTGCGGCAAGGGCGGCGGCTACTAGATTTTGGGCTAGGGCTAGAGCCCGGGTAGCAGGCCGCCGAGATCCGGCGGCAGCATGCCCTTCATCTTCGCCTCGACCTTGGCGTGCGCGGCCCTCAGCGCTTCGTTGGCCGCCGCCATCACCAGGTCTGCGAGCAGCTCCGGATCGTTCGGGTCGATCGCCTTCGGATCGATGCGAAGCTCCTTGAGCTCACCGCTCGCGCTCGCGACGACCGTGACCATCCCGCCGCCGGCCGAGGCCTCGGCGGTCTCCTTCGCCGCCTCCTCCTGCAGCTGTTCCATCTGCGCCTGCATCTCCTGGGCCTGCTTCATCAACGCTTCCATATCGAAACTCACGTCCGTGGCCTCCTTCCGCTCGCGCCCGGCGGAGCTGGGCTCCGCGAAAGGCTGTCCAGGGGCGTGAGCGAGCTCATGGGTCCAGCTCCCTTGCATCGAAGGTGCTCTTCATCAGTTCGAGCACGTCCTCCTCGCTCACCGGGGTGTCGTCGACCGGTTCGGCCTGGGAAGGGTCGCCGAGCTCGAACGTAACCGCCAGCTTGCGCCCCGTCACCTCGTAGAGCGCGTCGCGAAGCAGTGCGGCGTTCTTCGGATCCTCGGCGAGCGAGAGGTGGAACGACGCCGTCTGCGGAAACTCGAGTGTCAGCGTGTCGCCGTCGAGAGCCGCCGGATGCGCTTCGCCGAGGGTCTTGCCGATCGGGATCGACCGCTGCTCGACTGCCGGGAGGATCGAGCGGCGCCAGGCTTCCTGGAGTTGCTCGAGCTCGACCGCGATCGGTGCCGGGGGTGGGGTAGCGGCTGCGGTAGCGCTCGCAGCCGGTTCCACCGGCGAGTCGGTGGCGAGAGGCTCGGTCCGAACCGGAGCCCCTTGCTCCAGCCGCTCGAGCCGGAACGCCAGCGACTCGCGCGAGAGGTCGGACGCCGGCCGCGTCACCTTGACGAGCGCGAGCTCCAGCGGCAGCCGCGGATCGCCTCCCTGGCGCATGTCGTCGACCGCAACCGCGAGCAGGTCGATCAGGCGGATCACGGTCGCAGCCGGCAGCTGGTTCGCCTGCTCGCGGAGTCGCTCCTTCGCCTCGTCCGTGACCGGCAGCGAGTCCGGGACCTCGTTCATGTGCTGGACGAGCAGCAGATGCCGCAGGTGCTCGAGCAGGTCGGTGACCAGCCTGCCGAGATCCTGGCCGCGCTCGGACAGCTCCTCCAGGAAGACGAGCGCGCCGGCGGTGTCGCCGTCGACGATCTGGTCGCACAGCCGGAAGAGCACTTCGTCCTCGACCGCCCCGAGCAGCTGCAGCACGTCCTGCAGCGTGATCGCGCCCCCGGTCGCGGAGGCGAGCTGGTCGAGCGTCGATTCCGCATCACGGTAGGCGCCCCGGCCTCCGCGCGCGATCAGTCCGAGCGCCGAGTCGGGCACGTCGATCCCCTCGCCGTCGGCGATCAGCCGCAGCTTGCTGATCAGCTCGGGCAGGCGCGGCCGCTGGAAGACGAACGTCTGGCAGCGCGAACGCACCGTCGGCAGCACCTTCTGCAGCTCGGTCGTGCAGAAGATGAAGAGCAGGTGTGGCGGCGGCTCTTCGATCAGCTTCAGCAGCGCGTTCCACGCGGCGTCCGTCAGCTGATGCGCCTCGTCGAGGATGTAGACCTTCGAGCGGCCTTCCACCGGCTGCAGCACCACGCGTTCCCGGATCTCGCGGATGTCGTCGATCCCACGTTGCGACGCTGCGTCCATCTCGATCACGTCGAGCGAGGAACCGTTCGTGATCGCCACGCACGAATGGCAGGTGTTGTCGGGTGTCGCCGTCGGCCCGTGCTGGCAGTTCACCGACTTGGCGAGGATCCGAGCCAGGGATGTCTTGCCGGTGCCGCGCGGGCCGGCGAAGAGGTACGCCTGCCGCACCTTGCCCTGCTCGATCGCGTTCGTGAGCGTCCGCACGACCGCTTCCTGACCGACGACCTCCGCAAAGGTCTGGGGACGGTACTTGCGGTAGAGGGCGGTCACGAGGCGATTGTCGCAGACGCGTCAGCGACCCGCTCACCGCCCCGCACGGCCACAACGAGGCGGTTGCCGGGAGGCGCCAACGGGCAGACCCAGCGCGGGTCGTAGGCGCACGACGGGTTGTAGGAGAAGTTGAAATCCAGCACGAGACGGCCATTCGTCTCGCCGAGGTCGGCTCCCTTGACGGTGTCGAGCAGGTAACGGCAGGCGCCGTAGGTCTCGGTGCCGCTGGTGGCGTCGGCGAACGAGAGGAACACTCCGCCGCCGTAGCCCTCGAGCCAGTAGAGGTCGAGCGTCTGCGGGCCACCGAGCTCGAACCTGGCCCGGGCGAACCGCGTGAACGAGTACGGCTGTTCGCCCGACGTCGCGATCTCGCGCAGCTCGCGCGCCGCCGGCTCGACCGTCGCCGACACCCGTAGCGCCGGGTCGTAGGGGTAGAGCGGCAGGCCCGGGAAGTCGTGTCGGCTCTCGGCTGGAATCGGCGACTGGACGTGCGAGCGGAAAAGCTCGTCGCGAACCGCGCGCCAACGCTCCCAGGCGTGCAGCGGAGAGCGATCGCTGCGAATCTCGGCGTAGAGCTCGAAGATCCGGCGCTTCCAGTCGAGCAGCGTCAGCTCGTCCATCAGGCAGCCCTCCGGGCGACCTCGGTCCGAACCGCCGGTGCGACCTCGGTGCCGAACAGCTCGATCGACCGCAGCACCTGCGCGTGGGGCAGCGAGCCGACGCTCATCTGCGCCATGAACCGCTGGTGCCCGAACAGCTCGTGCTGGAAGAGGATCTTCTCGACGACCTCGTCGGGGCTGCCGACGACGAGCGCGCCTCGCTTCGTGCGCAGTGCGTTGAAGTCCTGCCGCGTGAGCCCCGTCCAGCCGCGCTCCTTCCCGATCCGGTTCATCATCGCTGCGTAGGGCGGGAAGAACTCGTCGCCCGCCCCCTGCGAGGTCTCGGCCACGTAGCCGTGCGAGTTGATGCTGAGCTGCGGCTGCGGCTCATGGCCTGCTTCGACCGCGGCGCGCCGGTGCAGCTCGGCGAACGGCACGAAGCGTTCGGGCCGGCCACCGATGATCGCGAGCGCCATCGGCAGCCCGAGCGTGCCCGCACGGGCTGCCGACTCGGGCGAGCCGCCGACGGCCACCCAGACAGGGAGCGGCTCCTGCGCGGGCCGCGGGTACACGCCGAGGCCCGGGAGTGGCGCGCGGTGGCGGCCCGACCAGGTGACGCGCTCGGCCGAGCGAAGTGCGAGCAACAGCTCCAGCTTCTCGGCGAACAGAGCGTCGTAGTCGTCCAGGTCGTAGCCGAACAGCGGGAACGACTCGATGAAGGAGCCTCGCCCTGCCATGATCTCTGCGCGGCCGTTCGAGATCAGGTCGAGGCTGGCGAACTCCTCGAAGACTCGGACCGGGTCGTCCGAGCTGAGCACGCTGACCGCGCTCGTCAGCCGGATCCGGCTCGTCAGCGCGGCAACGGCGGCGAGCGCGACCGCTGGTGCCGAAACGACGAAGTCGGGCCGATGATGCTCGCCGACCCCGAAGACGTCGAGGCCGACCTGCTCGGCCAGCGTCGCCTCCTCGAGGAGCTCCCTCATACGTGCCACCGGGCCGGCGTCGCCGAGCTCCGCAAAGGTGTAGACGCCGATCTCCATCACACGGCCTACAGTCTGGCCCATGACCGACGTGTCGCAGCTCGACACCCCTGCACTGGTCGTCGACCTCGATCGCATGGAGCGCAACATCGCGCGGTGGCAGCAGCTGGCGGACGACGCGGGCGTCCGCTTCCGCGTGCACGTGAAGACCCACAAGGTGCCCGAGATCGCCCACAGGCAGCTGGCCGCCGGTGCGTGTGGGATCGTGTGCGCCAAGGTCGCCGAGGCCGAGGTGTTCGTCGCGGCCGGCTGCACCGACGTCGTCGTCGCCTATCCGATCTTCGGCGACGAGAAGTGGCGACGCCTGGCGGCGCTCGCCGAAGGCGCGCGGATCGGCGTCAACGTCGACAGCTTCGAGGCTCTCGCAGGAATCTCGGCGGCCGCACGAGCTGCCGGCGCGAGGCTCGACGTCTACGTCGACGTGGATACGGGGCTGCATCGCGGCGGCCTCGCCGCTGACGCCATGGCGGAGCTTTCGCAGCTCTGCGCCGAGGTCGAGCGGCTCGGCGGTGTCGAGCTCGCCGGGGTGACGACTCATCGCCAGCTGGGCTACGCCGGGGTCGGCGATCTGACGCCGGACCAGGCAGGTCGAGACGAGGGGGCGCGACTCGTCGACGTCGCCGAGCAGCTGCGAGACCGCGGACACGTGATCCGAGAGGTCGCGGCGGGCGGCTCGGTCACCGGTCGCGGTGTGGCGGTGACCGACGGCGTGACCGAGCTGCGTGCGGGGACGTACGTGTTCAACGACCTGATGCAGCTCGGGGCCGGTTCGGCGCGCGAGGACGACCTGGCGTTGACGGTGCTCTGCTCGGTCGTCAGCACACGGCAGCCGGGCGGTGCCACGGTCGACGGCGGCTCGAAGACCTTCACGAGCGAGCGTGGCGCGGAAGGCTTTGCGCGGGCGCTCGATCGCGAGATCGTGCTCGACCGCCTGAGCGAGGAGCACGGGATGGCGGTGGTCGCGCCCGGTGCGACGGTGACGCTGGGAGAGAGGATCCGCTTCGTGCCGACCCACGCCTGCACGGTCGTCAACCTTGCCGACGAGCTGGTCGGGGTTCGCGGCGAGCGGGTCGAGACGGTCTGGCCGATCCTCGCCCGCGGCAAGCGGGTCTAGCGCTAGCTCCTGAGCAGGCCGGCGAGCCCGACAGCGAGCAGGGCAAGGCCGAGCAGCGCGACGAGGGCGGGCAGTGCGATCGGCGCATGTCGCACCAGGTGCACGCGCAGCCGCTGCGCCACGAGGGTCCCTCGGTCGCCGGCCAGCGCGAGGAGCGCAACGAGGGCGAGCAGCGGGGCGACGAAGACCAGGTTGTAGGCGAGGACGAGCGCGACGTCGGCAAGCGCGCTGTGCGCGCCCTCGCTGACCGCGATGAGCGCGCCGAAGTACGGGATCGCGGTCGGCAGCTCGGTGGCCATGATTCCGGCGCCGACCAGCAGAGCCGAACCTCCGGTCCGGGGCCGCTGGTCGGCCAGTCGGTTCCCGACCTTCGCGCGGGTGCGCCAGAGGAACGCGGAGGCGGCGAGCAACGCGACTCCGGCCGCAACCTCGAGCACGTGCAGCAGGTGTGGACGCGGCTGCGAGACGAAGTGCAGCAAGGCGCGTCCCGGTCCGAAGACGAGGATCAGGCCACCCGCTGTCGAGACGGCGAAGACCCCGGCGGTGAATGCGGCGACGTCACGGAGACCGTTGCGGCCGACGGCGTAGAGGAGCGCGGGCAGCAGCGTCGACGGGTTGAGCGAGTCGACAGCGGCGATCGAGAGGACGAGCAGGATCAGCAGCACGCTGCTGCGAGCTTCTCAGGATCGCTCGGGTAGCGTTGCGCCGCGTGCCGGTCCGGGTCCTCATCCTCACCGCGAGCGTGGGCGAGGGGCACGACCGCCCTGCCCTCTGGCTCGCCGAGCAACTCCGGTCGGAGCGCCCGGGAACCATCGTGGTCGTCGAGGATTCCCTGCGGGTGATGGGCCGCATCGTCGCTGCACTCAGCGAAGCGGCGCCGCGGGTGATGTTCTACCGCCTGCGTTGGTTCTGGGACTTCGCCTTCTGGGCGGTTACAGGGCCGAGGGCCGCCCGCTCGCTCGCGCAGGCGCTCCTCGCCCGGCTGGGGGCGCCGGGCTTGCTGGCGCTCGTCGAGCGCTCGCGCGCCGACGTGGTCGTGTCGGTGTTCCCGCAGGCGTCCGAGGTGCTCGCTCGTCTCCGCCGTTCGGGCCGGCTCGGCGTGCCGTTCCTGTCGGGGATCACCGACGTCGCGGCGATGGATTACTGGGCCTGCCCCGGTGCCGACGCGTATCTGGTGACGCAGCCGGAGGTGATTGCCGAGGTGCGGGAGATCGCCGGGTACGGCGCCGACGTGCACACCGTGACCGGGCTCACGGACCCGGCGTTCTACCAGCCACGCTCGCGGGCCGACGCTCGACGCGAGCTCGACCTCGACCTGGAGGCGACCATCGTGCTCGTCTCCGGCGGCGGCTGGGGTGTGGGTGACATCGAGGGAGCCGTTGCCGAGTCACTCACCGTCGACGGAGCGACCATCGTCTGTCTGACCGGACGTAACGAGCCGCTGCGTGCCTCGATCACGCGCCGCTTCGCCACCAACCCGCGTGTGCGCGTCGAGGGGTTCACCGAGCAGATGGCGGACTGGCTCGCCGCCGGCGACGTGCTCGTCCACTCGACCGGCGGGCTGACCGTGCTCGAGGCGATCCTCCGCGGCTGCCCGGTGATCTCGTTCGGCTGGGGGCGGGGGCACATCCGCAAGCACAACGAGGCGTTCCGCCGGTTCGGCCTGGCCGAGGTCGCCGCGACGCATGGCGAGCTCCGGCAGGCGTTGGTGCGCGCTCTCGCCGGCGGTCGCACGGCGACGGCAGGTCTGGACACACTGCCATCCGCCGCATCGTTCGTCCTGACTGCCGCCGATGCGCGCTGAGCGCGTCGCGCTCGCCGCGCTGGCCGCCTGGTGTGCCCCTGCGGCGGCGCCGGTGGTGCCCGGAGTCGCACGGCTGATCGGGGTGCCCACGCGCCTCCGCGCGCAGCACGGAGTCGCACTCACGTTCGACGACGGCCCGCACGCCGAGGGGACACCGGCCGTGCTCCGCGAGCTCGAGCGGGCAGGAGCGACAGCGACGTTCTTCCTGGTTGGCGAGCAGGTCGAACGGCTGCCGTCCATGGCGGCCGAGATCGCGGCGGCGGGCCACGAGATCGGCGTCCACGGCTACCGGCACGTGCTGCTCCTTCAGCGCACCCCGGCGGCGCTGCGCCTCGACTTCGCCCGCGCCGCTGCCGCGATCGCCGACGCCACGGGGCGGCAACCCGAGCTGTACCGGCCGCCGTACGGCATCTTCAGCATCCCGGCTCTGCGTCTCGTCCGGCGGCTCGGGTGGTCGCCGTTCCTCTGGTCGCGGTGGGGTCGAGACTGGGAACGCGGCGCGACGCCGGCCGCGATTGCGGCACGCGCGACGCGCGACATCCGGGCCGGCGACGTCGTGCTCCTGCACGACGCCGACCACTACAGCTCGGCAGGCTCCTGGCGCAACACGGCGGCGGCGCTGCCGTCGCTGCTCGCAGCGATCTCCCAGACCGGCGAGCCCTTCGTCTCGCTCAACCAGCGGAGATAGCGGGCGACGCCCTCTCCGAACGCCGTGGGGGGCCGCCAGCCGAGCTCGCTCGCCGCCCGCTCGCCGGAGATCCGCGCGATGTGAACATCGGCCGGGCGCTCCGGGCCGTGGACGAGCGGCACATCCGCGACGAGCTCGCGCACCGTGTCGGCGATCTGGCGCACGCTCGTCTCTTCGTCGCCGACCAGGTTGTAGATGCGATTCGCCCCGGCCGGCTGGAGGCCGGCCACGACGCCCTCGGCGAGATCCTCGACGTAGACGAACTGTCGGGTCTGCCGACCGTCGCCGGCGATCGTCAAAGCCTTCGCGTTCTGTGCCCGGTCGACGAAGGCCGGCACGACGGCGGCGAGCCGGGCCCGTGGGCCGTACGGGATCCCGAACCGGAGGATCGTGTGCTCGAGGCCGAAGAGGTGCGTGTACGAGCGGCAGTACATCTCGCCGGCGAGCTTGGTCGCCGTGTAGAGATGCGCCGGCAGCGCGAGCGGCGTCTCCTCGTCGATCAAGCCCTTCGCGGGGGCATTGCCGTAGACCCAGACGGTGCTGCCGTAGATGACGCGGCCGATCTCGGCATGACGCGCCGCCTCGAGGATCATCTGGGTGCCGTGCACGTTGATGCGGTCCGCGCGGAGGGGGTCGAGGACGACCTCGTTCACGTCGGCGACAGCGGCGAGATGGATGATCGCGTCGCAGCCGCGAGCAGCGCGCCAGGACGTGTCACGGTCGGCGATGTCGCCGTGCACGGCGCGAACCTCGGTGGGCGCGTGGTAGCGCGACTGCGCGAGATCGAAGATCACGGGCTCGTGGCCGCCGGCGATGAGCCGGTCGACGACGTGCGAGCCGATGAAGCCGGCGCCGCCTGTGACCAGCACCCTCACGCAGACACCTCGACCGAGTGGCGCGCGACCGGGCGGTAGTAGAGGGGGACGCACCAGTGGTTGTCGGCGACCCAGTCGGTGTTCGGAAGGTCGACAGCATGACCGAGCAGTCGGTGGCACGGCTCGTCGTAGACCTTGCCCGTCGACCGATCGATCTCGTCGAACACGATGTACTTGTAGAGCCCGGAGATCATCCCGGGCGGCAGTTCGATGCGGTTGGGGTGCGCCGGGTCGAGCTCCTCGCGTGCGACGGTGTTCTTCCAGGCGGTGATCTCGTCGAGGCGCTCGACGCCCACGATGCCGAGCGCCGCGGTGAACTCGTTCATGCGGTAGTTCAGGCCGGGACGCTCGTAGTCGGGCTTGCCGTAGTTCCGGAACGTCTGCGCGAAATCGATCAGCCCTTCGTCCGCCGAGACGAGCATGCCGCCCTCGCCGGTGGAGATCGTCTTGGTGGCTGCGAACGACCAGATGCCGGCGTCTCCCCAACTCCCGGCGTAGCGCCCGTTCCATGAGGCGCCGTGCGCGTGTGCGCAGTCTTCGATCAGCGCGATTCCCTCCGAACGGCAGTACGCGGCGATCTGCTCGACGTCGAAGGCGATGTGGCCCCCGATGTGGACGAGGAACACGGCATGGGGCTTGTGCCGGTGCGCCTTCCGCTCGAAGTCGTCGAACGACATGCAGAGGTCGCGGCGGTTGCAGTCGACGAACTCGACCCGGCCGCCGGCGGCCTGGATCGCGAGAGGCGTGCCCATGAAGGTGTTGGACGGGCAGAGGACGGTGCGGCCGCGCACCCCGAGGTACTCGAGTGCTGCGAGCGCCGCCCCCGCCCAGTTGCCGGTCGCGACGGCGGGCAGGCCGTTCCACGCGCTCCACGACTCCTCGAACTGGCGCGTGAGGGGGCCTTCCGACCACTGCTCGGCGTCGAGGGCGGACTCCCACAGCGCATGCAGCCGCGCGCGGTCGCGGTGGTCGAAGCCGATGGCAAACGAGTCGAAGTCCATGAGGTGCGGAAGATGACCCTAAACGCCTCGGGCCACCCGGGGGAACGAATCACACCAATCCTGATGGGTTTCTGAACACAACCGAGCCGGCCCGGCCGTTCGTAACGCTTTCGAGGGTTCTAAACAGCCGCGGCTTGGACTACAGTCGGGCCTCTGGCGCGAGAATCCAAATCGCCCGGGTAGGCGGCCGTGCGCCGGCGGCCGCGGTAGAGAGAGGGGTTACCACGTGAGATCGAAGATCCTGCTCACCGCTGCAATCGGCGGACTGCTCGTAGCACTGCCGTCCGCCGCGCTCGGCGGTGCGGCACGAACGACGGCGAACAGCACCACGTTCGCCGACTCCACTGGTGAGGACGCCAGTGCGCCGGACATCACGAGTGTCGTCGTCTCGAACGACGACGCCGGGCTGATCACCTTCAAGATCAATATCAGCAACCGACCGGCGCTCACGCCGGACATGATCGGGTTGCTCTTCCTGGACACCGACCAGGTTGCGACCACCGGCGATCCGAACTCACTCGGCTCCGACTACGCGATCGAGCTCGACCCTGGCTCGGTCGGTCTCTTCAAGTGGAACGGCAGCGATTTTGTCGCGGCTCCGTCGCAGGCCTCGGTCACCTATTCGTACGACGCGACCGGCGCGACGATTCGGGTGAGCGCAAGCGAGCTCGGGAAGACGAAGGGGCTGAACTTCGGCGTCGATGTCTACTCCGGCATCGCGCTCGATGCCAGTGGCAACCCGGACTTCACGAACGCTCACGACGACCTGGCCCCGGACGCCGGACACGGCTTCTTTGCCTACAAGGTGCAGACGAAGCTGACGCTGAGCGTCCTGGCCTTCACCACGTCGCCGAAGCCGGCGAAGCACGGGAAGTCCTTCGTCGCGGGCCTCGCGATCAACGAGAGCGATACAGGCGGCCCGGTGCAGTCGGGAACGGTCACGTGCGCGGCGACGATCGCCACCAAGCACCTGGCGCCGCTCGGCCACGCGCTGAAGAACGGGGTCGCGGGCTGCATCTGGCATCTCCCGATCACGTCGAAAGGCAAGACGATTCGCGGCACCGTGACCGTCACGGTCCAGGGCGTGAAAGTCTCGCGGAGCTTCTCGGCGAAGATCACGTAGACGGATGTGCGAGGGCCTTGCGCGACCGCGCGAGGCCCTCGTTTCCGCTAGCCGAAGAGGCGGCCGCCGAGAGCGCCGCGTAGTACGCCGTGCTGGAGGCCGAGGACGCCCGTTGCAGCGCCGGCGCCCGAGATCGTGAGCGAGCCCTGGAAGACGACCGGCGGTCCGGCGCTCGTGATCTTGACGGTGCCACTGACCGCGACGCCGTGGGCGATGCTGTAGCGAACGAGCTTGAAGGTCTGGGCCGACGTCGCGACGAGGTAGCCGCCGTACAGCGCCGGGACGCGATCGGTGCTCCCCGAGAGCCCTGCGGTCATCAGCCAGGCGGCTTCGGCCTCGCGGATCGTCTTCGTCGCCACCGAGAAGGTCGCGGCAGGGCTCGCCCGGTGCTTCGGGTTCGCCGGCCCCGGCGGCGGCAGAGCAGGCACAGGCACGACGAGCGCCTTGGGACGTGCGCACGTCGCGGGCACCGGCGCGTTCGTCATCCAGGAGTGCACCGCCCGCGCGGCGCACGCGGAGAAGTCGGCGGTGACGGTGCTGTGCCCGATCCCCGGAACGACGAGGAGCTTTCCCTGTGGGAAGCGGGCAACGACCGAGGCGGCGCCTTCGGTCGGCGTGCGCATGTCGAAGCCCCCGCTGATGGCGAGCATGGGCACGTTCGGCAGCGGGCCTGCGGCGAGGGTGGCTCCGCCTGCCGGGCTCGGCCAGTTGAGGCAGAAATCGGCGTTACCGAACCGGGCCGCCCACGTCCCGAACGGCCCGAACGACCCTGGTGGCAGGGCCGCGATCGCGGCATGCTCGAGCGCCGGCCGGGCGGCGATCGGCGTGTCCGGTGCCCACGGGAACGGCCCGTCGTGGCAGACAGTGGCCGCGTACAGCGCGTCGCTGAGCTCGATCGACGGTTCGAGCCCGCTGCCGTTCTGCAGGTCGGAGAGGCGAAGCAACGGCTGCGTGTTGCCGCCACGGGCAGCCTTGACGACGGCGGGCAGCTCGGCCGCGAGACCTGGGCTCAGGTCGGCGCCGAGGATGGTCGAAAGCAGGTCGACGCCGCCGATGGTGACCGTCCTCGTCTGCCCGTTCGCCTCGCGCACCTTGCCGCGAAGCGGTTTCGCTCCGAGCTTGTTCGCGACGGCGACGACGTCGCCGGCGAAGTCGCTGGTGGCGGCGCGGCAGCCGCCGTCCGAGCAGAACGCCGACAGCGTTGCCGGCAGGTCGCGGAGCACGTTCGCCTCGTACGGGTCGGGCTGCTCGGGCGGCAGCACCGAGTCGAGCAGCAGCCGCTCGACGTGATCCGGGTGCGCCAGCGCGTACGCCATCGCAAGCTTCGTGCCGTACGAGACGCCGAAGAGCGCGATCTTGTCGAAGCCGAGCGCCTGGCGGACGGATTCGAGGTCCTCGGCGTGGACGCTCGTGCTGTAGAAGTCCCGCTGGGGGCCGATCTGGGCGGCGCAGGCAGTCGCCGCGGCCTGTTCGGCGTCGGCGGTCGACGCGCGCTGGAGCGCGGGGCAGTCGAGAAGGCCGGATGCACCCGTGCCGCGGTCGTCGTAGGCGACGAGCGTGTAACCGGGGAAGAGGAAGCGGTAGAGCGAGACGGCGGACTCGTCGCCCAGGCCGTAGACGTGCGCAGAGCCCTGGCCCGGACCGCCCGCGATCAGGAACACGACCCCGCGCGGCACGCCCTGGGCCGGCAGTTCCTCGGCGTGGAGGGAGATCGTGCCGGGCACGGCGCCTGTCCGGTCGAGCGGGACGCTGATATCGGCGCACAACACGCCGGTCGGCTTGCCGCATGGCGTGGGCGTCGCGGACGCCGCTGCGGCGGAGCCGCGGCTCCGCCGTCGGCCCAACGACGACTGCACGAGCGCCGCGCGCACCTGCGAGAGCGATGCCGGGGCGGCCTGGGCCTGCCCTTGCCGCGCCGCGCCGGCCGACGATGTCAGGCCCGCGACGAGCGGCAGCGCAAGAGCAGCCAGAACCCAGCGCCGTAGCAGCTTCTGATCGACCCTTGCCACGCGCCGTCACGGTAGCGGCTTTCCATCGAACGTCGGGCTGCCCGCATGAGACGATGCGCGGACGATGAGCTTGAGGCCAGATCGTGACGTCGCCTTCCTGAACGGCCTCGGGCACGACCACCTGCCCGGCTATCTCGGCGTCGTGATCAGCGAGGTCGGCCAGGGCGTGCTGCGGGCCGAGCTCCCGGTGCGGCCCGAGCTGCTGGCGCCGAACGGGTTCCTGCACGCGGGCAGCGTCGTCACGCTCGCCGACACCGCGACCGGCTACGCGTGCTTCGCCCATCTGCCGGACGGCGCGCTTGGTTTCACGACGCTCGAGCTGAAGGCGAATTTCCTGCGCACGGTTCGGGACGGCACGCTGCGCTGCGAAGCGCGAGCGCTCCATCTCGGGCGCACGACCCAGGTGTGGGACGCGACCGTCCACGGCGGCGGCGAGGACGCCTCGCTGCTCGCCGTTTTTCGCTGTACGCAGCTCGTCCTCTACGACCTTCCGGGTTCTATCTCGGCCTGATCGTTGCTACGGTGAGCGGAGATCGAGCGAGTACCGGTTGCGCATTTTGCGCTTCCCTGCCCGTTCTTGAGCTGGCAGAGGAGGTGTTTTTCTATGGCAACTGGAACCGTCAAGTGGTTCAACGACGCCAAGGGGTACGGGTTCATCACCCCTGACGAGGGCGGCAAGGACGTTTTCGTCCATCACAGCGCATTGTCCGGCGAGGGCTACAAGTCGCTCGCCGAAGGTGCGAAGGTGCAGTACGACGCGGCCGATGGGGCGAAGGGTCCCGAGGCAAAGAGCGTTGTGCTGGCGTAAGCACGCTGGGGCGCGGGGGCGAAGGCTCCCGCGCCACGTCTGACAAACCGGGGAGGCTGAGATGAATGGAACGCTGATTTGGTTCAACCCCGCCAAGCGGCACGGCTTCATCCGGACCGAGCAAGGCGAGCGGCTGCTGGTCGAGGAATCGGGCTTCGAGCCCGGACACGTTCTCGGCGACCGCTGTGCAGGGACCCGCTTGACATTCGAGCGGATCGAGGTCGAGAACGGCGCACACGCAGTACGCGTCGCCGTTGTGCCCTTCGTCGAGCCTCGCCGAGCGCGGCTCCGAAGGGGTTAGCGATGGGTTCGAGGAGTCCCGAGACTCAGATCAAGCGCGCCCGCGAACTCGCGCTCAAGGAACGCCGCGAGCGCAAGCAGGCGAAGAAGGATGCGAGAGCTGCAGAGCGTCGCCGCGAGCTCGAGGAGCCGTCGACGACGGTCGACGAGAACGACGACGCGGCCGAGCCGGGGGAGCCGTCGGCGTCCGCCGACGAGAACGACGACGCGGCCGAGCCGGACGAGCCTGTCACTGCTCGGGCTTAACCACCTCGCGCAGACGGTGCGTGTCGACGTCGTAGACGAAGCCGCGCACGTTGTCGCGGTGCAGCAGAAACGGTGAGCGCTCGATGCGGAGGATCGACTGGCGGACGTTCGCGTCGACGTCCTTGAAGGACTCGATCGCGAACTCGGGCGCGACGCCGGTAGCGTCCTGGAGCTCGGCACGGAATCCGTCGTCGGTGAGCTTCTGCATCCCGCAGTCGGTGTGATGGATCAGGACGATCGCGCGGGTGCCGAGCAGGCGCTGCGAGATCGCGAGCGAGCGGATCACATCGTCCGTGACGACACCGCCTGCGTTGCGAAGGATGTGCGCATCGCCGTCGGCGAGCCCGAGTGCGGCGAAGACGTTGAGCCGCGAGTCCATGCACGTGACGATCGCCAGTGCGCGTGCAGGTCGCAGGTCGAGATGCTGCTCGACGAGCGTTGCCGCGTAGTGCTCGTTGCTCTCGAGCAGCCGGTCGATCACGTCCACGATCTGAACACTACGTCCGGCGAGAATCACCGATCGACCATCTACAGTCGGCACCGTTGACGACGCAGGAGCTCACCGGCACCGTCACCTACGTCGAGCGGATCGCGCTGCCGCCTGCGGCGGAGATCAGGGTCGCTCTGGTCGATGCCGGCCTTCGTGTGCTGGCCGAGCAGGTTCAGGCAATCGGAGAGCGGCAGGTCCCGGTTCCGTTCGCGATTGCGTATGCGGCCGAGATCGACGAGTACGCGATCTACGCGCTCCGGGCTGAGATCCGCGTCGAGGGACGAGTGGCGTTCGCCTCGCCGTTCGACGTGCTCGTCCTGTCGGGCGGGAATCCGAGCTCCGACGTCGAGCTTCGGGTGCGGCCGCCTAGCCCGTAGGGATCCGGATCGCGCCGCTCGGCGCGAAGCGGGCGGCGGAGGCGCCGAAGTCCTCGTGGGAGAGCCGGGCAACGTGGCTCAGGCTCGCTCCCTGCGGGTCGAGGACCGGTGTTCCGGGCGACTCGAGCGTCAGCGAAGTCCAGTGGGCGCGGGCGACGCTGCCGTCGGCCTGGAGCGTGACGGTGATGAGCGCCGACTCCGACAGCGCCCCGCCCATCGCGAACGTCCGCCACCCGGCGAGGTTGCCGAGTGAGTAGGCGATCAACCGGCCGTGGTACCACTGGACGCCGCGAATCACATGCGGGCCAGAGCCGACGACCAGGTCGGCGCCGGCGCCGATCACCGCGTGGGCGAACGCCCGGCTCGAGCCTCGGTTCTCGCCGAGGAACGTCTCGTTGCCCTGCGGAACGTGAACGGCGGTCGAGCCCTCGGCACCCGCGTGGATCGCGACGACGACGAGGTCGGCAGCGGCCGCGGCGCGGCGCACGAGCTTGACGGCGGCGGGGATGTTCTCGAGGCGGGCGGCCCACTTGTAGGGGGCGAAGCCGAGGAACGCGACGCGGAGCCCGTTGACGCGCAGATAGGTGATCGCGCCGGGCTTGCCGTCCCAGGCGACATGCACTGCGCGCAGCGCGGCCAGCGTCGAGGCCTGCCCGGCGGCGCCGTAGTCGTCCGCGTGGTTGTTCGCAAGGTTGACGATCCGTACCCCAGACGCAGGCAGGGATCGGGCGTACGCCGGCGGTCCACCGAACGCGTAACAGGTGCCGGGCGTCGAGCCCGCGCACTTCGACGAGGTGCCGCTGGCGAGCGCCTCCTCGAGATTCAGCCAGCCGACGTCGGCCGCGCGGAAGATCGGGGCGACGTGCGCGAGCATCGGCCGTGCCTCGTTCGGCGGAAGCGCATACGACGAGCCGAGCACGGTGTCGCCGCCCCAGGTGAACGTCACGGTGGCCTTCGAGCTTGCCGGGACGCGCGTCGGCGCCGTTGCTTTTCGCACGTGCCGAACCGTCGACCGGGGGACGTCTGCCTCGGCAGCCTGGGAGGAGAGCACCCGGACGCAGAGCACCGCCGCGACCGCGAGGACGGCGACGGCGGTCGCGGCCGCGAGCAGCCGGCGACGCCGGAGCGCACTCCTCCGTGCCGCGCGACGCTCTTCGAGGTCTCCCGTCACCCCTCAGGTTTTCGAGGGCGCCCAGCGAGCGTCATGGTGCCCGGCGAGCTCGAGCAGCAGTCCGTGGAGGACCCTGCGCTCGTCGGGCGTCAACGGTGCGAGAAAGTCCTTCTCGACTCGCTTCGCGATCGCGCGCAGGCGACCCAGCTCTTCCGTGCCGGCAGCCGTCAAGCTGACGAGGTGGCGCCGCCGGTCGAGCGGATCGCGCCGCCGCTCGACGAGACCACGCTCCTCGAGCTCGTCAAGGAGGCCGACCAGCTGGCTGCGGTCGTAGCCGAGTGCGTCGGCGATGCCGCCCTGCGTCTCGCGTGCACCTTCGTCGAGGAGCGACAGCACGGCGTGGTGCTGCGGTGACAACCCGGTCTCGGCGAGGGCCTCATACGAGCGGTCCTTGATCAGGAAACCGAGCCGTTTGAGCAGGAAGGGCGTACTCAGCAGCAACTCCCGCGACGGGCCGGTGTGTCCCGGGGGAATGAGCGGGCCGCTTGACACGTTCACCCTGAAGTGTAGCGCCGCAAATGGTTGTGAAGTGCTATGATTGAGGTAGTAAACGATTTGGGGGGAAGATCAATGCAATCGCTTTCGAACGAGCAGCAGACAACCCGGCGCTGGAGCGCCCTGGCGCTGATCGTGACGGCCCAGTTCATGGTCATCCTCGACGTGGCGATCGTGAACGTCGCTCTGCCGTCGATCAAGTCGGATCTCCACTTCTCCGAGGCGAACCTGCAGTGGGTGATCTCGGCGTACGCGATCCTCTTCGGAGGGACGCTGTTGCTCGGTGGGCGCCTCGCCGACCTCCTCGGGCGCCGGCGGCTCTTCGTGACCGGGCTCGCGGTGTTCGCGCTGAGCTCGCTGCTCTGTGGCCTCGCGTGGTCCGAGGCCTCGCTGATCACGTTCCGTGGCCTGCAAGGGCTCGGCGGCGCGCTGCTCGCGCCCGCAGCGCTCTCGCTGTTGATGACGACCTTCAGCGAAGGGCGCGACCGCAACGTCGCGCTCGGCATCTACGGCGCCGCGTCGGGGAGCGGGGCGGCCGCGGGCGTGCTGCTCGGCGGGGTGCTCACCTCGTACCTCAGCTGGTCCTGGATCTTCTTCGTCAACGTGCCGGTCGGCATCGCCGCGATCGCCCTCGCTCCGGTTCTGCTCAGGGAGAGTCGTGCCGAGCTGTCGCATCGCCACTTCGACCTCGCCGGCGCCGCGTCGGTGACGTCGAGCCTGATGCTGCTCGTCTACGCGATGACGCGTGCTGCGACCAAAGGCTGGGGGACGCCGGAAACGATCGGGTTGCTCGTCGCCTCGGCCGTGCTGATGGCCGGCTTCATCGTGATCGAGCTCCGGTCGAAGGCGCCGCTGCTGCCGCTGCGCATCTTCCGCCTGCGCACACTCGTCGCCGCGAACGTGACGATGACGCTCGTCGGCTCGGTCATCTTCTCGGAGTTCTTCCTGCTGACGCTGTACCTGCAGGACATCCTTCACTACTCGGCCGTGCAGAGCGGAGCTGCGTTCGTCGCGTTCGCCCTGTCGGTCGTCGTCATGTCGAACGTCGCCCAGCTGATCGTCGGGCGGTTCGGAATCCGCGCCTCGCTGACCGCAGGGCTGATCGCCTCGGCGGCGTCGCTCGCCTGGCTGACACGGCTGCCGGTCGAAGGGCACTACTTCTGGGACCTCTTCCCGGCCTTCGTGCTCGGCGGCGCAGGGATGGGGCTGGCGTTCGTCCCGATCACGATCGCGAGCCTGCAGGGTGTGGAACGTGCCGACGCGGGCATCGCCTCGGGGTTGATCAACACGAGCCGCCAGATCGGCGGCGCAATCGGGCTCGCCGCTGTCAGTGCGATCGCCGCCGCTTCGACCAGCAGCTATGTAGACGGACACACGGCGCTGTCGGTCTCGAGTCCGCCCGCACTCGACCACGGTTTCCGGACGGCGCTCTACGTGCTGACGGGCGTGCTGGTGGTCGGCGTGCTGGTCGCTGGCTCGCTCGTCAGGCCGGCACCGCAGCCGGCCGTCGAGGTGGAGGTCGCCCCGAGCGACGAGCTGGCGCTCGACGAAGCGGCGTAGGCAGGTCGGCTCAGTGGCCGTCTGAGCCCGAGACGCCTCCGCCCGAGCCGCCCGACAGGCCTCCGTCGCTCCCGCCGTCACGGCCGCCCGACCCACCGTCGCGCCCGTCGCTCGACGTGACGGTCGGGCTCGTGGCGGTCGGGCTCGTGACGGTTCCATCGCCGGGTCCTTCGTGCGACGAGGTTACGGTCACGGGCGAGGTCACGGTCACCGCCGGCAGCGACGAGACGGTCGTCGTCGTCGGCCCGCCTCCGCCCGGCCCTTCGCTCCCTCCGACGCTGGTCGCGGGAGCGGTCGTCTCGCCGGAGCCCCGATGGTCCTCGGTACCGGCGGTGGAACCGCCGCCGCTGCGGTGCGTAGCGTGGCGCTCGTCGATCCGGACCGTTGCGACCGTCCGCGCCGGAGTGGCCGTCGGCACTACGACATGAATGCGGCTCGGCGCGCGGGCGCGAACGACTGCGTGGCGGGCGAGCGGCGCCGTCGGCCTGGCCGGGACGACCACCAGGTGGAGCGGCTTCGAGCCCGGGTCGGACAGCTCGACCGAGGCCGGCAGGCCGACCGCCAGACCGGCAGAGGCGGCAACGGCAGTCAGCTTGACCGCGGCGGGCGCGCCGCCGGTTCCGATCCCCGTCAGGAGACCACGCAGCCACGTCGCCGAGACCACCGGAAGCACGGAGAGGACACGCGTGCGCACGCCGGCGGCCGCCCGGCAGTCGGGGCACGAGCGGAGATGCGACTTCAGCGCCCGCCGCTCGTCGGCGGCGAGCGGGCCGGCGGCGAGGCGGCGCACGGTCACGCAATCGAGGCGGTCGCCGAAGACGAGGTGCTCGGCGAGCCGGTTGCGGGCCGCGAACAGCGCCTGTTCGACCTGCGGCGCAGCGAGGCCGAGCTCGGCTGCGGTCTCGTCGATCCGCAGCCCGTGGAGCTCCCGCAGGACGTAGACGCGTCGCTGCCGCTCGGGCAGCGCGGCGAGCGCAGCGACGAGGGCGCCGGCGCTCGTCCCGCTCTGCGGCGACGGCGCCTCGGGCAGCGCCGCCGACGGGAACTCGTGGCGGCGCGCCACCATGTCCACTGCCACGTTGTGCGCGATGCGATAGAGCCACGGCCGCAAGCGCTCCGGAGCACGGCCCGCTCGCAGCACCGTGTAGGCCTTGAGCAGGGTCGTCTGCGCTACGTCGTCCCCGGCGCTGCCATCGCCCAGCAGGTGGGATCCGTACGCAGCGAGCCGGTTGAGATAACGGCGGTAGAGCTCGTCGAACGCAGCCGCCTCGCCCGAGGCGAGGCGGCTGCCGAGTTGCTCGTCCGAGACGCGAAGGAGGCGCAGGCTAATCGCCGCCGCCACCATCCCGACCGCCACCATCCCGACCGCCGTGGTGATCGCCGTCGCTGTCCTCGTCGTCAGCCGCGGTCGAGAGCCGGGTGAGCGTCAGCGAACCGTCGCCGGCCTGGGAGAAATCGGCGACGACCTCCAGCCCGTTCTTGAAGGCGGACAGGTCGAGTCCCGCAGGCACCTTCAGCACGAGGTTCAGATGCTCGGACGTGATCGTGATCGTGCCGGTGCCGAGGGTCAGGTGGCCCTCGATCCTCCCGCCGGGGGTCGAGACCGGCGCGGGGGTGACGTCGTCGTCGTCGAGGTCGCCGTTTGCGCCAACGGTCGCCTGCACGTCGACGGTCGCGCCGGGCACCGGTCCGCTGTCACGCGCCGACGACGTGGCGCGGGCGCCGCGTCGTACAGTGATCACCGCACCGCCCGCCGACACGCTCCAGCGTGCGCTCGACTTGGCCAGCAGCAAGCCGCGGAAGTGAACCTTGCTGGTGCGGCCGACGACTTGCACTCGTGAGGCGCGATAGGTGCCGTTGCCGAGGCGGGTCGACGTGAGTGCTATCCGCTGCCCGACGTGGAGGCGAGCTGCGGCGCTCGTGTGCACGAGCGCGACCCGCGAGGCGGTCGACGCGACGGCGACGAGGTGCGCCGAGCGCTCGACCTTCAGCACGACGCCGCCGCCGGCGAGCGCCGCGGAGGGGACGAGCAGAGCAGTTGCGAGGGCGAGCAGGAAGACAAGACGTTTCATGGACGGTCTCCTTGAGGTCGCTTACCACCCATAGACCCTGCGTCGGCGCAAAACCTTGCATGGGATATCGGGCGGGACGCCTCTCCGGTTTGGCGCGGGCGTAGTGTTGGCCCGTGATCGTGTCGTTCCCGGATGGCACGCGAGTTCGCGGTACGGGGCTGCTCGACCCCCGCGGCGACGGCCCGGAGCCGTCGTTCGGCCTCTACCTCGACGCCAGGTGGTCGCCCGCGTGGCCGTTCGAGCTGATCGACTGGCCGGATTTCGGCCTGCCGGTCGACGCCGAGACGGCCGCTGGGCAGATTTCCGCCGCCTACGCGCGGGCGGCGCGCGGCGAGGACGTCGAGGTCGGTTGCTTCGGAGGGCTCGGGCGTACCGGCACCGTGCTCGCCTGCATGGCGGTCCTCGGCGGCGTGCCCACGCCGGACGCGGTCGGCTGGGTACGAGCCCACTACGACCAGCGTGCGGTCGAAACGCACGAGCAGGAGGACTGGGTGCTCTGGTTCGGGGCTCGCTCAGGCGGGCTTGACCGATCGCCCCGTCAGCCGCCGGGCCAGCCAGCGGCCGAGGAGCAGGTCGGAGGCGATGCCGCCGAGCCAGACGATCAGTGACGCGAGTGCCCACGTGACGAGGCCGCGGATCCGCAGGCCGTCCGAGACGAGGTCGGTGATCAGCAGCGAGGCGAATGCAACAAGCAAGCCGACGAAGTGTCCGAGCAGCCGCGTGTGCTTCTCGATCGTCGCCTCGAAGACCGGGCGCAGGATCAGCCGTACGGCCGTGAAGATGAGTACAACGACCGGAAACGCGACCGCGCTGATCGTGAGCCGGCGCAGCACGACGTTCGCGACCAACAGGGCCACCGCGCTCGTCGCCACGCCGACGATCAAACGAACCACGATGCGCACGGTGTCTTTCGGATCCTTTCGCCAACGGTGCGGTGGGCGCACGGTGCGTCGGCGAGCTTACCGCGGCGCCCCCGTCGGTCGGCGGGCGTCGCCTTGGCCGGCGCCGACGTCCACGGTTCTCTGGCGCTGAGCCTGTGCATCCTGGTAGACCTCATTCCTGGCCGGGCTACCTGAGCGAGTGGACGCAGGGAAGGGTGACCAGAGGTCGATGAAGAGCCGAACGGAGCACGGTGTCGGAATCGAGTAGCGAGGCGCCGCCGCCTGAACCGTTGGGGTCGCCCGATGCGGCGCGGCCCGCCAAGACGTTCAAGTTCCCGACTGCGTTCACGGTCCTCGCGGCTGTGCTGCTGCTGGTCTGGATCGCGGCGTTCTTCGTCCCGGCCGGCGTCTACAAGACCGACGCGAGCGGTTCGCCGACCCCAGGGACGTACCACAAGCTGCCGGACTGCTCCGCGCCGGCGGCGACGGCCCCTGCGCTGAACGCCGACTCCCCCACCGAGAGCGGTCAGGCGCCGGCCGACGCGGCTGCGGCGCCCGGGGCGACGTTTGCGGAGGCAGGACTCCCGTGCGTCGACACCTCGTTCAGCTTCCGCTTCAAGCAGCTCTGGGACGCGCCGCCGAACGGTCTGTACGGCGTCGAAGCGAGCACCGGCTTCGTCGGGCCGTGGGAGGAGGGGTTCCTCTACGGGTCGGCGGCGATCTTCTTCTTCGTCCTCGCTGTTGGGGCGTTCATCACCGTGACGATGAAGACCGAGGCGATCCAGACCGGGATCGGCCGTCTTGCGCTGCGGTTCCGTCATAGCGGTTCGGTGCTCGTCGCGATCCTGATGGCGGTCTTCGCGCTCGGTGGGACGAGCTACGGCATGTGGGAGGAGACGCTCGGGTTCTTCGTGCTGCTCGTCCCGCTGGCGCTGGCGCTCGGCTATGACCGCATGGTTGCTTCGGCGATCATCTTTCTCGGCGCAGGGACGGGGGTCATTGCCTCGACCGTGAACCCGTTCGCGACAGGTGTGGCCTCCGATGCGGCTGGGGTCACGATCGGTGACGGCATCGGGCTGCGCATTCTGATGTGGGTCGTACTTGTCCCGCTGGCGATTGGCTACGTGCTCTGGTACGCCCGACGCATCCGGGAGCACCCGGAGACGTCCGTGGTCGGGGTCTCGCCGTCCGACGCGGCCGATGCTGAGAGCCTCATCAGCGACGTCCCCAACCTGACGGGACGGCAGAAGCTGGTGCTCGTGCTGTTCGGCGGCACGTTCCTCGTGATGATCTACGGCTTCATCCCCTGGAACGACCTCTGGCAGGAGGGGTTCGGCAAGAACTTCCCGCTGCCGACCTTCGCGGACTTCTACTTCCCCGAGGCCGCCGTGTTGTTCCTGATCATGGCGGTCGTCATCGGACTGATCGCTCGGTTGGGCGAGGAGGGAACGGTGACGACGATCGTTGCCGGTGCATCGGACTTTCTTGGCGCCGGGCTGATCATCGTGCTCGCGCGCGGGATCACAGTGGTGATGAAGAACGCCTACATGACCGACACGATTCTGCACTGGATGGAGAACGCGGTTTCGGGAAGCTCGACCGGGGGATTCGCGATCCTCGCCTTCATCGTCAACCTGCCGATCGCGTTCCTCGTCCCCTCCTCGTCGGGGCATGCGGCGCTCGTGATGCCGATCCTGGCGCCGCTGGCAGACTTCGCTGGTGTCTCCCGCGCGATTTCGGTCACCTGCTTCCAGGCGGCTTCGGGACTGGTGAATCTGGTCACGCCGACTTCGGCGGTGATCATGGGCGGGCTCACCCTGTCGAAGGTCGGCTACGACCGTTATCTGAAGTTCGTCTGGCCCTACCTGCTGGCCGTCTTCGTCGTCGTGTGCGCGTTCGTGGGCATCGCCGCCGCGACGGGTTGAGCATGAGACGCGATGGGTTGAGCATGAGAGGAGAGAGCGCATGAGCACTGTCACCGACACCATCCTGGGAACGCATTCGGAGGTAGGGAAGTTGCGCACCGTGATGGTGCACCGGCCGGACCTCGCGCACGAGCGGCTCTCGCCGAGCAACTGTCACGAGTTGTTGTTCGACGACGTGATCTGGGTTCGCCGAGCGCGGCAGGAGTTCGACGCGTTTGTGGACCTGATGCGCTCTCGCGGCGTCGAGGTTCTGCTGGTGCACGAGTTGTTGTCGGAGGCCCTCGAAGACAAGGAGGGTCGTGACTGGTTGCTGTCGCGCCGAGTGCGTCCCGAGGAGGTCACCGCTCTCTTCGACGAGCCACTGCGTGCGTGGTTCGACGAGATGCCTGCTGATGACCTTGCTACACGGCTGACAGGCGGCGTCACCGTCCTCGAGTTGCCCGAGGAGGTCCGGTCTGTGATCGGGCCCGCTTTGCGGCAAACCGACTTCGTGCTGCCGCCGCTGCCGAATCAGCTCTTCACTCGCGATACGAGCGCCTGGCTCTACGGCGGCGTCTCGCTGAATCCGATGTTCTGGCCGGCGCGGCAGTTGGAGACGCTGAATGTCGAGGCGATCTACCGCTTCCATCCGCGTTTCCGCGATGCCGACTTCAAGATCTGGTTCGGCGGCGCGGACCACGACTGGGGCCACGCTCGACTCGAGGGGGGCGACATGATGCCCGCAGGCGACGGCGTCGTCCTGGTCGGGATGGGCGAGCGCAGCACGGCGCGCGCGGTGAGCATCCTCGCCAAGAACATGTTCGAGGCGGGCGCCGCCCGGCTCGTGATCGGGGCACAGATGCCGCGCGAGCGCGCCGCGATGCACCTGGACACCGTCTTCACCTTCTGCGACCGCGACGTGGTCACCCTCTACGAGCCGGTCGTCTCGCAGATCTTGCCGATCATGTTCCGGCCCGGGGGGCACGCGGGCGTCCAGGCCGAGGTGTCGGAGCGGTCGTTCCTCGACGAGGTGCGCGAGGCGCTCGGAATCACGGACCTGAAGCTGGTCACCACTGGTGGCGACGAGTTCGAAGCCGAGCGAAATCAATGGGATGACGGCAACAACGTCGTCGCGCTCGAGCCAGGTACCGTCATCGGCTATGAGCGCAACGAGGCAACCAACGCAAAGCTCGCCAAGGCCGGCATCGAGGTGCTCGCCATCGCCGGTCAGGAACTCGGACGCGGACGCGGCGGCGGCCACTGCATGACCTGCCCCATCGTGCGCGAGCCATAGGAAAAGAGAGGGAGCGAACATGAGCACAGTCGCCGACCTGCGCGGCAAGCATCTGATGAAGCTTGCCGACTTCACCTCAGCCGAGATCACCTACCTGATCGAGCTCGCCGCCGACCTCAAGGCCGCCAAGCGCGAAGGCCGCGAGGAGCAGAAGCTCGTCGGCAAGGAGATCGCACTGATCTTCGAGAAGGATTCCACCAGGACGCGTTGCGCGTTCGAGGTCGCGTCTTACGACCAGGGCGCCCACGTCACCTTCATCGGCCCGTCAGGCTCGCACATGGGGCACAAGGAAACGGTGAAGGACACGGCCCGGGTCCTCGGGCGGATGTACGATGCGATCGAGTATCGCGGCTTCACCCAGGAGACCGCCGAAGAGCTTGCTCGTTGGTCCGGGGTCCCGGTCTACAACGGGCTGACCGACGAGTGGCACCCGACCCAGATACTGGCCGACTTCCTGACGTTCACCGAGCACGTTGACAAGCAGCTGAACGAGGTCGTGTTCTGTTACCTCGGTGACGCGCGCTTCAACATGGCCGACTCCTATCTGATCGGCGGCGCGAAGCTCGGGATGGACGTCCGCATCGCCAGCCCCAAGTCCCTGTGGCCGCGCACGGAGATCGTCGACGAAGCGCACGCCGTCGCGGCAGAGACCGGAGCTCAGATCACGATCACGGACGACGTGGCGGAAGCGGTCCGCGGCTGCGACTTTCTGTTGACCGATGTCTGGGTCTCGATGGGAGAGGCGGACGAGGTCTGGAAGGAGCGGATCGAGCTGCTTACCCCGTACCAGATCAACAGCGGCGTCATGGCACTGACCGGGAATCCGGACACGAAGTTCATGCACTGCCTGCCGGCGTTCCACAACACGGAGACGCAGGTCGGCAAGGAGATCTTCGAGAAGTTCGGACTCGACTGCCTCGAGGTGACCGAGGAGGTCTTCGAGTCGCCGGCGTCGCTCGTCTTCGACGAAGCGGAGAATCGGCTGCACACGATCAAGGCCGTGATGGTCGCGACGCTCGGGAGCTGACGATGCGCGTCGTCGCGGCACTCGGAGGGAACGCCCTGCTCCGCCGTGGCGAGCCGCTGACCGCCGAGAACCAGCGCGCCAACGCGCGGGTCGCATGCAAGGCTCTTGCACCGATCGCGCTCGAGCACGAGCTGGTGATCTCGCATGGGAACGGCCCGCAGGTCGGCCTCCTGGCCCTGCAGGGCTCCGCGTACACCGAGGTCGAGACATATCCGCTCGATCTGCTCGGCGCGCAGACAGAAGGGATGATCGGGTACTTGATCCAGCAGGAGTTGGGTAACGAGCTTCCGTTCGAGAAGCACCTGGCGTCGCTGCTGACTCTGATCGAGGTCGCTGGAGACGACGCTGCCTTCGCAGATCCAACGAAGCCGATCGGTCCGATCTACAGCGAGGAAGAGGCGGCGCGGCTTGCCGAGGAGAAGGGCTGGGTGTTCAAACCCGACGGAGAGAGCTTCCGTCGCGTCGTCGCGTCGCCGCTGCCGCAGCGAATCTTCGGGATCGAGTCCGTCGAGTGGCTGCTCGAGCGAGGCTGCGTCGTCATCTGCGCCGGCGGCGGCGGAATTCCCGTCATGTACACCGACGAACCGGCCACCGCCGGGCGACAACTGGTCGGCGTCGAGGCAGTGATCGACAAGGATCTCGCGAGCGCGCTGCTGGCGAAAGACCTGCACGCCGACGCGCTCGCGATAGTGACGGATGTGGATGCCGTCTACGTCGACTGGGGCACGCCGCAGCAACGAGCGATCCGCCGCGCAACCCCGACGGCGCTCGCCGGAGTCGAGTTCGCGGCCGGCTCGATGGGGCCGAAGGTCCGAGCGGCCTGCTCGTTCGTCGAAGAGACGGGAGGCACGGCGGTGATCGGCTCGATCGCCGACACGCCGGCGTTGCTCCGCGGTGAGGCGGGGACGACGGTCGCGCCCGACGCTTCCGGCCTCGAATTGGCGGCTCCTGAATGACGACTGAAGAGCGCTCGGCGCAAGCGAGCGGAGGAGACGGACAGGTAGCGACCCGCGCAGCGGAGGCTGTTGCCTGGTTCTCGCTCGAGCCTGCCGAGATCACGGAGCGGCTTGGCGTCGATCCGGCGAACGGCCTGGCAGGCGCCGAGGCCGAGGCGCGGCTCCTGTCGTACGGCCCGAACAAGTTCGCGGACGTCGCGGTCGAGCCACGGTGGCGTGCGTTCGTGCGGCAGTACCGGGACCCGATGCAGATCGTGCTGCTCGTTGCCGGGATCGGCAGCCTGTATCCGCTCAAGGAGCTCGGGACCGGGCTGGTGTTGCTCTTCCTGACGCTGTTCAACGCAGTGCTCGGTTTGCGCCAGGAGGGCAAGGCGGCAGAGGCGGTCGCGGCGCTCCAGAAGATGATGATCGTCAAGGCCCGGGTGCGTCGAGACGCCGAGTTGGTTCAGATTCCGGCGGAGCAGCTCGTACCGGGCGACATCGTGTCGATCGAGGCCGGGGATGTGGTGCCGGCGGACGGGCGCCTGTTGTCTGCGGCGACGCTCGAGGTGGCCGAGGCTGCGCTGACCGGCGAGAGCCTGCCAGTCTCGAAGGGCCTGGAGGCCGTGATCGGAGCCGAGACGCCGCTCGGCGATCGGACGGACATGGTCTTCATGAACACGAACGTGACCCGCGGTGCGGGCAGCTTCGTCGTCACGTCGACCGGGATGGAGACCGAGGTCGGACACATCTCACACATGCTCCAGAGCTCGGAGGATGTGGATACGCCGCTGACGATTCAGCTGAAGAAGCTGACGAGCCAGATCCTGTTCATCTCCGGGGCGGCCGTCGCCGTCTCGGTCGTGCTCAACCTGTCGCGCGGTCAGAGCTTCGACACCGTCTTCACCGCGGCGATCGCATTCGCAATCTCGGCGATTCCGACGGGTTTGCCGGCCGTCGTCACGACGATCCTCTCGTACGGGACGCAGATGCTCGCGAAAGCGAACGCGATCATGAAGCGCCTCCGCTCGACCGAGACGCTCGGGTCGACATCGGCCATCAACTCCGACAAGACCGGCACGCTCACGCTCAACCAGATGACCGCGGTCGAGCTGACGATTCCGGGGCGTCGTTACACGATCTCCGGCGGCGGCTATTCGACCGAGGGAACGATCAAGCACACCTACGGGCCGCCCGACGTGCCCCTCGAGCAGTTCCTGCTGCCGATGGCGCTCTGCGCGGATGCGGTCGTCAGAGACGGTGAGTTGGTCGGGGATCCGACGGAGGGCGCCCTCGTCGTTCTGGCGGAGAAAGGGGGCCTCGACGCGATCGCGACCCGGCAGGCCTACCCGCGTGTCGCCGAGTTGCCCTTCGACGCCGACTACAAGATGATGGCGACGTTCCATCGAATGACCGACGAGAGTGGTCGCGACGTCGTCCGCTGCCTCGTGAAGGGCGCGCCCGACCAGTTGCTGGCTCGGGCGTCGTCGCGGCCCGAGCCCGAAGACCTGTCGATGGTTCCGGTGGACGAGGAGTTCAAACAGCGGTACATGGCGGAGAACGAGCGCCTGGCGAGTCAGGGGTTGCGCGTCCTCGCCACCGGGCGGAAGGACTTCGACCCCGCGGACTTCGATGCGTCGGCCGACCTGCTTCCTCTCCTCGACGGGCTCACCGTCCTCGCGCTGGTCGGCATCGTCGATCCTCCGCGGCCGACGGCGAAGGCTGCGATCGCGACTGCCAACCAGGCCGGTATCCGGGTGCGCATGATCACCGGCGATCACGCCGTCACAGCGGCGGCGATCGCGACCGAGCTCGGCATCCCCGGCCGGGCCATCAGCGGCGTCGAGTTCAAGGCGATGTCCGACGCCGAGCTCGAAGTGGCGATCGACGACATCGGCGTGATCGCCCGTGTCGCGCCGGAAGACAAGGTGCGCCTCGTCGACACGCTGAAGCGCAAGGGAGACATCGTCGCGATGACCGGCGACGGCGTCAACGACGCCCCGGCTCTGAAGAAGGCAGACATCGGGATTGCAATGGGGATCACCGGCACCGAGGTCTCGAAAGAGGCCGCGACGATGATCCTCACCGACGACAACTTCGCGACGATCGTGAAGGCGGTCGAGCTCGGCCGCGGCCTGTACGACAACCTCACCAAGTACATCCGCTTCCAGATGGGCGTGCTCGTCGGCTTCATCGTCACGTTCCTCGGCGCCAGCATCTTCAACGTGGTCGGCGGCGTCCCCTTCGTCCCCCTGCAGACCCTGTACGTGAACTTCACGACCCAGGTGCTGCAGGCGATCGGCCTCGGCTACGGCCGCCCCGCCGAAGGCCTGATGCGCCGCAAGCCTCGCCCCTCCGGCGAACCGATCCTGCCCCGGCCGATCCTGATCTGGGTCGGCATCGCAGGGCTCGTGCTCGGCGGCGCCACTCTCGGCCTGATCGCCTGGGCCGACGACGCCTACGGAAGCGCCGTCGCACGGACGATGGGCCTGACCACGTTCTCGATCAGCAACGTGCTCTTCTCCCTCACCGTCCGGGACGAGCGGCGCTCGGTCTTCTCGCTCGAGGTGCTCGAGGACCGGATGTTCATGCTCTGCTCCGCCGGCTCCGCCGCCGCGATCGTGCTCGGCACAGAGCTCGGGCTCTTCCAGCGGATCCTCAACACCGTGCACCTCGACCTGCACCAGTGGCTTGTCTGCATCGTGGTCGGGCTGGCGATTCTGCCTGTCTCCGAGGCCCGCAGGCTCTGGCTCCAACGACAAGAACGCGCCACCGCCACCACGGCCCCCGAATCGCCCGCCGCGCCCGCGTCGACGTGAGCCAGGACCCGGGCGCCCCGACCCAGCCCGCCGACGTGAGACCAGCCCGGAGCCCGAAAGCTCCGAGCCTGCTCGACGCGATCCTGCCCGTGATCGTCTTGATCGCGCTGATCGCACTCACGATCGGGCTCTTCGGTGTCAGCGCCACCGATGGGCCGCTTCAAGTAGCGCTGCTGCTGAGCGCAGCCTTTGCGAGCCTGATGGCGCTCAAGAATGGCTACACGTCTGCTGCGATCGCCGACGCCGCGATCGGAGGCGTGACGACCGCAATGAGCGCGATCTTCATCCTTCTGGCGGTCGGCGCGCTGATCGGGACGTGGAACATGGCCGGCACGATCCCGACGGTCGTCGACTACGGCGTCAGGCTGCTCAACCCGACCATCTTCTACGTGACGACCGCGGCGATCTGCGCGGTGGTCGGTCTGGTCACAGGCAGTTCGTGGACGACGGCGGGGACGCTTGGCGTCGCGTTCGTCGGAATGTCCAAGGTGATGGGGCTTTCGGAGGCGACCGCAGCCGGCGCCGTGATCTGCGGTGCGTACTTCGGCGACAAGATGACGCCGCTCTCGGAAACGACGATCCTGGTCCCGAAGCTGGTCGGCCGCGGCCTCACGACGGGTCGGCACATCCGGAACATGTTCTGGACGGCCGCCCCCGCGCTTGGAATCAGCCTGATCATCTTCCTCGTGCTCGGGCTGACCGCGCATCCAGAGGGCGGCGTGAGTACACAAGCGGCCCTCGACACGCTCGAAGCCGAGTTCAACGTCTCCGTCGTCAACCTGCTTCCCCTCGCGCTCCTCGTCGTGTTCACGGTCAGAAAGGTCCCGCCGTTCCTCGCGATCCTGGGATCGGCGTTCTTCGCAGCGGTCCTGGCCTGCTTCACGCAGTGGACCGTGGTGAAAGCCTTCATCGACGAGCCTGGTCTTGGGGCTGTCGCGACCGGCATCAAGGCCATCTACGCGTCGATGGCCACCGGCTTCGTCAGCAAGACCGGCAATGCAGCGATCGACCAGCTCTTCTCCCGGGGCGGCATGGCGAGCCTTTTGAGCACGGTGTGGCTGATCCTGGCAGCGCTGTCGTTCGCCGCGATCATGGAGCACGCGGGATTCCTCGAGCGCCTGCTCCGGCCCGTCGTCGCACGCGCCCCGACCCGAGGTCGACTGATTGCAGCCGTCAACGGGAGCGGCATCGGCCTGAACGTCATCGCCGGCGACCAGTACGTCGCCGACGTCCTGCCCGCCCGCATGTTCAGCGCTGAGTTCGAGCGGCGCGGGTTGGCGCCAGAGGTGCTGGCGCGCGCCGTCGAGGACTCGGGGACGGTGACGTCGGTGCTCGTTCCCTGGAATACCTGCGGCGCATACATCTCCGGCGTGCTCGGGGTGTCGACAGCCTCGTACTTCCCGTATTGCTTCTTCAACTTCCTGAGCCCGATTCTCGACGTGGTCTACGGATTCGTCGGCTTCAAGGTCCCGGGCTCTGCGCCGAGACCGCCAGACGTCGGTGAGCTCCGTCTGTCGGACGGAACGCCGGCGACGGCTACGAGTGCCCCCGAATAACGGCGCCTGACGCGAAACCGTTCGCCATTGCACGGACGGCCTGAGCTGGAGCTCAAGCAGGGTCAGCGCGCAAGTGTCTCGATCAACGCCGCGGCCCGGAAGACCTGCCGCGCGTAGGGGCATTCGTAGTCGCCGTGCTCGAGGATGACCGCCGCGCCTGCTTCCCCGCGAACGTGATCGACGCGCTCGTCGAGCGGCTCGACCATTGGCACGCCCTCAACGGCCTCCATCCGTCACCTCCGTGACGCGACCCACAACCTTACGCGGTCTGGGGCGAGCTTTTCGGCCTGCGCCCGAGGAGCCCCCAGCTGGCGCCGGCGACACCGAGACCGACGAAGATCGCGAAGCCGAAATCGGTACCGCGGCGCTCCGGCTACCGAAGTGCGCTACCAGCGCGGCGTCGGCGGAGAGTGCGATCTACCACCCAGGAAAGCAGGCGCCGGAACCGCGCACAAGTTCAGGTAGTGCAGGTGCGCTAGGCCGACGTAAGGACGCTCGCGCATCTCCCGCTCGACCTATCTGTCGTCCAGACGCCGCGGTTCGCGGGTGCCACACGCTTTACTTTGTATAGTTTTGGGTGATGGCCAGCTATTCCCGCGGATGAAAGGAGTTGAGCAGATGTCGATTCTTGACGAGGTCCTGAACGCCAACGAGGAATACGCCGCGAGCTTCGGCGCAAAGGGGGACCTCGCGCTTCCGCCCGCGCGAAGCTTCGCGATTCTCACCTGCATGGACGCCCGGCTCGACCCTGCCAAGTACGCAGGGCTGCGCGAAGGTGACGCACACGTGATCCGCAACGCAGGCGGACGCGCCAGCGACGACGCGATACGCTCGCTCGTCATCTCCTACAAGCTCCTCGGCACCCGCGAGTGGTTCGTCATCCACCACTCAAACTGCGGAATGGAGTTCTTCAGCGACGACACGATGAGAGGGCTACTGACTCAGAGCCTCGAGACCGCGGAGCTCGGCGCCGATGGATTCCGCGACGTCGGGGCCGGGCCCGGTTCGCCCGAAGCGCAGTACATCGACTGGCTGACGATCGCCGACCGCGAGGTGAGCGTCGTCGAAGACGTCCACCGGATCCGTCACCATCCACTCGTTCCCGGGCGCATCCCGATCTACGGCTACGTCTACGACGTCAAGACAGGCCGCCTCATCGAGGTGCCCGCCGCAACGGAGGCTGGTCGTGCCGTATAGCCCTCCCTATTTCGAGGCTCTGATTCTTGTCTCTTCTTCGCGCGCGCAACGAGGCTCCCTCTTGCCAGTCTGGCGCAGGCGAGTGCCCTCAGTTCTGCCCGCCGGTCCCGCCCGCAGCGAGTTCGTCCGCGTACCGATCACGGCCTCCCCGAGCCGCCGCGCCTCAGCGGCAAGCGGGACCCGCAACCGCGCCATGTTCCGAGGCCGCGCCGGAAGCGGCCTCTCGGTGATGGGCGCACCTGGGATCGAACCAGGGACCTCTCGCGTGTGAAGCGAGCGCTCTCCCGCTGAGCTATGCGCCCGGAAGAGGGTGCATTGTAGGCCAAGAACGACAGAGGGTCGCTTGCGCGACCCTCTGCTCGTTTCACGGTTTCACGGATGAGGGCGTCAGCCGAGAGTTCAACATCGGCGCAAGCTCATCCTGCGCGCACACCCTCCGGCAACAGAGCTTTCGCCACGTCGGAGAACGGAAGGTGGCCGGGTACTCCCAGCACTGCATTGCGACCAGGCTAGTCGGGTCAGCCCGAGGGCGTCTTGGTCAGTCGCAAGCCGGTGAAGGTGCCGGTCGTGCCCTGCGAGTCCGCGAATGTGCCGTGCGTCAGCCGCCACTTCGCGCCGGTTGTGACGATCGTCGCCGTGCCTCGCGAGGTGTACGTCCCGATCTTCGCGTGGGAAGTGAACGTGTGTCCGGAGACCGTGCCCCAGACTAGAGACCCTGCGTTCCCTTTGATGTGGCCGCGCCAGGCTCCGGTCGCTCGGTTCTCTGTCGCCATCACCCAGACCTGCGGGTAGACCGCGCCACTGGATGTGACCGTCGGCATCGACCAGTTGCCGCGGATGTCGAGTGCGGCTTGAGAATGCGCGCCAGCCGCCGTGGCGACGAGCATGGCCGCCACCAGGAGGACGAGAGGAACCGCGTACCGACCGGAGGTTCGCACACGATGAACGTACAAGACGTCCGGCTCCAGGTCGAGTGCCGTGCTCAACAAAGGCATCGGCGGGCGTGGTTCACTCCTCCCGGCAGCCTTCGGCGACGCCGCTCAGTCGAGTCGAAAGACCTCTTGGAGCGGTGGCGGCCCGCTGTCGGGGACGCGCTCCTCGAGCAGCTCGGCCATGTCATCCTGCCAGCGGCGGTTGATCTCCTGGGCATCCAGATAGCGCCCTGCCGCCTCGAGGTCGTCGCACTCGAAGTAGCCGAACACCTCGTTACCCGCCCGGAAGATCGAGTAGTTCCGGATACCAGCCGTTCGCAGGGCTTCGAGCATCTCGGGCCAGACCGCGCGGTGCGCTTCGACGTATTCGTCGATTCTCTCCGGGCGCACTTTCAGGACGAACGCAGATCGCTGAGTCATGACGCCTCCTTGGCGACGAGAACAAATAGGTTGCGCGGCCCGTGCACGCCCTCGACGCGGCTGAGCTCGATGTCCGAGGTTGCCGACGGGCCGGAGATGAACGTGATCGGGCGGCGCGCACGCCCTTCGGACTCGATCCTCGCGAGTGCCTCGGGGAGCAGTTCGCAGATCTGCGTCTCTCGGACGAGGCAGATATGGAGATCCGGCACGAGCGTCAGCGCGCGGCGTCCCTCGAGCGGTCCTCCCGTCAGGATGATCGTGCCGGTCTCTGCGACCGCGGCGGTGCAGCATGTGAACGCGCCGTCGACGCGGTCCAGCTCGTGTGCGCTCAGCCCGTGGTCGGCGACGAGCTCGAGGCCGGAGGGTCGAAAGGTGAGCTGCGGCGGGATCGCAAGCGAGCGGACGTCGCGTTCGGCGCAGATGCTCTCGGTCACGGTCTCGATCTCCGCGGCGTCGATCCGCAAGACCACCGCGCGGTAGTCGTCGACCCGCTCGCAGAAAAGTTGCGTCCTCGCCTCGGTGTCGAGTGAGCCCTCGCGGCGGTAGAAGCGGCCCGGAGCGGCAGGAGCCGCGCCGTTGATCGCGCTTCGCACGCGGTCGAGCAGCTCGGTGCGGGCGTCGGTCAACGCCGCTTCCACCAATTCCGAAAGCTTCCCTGTGCCGGCCACTTCAAGTCACGCGTCCGCGTCCAACCGGATAGCGGGAACGGCAGCTTGTGCAGCGAGCCGGTCTGCGACCGGAGGCGCGTCGGGGGCGGCGCGAGGCGCTGCGCCAGGGCGTAACGGCGTTTGCTCCGGAACGCCCAACCAGCCAGACCCATCGCGATCCCTTCGCCGAATCCGCCCTTGGTGTCGACGGCTTTCTCGCGCAGGTGCAGCAGCACACGCGGAATATCGATCTTGACCGGGCAGACCTCGTAGCACGCACCGCAGAGACTCGACGCGAAGGGCAACGACGCGTGCTTCTCGATTCCCTCGAGCTGTGGCGTGAGGATCGCGCCGATCGGCCCCGGATAGACCGAGCCGTACGCGTGCCCGCCCGTTCGCGAATAGACGGGGCAGACATTGAGGCAGGCGCTGCAGCGGATGCAGTGCAGCGCCTGGCGGCCGACGTCGTCGGCCAGGACGCGCGTTCGACCGTTGTCGAGCAGTACGACGTGCACTTCCTCTGGCCCGTCGCCGTCGGTCACGCCGGTCCAGAGCGACGTGTAGGGGTTCATTCGCTCTCCCGTCGACGAGCGCGGCAACAGCTGGAGGAAGACCTCGAGGTCGGCGAACGTCGGAAGGAGCTTCTCGATCCCGAGGATGGAGACGAGGACGGGGGGGAGCGTCGTACACATCCGACCGTTGCCCTCGGACTCGACGATGCAGATCGTCCCGGTCTCGGCGATCCCGAAGTTCGCGCCGCTCACGCCGACCCGCGCGTCGAGAAATCTCTCCCGCAGGTGCAGGCGTGACGCCTCGGCGAGGTCGGCCGGGTCGTTCGACTCGAGGCCGGGCGCGATCGTCCGGGCGAAGAGGTCGCGGATCTCGGTTCTGTTCCGATGGATCGCCGGAACGAGGATGTGCGACGACCAGTCCCCGTCGAGTTGCAGGATCAGCTCCGCGAAATCGGTCTCGAGGGCATGGATGCCGACGTCGGCCAGAGCCTGGTTCAGCTCGATCTCGTCGGTCGTCAGCGACTTCACCTTGACCACCTCGGTCGCACCGTGAGCCTGGGCGATCTCGACCACGACCGCGTTCGCCTCGTCCGCGTCGCGGGCCCAGTGCACTTGCCCACCGGCGGCAACGACCGCGCTCTCGAACTCGACGAGATAGCGGTCGAGATTCGCAAGCACGTCCTCCTTGATCGCCTTGCCGGCGTCGCGCAGCTCCTCCCAGTCCGGAAGCTCGCCGACGACGCGTGCGCGTTTCGCTCGAATCGTCTCCGTCGCGTGCCGCAGGTTCGAGCGCAGCTGTGTGTTCGCGAGCTCGATCCGTGCTGCTTCCGGAAAGCTCGTCACGTTGCGGCGAGGATCTCGGCGAGATGGATGGCGTTCGTCGGCGATCGTCGCCGCGAGAGTCCACCGCCGATGTGGAGCAGGCACGAGCTGTCGAGCGCCGTGCACCACCTGGCACCCGACGCTTCGAGTGCGGCGCACTTGTCCTCGAGCATGGCGCTCGACGTGTCCGAGTTCTTGAGCGCAAACGTGCCGCCGAACCCGCAGCATTCCTCCGGGTTGGCGTGTTCGACCAGCTCGAGACCTCGGACATTCCGGAGCAGTCGCAGAGGTGCGTCGCCGACCTGGATGACGCGGAGTGAATGACACGTCGGGTGATACGCGACCTTGGCCCGGAACCTGGCTCCGACGTTCTCGACGCCGAGCTTCTGCACGAGCAACTCGGAGAGTTCGAAGACGTTCGACATGCCCCATTCGCTCCGCACGGTCCCGACACAGGACGACGACGGAGAGACCACTGCGTCGAACTCGCCAAAAACCGATTTGAAGCGACGCCCGAGTTGCTCGGCGTCCTTGCGGTAGCCGCTGTTCAGGTGCATCTGTCCGCAGCACGTCTGCTCGGCCGGAAAGACGACCTCGTGGCCGAGCCGTTCGAGTAGCCGAACCGTCGCCTGCCCGACCTCGGGGAACAACGTGTCCGCGACGCAGGTGATGAAGAGCGCGATCCGCACTCAACCGTTACAGCTGCTCGTACGCGCTCTCGACCGAGCTGACGCCGCGTTCGCCGGCCAGCGTCTCGGCGTAGCCCCCCGCCCGGAACGCCTCGACCGGGTCGGCCTCGAGCCCTCGCTCACGGCGGAAGCGGGTGAGCAGCGGACGTACGTCGGTCTCGAAGGCCTCGAGGACGATGCGGTGTCCGCCGAGCACGTCGCCCTCCGAGCGGGCCGCCGCCAGTCGAGACTCGTCGATCAGCAACGCCTTCGCGTACGCGGTCTGGATGTTCTGCACCGACTGGATCATGGCGTCGATCTTTCCCTCGATGTTGTGGGACTGGTCGATCATGAACGCGATCGGCCCGAGATCGCCGACCTGCGAGATCTCGCGCATGATCCGGAACAGCTCGAACGGATCGATCGAGCCCGCGATCAGATCGTCGTCGGCGTACTTGCGGTTGTTGAAGTGGAAGCCGCCGAGCAGTCCCTCGCTGAGCAACAGCGCGACGATCTGCTCGACATTGGTGCCCTGCGCGTGGTGGCCGGTGTCGACGAGGACCTGCGCCTGCGGTCCGAGCCGCCGACAGGCGAGGGCGGCCGTTCCCCAGTCGGGAAGATCGGTGCTGTAGAAGCCCGGCTCGAAGAACTTGTACTCGACGAGCAGCCGCATGCCGACCGGGAGCGCGGCGTAGACCTGCTCGAGCCCGTCGAGCAACCGTCTGTGCCGCTCGGTCAGGTCGTCTTGCCCCGGGTAGTTCGTGCCGTCGGCCAGCCAAAGGCTGATCAGATTCGAGCCGACGTCGTCGGCGATCGCGATGCACTCGAGGCAATGCTCGACCGCACGCGCCCGTATCGACGCGTCGGGATTGCAAAGGCTTCCGAGCCGGTACTCGTCCGAGCCGAAGAGATTGGGATTGATCGCACCGATCCGAAGTCCGAGGTCGTCCGCGAACCGGCGGAGGGCTCCGTAGTCGTCGGTCGCGTCCCAGGGAATGTGCAGCGCGACCGAAGGGCAGCAGCCGGTCAGGCGATGCACCAGCGCTGCGTCCGCGATGCGCTCGTGGACGGTGCGCGCCGCCCCCGGCCACGGGTACACGTGGAAGCGCGTGCCCGAATTTCCGTAGCCCCAGGACGGCGTCTCGATCGCGAGCTCGCCGAGGCGCTCGAGAACGTGCTGCTCGTCCATCGTCCGAGAGTCTGCACCATCCGAGCCCGATTTACGAACGGACTTTCGATTCGAGATGTACGAAAGCCAGTGCAGTCCGGTATTGACACATCTCGACCAGCGGCGTAGGGTCGGCCGCATCGAAAGTCCGCGTGATTTCCCCGGTTTGTCGCAGGACGGGCGGATGCGGCAGGTGCTGCAGATGCTCGAGAAGCGCGATTCGGTTGCGGTTACGGAACTTGCGGAAGTGTTTTCGGTTTCGGAGGTCACCGTTCGCAGCGACCTCTCGCTGCTCGCCTCGCAGGGCCTCGTCTCGCGGGTGAGGGGCGGCGTGCGCCCGCTGGGCGACGGGCAGTCGGAGATCGGGTTCGACTTCCGGCTCCGGCTCGAGGTCGAGCGGAAGCGCGCAATCGCGCGCGCGGCGGCCGCGATGGTCGGCGAAGGAGAGGCCGTCGCGCTCGACGCGAGCACGACGGCGTACTACCTCGCGCTCGAGCTGCGCGCGAAACGCGAGCTCGTCGTCGTCACGAACGGCCTGCTCGTCGCAACCGCGCTCGCCGATGCCGCCGGGATCACGGTGCTCGTCACCGGCGGGACGCTGAGGCTCTTCGCAATGTCGCTGGTCGGCGACCTGGGTACCGACGTGCTCCGAACGACACGGATCGACAAGGGCTTCATGGGCGCGCGTGGACTGAGCACCGAGCGCGGGCTCATGGATCTGAATCCGGACGAGGTCCGCATCAAGCAGGAGATGGCCGACGCCTGCGAGCAGGTCTACGGAATCGTCGACAGCACGAAATGGCATCGCAGCGCGCTGCTGTCCTTCGTCCCGACCAAGGAGCTGACCGGAATCGTCACCGACTCGAACGCGCCGGAGGAAGAAGTACAGGCCTGGCGCGCCGAGGGGGTGGACGTGATCGCCGTCGATCCAGGTCCCAGGGAGCCTCTCACCGTGCGGCCTCGCGACCTTCGCCGAGCCGTGCAGAACGACGGAGACGCCGGCTGATGGCCACGATGGCCGCGGTCGATCTCGGAGCCCAGAGCGGTCGCGTTGCGCTCGGCCGGTTCGACGGTGAGACGCTCGCCGTGACCGAGACCCACCGGTTCGCGAACGAGCCCGTCAGCTCGGCGGGCGTGCTTCGCTGGAACGTCGACGATCTCCGTCGCAACGTCCTGGACGGGCTGCGCGCAGCCGCGCGTGAAACCGCGGTCGACTCGGTCGCCGTCGACTCGTGGGGCGTCGACTTCGGGCTGGTCGACTCCGACGATCGCCTGCTCGAAGACCCGGTTCACTATCGCGACGGCCGCCGCGCCGAGGCCTTCGCCACGGCGTTCGAACGTGTTCCGGCGCGCGAACTCTACGACCGTACAGGGATCCAGCTCCTGCCGATCAACACGATCTTCGAGCTCGCCGCGCTGGCCGCCGAGCGCAGCCCGGCACTGGCCGCCGCCGACCGGATCCTGCTGATGCCGGATCTCTTCCACCACTGGCTCTGCGGCAGCAGGACGACGGAGCTCACGAACGCCACGACCACCCAGTGCTACGACCCGGTCGAAGGCCGTTGGGCCGGCGACCTGCTCGAGCGCCTGGAGATCCCGACCGACGTCTTCCCGGAGGTCGTCGCGCCCGGCACGCTGCTGGGTGCCGTCACTGCGGGGACCGCCGACGAGACAGGGCTCGGCAAGGCGACCGTGGTTGCCGCTGCCACGCACGACACCGGTTCCGCCGTCGCCGCCGCGCCGTTCGCACGGCCCGGGTCGATCTTTCTCAGCGTCGGTACGTGGTCGCTCGTCGGCGTCGAGCTCGACGAGCCGCTCATCAACGACGAGACCTTCGCCGCCAACCTCACGAACGAGGGAGGCGTCGCCGGGACGACGCGGCTTCTGCGCAACGTCGCCGGGCTCTGGCACCTGCACGAATGCCGCCGGGCTTGGGCGGAGCAGGGACAGACGTTTTCGTTCGAGCAACTCGTCGAGCTCGCCCGGTCGGCTCCGCCGTTCGGATCGTTCATCGAGCCGAACGCCGAGCTCTTCCTCGAGCCGGGGGACATGCCGCAGCGAATCGCCGACTACTGCGTGTCGACGGCCCAGGCCCGCCCAGCCGGTGTAGGCGAGACGGTCAGGTGCGTGCTGGAGAGCCTGGCGCTCAAGCACGCAGAGACGGTCGACATGCTCCGACGCGTAGCGGGCGTCGAGCCGAGCGAGCTGTACGTCCTCGGCGGCGGGGCGCGCAACTCCCTCCTCTGTCAGTGGACTGCCGATGCGTCAGGCCTGCCCGTCTTCGCTGGGCCCGAGGAGGCGACGATTCTCGGCAACCTGCTCGTGCAGGCGATGGCGCTCGGCGAGATCGGGTCGATCGACGAGGCGCGTTCGATCGTCCGCAGTTCCTTCGCGCCGGCGATGTACGAGCCGCGCGGCGACGACACGTGGGCCGCTGCCCGCGAGCGGTTCGCAGCCCTTGCAGCGGCTTCGGAGGTGACGGCTTGAGCGACACGGTCGGCGCTCAGCAGGGGATCCCCGCCCCCGCAAACCGGTGGGAAGCCGCCAAGGCTTCGAATCTCTCGGTTCTCGACGGGCTCGTCTACCGCTCGCGTCTGCTCGGCGCGGATCGGGCGCTCGCGAACATCGGGGGCGGCAACACGTCGTCGAAGGAGTCGGCCGCCGACCATACGGGTCGCGAGGTCCGGGTTCTCTGGGTCAAGGGCTCGGGCACCGACCTCGCCTCCATCACCGCGCCCGGGTTTGCCGGCCTGCGGCTCGACGAGTTGCTGCCGCTCCGCGAGCGGGCCGAGATGGACGATGCAGCGATGGTCGACTATCTGCGCGCGTCCGCGGTGCGGGCCGATCAGCCGCGCCCGTCGATCGAGACGCTCCTCCACGCCTTCATCCCGGCCACCCATGTCGACCACACGCACCCCGACGCCGTGATCGCGCTGACGTCGAACCCGGGCGGGCGCCGGCTCGCCGAGGAGGCGTTCGGGGACGAGATCGTGTGGCTCGACTACCAGCGTCCAGGATTCGACATGTCGCGGCGCATCGCTCTGCTGCTGGAAGCCTCCCCGACGGCTCGTGCCGTGCTGCTCGAGAAGCATGGGCTCGTGACGTGGGGCGAGACCGGTGAAGAGAGCTACGAGTCGACGATCGAGTTCGTCGCGCGCGCTGCCCGCGCGGTCGACGGCGCCGCACACGGCCGCTTCGGTTTGGGTGGTCGGCAGGCGGCAGAGCTCGATGACGGGGCGGCCACAGCCCTTCTGTCGCAGTCACTTCCTGCGCTCCGCGGTGCTCTGCTCGCAGACGCAGACGGTCTCGTGCTGGAGGTCGACCGAAGCCCCGAAGCATTGGCGTTCGCTTCCGCGGCCCGGACCGGCGAGGTGAGCCAGACCGGGGCGCCCTGCCCCGACCACCTGATCAACACGAAGCACAAGCCGCTGGTCGTGGCTTTCGATCCGCTCACCGACGCGGCCCCCGAGCTGGCAGACGCATTTCGGGCGGGCGTCGGCGGTTACGCGCAGTGGTATCGCGAGTACTACGACCGCAACGTCGACGACGAGACGGGGCAGTTCCCGATCGACCCGGCGGGTCCCCGCGTCATCCTCGTGCCCGGCGTAGGGATCGTGGCGAGCGGCGGCGACGCCGGCCGTGCCCGCGTCTCGCGCGATCTCTACCACCGGGCGATCGCCGTCGAGGACGCAGCCGACGCTCTCGGCGGGTTCCGGTCGCTGACCGAGGCCGAGGCGTTCGCAATCGAGTACTGGCCGCTCGAGCGCTACAAGCTCGCTCAGGCACCGCCACGCGGCGAGCTCGCCGGCAAGGTCGCTGTCGTCACCGGCGGAGCGAGCGGTATCGGACGCGCGACCGCCCGGGTGCTCGCGGCACGTGGGGCGCATGTCGTCGTCGCCGACCTCAACCTCGACGGCGCCGAGGAGCTCGCCGATCAGCTTCGTTCGGAGTTCGGGCTCCGGCGGGCGCTCGCGGTCCGGACCGACGTGACGCGCGAGGATGCCGTCGCCGAGTTGATCGGCCGCACGGTGCTCGAGTACGGCGGCCTCGATATTCTCGTCGCCTCCGCCGGGCTCGCGAAGAGCGCCTCGATCACCGAGACGACGCTCGAGGACTGGGAGCTCAGCTTCGCGGTCCTCGCCCGCGGCTACTTCCTGGCAGCGAGGGAGAGCTTCCGCGTCTTGATCCAGCAGGCAACGGGCGGCTCGATCGTCTTCGTCGCCTCGAAGAACGCGCTGGTCGCCGGAAGCAACGCAGCCGCATATTCGTCGGCGAAGGCTGCATCGCTCCATCTCGCCCGCTGCCTGGCGGAAGAGGGCGGCCCGCACGGGATTCGGGTCAACACCGTCAATCCCGACGCGGTGATCCAGGGTTCGGGCATCTGGTCGTCCGACTGGAAGGCCGAGCGTGCAAGCACGTACGGCGTGACCCAGGACGACCTGCAGAGCTTCTACCGCAAGCGCACGAAGCTCGGCGTCGACGTCTTCCCGGAGGACGTCGCCGAAGCGATTGCGTTCTTCGCCGGGCCCCGCTCCGACAAGTCAACAGGCAACGTCGTCAACGTCGATGGCGGTGTAACCGCCGCGTACCCCCGGTAAGTGCGTAAGGAGGCGCACCAGCTACCGGCCCGTCCATCAAGCCAACACGTGAAAGGACCATCGATGCACAAGCGCAATTCGGTAGTCGCCGTCGCAGCGCTCCTCGTAGCAGCTGTCGTCGTGACTGCCGCCCTGGCGGCATCAAGCCACTCGACCGCCGGTAAGACGTTCTACTTCATCCCGAAGGACACACTCAACCCGTACGAGGTGATCGCCGACACCGGCGGCAAGCAGGCCACCAACGAGCTCGGCGACAAGCAGGTCGTCTCCTCGGGCACCGAGGACACCGCAGCCGCGCAGCAGCCGGCGATCCAGGCGGCGATCCAGGCGCACGCGGACGGCATCGTCATCGCCGGCAACGACCCGCAGGCCGTGTGTCCCGCACTCAAGCAAGCCCAGGCGCAGGGCACGAAGATCGTCGCCTTCGACTCGGATGTCAACTGCCGCCAGCTGTTCATCAACCAGGCAGACACGGAGACGATCGGCCGGAGCCAGATCCAGCTGCTCGGGAAGCTGATGGGTCACAAGGGTCAGTTTGCGATCCTGTCGGCCGCTTCGACGGCCACGAACCAGAACGCCTGGATCAAGTACATGAAGCTCGAGTTGAAGAAGGCCGCATACAAGAACATGAAGCTCGTGAAGATCTATTACGGCAACGACAACCCGGCCCAGTCGCGCCAGGCGACGGTGAGCATGCTGCAGGCGTACCCGAACCTCAAGGGAATCGAGTCACCCACGACGGTCGGGATCTCGTCGGCCGCGCAGTACCTCGCTCACTCGAAGTACAAGAAGAAGGTCGTGCTCACGGGCCTCGGCCTGCCGAGCCAGATGAAGACGTACGTGCACAACGGCACGGTGACCGCATTCCAGCTGTGGAACCCCGATGACCTCGGGTACCTCGCTGGTTACGCCGTCGCTGCGCTCGCCGACGGCAAGATCACAGGCAAGGTCGGCGAGACGTTCCAGGCCGGCAAGCTGGGGCATTTCGTGATCATCAGAGGCCCCGACAAGCGGCCGCAGGTCGTCCTCGGACCTCCGTATACGTTCACCATCAAGAACGTCGACAAGTTCAAGTTCTAGGACGAATCACCCGGGGGCGCCGTGTTCGCACGGCGCCCCCAACTCATCCGATGATCGCGAGCGAGACACCGCATCCCGAGGCACTCCTCTCCCTCGCGCACGCCGAGAAGAGCTTCGGCGCCGTGCGTGCACTCGAGGACGGCGACATCGAGCTGACGGGGGGCGAGGTCCACGGTCTGGTCGGTGAGAACGGCGCCGGCAAGTCGACGCTGGTCAAGATCCTCGCCGGCGTCCACCGGCCTGACGCCGGCCACCTGCTCGTCGCCGGCGAGGAGGCGATCTTCGACACGGCGAAGCAGTCACAGGCGGCCGGGATCGCGATCATCTTCCAGGAGCCGACGCTCTTCCCCGATCTCACCGTCGCCGAGAACATCTTCGTCGGCGCGCAGCCGCTCAAGCGGTTTCGCCGCATCGACACGAGGCGCATGCGACGCGAGGCCGCGGCGGTCTTCGAGCAGCTCGGCGTTCGCCTCGACCCCGACCGGCTCGCCCGCGGGCTCTCGATTGCCGATCAGCAGCTTGTCGAGATCGCGAAGGCGCTGACGTCGAACGCGCGCGTGATCGTGATGGACGAGCCGACGGCGGCACTGACGACGACCGAGGTGGCGCGCCTGTTCGGCATCGTCGAGACGCTGCGCAGCCGCGGCAACGCGATCCTGTTCGTCTCGCACCGGCTCGAGGAGATCTTTGCGATCTGCCAGCGCGTCACCGTGATGCGCGACGGGCGGCACGTGCTGACGAAGCCGGTCGAAGAGTTGACGACGCAGTCGATCATCCGCGCGATGGTCGGGCGCGACATGGACGCCCTCTTTCCGAAGCTGGCTGTCGATCCAGGTCACGTGGTGCTGAAGGTCGACCGGCTGACGAGCGAAGGAGTCTTCACCGACATCTCGTTCCAGGTGCGCAGCGGCGAGATCGTCTGCCTCGCGGGACTGGTCGGCGCCGGCAGGACGGAGGTCGCGCGCGCGATCTTCGGCATCGACCGCTGGGATGCGGGCTCGGTCGAGATCGACGGGCGCTCGCTGCCCCCGGGGTCACCGACGGCCGCGATGTCCGCCGGGATCGGACTCGTCCCGGAGGACCGCCGTCAGCAGGGTCTGATCATGGACTTCTCGATCGAGCGGAACATCGCGCTCGCCTCGCTCGACGGCATCCAGCGGGCAGGATTGATCCCGCGCGGCGCGGAGCGGCGCTTCGCGAAGGACTGGGCGTTGCGGCTCCAGCTGAAGTACGGCAAGTTGACGAGCCCGGTGTGGACGCTCTCCGGCGGCAACCAGCAGAAGGCGGTGCTGGCGAAGTGGCTGGCACGGCGACCGAAGCTTCTGATCGTCGACGAGCCGACGCGTGGCATCGATGTCGGCACCAAGGCCGAGGTGCACCGCCTGCTCTCCGAGCTCGCATCGCAGGGGGTAGCGGTGCTGATGATCTCGTCCGAGCTTCCCGAGGTGCTCGGCATGGCCGATCGTGTGGTCGTGCTCTTCGAGGGCCAGGTCATGCGCGACTTCGCACGCGCAGAGGCAACCGAGGACGCGATCATGCACGCGGCGACCGGACTCGTCGAGGACGCCGCGTGACGGCCGTGGCCGAGGAACGGACGGCGGCCGGCCGGGGCGTGCGCTCCCGCTCGTTCGCCGAGCTGCTGTTGCGCTTCCGCGAGCTCGGGATCGTGCTTGCTCTCATCCTCGTCGTCGGCGCGACGAGCATCGACAACCCGAACTTTCTCAGCGCCACGAGCGTGCAGCAGCTGCTCGCGAGCGCCGCGATCATCGCGCTCCTCTCGATCGGCGAGACCATCGTCATCATCACGCGGAACGTCGACCTCTCGATCGGTTCGGTGCTCGGCATCTCGGCCTATGCCACGGGCGTCCTCTTCCGCGACCACCCGCACATCCCGCTCGTGCTCGTCTTCGTGGTCGCGCTCGCGATCGGAGTCACCTGCGGAGTCGTCAACGGCCTCGTCGTCACCGTCGCCCGCGTGCCGAGCCTCGTCGTCACGCTCGGAACGCTCTACATCATCCGCGGGATCGACGGCGCGTGGGCGGGCGGCAACCAGGTGAACGCATCGATGCTGCCGAGCAGCTTCAACAAGATCGGCTACGGAACGATCCTTGGGGTTCCGTACCTTGGGATCATCGCCATCGTCGCCGTCGCGATCGCGACCTACGCGATGCGCACCTTCCGCACGGCGCGCGACTTCTATGCGATCGGGTCTGATCCCGCCGCTGCGCGCCTCGCTGGGATCCCGTCCGGCAGCCGCGTGTTCCTCGCGTTCGCCCTCAGCGGCGGCATCGCCGGCGTGACGGGCGCCTTCTGGCTCTCGTACTACGGCTCGGTCGACGCGATCGCGGGCGTCGGCTACGAGTTCCAGGTGATCGCCGCGGTGGTCGTCGGCGGAGTCGCGATCTTCGGCGGTAGCGGCACCGTTCTCGGTGCGGCGCTCGGCGCTCTCCTCCTCAACACGATCAACAGCGCGCTCGTCGTCGTCAACGTGTCGTCCTTCTGGAGCCAAGCTCTGGCCGGCGCCTTGCTGCTCGCTGCGATCGCTTTCGACCGCTTGATCGCGATCCGTGTTGCGCCCGCGCTACGCACGCGGCGGAGGGCACGTGGCTGACGTCCGGAATCCCGAACCGTCCGCGGAGGACGCGAGCGGCTCCGCGAACTGGAAGGCCCTCGGGTTCCTCGTTCGCTGGGAGGCGCTCCTCGTCGTGCTGTTGGGAGCGACCATCGCCTACGGCGCGTCCGTGTCGCCGTACTTCCTCCAGTCGACGAACCTCTTCTTCATCTGCCTGAACGTGGGTGAGGTCGCGATCATGGCGCTCCCGCTGACCCTGATCGTGATCACCGGCGAGATCGATCTCTCGGTCGCGTCGACCCTGGGGCTGACCGGGGTCCTGATGGCCGAGTTGTTCAAACACGGTTGGCCGATCTGGCCGGCGATGGCGGCCGCGGTCGTGCTCGGCGCGTTCCTGGGAGCGTTCAACGGTTTCCTCGTCACGCGGCTCGGGCTGCCGTCGCTCGCCGTCACGATCGGCACGTTGACGCTGTACCGCGGCATCGCGCAGGGCATCCTGCCGACGGACACGATCGGCGGTTTCCCGACGTATCTGACGAACATCGGGGTCGTGCCGATCCCGGGAACACACATCCCGTACTCGATCGCGTTCTTCGGCGTCCTCGCGGTCATCTTCGCGGTCGTCCTCCATGCAACGCCGCTCGGCCGTGCGATCTTCGCGATCGGAGCCGGCAAGGAGGCAGCGTTCTTTGCCGGCATCCGGGTCCGGCGGATCAAGTTCTGGCTGTTCGTCCTCTCCGGAGCGATGAGCGGCTTCGCCGGCGTGCTCTGGTCGCTCCGTTTCGCCTCTGCACGCTACGACTCCGGGGTCGGGTTGGAGCTCTTCGTGGTGACGATCGTCCTGCTCGGCGGCGTCTCGATCTTCGGAGGACGCGGCACGATCCTGGGCGTCGTCCTCGCGGTCGCCGTACTCGGCTGCCTGCAGACCGCGCTGACCGCGGACCAGATACCGGCGCAGGATCAGAACATCGTCGTGGGCGCGCTGCTCATCGCGAGCGTCATCCTTCCGAACAGCGGCGAGCTCTACCGGCGCGCACGAGCGCGGTGGCGTTCGGCGATGGCCCGGCGACAGGCTGCCGCGGCCGCGGCGCCGGGGCAGGCACGGTGAGCAGAGCCACAGCGCCGAGGGTTGGCATCTTCGGAATCGGCCTCGCCGCGTACTGGCCGCAGTTCGCGGGCTTGCGCGAGCGGCTCGAGGGCTATCAGCGGGGGATTGAAGGCCGACTCGGCGAGCTCGGCGCGGAGGTCGTGTCGGCTGGGCTCGTCGACAGCGCCCATGCTGCACGCGAAGCCGGCGCGAAGCTCGCCGCCGCGGACGTCGATCTCGTGCTGCTCTACACGGCGACGTACGCGACCTCGTCCCAGGTGCTCCCGCTCGTTCAGGCAGTCGGCGCGCCGGTCGTGGTTCTCAACCTGCAGCCGACGCGGACACTCGACTACGAGGCGATGACGACCGCGGAGTGGCTCGCGAACTGCTCCGCCTGTTGTGTCCCCGAGATCGCCGGCGCCTTCACCCGGGCCAGGATCCCGGTCAGGACCGTCACCGGGACGCTGCTCGAGACCGACCCGGCATGGGCGGTCCTCGCCGCATGGCTCGACGCGGCGCGTGCGGTCCGCTCACTGCGCTCGGCGCGCATCGGCTTCCTCGGTCACACGTATCCCGGCATGCTCGACATGTACTCCGATTTCACGCAGGTGCACGCGCAGACCGGCGCGCACGTGGAGGTGCTCGAGATCGACGAGCTCGTCGCACTCGTCGAGTCGGCGGACCTGACAGCGGTCGAGGAAAAGGGCGAGGAGATCCGGGCGATCTTCAACCTCGCCGACGCGGGTGCCGACCCGATCGCCGCCGAGATCACTCCCGAGATCTTCGAGTGGTCGTCGCGTGTGGCGGTCGGGCTCGACCGGCTGGTCGCCGAGTTCGACCTCGATGGGCTCACCTACTACTACCGCGGCGTTGACGGGAACATCTCCGAACGGGTCACGGCCGGGCTCATCGTCGGCAACTCGCTCCTGACCGCCCGCGGCGTGCCCGCCGCGGGCGAGGGCGACCTGAAGACGAACCTCGCCATGCTGTTGCTCGACCGGCTAGGCGCCGGCGGCTCGTACACCGAGTTCTACGCGCTCGACTTCGACGACGAGTTCATCCTGATGGGGCACGACGGCCCCGGGCATCTCGCGATCGCCGAAGGGCGGCCCGTCGCGCGGGCCCTGAAGCTCTACCACGGCAAGTCGGGTGCCGGCCTCTCGATCGAGATGAAGGTGCAGCTCGGCCCGGTCACGATCCTCGGGATGACGCAGACGGCGGACGGGAACCTGAAGCTGATCGCGGCCGAGGGCGAATCGATCGCCGGGCCGACGTTCCGGATCGGGAACACGAACTCGCGCATCAGGTTCTCCTCTGGGCCGGCCGCGTTCTTCGACGCCTGGTGTGCCGTCGGCCCGACGCACCACGTCGCGCTCGGCGTCGGTCATCAGCTGGCCCGGATCCGCAAGGTCGCCGACCTCCTCGGCCTCGAGCTCGCCGTCGTCGAGTGACGTGACGGTCGCCTGTCGTTGGACGCCGACCAGTCGATCGTCCATACTCGCATCGATGGCCGAATCAGACGGACCTGGGTTCAAATTCTGGGCAGGCCTCGTGGGTGTCGTCTTCGCCTGCGGGATTGGCGGCATGATCCTGCTGCTCATCTTCAGCAGGGCCGTGTACGCGTGGGGCTTCCTCGGCGCGTTCACCGTCCTGTGCATCGTGCTGCTGTTGATCGCCTGGGTCTACGACCGTCGGCAGGTCAAGAGCTACGAAGCCGAGTAGCGCTGCGGCCTGCCGCGCCCTCGCCGGAAGAAGTCCGCGGCACCGGTGAGGGATCCTTAGGGCTGCTTCCTCCCGGATCTGACCCGGTTCGGAACCTCACCGCGCCGCGGGCGAGGCAAGTGTACCGCTGCGACTCTCGGCGACTTCTACTTCGCCTTGTCGATACAGGTCTTGATCGCAGCCAGCTCGACGTTGGAGATCTTCGCGGGCGGGGCGCCGGCGTAGATCGACGGGTTGCCCTTGAAGTCGACGACGCCGTTCTCGACGAGCGCGGTCGTCTTCGGGTTCTTCTTCGCAGCCGCCGCCTTCGCCGTCGCGTCGTCCTTGTAGAAGGTGAGCGTGAAGACAACGCCCGACGGCGCCTGACCGTTCAGCACGGCGATGCTGGGCTGGACGAGAAAGTCGCTCGTGTTCAGGCAGTTGCCGACGGTGATCCCGTTCACCTTGGACGAGTCGACGGTGCCTCCGGAGCTCCCGGACGAGCTGCTGCCGCCTCCGCCACAGCCCGCGAGTGCGGCTGCCACGGCGACAAGGACAAGGACGTACGGGGCTCGCTTCTGCATGGCGGGGGTGGCCTTTCGGGGGTCGAAATCGCTGGTGGGCGCCGAGCGTAGCGCCCACGCTGGACTTGCGCAAAGCACGGACAGCCCGCAGAATGCCTGGAAACCCGGACGAGGAGGTGGTCGTGAGATGAAACGAGTCGTCGAATTCAGCGTTTTCCAGACCGCCGCCCGTCCGACCGAGCGCTCCTAGCGACGGCTGACGGGCGACTGCCCGTCCATCGATTCGCACGCAAAGGAGCATTGGTTGACACTTCCGGTCACGGATTCGCACCTTCATCGGCTCGGCTGGGACGACGGCTTCGAGGCCGCGTTCGCCGGGCATCGTGCCGACGGCCTCGAGCCCGCCCGCGTCGCGGTGCAACACAGAGGCGCCTACGACCTCCTCTCCGAGGCGGGTGAGGTGCGCATGAGCGCCGCCAACCACCTCGTGCGCGAGGAGAACCTGCCTGCCGTCGGCGACTGGGTCGGGCTCGACCCGGCGACGAACCAGATCGAGGTCGTCCTGCCGCGGCGCACGTCGATCTCGCGCAAGGAGGTCTGGCAGGCGACCCGCGAGCAGATCCTCGCCGCCAACATCGACGTGGCGTTCCTCGTGCAGGCGCTGCCGCTCGACTTCAACGTCCGCAGGCTCGAGCGCTACCTGGCGATGGCGTGGGAGAGCGGTGCGCAACCCGTCGTCCTGCTGACCAAGACCGACCTCGTCGACGACCTCGCGCCGTACCTGGCCGAAGCCGAGACCGTCACCCTCGGCGCCTGTCCTGTGCTCGCGGTGTCGGCGCAGACCGGCGACGGGATGGATGCACTGCTCGCCTGGTTCGAGGGTAACCGCACCGCAGTTCTCCTCGGCTCGTCGGGTGTCGGCAAGTCGACGATCGTCAACACGCTCGCGGGTGAGGAGCTGCTCGACACGCAAGAAGTGCGCGCCGACGACCAGCGCGGGCGGCACACGACCACCCGGCGCGAGCTGATCCTCCTGCCCGGAGGCGGGATCGTGCTCGACACTCCCGGCATTCGCGAGCTGCAGCTCTGGGACGCCGACCTCGAGCAGGCGTTCGGCGACGTCGACGAGATCGCACGCCGCTGCCGCTTCTCGGACTGCAACCACGACCAGGAGCCGGGTTGCGCGATCCGTGAAGCGCTTGCGGACGGCTCGCTGTCCCACGAGCGCTGGCAGAGCTACGTGAAGCTGCAGCGGGAGCTCGACGCGATCGAGCTGCGCCGCAATCACCTGCTTCGGCAGGAACGGGTCCGGGAGTACAAGATTCGCGCACGCGCGAATCGCAACAAGAAGAAGCACTGACACCGCCCCGCGTCTTCGACGACGCGGTCGAGCTTCGCCTGCCCGATCCCGAGCACCGCTTCGACGAGGTGGTGCTCGGGCAAGAGGTGTCGAGGCCGCGGACCGGCCCTGCGCTGGAGTGGGCTGACGGCGAATGGCGGGTCAGGTTCCCGCGCCCGAACGCCGACCGGATGGAGTACCTGCTCGGCCTCGACGGTGCGTTCGTCCCGGACCCCTCGAACCGGCAGCGCGCACCCGGCCCGTTCGGCGACAAGTCGGTGATCGAATGGCCGGAGTACGTGCTGCCCGACTGGCTCGACTCGATTGCCGACGCCGGCCACGTCGAGCACCTCGAGCTGCGCTGCCGACGGCTCGTGGCGCGTGTGCACGTGCAGCTGTACGCGACGCCGGAGCCCCCCGGCGCGGAGGCGCCGCTGCTCGTCGTCCACGACGGGCCGGAGTACGCCGAGTACGCAGCCCTGACGCGCTTCCTCGACGTGATGAGCTGGGAAGAGCGAATCCCGCCTCTCCACGCGGCCCTGATCCAGCCGGTCGATCGCAGCGAGACGTACTCGGCGTCGGCGCTGTACGCCGGTGCGCTCACCCGCGAGCTCCTACCGCAGCTGGCCAGGCACGTCCCGCACGGCAAGCGGATCGGGATGGGTGCAAGTCTCGGCGCCCTGGCGATGCTGCACGCACATGTCCGCCACCCGCGCTCGTTCGACGGCCTGCTGCTGCAATCGGGCAGCTTCTTTCGCCAGCGATCCGACAAGCAGGAGTCGAGCTTTCCCCGCTACCAGCGCATCACCCGGTTCGTCGGCAACGTGTTGCGCGGTGCGGGCGAGCCGATCCCCGTCGCCTTCACCTGCGGCACCGCCGAGGAGAACCGCGCGAACAACCATGCGGTCGCCGAGGCATTGGTCGCCCAGGGTTACCTCGCATGGCTCGCCGAGATCCGTGACGCGCACACGTGGACCTGCTGGCGCGACGCGTTCGACCCGCACCTGCCGGCGCTGATCGAGGCGGTCTCCTGATGCAGCGGCGGGCGGTCGAGCTCGATGGCGGCGTCACCCTCGCTTACGGCCACTACGGCCGTCCGGTGGTCGCGTTCCCGTCCGAGGACGGCCAGGCGGCCGATTGGGAGGAGCGGGGGATGGTCGAGGCCCTCGGCGAGCTCCTCGACGCCGGTCGCATCAAGCTGTACTGCGTCCCGTCGTACGACAGCGAGAGTTGGACGAGGCGCGACCTGCCGCTCGAGGAGCGTGCCAGGCGGCACGGCCATTACGAATGGTGGATCCTCTCGCGGCTGGTGCCGTTCGTGCAGGCCGACTCGAGCACCAACGAGCTGATCGCGACCGGCTGTTCGTTCGGGGCCTACCACGCCGCGAACTTCTGCCTCAAGCGCGCCGATCTCTTTCCGCTGGCGATCGGCCTGAGCGGCGTCTACGACGTCGCGGTGCACGGCGGCGGCGAGCGTGGCGACGCCGTCTACTTCTCGAACCCGATGGACTACGTCGCTCATCTGCACGGCGACCATCTCGACTGGCTGCGCGGCCAGGCATCGCTGCAGCTCGTATGCGGACAGGGCCAATGGGAGGACACGACCGGAGCGCTCGAGTCGACGAAGCGGTTCGCGGCCCTGCTCGGGGAGAAGGGCCTCCGCCACGAGCTCGACCTCTGGGGCCACGACGTCCCGCACGACTGGCCGTCATGGCGCCGCCAGATCGCGCATCATCTGTCCCGCCTTGTCTGAAGCTCGTCCCACGACCGAGTTGACGATTGGACTGCTGCTCGGCACCGAGGAGGACTGGCCCGCCGCCTTCGAGGCGCTCGTCGCCCGGCTCGGGCCAGTCGACGGCACGACGCTGCGCACGGCGCGGATCCTGAACGAGCCGTTCGACCTTCGCTCCCGGCCGGAGTACGCGCTCGTGATCGACCGGCTTGCGTGGTGGTACGACCTGCCGCGTGCGTGGCTGAAGAAGATCGCGCTGATGGACGACGTCTACCTGCTCAACAACCCCTTCACCTTTCAGGCGATGGAGAAGCATTCGGCGTACTGCGCGCTGATGCGGCTCGGCATCCGCGTGCCCGAGACGTGGCTGATCCCGCACAAGGTCCCGCCCGCGAACCCGCGCTTCCAGGAAACCGCCGAGCGCTACAACGCGCCGTTCGATCTCGAGGCGATCGGCGCCAACATCGGTTTCCCGCTCTTCATGAAGCCGTTCGACGGCGGCCAGTGGATCGGCGTCTCCCGCGTCGGCTCGCCCGAAGAGCTGCGTGCGAACTACGACGACTCGGGCGAGCGGATGATGCACCTGCAGACGGCGCTCGAGGACTTCGATGTGTTCGTGCGCTCGCTCTCGATCGGCGCCGAGACGATGTCGATGTGGTTCGACCCCGGCAAGCCGATGTACGACCGCTATCAGGTGCGCCACGACTTCCTCTCGCCTGAGCTCGGCGAGGAGATCGTCACTATCTCGCGGCTCGTGAATGCCTTCTTCCGCTGGGAGTTCAACTCGTGCGAGACGATCGTCAAGAACGGCATCGCCCATCCGATCGACTACGCCAACGCCTCACCCGACGTCGCCCTGACGTCGCTCCACTACTACTTCCCGTGGGCGATCAAAGCGCTCGTTCGCTGGTCGGCGTTCTGTGCGGTCACGCGCCGCCCGATGCTCGTCAACCAGAACTCCCGTGACTACTTCCAACACGGCGACCGCGACGATCTCTCGTACGAGGAGAAGCTCGCCGAGTACCGCCTGCTCGCCGACGACTACTTCCAGATCGACGCGTACCGCGAGTTCTGCGACGCCCACCTCGGGCACCTCGACGAGATCGCCCACGACTGGTTCACCTCGCCGGAGTTCGACGACGTGCTCGTCGCCACGGTCTCGACGACGTTCCCCGCCCACGAGCACGAGCATTTCGTCGCCCACTACCGTGGGCTGTTGGCCGCCTGGGCGACCGACAACGCTTGACGAACCCCGGCCGGACGTTGTAAAAACGGTCTCGCGGCACCTGCGGTCTTCGAAGTGGACGAAACAGTCCGGAGACCATGAGGAGGGCCCGTTGACTACCAGCACCGCACTCGCGACCGGAAAGCTCGGGAAGCTGTCGGTTCGCACCGACGTGCGCACGCTGCGGCTCCGCACCTACGTCGACCCGGCCGCGCTGCCGACGCCGCCCGATCGGATCGACGTGACCGCGAATGTCGGCGAGTGGCCGATGTACGCGAACGACACGCGTGGCGACTGCACGACCGCGGCGGCCGCACACATGATCGAGGCCTGGACGGCCGCCGCTGCCGGCGCGGCGGTCGAAGTCTCCGAGGAGGCGGTCGTGCGTGCCTTCGACGCGGTGCGCCTGACCGATCCGCTGACCGGCGAGGAAGGGGCGATCGAGCTCGACGTCCTGCGGTACTGGCGCAAGCGCGGACTCGGCGGGCACCGGATCGGCGCCTTCGCAGCGGTCAGCGCGCACGATCGCGAGCTGACGCGCACGGCGGCGTGGCTGTTCGGCGGCCTCTACATCGGCCTTTCGCTGCCGCTCACCGCCCAGACCCAGCACGTCTGGGACTGGACCGGATCGCTGAGCGGCGAGGCGAAGCCCGGCTCGTGGGGTGGGCACGCGGTCGACGTCGTCGCGCTCGACGACGCCGGGCTGACAGTCGTCACCTGGGGTCGTCTGCAGGTGCTGACGTGGTCGTTCTGGGACCGCTACTGCGATGAGTCGTACTGCATCCTCTCGAGCGACTTCCTGCGTGACGGACGTGCGCCGAACGGCTTCGATCTCGCCGCGCTGAAGCACGACCTGGAGCTGATCACGGCTCCCTGAAAGATCGCCGCCACGGCTCCGCGCCGGCGCCCGCGACGACGTCCGGGGGGATGCCGGGGGAGGGTGGACCCGAGCGTCGGGGCCGTCGGCGGCGAAACGTCTCTTGACAGGTGACCATATGGTCACATATGATTGCTCGACGTGAACGACGATGCCGTCTTTCGTGCGCTCGCCGACCCGAGCCGGCGTCTCTTGCTCGACCTCCTCTTCGAGCGCGACGGCCGCACGCTCGGCGAGTTGGACTCGGAGCTCGAGATGACGCGCTTCGGCGTCATGAAGCACCTGCGGGTGCTCGAGGAGGCCGGGCTGGTCGTCACGCGGCGGCGGGGGCGGGAGAAGCTGCACTTCCTGAATCCCGTGCCCATCCGCCAGATCCACGACCGCTGGATCGACAAGTACACGGAGCGCATGGTGTCGGCGCTCCTCGACCTCAAGAGCGATTTGGAGGGAACAGCATGAGCACGACGACAGTCGAAAACCCCGTGACGACCGTGCAGGTCTACCAGGTGTTCATCAAGGCGACCCCGGAGCAGATCTGGGAGGCAATCATCGATCCGACCTTCACGACCAGGTACTTCCACGGGTCGCGGGTCACGATCACCCCGGAGCGGCGAACGTCGACCTCACCGGACGGCTCGGAGTCGTGGGGTGACGGCCCGGTGTTCGAGTGGGACCCGCCGCGGCGGCTCTCGCATCAGTGGCAGTCGCTGTACGACCCCAGGTTCGCCGCCGAGCCCCCGAGCAGGGTGACGTGGGAGATCGAGGCGCAGGACGGCGGCGTCTCGAAGCTGACGCTGGTCCACGACCAGCTCGACGACTCGCCGCAGACCGCGGCCAGCGTCTCCGGGTCCGGTTGGATGTTCGTGCTGAGCGGACTGAAGACGCTGCTCGAGACCGGCGAGTCGCTCTAGCACGTCGAGCGAACGGGTCCGCCCGCGTGCGACACGGCGACGTGTTGCGCGCGGGCGAGCCGGTCGAGCCGCGCCCGGTAGACGGCCATGTCGGCCCGCTGCCAGTCGCCATGCGTCTGGCAGCGCCAGGCTGCGTAGCGCTCGCGGTGGTAGCGACTCGTCAGGCTCTCGGCGTGGCCGATCACGTTCGGCAGCGAGATGCGGTAGCGGCTCATCAGCCAGAGCGTCAGCCCGAGCGACGCGCGCAGCTGGCGCGGGTTGTCGAGGATCGACGCGTCGCTCGTGCCCACGTGCTCGATGCCGATCGCCGTCCAGTTGAGGCCGACCGTATGGCGGCAGATCGTCGACAGCGGCACGAGCTGGTAGATCGTCCCGTCCCGGTCGATCACGAAGTGCGCGCACGTGCCGGGACGCTCGCCGAGCTCCGGATCCGGTGAGTCGGCGGCGAAGGTGTTCCACGCCGACGAGAACGTCGTCGTCGCCGTGTAGTGCTCGACGATCACGTGTGGCGCCTTCAGCCGCCAGGTGTCGAGCCCGTAGTGGCGCTGGGCATAGACAGCCGTCTCGGCGCGCCGCGCGGGCGGAAACGGGATCGGCTTCTGGATGATCAACGGCTTCGGCGCGACCAGCAGCGCCAGGGCGACGAGGAGCATCAGCGCAGAATGCCAGTGTGGCCCAGCGAGTACCTGCCCGGCTGCGGCCAGACGCACAGGCCGTGGGGGCCGCTGCCGACCGGGATCTTGGCGAGGAGTTTGCCACTGGTGGTCGAGATCGCATAGACAACGCCGTTGTAGCGCCCGGAGAGCCAGAGCACCTTGCCGTCTGCCGAGACCCCGCCCATGTCGGGGCTGCCGCCACCCGGGATCGCCCACGTGTGGACGACCTTCTCCGACGCGAAGTCGATCACCGAGACGGTCCCCGCCCCGCGGTTCGTGGCGTAGAGGAAACGCGCGTCACGGCTCGGATAGAGGCCGTGGGTGCCCTTACCGGTCGGCAGGAAGCCCATCACGCGGAAGGTGTCGCCATCGACCTTCCAGAGCCCGTTCGCCATCATGTCCGCCACGTAGAAGACGCTGCCGTCGGGAGAGAGCTTCACGTCCTGCGGCATCGCGCCGGCGCCATCCGGAAGCGTCAGCGTTCCGACGACCTGCTCGCTGGCAACGTCGACCTTCACGAGTTGCCCGGAGAACTCGCAACTGGCGATCAGGTACGTGCCGTCGGCCGAAAAGTCCATGTGGTCGATCCCGGCACACGGCACCGTGAGCGCATGGTGGAGCTTGAAGCTGTGAGCGTCGACGAAGTCGAGTCGGTGCAGACGCTCGGCAACCACGATCGCATACCGCCCGTTGGGCGTGAAATACATGTTGTACGGGTCCTCGACCGGGATCGTTCGTCCGGGCTTCCCGGTCGTCGGGTTGATCGTGGTGAGGCTGTTGCCCTGGTCGTTCAGCACGTAGAGCGTCTTGAGATCCCACGCCGGCGTGACGTGCTGCGGCAGCGCGCCGACGGCGAAATGCTCGACGACTTTGTAAGTGTGCGGATCGATCACGTCGACGGTGTTGCTGAGGCTGTTCGGGACATAGACGAGTTGACGGGCACGCCGCGCCGCGCCGTGGAATGAGGTCGGCGTATCGGCGGCGTAGACGTTTGCCGTCGCGACTCGTCTCGCGGTCGAGGGCCTACGGCGGACGAGGGAGACGATCGCGTCGGTCGTGCCCCCGGCCGTGTGACCGCCGAAGACGAGGATGCGGCCGTGGAGGGTCGCCGCAGGCGCGTCGGAGGTCGCCTGCGGCAAGCGTCCCGCCAGGCGCACGCTCTTGTTACGCACATCGACCGCAACGATGCGGTCGGTCGGCGTATCGAGCGACGCTCCACGGCCGCCGACGATGTACGCGACGTCTCCGAGCGAGGCTGCTCCCGCGTGTGTCGTCGCAGCTGGAAGCCGGCCGATCAGGCGCGCGTGCTCCTGGCCGGGCGACCAGGCGTAGATGGCGCGACTGGCGGTGCCGTCGGGCAACGACCCGCCGGCGATGATCAACGAACCGTTCGCGGCCGCCACGCCGGCGTAACGTACGGCCGTCGGCAGGTGCGCTACGACTCGTGCGCCATGGCGTGCGTCGAAGGCGACGATCGTGTTCAGCCAGCGCTGGCCGGTGTAGCCGCCGACGACATACGCCGTGTCGCCGATCGTCGCGCCGCTCTGGTCGGAGCTCGGCTGCGGGAGGTGGCCGGCGGGCTCGGCCGGTGCACGCACGATCTGATCGAGCTGCGCGATGCCGTCGCCTCCGCCGAACACGTAGGTGCGACCGCCGAGCGTCGCCGCCGCCGCGTCGTGAAGGGCTGCCGGCAGGCTCCCGACGGTCCGGGCGCCACGTGCGGTGGCGCGTAGGACACCGCTCGTCGAGGTGTCGGCGGCGCTCAGGCCGCCCAGCAGCACGACGAAGCGTCGCGTTGCGGCGGGCGCTGCGTCCTGCAGTGGCGCGGCCAGCCGACCCGTCACGCTCGCCGCGAGGCGCCATTCGACTGCTCGCCGGTGGAATGCCTTCTTGACGCTGCTGTGCGTAACGGTTCCGACCGTCTTGTGCGTAGCCCCGCATCCGACCACGAGACACGCGACCAGCACTCCGGCGGCGAGGCGGCATGCAGACACGACCCCGATGCTCGGCGTCCGGCCCTGACAGTCGCATGACCGTCGCTTGCGTGGTTACGCGCTCGGTAGGCGGACGACGAAGCGCCCACCGTCCGCCGACGTCTCGGCTTCGACGTCGCCGGAGACCGTTCGAGCCAGGCGACGTGCGAGCGCGAGCCCCAGACCGGCGGAGGGGCCGTTGTCGCGCCCGGCCGTGCCGCGCACCGCCGGCTCGAAGATCGAATCGACCTCGTCGTCGGTGATGCCGGGGCCGTCGTCGACGATCGTGAACGCGACGCTGCCGTTCTCGCGCGCGATCGACAGCCGCACCTCGTGCCGGCCGTAGCGACAGGCGTTGTCGAGTACCGGGTGCAAGATCCGCTCGGCCAGATCGCGATCGATCCCAACCCGAAGCGACTCGGCGCCGTCGACGGTGAGATCGAGATGGCGCTCGGCCGTGAGCTGGCCGACCGACTCGACCACGGCCTGTGCGGCGGCCGAGGCGTCCGCAACGCCGCGCGGGCCTGCCTCGGCACGCGCCGCCGCGAGCAGCGTGTCGACGATGCGCGCGATCTGGTCGGCATTCGCGAGAATCACCGCCAGCGCCCGCCGGTACTCCTCGGGCTCCCGCGGCCGCCGGAGGGCGAGCTCGGCCTCCGCCGCCACCCGCGCGAGCGGTGTGCGCAGCTCGTGCGACAGCTCCGCCGAGAAGCGCCGCTCGTGACGCAGGCTCGCAGCGATGCGATCGAGCAAACGGTCGAGGGTGAAGGCGAGCCTCGAGAGCTCGTCGTAGGGCTCGCCGCGCGCGAAGCGCCGATCGAGATCGTTCTCGCTCCAGGCGCCGGCCAGCGTCGTCATCTCCGCGACCGGCTCCAGCGCGGCGCGCAGCAGCCAGACGGCTGCGCCCCACGAGACGAGCAGCAGCGTCGCGGCGAACACCAGTGACGCGAGCAAGGCAGAGCGCTCGGTTTGCTCGTAGGGCGACAGCGAGAGCCCGGCGACGATCGTCCCCACCTGACGCCCGGCGGCCATCAGCGGCAGTGCGTAGAGGCGTTCGTCGGTCGGCTTGACCGTGACGTACTTGCTCGGCCCGCCGGCGAGGGCGCCGGCCGCAGCCGTCGTCTCGGCGCGCGAGCGGGGCTGTTCGAGCACGTGGCGGCCGTCGAAGATCCAGATGTGGCTGTCGCCGATCGGCCCGTCCGCTCCTTCCTCGAGCCGCACCGAGCCGTTCACGACGGCGATCTGCGCGCGCTCCGCGGTCGCGCGCTGACGCAGGAGCGAATCGGCGTCGTCCGCACTCGAGCGGACGAGCAGGAGGTTGAAGCCGACCGTTGCCGCAGCGAGCGCGACCGTCACCGCTGCGAGTACCGCGAGGAGCAGCCGCGTCCGGACGCCACGCAGCCGGTCGCTCATTCGATCGCGTAGCCGACGCCGTGCACGGTGACGATATGCGGGGCGGACTCGTGAGGCGCCAGCTTGCGCCGCAACCGTGCGATGTAGGCATCGAGCGTGTTGTCGCGGACTCGTGCCCCGTGTGGCCAGCCGGTCTGCACGAGGTCGCGGCGCCGAACGGCCTGGCCGGGCATCGAGACGAGCTTGGCGAGCAGCCGGAACTCGGTCGGCGTCAGCGGTATTTTGGTCGCATCGACGAATGCCGCGTGCGCCAGCGGGTCGAGGCGGAGCGGCCCGCGCTTGACCGCCCCGGTGTCACCGGCTCGCCGCAGCAACGCATGCAACCGGGCGACGAGCTCGACGAACGCGAACGGCTTGGTCACGTAGTCGTCGCCACCGGCGCTGAACCCGGTGACGCGGTCGGTGAGCGCATCCCGAGCTGACAGGAACAGGACCGGCGTCTGCACGCCCTGAGCGCGGAGCGCCTGGCAGACGTCCCGTCCGTCGGCGTCCGGTAGCCCGATGTCGACGATCAGCACGCTGGGTGCCTCGGGCTCGATGCGGGCGAGCAGCTCGGCGCCCGTGCCGACGCCGGCGGCCTCGAAGCCCTCCTCGCGCAGCCCGCGGAGAAGCACGCCGCGGAGGTCGGCGTCGTCCTCGACCACGAGCACCTTGGTCATGTCGGCCAGGGTAGACGGCTACGGGGCGAGCAGCGCCCCGCGCGCCACGTCGCCGTGGCCGGTCGCTTCGCGCAGAGCCGCATTCAGGTGCGCGATATCGGCACTCAGCTTGACGGAGGCGACGTTCGCCGGGAGCTCGGCGAGCAGATCGTGGAGCTGTGCACGCCGCCGGTCCGACCAGCGGCGCCCCTTGGCGGTAACGACGATCTGGATCGCGCGCCGATCGTCCGGATCGGCGCGCCTGGCGACGAAGCGATACTCCTCGAGCAGGTCGACGGCCCGGCTCGCGGTCGCATCGGTCGTGTCCATCCGGGCCGCGAGCTCGCGCAGACGCAGGGGTCCGACCACCGCGATCTCGATCAGCGCCAGGCGTTGGGTGGCCGTCATCGGCTCGTCGTGCTGGACGCGGCGACTGATCCGGAGCAGGATCGCGTAGAGCTCGCTGATCTCATCCAGCAGCGCCTGGGCACGCGCCTCGGTTGTCGCCATGGGTCGATCATACGAACGCCGTCACTGCAGGTGAAGGGTGGCGCGCAACTCGTCGATGCGGACGTGGAGCTCGCGGCGCTCGGCGGAGACCTGCCGCTCGTGGGTCTGCGTCACCTCGTTCGGGAAACTGTCGAGGCGGTCGTGCAGCCTTTTGCGGAACGCCGAGACTTCACGCTCCCGTCGCTCGAGCTGCTCCAACGCGACAATCAGGTTGGTGGGGTCTGGGTGCATCGTTCCGTTCGTAGTGGTTCGGGTTCGCGACAGGCGCGGTGACTCCTGGCCGTTCGCTCCCTCGATCGGGTGAACCTCTGGGTCGGCTGCTCGTCAGTTGGCGGTGGTTTTCGGCAGGTTCCGCTGTGGAAACGTCCCTGCTGTTGACGTTCAAGGTCTCGCCCGGCGCCGCCGATTCGGTGGTCTACAACAACATGGTTCTGCGAGGGGGAGTCCGATGCGAGACAGTCGTGAGATTCAGGTTCTGATCGTCGATGACGACCTGGCGCTCTGCGAGTTGCTTCGGACGATATTCGAGCTCGAGGGAATCAACGTCCTGGAGGCGCACCATGTGATCGAGGCCGAACGGCTGCTGATTGGAACGCGCCCGGACGCGATCGTGCTCGACATCGGCCTGCCCGGCGTCGACGGCATCTTCTACCTCGAACGCCTGCGCGAGAGCCTGCAGACGAAAACGATGCCGATCGTGGCGATCAGCGGCTCGCAAGAAGCGGGCGTGCGCGCCGTCGCCGCCGGCGCCAACGCCTTCATCGGGAAGCCGTTCGACCCCATCAACTTGCTGGCGACGCTCGAGCGGCTTGTCGGCGTCTCTCCTCTTCAGACCGCGCTCGCCCAGAGCGAGCAGGGCGGCGAGGGCGCCGGCGAGTTGCGCCGCCTGATTCAGATCGGGCAGCGTCAGCACGATCTGCTCCAGCACTCCTACCGGCAGACACTCGAGGCACTCGTCGACGCGCTCGAGACGCGCGATTTCGGCACGAGCGAACACTCGCATCGGGTGTCGGCGTACGCGACGCGGCTGACGCTCGAGGTGAAGCCGTCGCTCGTCGATGACCCGACCCTCGAATGGGGCTTCCTACTCCACGACGTCGGCAAGATCGCCATCCCGGACGAGGTTCTGCTGAAGCCCGGCCCCCTCGACGACGCCGAGCGAGCATGCATGGAGAAGCACACGCTGCTCGGTGAGCAGCTCGTCTCGCACGTCCCGCTGCTGCAGGGTGCGGGGCTGCGCGTGATTCGCTCCCACCACGAACGCTTCGACGGCACCGGCTACCCGGACCGCCGCGCAGACAGCGAGATCCCGACGGAGGCCCGCATCTTTGCGGTCGCCGACGCGCTCGACGCGATGACCGGCGAGCGGCCCTACCGCAAGGCCGTCTCCTGGGACGAGGCGATCAGCGAGTTGACGCGCGGCCGGGCCAGCCAGTTCGACCCGGACGTCATCGACTCACTCCTCACGTGTGAGCCCGACCTGCTTGCGACCTACGTGGAGGTTCGGCCCGCCGCCTAGGGAGATCCAGGCGGGCGTCGAACCAGAACCGGCATGAGCTCCCTCGTGAACATGCTCCTCGGCGGCGCCCTGGCAGTCGTGATCGTGCTCGCCTTCTGGCTCGTCGTCGACCTGATCGACGACGCCCAGCACCGCAAAGACGCCTGACGGGCCGAAACCCTGTTCCCTTGGTGAACGAGCGGTTGGCACGTGATGACGAAGTGGTGACAGTCTTGTCCGCCTGCGGCACGGGCGATCTAGCATCGCCCGTATGACGACCCCTTACTTCGAGCTGTTCACACGCGGGGAGCAGAACATCGTCACGTTCGCCGCCGGCGAGCCGGTCTTCGTGGCCGGCGATGCTGCCGAGTTCGTCTACGTCGTCCGCAGCGGCGCCGTCGTCCTGCATGACGGCGATCAGTTGCTCGAGACCGTCGGCGAGGGCGGCATCTTCGGGGAGATGGCGCTCGTCGACGGGCTCGGCCGCAGCGCATCGGCCACCGCCTCGAGGGATTGCGAGCTCGTCGCGCTCGATGAGCGCCGCTTTCAGTACCTCGTCTCCGAGACGCCGTACTTCGCCCAGGCTGTGATGAGGGTGATGTGCGAACGGCTCCGACGGCCCCAGGCCGCGTCAGGCGAGGGTTCCGTAGAGCGCGACGGTCTCGGCGGCGATCGCGGACCAGTTGAAGCGCTCGACGGCGCGCCGGCGTCCGGCCTGTCCGAGCTGCAGAGCCCGGGCAGGATCGCCGAGTAGCTCGTTCACGCGAGCCGCGATCGCCCCGGCGAACGCGCTTGCGTCAACCGGCTCGCGCGAGCCGTCGGCGCGCGGCTCGAACGGGACGAGCAGACCGGTTCGCCCCGCGTCGACGACTTCCGGGATCCCGCCGGTGGCCGTTGCAACGACCGCCGCCTCGCACGCCATCGCCTCGAGGTTGACGATGCCGAGCGGCTCGTAGATCGAAGGGCACACGAAGACCGTCGCGTGGCTGAGGAGCTGGATCACCTCTCGCTTCGCGAGCATCTGCTCGATCCACACGACGTTGCCGCGGGCTGCGCGAACCCGCTCGACCTTCGTGCCGATCTCGGCTGCGAGCTCAGACGTGTCGGGGGCGCCCGCGCAGAGCACGAGCTGGGCAGCCGGGTCGATCTCGAGCGCCGCGTCGAGCAGGTGCGTGAGGCCCTTCTGTCTGGTGATGCGCCCGACGAAGACGACCGACGGCTGCGCTGGGTCGACGCCGTAGCGCTCCAGCACGTCGGTGCCGTGGTCGGGCGCGTACTCGTCGGTGTCGATGCCGTTGTAGATCACGTGCACCCGCTCCGGGTCGACTGCGGGGTACGAGGCGAAGAGGTCGCGGGCGTGCCCGGCGGAGACGGCGACGATCGCGTCGGCGCCCTCGAGGGCGGTGCGCTCGCAGTAGCTCGAGAGCGCGTAGCCGCCGCCCAGCTGCTCGGCCTTCCAGGGTCGCATCGGCTCGAGGCTGTGGACGGTGACGACGTGCGGCACGCCATGGATCAGCTTGGCGAAATGCCCGCCGAGGTTCGCGTACCAGGTGTGGCTGTGCACGAGGCCGGTGCCCGCCACGGCGGCGGCCATCGTCAGGTCGACCGAGACGGCCTGGAGTGCGGCCGAGGGAGGTGAGGGGCCGGCGAGCCGTTCCCACGGGTGATGTGCGACGACCGGGGGCTGCTCGCCGCGCGGCCGATCGCCGCCCCAGCAATGGACGGTCAGGTCGACGAGCTTCGCGAGCTCCCGCGCGAGGTACTGCACGTGCACGCCCGCGCCGCCGTAGACCTCCGGCGGATACTCGCGGGTCAGAAGCGCGACGCGGGAAAGCATCGGCCAATCACCTAGGGCTCGACCGTGTCGCCCTTGCCGATCACGACGACGCCCCCGTCCGACACGACGAAGCGTTTCCGGTCGGCTGCGGGATCGACGCCGACCTTCGCACCCGGCTTGATCCTGACGTTCTTGTCGACGATCGCGTTCTTGACCACGGCACCACGCCCGACGTCGACGCCGTGCATCAGCACCGTGCCGCTCACGTCGGCATGCGAATGGACTCGCACGCCGGGCGAGAGGATCGATCGGTTGACCGTCCCGCCCGAGACGACGACGCCGGAGCAGACGAGCGAGTTCAACGCGTGACCGACCCGACCCGGCTCGTCGAACACGAACTTCGCGGGCGGCAGCGGCTCGTGCCAGGTGAGGATCGGCCACTCGGCGTTGTACAGGTTGAACACGGGCTCGACCGAGATCAGATCCATGTGCGCCTCGTAGTAGGCGTCGAGCGTCCCGACGTCCCGCCAGTACGTCCGGTCGCGGTCGCTCGCGCCGGGCACGTCGCTTGCGGCGAAGTCCCACACGCACGCCTGGCCGCGCTCGACCAGCATCGGGATGATGTCTCCACCGAGGTCGTGCTTCGACGTCGGGTCGTCGGCGTCGGTGGTGACTGCCTCGACCAGCAGGTCGGCGCTGAAGACGTAGTTGCCCATCGAGGCGAGCACGAAATCCGAGGCGTCCGCGAGCCCAACCGGATCGGCCGGCTTCTCGCGGAACGCGCGAATCGTCTGGCCGTCGGCGGCCGGCTCGATGATCCCGAACTCGGCGGCCTGGTCGATCGGGACACGGATGCCTGCGACGGTCACGCCGGCCCCGCTCGCGAGATGCTGGTCGATCATCTGCTGCGGGTCCATGCGGTAGATGTGGTCGGCCCCGAACACGCAGATCGTGTCGGGACGTTCGTCGTACACCAGGTTGAGGTTCTGGTAGATCGCGTCGGCCGAGCCTGCGAACCACCGCGGCCCTCGGCGCATCTGGGCGGGGACCGGCGTCACGTAGTTGCCCATCAGCGGCGAGAGGCGCCACGTCGTCGCGATGTGCCGGTCGAGGCTGTGACTCTTGTACTGGGTCAGGACGACGATCTGGCGGAAGCCCGCGTTGACGAGGTTCGAGAGCGCGAAGTCGATCAGGCGGTAGTCGCCTGCGAACGGAACCGCGGGCTTGGCGCGGTCGGCGGTCAGTGGTGCGAGCCGCTTGCCTTCGCCGCCCGCCAGTACGACGGAGAAGACTCGAGACGGCGTCACCGCCCAAGCCTAGACCGCCGCAGAGGCCGAGCGCGATCTGGCGGTGCGCGCTCGGCCTCTGCCTACGACATGCTCGTCAGGCTGTCGATCGACTTCCGAACACCGCAACGATCACGGCGAGGATGAGCAGGATGAACAGCAGCTTGGAGACGAAGATGCCGCCGCCGATGGCGAAGAGCAGCAGCAGCAGGACAAGGAGCCAGATCATGAGGACCTCCTCTCGTTGCGAGTCGTAGGTTCGGTTTCGCTCCGGTTACTGCTCGACTACGCGGTCGTGAACGACCGTGGTGTCGCGGCTGCCGCCGAAACCACCCCAGCTGGACAGGAAGAACAGCGAAGTGACGAAGCCGATGATTCCGACGACCAGCAGGATCACACCCACCGTGTGGATGTTCAGACCTGCCACGGTGGCGTCCACCGCCCAGAGCAGCACTGCGCCCGCGGCGGCCAAGATCAGACTCAGACTGATGCCCACGTTTTACCTCCTGTTGTGAATGAGAACGCCCGATCCGCGGCTGCAGCGCTGCAGCAAAATCACGTCTCGACGAACAGCGTTTTTCCCCGTTGGCGGCGCCGTAAACATGGCTGCCACCGAAGCTTCCGCACCGACCGTGTAGGTTGTGTTTGCGATGTGCCGCTGGCTTGCCTACACGGGTAGCCCGATCCTGATCGAGGAGCTGCTCTACGGGCCTTCGCACTCGCTGATCGACCAGAGCCTTCATTCCGAGCAAGGCGCGGAGGCGACGAACGGCGACGGCTTCGGGATCGGCTGGTACGGGAACGGCGCGACGCCGGCGCTGTTCAAGAGCATCGAGCCGGCGTGGAACGACCGCAACCTCCGCGAGCTGTCTGCCCACGTCGAGTCCCGCCTCGTGTTTGCGCACATCAGGGCCTCGAGCGGGACCCCGGTGCAGCAGACGAACTGCCACCCGTTCCGGCACGGCAACTGGCTGTTCATGCACAACGGCTTGATCCGCGACTTCGCGAAGGTGAAGCGGGACCTCGTGGTGGCGGTCGACCCCTCGTTCTTCCCGCTGATCGAAGGCTCGACCGACTCGGAGGTGCTGTTCTTCCTCGCCCTCACCTTCGGGCTCGAGGACGACCCGCCCCTGGCGGTCGAGCGAGCCGTCGGGCTCGTCGAGGCGGTCGGTGCGCAGCACGGGGTGGAGCATCCGATCCAGATGACGCTCGCCGCCAGTGACGGCGACAAGCTGTGGGCGTTCCGATACTCGAGCGAGGGGGATTCGCGCACGCTCTACTACAGCACCGAGATCGGAGCGCTGCGCGCGCTCTATCCCGACAATGCACGCTTCCGGGACGCCGACGACGAGACACGCCTGGTCGTCTCCGAGCCGCTCAGTCAGTTGGCCGGTGCGTGGAACGCTGTGCCGGAGTCGAGCTACGGGATCGTCCAGGTCGGCGCCGACGAGCTCCTGCCGTTCACGCCCCGCCCGCCGTCGGCACTGTCGACGGTCTGAGCGCGCCCGCGGCCGAGCAGCCCATCCGTGTCGCCGACGTCGTCGGTGCCATCTCGCTCGCGACCGACCTCGGCACCGGCCAGCCGCTCGAACACGCGTTGCGGACGGCCGTGCTGGCGGTCCGGCTCGGTGAGCTGGCGGCGGCTTCAGCCCGGGACCTCGCCGACACCTACTACGTCGCACTCCTCCACGCCTCGGGGTGCACGTCGAACGGCCACGAGGCGGCGCAGCTGTTCGGCGACGACATCACGCACCGCGCCGCGTTCTTCCTGATCGACCCGACAAGTCCGGCAGAGGTGCTCGAATTCTATCGCGCCAACATCGGCGTCGGCCGGCCGCCGGAGGTTCGCGCTGCGATCATCGAGGAGGCGATCGCCAACGCCGGGCCCAGGGCACGCGAGGGGTTCGCGACGATGTGCGAGGTCGCGCAGCGCTTCGCAGGGTGGCTCGACCTCGGTCCGAACGTCCAGGCAGCGCTCGAGTACGTCTTCGCACGCTGGGACGGCCGCGGCTTCCCCGACGTCCGCGGCGACGCGATCCCGCTGCCGATGCGCCTCCTGCATGTGGCGAGGGACATTTCGCTCTTCCTCTCCGCAGGCGGCCCCGACGAGGCGCGGGCCGTGATCGAGGGGCGGACGGGTGCCGCGTACGAGCCCCGGCTGGCGGAGCTCGCAGTGCGGAACTTCGACGAGCTGCTCTGCGAGCTGGACGAGACGCGGATGTGGGAGCAGGCCCTCGAGCTCGAGCCGTTCCCGCAGCTCTCGATCACGGGCGAGCGGGTCGATGCGGCCTTCATGGCGATCGCCGCGCTCACCGGCCTCAAGTCACCGTGGCTGCGCGAGCACTCGACCGGCGTCGCCGATCTCGCCGAGGCCGCCGCCTGGCGCATGAGCCTCCCGACCGCATCCGTGACGCTCCTCCGTCGCGCTGCGCTTGCGCACGATCTCGGCCGTGTGGGCGTGTCGAACGCGATCTGGGAGAAGCCCGGTCCGCTCGGTTTCGGGGAGTGGGAGCGAGTGCGGCTCCACCCTCACTTTTCCGAGCGCGCGTTTGCCCAGTCGCTCACGCTCGCTCCGATCGGGATCCTCGCCGGCTCGCATCACGAACGGCTCGACGGCTCCGGCTACCACCGCGGCACACGCGGTTCCGGACTCGACCAGGCGGCGCGCATCCTCGCCGCCGCCGACTGCTACGGGGCGATGCGCGAGGATCGCCCGCAGCGGGCGGCGCTCGACGCCGCGGCGGCGGAGGCGGAGTTGCTGCGGGAGGCGGCCGAGGGCCGGCTCGACGCGGACGCCGTCGACGCGGTGCTGAACGCCGCCGGTCACCGTTTGCGGCAGCGCGTGCGCGAGCTACCGGCCGGGCTGACCGAGCGCGAGTTGGAAGTCCTGCTGGTTCTGGTGCGCGGCGAGTCGAACCAGGGAATCGCCGAGGATCTCGGCATCTCGGTCAAGACCGTCGGCCATCATGTTCAGCACGTCTACGAGAAGGCCGGCGTCCGCAGTCGAGCCGCCGCGACGCTCTGGGCCTTCGAGCAGGACCTCGTTCACACGGCGTAGGGCATTCGCCCGATGCGCCGCGAACGGTCTCGGCGCAGACTCGCCTCACCATCGGCGTTCGAGGTCGGCGCCGAGCAGCTAGAGGAGGAGAACGGTGATCCTGGCAACGACGCAGGTCGAGGATTTCGACCGCTTCACGAAGATCTTTTCCACCAAGGGCGCGGAGAAGCGCAAGCAGCACGGCTCGAAGGGCGCCCAGGTCTTTCGCGATCCGAACGAGGCCGACCGGGTCTGGGTGCTTTTCGACTGGGACTCGGAGGGCTGGCAGAGCTTCGTCTCCGACCCCGACGTGCCGGCGATCATGCAGGAGGCCGGCCACAGGGGCAGGCCGCAGGCCGCAGAGCTCGGCGGCCGGTACGACGCCTAGCGCTGCACTCCAACGCTGTCGGACGCGGTGCTCACTGCTCGAGGGGCACCGCGTCCGGCGGCGATCGGAGAAGGGCATGGAGTCAGGCGGGCTCGAACCGCCGACCGGCTGGGTGCTCGACCTGTGTCGCTTCCTCGACCGTGCCACCGGTACAGGCATCGACGGCGCCGGTCCGGCATGATGGCGATGACGATGACGGGCGTGGGGCGGCGTTGATGGATGTCGAACGCGCACGGGCGCTGCTCGCGGCCGAGCGACAGGAGCTCGAGCGATCTCTTAGCCGGCGCGGACACCAGGACGACGGGGAGAACGCGGGCTTTCAGGAGCCGGCGAACCTGGCCGCCGAGCTCTATATCGACGAGCTCGACGAAGGCTTGGCGGATGATCTGCGCGAACGGCTGGCTGCCGTCGAGCGCGCCGAGCAGCGTCTTGTCGCGGGCACCTACGGCCTGTCGGTGGAGAGTGGCACGCCGATCCCGGACGAGCGCCTCGAGGCATTCCCGGCCGCCGAACGAACAGTCGAGGAAGAGCGCGCAAGGGAAGGACGCGGCAGCACTTAGCGTTCGTCGAGATCCTCTCCCTGAGAACACCGACGACGATTCCAGTGCGATCATCGGGCCGATGTGCGCAACTACGGTCGAGTCACGTTGGGACGATGAGTACCTCGCAGGCCGATATGAGGGAGCACCGCCCATTGCCTTTGTGCAGGACATCATCGACGCGGTTCGGATCCATCGTCCGTCGAACGACGTTGGCCTTTACATCGGCTGCGGGAACGGGCGCAACTACGTACCGCTCGTCGAGGCGGGCCTGGACCTCGTTGGGATCGACGTCTCGCGCAGCGCTCTGGAACAGCTGTCGGCACGACTACCAGAGCGCACGTCGCGGCTCATTCACGGCGACCTGGGGGCGCTTCCTGAAGGAGCGAGGTTCGGCACGGTCATCGGCATTCAGGTGTACCAGCACGGGACCGAGTCGGAGGCGCAAGCCCATGTTCGAGCAGCGATCGATCGAGTGGTGCCCGGCGGGCTCTTCTGTGTCCGAGTGAACGGCGTCGATACCGAGATCGACTACGCCCACACGGTGCTCACGAGGAGCACAGGATCCGGCCTGACGATCCGCTACGACGACGGCCCCAAGCGGGACCTTGCCATCCACTTCTTCGCCCGGGAGGAGATCGAGCGACTGACCGACCGTCTCGAGCCGATCTTGCCGCTCCGGACTCACCGAACGCTCCGTCAGAAACCTTCCGCCGGTCATTGGGATCAGTGGGAAGGGATCTGGCAAATGCCTCGCTGACGTTCGACTCGACAGCGCAAGTGTTGCGAGCTGCAGCTGACGGGCCTAACCAGCTTCCCGCTCCTGCAACGCGTCGCGAGCTTCCATCGCAGCCTGCGAGAAGCTGTCGAGCGCGAGAGCGAGATCTTGCCCGGGGCCCGGCGGTTCCATGTTCTCGTCAAGGAACGCGTTGATCGCGTCCCAATGTGGATCGGCGGCAGTGCTGAGAACACGAAGGTCATCGGTCGAGGCGTCCGCGAGGAGGCCGGAGCGATCAGTGTCGTCGCTCTCTGCGTACCTCGCGATGAGTGGAGCAAGCTCTCGCAGATCGGCGGGGAGTAGCGAGAAGTCCATCTCCCTTTCCTCGGCCATGCCGAAAGCCTAACGGGCGTCGTTCTCTCCGAACTCCGGGGCTGCCCGCTTCAGCGGGCGCCTCCTACAGCTTCACTGCGACTCAGATCGCGAGACCATCGTGAGTGCCTCGAGGTGTACGCGTCAGCGACGACCGCAAGCGCCGGCGTTCATTGCATTGACCAAATCTTGACCACGCTGCGTCCAGTCACGTCAGTTGGTCTGCTGATGATCGAAGAAAGGCCGCCGTTGCGTCAGCGACGACCGCAAGCGCTGGCGTTCATTGCATTGACCAAATCTTGACCACGCTGCGTCCAGTCACGTCAGTTGGTCTGCTGATGATCGAAGAAAGGCCGCCGTTGCGGGCTTCTGTGGAGTGGAGCTAGGCGGGCTCGAACCGCCGACCTCCTGGGTGCGATTTGTATTCACCGGTAGCAACGGGCACCAACCCGAACATTCATGCGGGTGGGGCTTCGGTGATTACTCGTTGGCGTGGGGCTATCGGTGCCAAAGTTGTACCAATCGGCATGGCTAACTGATCCCAGGGTTGCGGAGATCTTCGAACCCGAGGGGGTGGAGTGCCTGCCTTCGCTGCATCCGATAGCCAGTAGAGAATCCACACGTGGATAAGCGGCTCGTTCCCTTGAACGGCCTGATCGCCCTGATGAGCAGCGGCGAGGATAAGTGGCCGAAACTCCTTCGAGACCAGGGATGGCAACGCCACCAGTTTGAGGTCAAGATCGCTTCCTCACGTGGCAACTTCCGCGCCGACGCCGTCATTTTCCGGGAGGAGCCGAACGTTGTAGGGCTTTGTGAAACCAAGAGTGGGCGGAACCTCGACGACGAACAGGCGAAGAAGTATCTTGCGACCAGTCTCGACGACCTCCGGCGCGTCGGTGCAGTGCCGGCCCCGCTCCGAGGGCAGGAAGCAGACGTACGCACGCTGTTCATTGGGACGGAGGAGGAGCGTCCCTCGCTCGAGCAAGGCTTGACGCATATAGGGATCACTGGCCCGCTCTTGACGGTCGGGAGGGATCGCGTCCGTCTCACGGGGACTAGCGAGGTGCCCGGCCTGGACGGGTTCGACCACGATCACAATGGTGGCTTGCCGCCAGCGAGGTTCCGGGTGGATCACCAGAGCGATGAAGTCGAGATCGCCGAAGTGATCATCCCCATCATCGCTGCGGCTCAAGCGCGTCGTGTCGAATTCATCGGCCTAGAGCAGGTGTGCGCAGCGGCGCTACCCGAGTGGCCGTTGCTGCCGAACAGCGCCCAAGGCGACTTTCGACGCCGGGTGGCGGACGTACTGCGGCGTCTGGCTAGCGGCCCGCAGAAGCGCGATTTCCGTTACGAGCCGCGAACCGACCGCCACGACGGACGAGTCGTCATCGTGGCGACTCCAGCCGACCGCGATCCACGTGGAATGACCCAGGCGTGGCAGGCAGCAGAAGGACGAGCTGCCCGCGCGTTGAATCGGCGCGCAAAGTCCCAGCATCCTGCGCAAATGTCGCTTGAAGACCTTGCGGGCGAGGGCGGAATAGGCCGCGAGTGAGGAGATAGCCATAATGACTTCCATGGACGGTCGCCAGAACTTCTTCAGCTTGATGACGGCCGCGATGCAAGGCGAGACCGACGAGACCGCCTTCGGAGGCCGTGTTCCCAGCGGCAAGGTTAAGTCGCGCCTGCTTGAGGCCCATCCTCCAGAGCGGTCTTCAGACGGAGCCGCTCAGTTGATCCGCGAGAAGGCAAAGGCAGCGGGGTTGACCTCCAAGGAAGTGGGCGAGGGGCTATGGGCGCTCGTCGGGAGCGACGAGGTGTTCTTTATCGATGCATTGAACCCGCGTTTCTGGCTGCTGCATACGACCTCACCTGCCGAGTCACTAAGGAGACTTGTTCGTCGCGAGTTCCTGACCGACGCGCGGCTGGACAGCGCGTGGATGCCAAAGGATCAACTCGACCGCCTCGAAGGAGTCCGCCACTGGCTGCGGTCTTCGTTTGAGTCCGACGTGCTGCTTCCCGCGTACGGCCACGGAGCCGAAGGTACGCGACGATGGCGAGTGCAAGTGGAGGGTGATGACCCAGAAGAACTGCTTGCGCTTGCGAGTCAGGATCCCCGGTATGCCGCAGCAGCGGCGTTGAGCGCTGTCGGTTCGATCCTCGATGATCCCGAGCTTGGCGATGCGCGGCTGGTAGGCGACTACAGTAGGGGCTTTCGTTGCTTCCGGTAGCAGCTTTGAACTGGTAGTCGGAGCGCTGTGGCGGACGATGGATCGTTACGAGCAATACGTCCAGACCCTTGAGAGCCTCCACCAGCTTCGCGTTGCTCCTATCGAGGACATCGGACTCTCGCTCGATGGGGATGTCGCAGTCATCAACTTCCCAAGACACGTGCACGACCTCGAATACTTCGTCGGAGCGCTATTCAATGCCAAGGAGCCGTTCCGCTTGTGGGCCGTCCCACGCCAGGTTGCCGCCCACGAGTGGGAAGCCAACGCTGTTGATCTCCACGTCGGTCAGACTTTGCGCCTCGAGATCACACCTGAGTGGATGCGAGTTCTGCTCGATCAAGCGACCTGCGGCAACACTCTCGCCCGTCTTCTCACCAACCTCCAGCATCGCTTTCACGCACAGACCCAACTCGAACTGCCACTCGCCGCGTAGCTACAGCCTCCTTACAGGCGAGCCTCTGCGTGGCGATTGAGGGGACAGATCGAAGTCCATTGAGCACCGGCGCTGTGGCCTTTGGGTGCGCACAACTCCCCTGGATGGGATGGGACAGCAGGAACAACGACGGGAAGCTGTCTCGGTTCCCTATTTCGGACTCGGACTGTGGTCGATCTCCTCTCTCTTGAGGCTCTCGCTGTTCCAAGTCTCCAAGCTAGTTCGACGTTGTATCTGGCAGTGCCCTGTTCACATGCGCCAAGTGAAACACCCAGCCGCAGAGCTTTCCATTCTCCGTTTCCCTCGATCAGGGCGGATGGTCAACTGAAAGATGACGGCCACACGCTTTCGCTATTGCTCACTCCTTCGTGTGCCGAATCACTGGCTGACCAGAAGAGCCGACTCTCTAGCTCGTTGTGCTGTCTGCTGCGCGTGTCGCGTATCTCCTCGGGGGATGCGGACTTACTGTCCTGTCTCCTATCCGGCCCGGAAGAGCACGTTTCTGAGGCGCGCGCGACACCCGTCCCTCGCCTAAGGTCTCCGTCCGGACGAGTCACGCTGGACTCTTCGGCGTCATGCGATAGGGCTAGGCTCGGCCCTCAACCGAGAAGGAGGCGCGTGAGCGGGGACAACACTCTTGATGTCGGAGCGTTGGAGCAGTGGCTCTGGGATGCCGCCTGCCAGATTCGAGGCCCCCTCGACGCGCCCAAGTTCAAGGACTACATCCTTCCGATCATCTTCCTCAAGCGGCTGTCTGATGTGTTCGATGACGAGGTATCCCACCTCGCGCAAGAGTTCGGTGACCTCGCGACCACCGAGAAGCTCGTAGAGGCCGATCACAGACTCGTCCGCTTCTACGTGCCACCTGTCGCCCGCTGGCAGTCCCTCTCCAAGAAGACAACCGGGGTCGGCCAGGAGTTAACCGACGCCGTTCGCGCAGCCACCCGCGAGAACCCGCGCCTCCAAGGCGTGATCGACGTGGTTGACTTCAACGCCACCACATCGGGGCAGCGGATCGTTGATGACCAGCGGCTCGCGGCCCTGATCCAGATCCTCAGTAGGCATCGGCTCGGACTCGATGACGTTGAGCCGGACATCCTTGGCCGCGCCTATGAGTACCTGCTTCGGAAGTTCGCTGAGGGACAGGGCCAGAGCGCCGGAGAGTTCTACACACCGCGTGAGGTCGCGATTCTGATTGCCCGACTGCTAGCCCCGGAACCAGGAATGACCGTGTACGACCCCTGCTGTGGCTCAGGGGACTCCTGATCAAGTCGCACCTGCGGCTCCTCGAAACGCACGGGGTGCAGTCGAACGGCCGACGGAAGCTCCCGCCCGAGATCGCACCGCTCCACGTCTTCGGACAGGAGTTGAACCCGGCGACGTTTGCCATCGCTCGCATGAACACCTTCATTCACGACATCGAATCCGAGATCGCTCTTGGCGACACGATGAACCGACCGAGGTTCACCGATGCGAGCGGCGGACTCGAACGCTTCGACCTCGTCGTCGCGAATCCAATGTGGAACCAGGACTTCCCGCAGACGACCTACGGGGGTGACCCTACGACCGGTTCGGCTACGGCGCACCACCATCATCGACTGCCGATTGGGGTTGGGTCGAGCACATGGTCAAGTCGCTGAGCAACACGGGCCGGATGGCAGTGGTTCTTGACACGGGAGCCGTCAGCCGTGGAGTGGAAGCGCAGGTTCCAACCGGGAGCGGACATCCGTAAGGCTTTCGTAGAGGCTGACCTTGGAGACTGTGATCCTGCTCCCAGTCAACCTGTTCTACAACACCTCCTCGCCGGGGATCATCATGTTGCTCAACAAGGCGAAACGTCGTCCAGGCGAGATCCTGCTCATCAATGCCTCAAAGCAGTTCGAGAAGGGTCGGCCGAAGAACCTCCTGACGGAGGAGCACGTCTTCGCAATCGCTTCGGCGCAAGAAGCATGGGAGGAGCGGGAGAGGCGCTCTCAACGGTCATCACACTCACCGACGCATCCTCCAACGACTTCAACCTGTCTCCGGGCCGATACGTCGTCGTTGACGGTATGGAGGAAGTGCTGGGGTTGGAGGATGCGGTCGTGCTGCTGAGCGAGGCCGAAGAGGAGCGAGCAGTCGCAGATCGTGCTCTTGACCAAGTACTGTCGAGTCTCGGATTTCAGAACTGGCGCAGTGTCGTCGCGCAAGATGACTGACACTCATCCAGACGCACCATTAAGCGAGATTCCCGCCGCGTGGGCAATTCGCCCGCTTGGATCGTTAGTTGCCGAAGGCAAGAGCACACTGGATCCGCAGCGGTACCCGGATGAACTTCGACTACTACAGCATCCCGGCGTATCAAGCTCGGCACGCGCCCGAGATCGAGCTGGGAGTGCGAATCCGAAGTCAGAAGCTTGTCGTTGAACCGGCAACGGTTCTCTTCGGGAAACTAAACCCACGAGTACCAAAAGTGTGGCTCGTGGACGATGCCCCGAGAGGCGCAAGATCGCCTCAACTGAGTTCATCCCTCTTGTGGCGACAGACGACGTAGACCCCTCGTTCCTGTACTTCCTGGCTTCGAGCGAGTTCGTCCTGAATCGGGCCAAACACCTGGTGAGCGGTTCGACCCCCAGCAGACAGAGAGTCGATACATCCGCTTTCTTGGAACTGCCTGTACCCGTCCCACCCAGACCTGAGCAGAGTGCCATCGCCCATGTCCTTCGCACGGTTCAGGGGGCGATGGAGCAGACCGAGCAGGTGATCACCGCTGCTACCGAGTTGAGGCGGGGCATGAGAGAGCACCTCTTCCGACACCGGGCGTCGACTGGCCCGATGCACAACTCGGGGATCTTCTCCGGGAACCGCTGCGGAATGGCCGCTCTGCCCCAGCGACGAACGGCAGCGAGGAGGTCGAACGCTGACCCTCACGGCGGTGACCCGAAGCGACTTCTCCGTGATCCATACGAAGCTCACATCCGCTGACCCGGCGACGGTGGACGATCTCTGGCTCGAAGCAGGCGACATCTTTGTCGAGCGTTCGAACACTCGCGAACTTGTCGGTCTTGCCGCACTCTACGAAGGCCCGGAAAGG
>CAWIKU010000004.1:0-14696 GCA_963836705.1 uncultured Actinomycetes bacterium | reverse complement strand
CACTCGGGTTGCTGTTACAGGGCCGAACGACGGTCCCTCGCGAACGGGTATGGACTGCGATCTTCGTCTCCACTACGAGACCAATCTTCTGGGCGGAAACGTCTCGGTTTCGATCGCCGTGGACGGTCCGCTCGGCGAGCCGATCTTTTTTGGCGCCAACTCGATCACCGGGCAAGAACTGGTCACCGATGCCTTGGAGGGCGAGGTTGTCTGCTCGATCCCATCCCTGCCGCTTCTCCCGGGCAGGTATTCGCTGACCCACTATGTCGAGGTGAACGGGGAACTCGCCGATTGGGTGAGAAACGCGGCGTACTTCGATGTGTTCGAGTCCGATGCTCTGGGGACGGGGAGACTCCCGCCGACAACACACGGCAGAGTCCTCGTGCCGCAGGAGTGGACCGTAAGGAGCATCGAGAGGGTCAAATCCTGAATCGTTGGAAGGCGTGAGTTCAGCGAGCGATCGGCCCACCTTTCGCGCGTTTCTCCAGAGTCACTCTCGGCTGCGCAGGCTGGCGCGTTTCGCATTCAGGATCAGCAACACCGCCGACACCTACGTCCACGCGGTCGTACCGAACACGATCTGGCGTTCCTTGGGCGCGTACCCGCGTTTCTTCATGGACCGTCGGAGGTACAAACGGGAGTCCGGCGAGGATTTGCACTGGTATCACGACAACCCGCAGCTGCTCGATCGGCGCGACACCACACCGTTCGATCGCCATTACACATACCAGGACGGGTGGGCGGCGAGAGAGATCTGCAGCCGCCGACCACCGATGCACGTCGACGTGGGATCCAGGATCAGCTTCGTCGTTGGGCTCGCTGCTTTCGTACCGGTGACCTTCATCGATCTCCGACCACTCGAGATCACGTTTCCGGGTCTCGAGACCATGCGCGGAAGCATCTTGGACCTGCCGTACGAAGACGCTTCGGTCGCGTCGATCTCCTCCCTTCACGTCGCGGAGCACATTGGGCTTGGGCGATACGGGGATCCACTCGATCCAGAGGGCACCGTCAGAGCAGCCATCGAATTGGAGCGCGTTGTTGCTCCGAACGGTTTTCTCTACTTCTCGGTTCCCGTCGGCCGGCCGCATGTGGCGTTCAACGCCCACCGAGTCCTCGACCCACGTGCGGTCTGTGGGTTGTTTCCGAACCTGGTCCTTGACGGATTCGCGGGAGTCGACGACGCCGGCGGATTCCATCTCGAGCTCACACCCTCCGATCTCGTTGACTCCGGCTGGGGGTGCGGCCTTTATCGCTTCACACGTCCAGGTTAAGCGTCCGTTCTGTGCGGAAGTGCGATGACGTTCGCCAGACCCCGAAACTTCCCAGCGATCCGAAACGGTCGAAGCCTTCCGCCCTCGAGTACATAGGTTCTGAGGCCGTGGCCTTCGAGAAGCTCGATGAGACGAGTTGAGGAATCGTCGAAGGCCTCCAGAGTGTTGTCGGAGACCTCGACCATGATGGCCTGGATCCTCCGATCGCCGAGGAGAGCCGAGGCGCCACGGAGTACACGCAACTCTCCACCCTCGACGTCAATCTTGAGGAGCCCCACTGTTCCGATCCCATGGTCACAGCAGTACTCGTCGAGTGTCAGAGTCTGGATGGGGGCCGACTCCGCCGCGACGATTGTTCGATCGCCGAGTTCGATCATGCGGGGCGCCAGCGTCTTCCAAGACTCAAATCCTGGACCGTAAGAGAACAGTTGCGCTGAGCCAGATGAGTCTGATACTCCAGCCATCACGGGCGTGACGTTTGTCAGCTCGTTCAGTTCAAGGGTGCGCAAAAGCCTTCGATACGTCGACTCGGCGGGCTCAAACGAGTGAACTCGGCCGGTGTGTCCAACAACCCGGCTGAACGCGGTGGTGTACGCCCCGACATTGGCTCCGACATCCAGCGCGACCATCCCCTCGTCGAGCAGGGTCGCGGAGAGAGCGAGCGATTCACGCTCGAAGTGTCCGCGATGCCGGACGAACGTTTCGAGCTCCGCGCGCGTCTCGAGCTCAAACACCGCGCCACGCTCGTCGGCCAGGACGGCCGGTAGATTCCCGAGCGCCTGGACTCGACGCGCGATGAGAAAGTCGTCGATCAGCGCGCGACCGACGCCCGGAACGTGTCTGACGCGCTGAACAACCTTCGAGGCTTCGAGCTCAACGCCCCTCTGGGCTATCACCTGCCGAACATCCTTCTCGCTCGGAAAAACATCCGAACTCGCAGGTATCGAAGGCACCTCCCCTCCTGGCATCTGACCAGCGGCGGCGCCTTTCATCAGTATCTCGAATCGCCCCAGTTCGGCGATCACCGATGACGCCACGGCAGCGACCTTCTTGGCACTTACGTCCGACAAGGTGTCGTCGCCGTAAAGGGTGCGATGCCTGATCAGAGCCGAAAGAGGGTCGATCCCGTCCAGCAGGGTTGCCTGAAAGACGTTGCTGTACTTCGACCCGGGGATCAACTCGATCACAGCGGCTGCAAGCCCGGAAGGGAGCAACATGTTCGAACCATGCACACCGACCGCGAGATCCGCACCCTTGAGCACCGACAGCCAGCGTCTCTCGAGTGCCGCATCGGGATTGACGCTGCGTAAGTCGGCGAACGCTGGCGGTAGAGAGGATGCCCCACCGACTCCAATCGCTGCGCATTCGGCGCCGGGTATACGACGCCGCAGCTCGGTGCGAAACTGGTCGAGGTTGCGGCGCTCAACCCGTGAGTTCCGACCCCACGTGCGATCGTCACGCAGACTGAAAACGACCGATGGATCGCCGACCTTCTCGGGGGGAGAATCCTGAACGAATGTGCCAATGGTGTAGGTCGAGGGATGGGGGTGGGGAGCCGCTCTCCAAAGGCTGCAATGCTCGAACCGGCCGAGTTCGGCATCGATGCGATCCTCGAGATCACTGAGCCAGCCATCAAAGCGAGAGGCGGGTTCTGACACTGTCCATACTTCAGCCAGCCCCGGAGGCACAAGATGGACGAGTGACCCGGGAATGAGCAGAACGCAACCAGCACTGGTGCTTGATCGGAGCGCAGACTCTGCGTTCAGGAGCTTTAGTAGCGAGTGGCCGTAGATCGGGTCCAGGCAGTTGAGGAGCGCAATATCGCTGCGCCGTTCGAGCACCGACACGTCGAATCGAATTGGGTCGCCGTCAGGTCCCTCCCAAGCAGGTCGTAGGCGTTCAGCGAACCAGGAGGCATTCGCCGCATCGAAGACCTCACCGGTATCGAGGTCCAAGGTTGTCGGATAGACAAGCCCATGCCCCGTAGGTAGGTCTTGGAGATACCTGTGGCGGCAGGTCGAGCACTCGCCCTCGAGCAGTGACCGCCAACCGGGGAACCGCAGCCGGAGAATCTCAAGCGGTTCGCGGCACCGAGGGCAGGTTCCGCCATGGGAGGGAGTGGGTCGGATCGGAAACAGCTGTGACGACGAGCGAAGAGTTGGGTCACTCATCTGAGTCAGGCCCTGGCGGGGCGTCCGGCAGGGCCGAGTCGGCGGCGAAGCCCGCTAACTCCAGCACCGTGCTTGACTGCATGTGCGGTCGCCGCGACGAGAGCTCGGCCCGCAGTTGAGTCGGAACGTCTCGCAGCATCACAGCTCGGTCTCATTCGGTGCCGACGTGGTCGCTCGGATTGGTCGGCGCGCCCTCGTTCTTATCCTTAGCCATCCGATGACACTCGAGTTCTGCACGCTGTTCGATCGTAACTACCTGGCCCGAGGGTGGGCTCGCTGATTCGAGCCCCGGTCGATGCCCAGATACTCGAGATTCGGGTACTGCTGATCCAAGGCGCATAGCAGCGTGCGCTCGAGGTACTGCCCCGGCTCAGCGACGGGGTGATCACCGTGATACGAGGCTCGGTCACGGTTTCGGCGCCACGGCGATCCCAAGGCCTGCACCCGGATAGAAATGGCGAATCGGTCGTTCTCGGTAGAGCGCGAACGTGAGCTCTGCTTCACGGGCGAGGTCGGAGAGTGCTGTAGTCGCGTGCGAGTTGTCGCTGATCAGTACTGCGTTGGGTGACGCGTGATCGAGCGCAAGCGCAAGCTCGAAACGTTCGTGCTCGTAGGTGTGGAGGCTGTCATGCACGAAGAGATCGATCTTCCGTCCGGCCAGCTCCCGCGGCAGCGTCTCGGTCGTATCGCCTTGAACCAGGCGGACCCGAGTGCGCAGCTGCTCGTCGAGCATCCAGCCCGCGTCGGAGACGACGTCGAACGAGAGCAGCATTCCCGGCGATCCATCGTCGCGGTTTCTCTCCAATGCACGGGCGAGAGCTGCGGTGCCCAGACCATCAGCGGTTCCCGTCTCGACGACGAGAGCGGGCTTGAGCCACCGTGCAACGGCATACCAACCGATCCGCCGGCCGAACAGCGGCTCGCGATTCGAGTCACGCCGCCGTCGCATCGCCGCCCCGAGGCGACGCTGGAGATCGAGGTCGGTGTCGATCTCGGTGACGTACTCGCTGATCGACTCGACGGGGGCCGCGAGTGCGGCGGCCAGGATGCAAATCAGCTCGTCGCGATTCCCGATCTCGTAGGTGAAGTTGCTCGTCTGACGATCGAAGAGCAGGAATCGCAGGAACATCGATGGACGCCTCACGGGAGAAACGCCGTAGCTCCGGAGGACTCGAAGCTGCGGTAGCGGCCGAGTCGACGAAAGCTTGGCGCGCAGTCGAGTCGGAAAGTCTCGCAGCCTCACGTCTCGGTCGTGTTCGGTGCCGACGTGAGAGTTCGGATTGGTCGGCGCGCCCTCGTCCGTATCCTGGGCCATCCGATGGCACACGAGTTCTGCACGCTGTTCGATCGTAACTACCTCGCCCGAGGGCTGGTGCTCTATCGCTCTCTGCTCGAAGCAGGCGCCGAGTTCAACCTCCGAGTCTTCTGCATGGACGTCGAAACGTCTGAGCTCCTCGAGGCGTTGGCACTCCCAAGCGTCGAGGTCGTGCCCCTCGCCGAGCTCGAGTCGCTCGATCCTGAGCTGGCCGGGATCCGGGGCACCCGTTCGCACCTCGAGTACATGTGGACCGCGACGCCCGCTGTGTGCCTCGCCTCCTTCGCTCGGGATCCCGGGCTGCGCGAGATCACGTATCTCGACGCCGACCTGAGGTTCTTCGCCGATCCGCAGCCGCTCTTCGACGAGATCGGAGACGCGAGCGTCACGATCATCTCCCATCGATACGCCCCGCGTTGGAGCGCGTATGAAGCGACGAGCGGCATCTACAACGTGGAGTGGCTTACGTTTCGGCGAGACGCCCACGGAGTCGAAGCGCTCGAGTGGTGGCGGGAGCGCTGTCTCGAGTGGTGCAAGGCGGTCGCCGAGGACGGGAAGTTCGGCGACCAGGCGTATCTCGACGACTGGCCCGAGCGATTCGCGAGCGTCCACGTCCTCGAGCATCCCGGCGCAGGGGTTGCGCCGTGGAATCTCGAGTCGTCCGAGGTCCGAGTCGATCCCGCGGGCGGACTGCTCGTCGACGGCGTGCCGCTCGTGTTCTTCCACTACCACGGGATGCGTCTGATCGACGGGTCCGCACCGGTCGTGCAGCTCGGCCTGCTCACCCGCGTTTACCGAAGCTCGGTCGATCGCGGCCGGCAGCTCCGCTGGCGCTCTGGTTACCCGGTCGACCCGACGGCGCTGAGGTTGATCTGGGATCCGTACATGATCGAACTGCTCGACGCCTTCGACGTGATCCGTGCCGTCGCGCCTTCGTTCGCGGCCGGGTCCGAGCCGCCGCAGCTGCGTGAGGTTCTCTGGGTCGCGAGGTCGAATCTCCGCGAGGCGCTCCGGGGCAGCCGGACGTCTCAGACCGCGTAGTCGCGGACCGCTTCCCAGCGTCCGTCGCGCCACACGATCGTGCGGGTCGGCTGAAGCACGCGGGCCGAGACCAGCGGGCCGGCGACGATCCGGGGCAGGCGCCGCAGCGGTCGGCGGCCCAGCGTCTGGAAAACACCGCGGCGCGTGTGCTTCGCGATCCCGCCGGCCGTGTCGTGCCCGGCCGCACGAAGGACGTCTCTCGCCTCCGCGACGTATGCGTCAAGTACCTCGGTCTTCTGGCCAACGTGCACGCGATGTGCGGCGAGTGGGGAGTCAAGGCTATGGAGCTCGGCGTGCGCGAAGAAGCGAAGCCAGAGCTCGAAGTCGCCGGCGAACTGAAGTGATGCATCCATGCGCCCACCAGCACGCTCCCAGAGCTCGCGCCGCCAGAACGTCGACTCCTGTTGGATGCCTGCGCGCGCGAACCAATCTCCGCCCGGAAGGTTGACGCCCGCAGTGAAGGAGCGGCCTGCAAACCCGCCGATGAACTCACACGAGACGACTCGTCCCCGCTCGTCGGCGATCAACGGTCGCTGTGTCGTCAGCCAGTCCAGCTCGCGAAAGGTCCCGAAGAGTTCGCGCACGACGCTCAACGTCCAAGGCATGAAGAGATCGCCGGCGTTCAGCCATGCCATCACCTCCCCCGTCGTTCGCTCGAAGCCCTTCTGGATCGCGGCGTATTGACCGTCGTCGGGTTCCGACACCCACCAGGTCAACTGGTCCGCGAACCGTTCGATGACGGCAGCGCTCCCGTCGTCGGATGCGCCGTCGACGACGACAAACTCGTCGGGAGGCGAGGTGGCATCGAGAACGGAGCTCAACGTTGCTTCGATGTAGGCGGCCTGGTTCAGGCAGGGCGTGACGATCGAGACGCTGGGCTCGCGCGTCACGATCCGCCGACCCGCTCGATGCGTCTGCGGATCGTCCGCGCAAACTCGTGGTTCTGCGCAGCCCTCTGGGCGGGCGACGCGTAGACATGCTGGGCGCGAGCAGGGCCGTCGTCGCGCACGAACGTGATGTCGGCTTGGGCGAGCGCCCCGTCGAGCGGCCTGCGTGCGAGGTTCTCGATGTCGAAGACGACGAAGTCGGCCGATCGCATGCGTGCGATCACCTCGTCGAATGGAGAGCCGTCGACGAAGAACGAGAAGAACGACACTTCGACAACGACCGCGTCGGCACTCTTCAGCGCGAATTGCGCTCCCGCCAGCGCGTCGAGCTCGGCCCCTTGGACGTCCAGCTTGATCACGAATGGTGCACGGAGCTCGTGGGCGGCCACAAGGTCGTCGATCGTCGTGACGTTGATCGGCCGAGGCGTGCCGTCGACCGCAGCTCCTTCGCGTTCGCGAAGCAACGAGCTGCCAACGAGGTCCGTGTGCACATTGATGGTTCGCTCCCCGTGTTCTGCCCCGGCCGCGGCTTGCACTGCGAGCCCGCCGAGCGCGCCAGCCGTCTGCTGTACAGCTGCGGCAAATTCCTGCAAGGGCTCGACGAGAACGAACCGAGCCTGGGGGAAGCTGCGCGCGCAGTGACGCGACCAGTCGCCGAGCGCGGCGCCGACGTCGATCACAGTCGTGGGTGCGATCCCTGCCTCGGCGAGGCGCTGCAGCGCTCCGCTCGCGCGTGGAACGAGGTCGTAACCGGTCGAGCCCACCACCTGCCGAGCGACTCGAACCAGCTGCCGGCTGAGTGTCACGCGGGCCAGCCTACCCAGGCGTCGCGTGGTCCGACGAGGCGCAGACGTAGGGTGTAGCGGTGCCGTTGCGGGACTCGATCGCTGGCCGCGCAGCCCGCCGCGGGGTTGCGATTGCCCGCCGCCCACTGCGTGTCGTCCGCCTGCGTCTGGCACCCAGCGGAGACCTGCGCGACAGTTGGCGGAGCTCGGACGTCGCGCGTCAGATGCTCGAGCTGACCGATCGACAGCTGGTCGACCCGGAGGCGGTTCCTCCCTACCGTGCGTTCGTCGAGCTCCTACCCGCTGTGCTCGACGATCCCCTGCTTCCGCAGCCGGCGACCTTCCTGGACATGGGCTGTGGGGTCGGGGCGTACGGAGAGCTGCTCGCGCGCGTCGCCCCCGGACGGTTCGACTACGTCGGTGCGGATTACTCGGCCGAGATTCTCGAGGTCGCGCGGAGACGGTGGCCGGATCGCCGCTTCGAGGAGCGCGACGTATTCGCGCCGGGCGCCTTGAATGGATTCGACGTTGTCTTTGCGAGTGCGCTCCTCGACGTCCTTGTCGACGCGGCGCCTGCGCTGGACGTTCTGCTTGCGTGCGATGCGCCGTGGATCATCCTCCATCGACAGCGCATCGATGCGCGGAGACCGCGAGTGGAGGTCGCTCCCGGTTACAAGGGGCAACAGACGTACAGCTCGTACCTTTCACCTCGGCAGCTGGCCGACGCTGCCGACCGGCACGGCCGCAGGATCGCCGCCAAGGTCGCGGTCGAAGCCGACATCCGGTCGTTCGTCCTCACGCGCTCGTGATCACGCTCTTCTCGATTCCCAAGCCGTTCGACGGTGAGATCGGAACCATCCAGCTGAACGCGCTCCGAAGCTGGGCGGCGCTCGACGGCGCACAGGTGATCCTTCTTGGTGACGAGGAGGGGACCGCCGAGGCGGCCGTCGAGCTCGGGGCGGAGCACATCGCGGCGATCCAGAAGAGCGAGGCCGGAACGCCACTGCTCGACGATGCGCTCGCCCGGGTCGACGAAGTCGCACGGCATCCGCTGCGCTGCTTCGTGAACGGTGACATCCTGCTGCTCGACGATTTTCTGCCGGCCGTCCGCTGCGTTCACGCGGCGGAGGACGCATTCCTGATGGTCGGCGCGACGATCGATCTTGCAGTTCGGGTTCCACTCGATCTGCGTGCAGCCCCCGTTCGCGCAGAGATCCGCCAGCGAGCGCTCCTCGACGGCACCTCCCGCGGCGCGACGGCGCTCGACTACTTCGTCTTCACAGCCGGGCTCTTCGATCCCGTGCCGGCGTTCGTCGTCGGCCGCTCCCGCTTCGACAACTGGCTGGTGTGGCGTGCGCGCCAGCGTGCCGTCGTCGTGGATGCAACCGCTGCAGTCGTCGCGGTTCACCAACGACACGATTACCGGCATGTCAGCGGTGGCTTGCAGGAAGCTCACTTCGGTGTCGAGGCCGATCGCAATCTCGAGCTGGCCGGCGGCAAGCGCCATCTCTACACGATTCACGACGCATCCCACCGGCTGCGGGCAGACGGCCGGATTCAGCGCAACTTCGGCTCGATCGGCCGCGTTCGCGAGAACGCGCGCAAAGTCGTCTGGAAGCTCTCGCGCCACGCCTGATGATCTAGCCTCCGGCGATGCCGCGTTCGCGAATCCTCGTCCTGAACCAGTACTACCGTCCGGGGGTCGAAGCGACGGCAAACCTGCTCGCCGATCTGTGCGAGGAACTCGCGAAGCACTACGACGTGACGGTCGTCACAGGCAAACTCCGCGAGCACGAGGATCTCCCGAGCGATGAGATGATCAACGGCGTTCGCGTCCTTCGCACACGCTCGACGGCGTTCGATCGCACGCAACTCCATCACCGCGCGCTCAACTACGTTTCCTATCTCGCGGACAGCCTCGTCCGCTCGGTGTCGATCGCACGGCCGCAACTCGTCGTCTGCATGACCGACCCACCGATCGTCGGCGACCTCGGGGTCGCCGTCGCCCGTCGCTTCCGTGCACCGCTGCTGGTGATCAGCGAGGACGTGTTCCCGGAGATCGCGACCGAGCTCGGTCGCCTGACGAACCCAGCCCTGATCGGCGTGCTTCGCCGGCTGGTCGGCTTCTACCTCCAGCGTGCGGATCACGTCGTCGCGATCGGCGAGCGGATGCGCGAGCGGCTGATCGAGAAGGGCGCTGCTGCAGACCGGATCACGGTCATCCCGAACTGGGTCGACGCCTCAACGATCAGACCCGGGCCGCGCGACAACGCCTGGTCGCGCGAGCAAGGGCTCACGGACCGCTTCGTCGTGATGCACTCCGGCAACGTCGGGCACGCGCAGAACCTCGACAATCTCGTCTACGCGACCACGTACCTGCGCGACCTCGACGACCTCGCGGTCCCGATCATCGGCTTCGGCGCGCGCCACGCCGAAGTGACCGCCCTGGCGAACCGGCTCGAGGCGGATCGCCTGCGGTTCCTGCCGTACCAGCCCCGCGGTGTGCTGAGCGAGTCGTTGGGCAGTGCCCACGTGCACTACGTCGGGCTCGCGAAGGGTCTCTCGGGCTTCGTCGTTCCCAGCCGCCTCTACGGAATCCTCGCCGCAGGGCGCCCCGTGATCGTGGCCGCGGACGCTGACAGCGAGACCGCCCGCCTGGTCAACGAAGTCGAATGCGGTGTCGTCGTTCCGCCCGATCGGCCCGATCTGATCGCCGCAGCGATCCGCGATGCGCATGAAGGCCGCTACGACCTCGACGAACAGGGACGACGAGGCCGCGAGTACGTCGAGCGTGAGGCGGACCGGCCCGTTGCGTTGGCCCGCTACCGCACGCTCGTCGACTCGCTCGTCCGCACCTGAGGCCTCGGAGTGCGGATCCTCCAGGTGACACCGTACTTCGCTCCAGCGTGGGCCTACGGCGGGCCGCCACGGGTGATGACCGACTACGCACGCGGGCTCGTCGCCCTGGGCCACGAGGTCGACGTGTTCACCACCGACGTGCTCGACGCCGACAACCGGGCGGCGCCCGCCAGGGAGACGATCGACGGCGTCCACGTGCACCGCTTCCGCAACGCCAGCAACTCCCTGGCCTGGCGGACCAAGAAGTATCTCCCGCCGGCGCTCCCGGTTGTTCTCGCCCGCAGCGCCGGCAGGTACGACGCGATCCACGTCACCGACGCGCGCACCGTCCCGACGGCGGCCGCATTCCTAGCTGCGTCGGCGCGCCATGTGCCGCTCGTCCTCTCGGCGCACGGGTCGCTCGGCCGCTCCGAAGGGCTGCGGCGCCAGGTGAAGGACACCTACGACCGGGCGTTCGTCCGGCCGATGCTCGCGAAATCGCCGCTACTGCTTGCGCAGACGAAGCACGAGGCTGCGATGTACCAGGAGCTCGGCGGCCGACCCTCCGCGACCAGGCTCCTGCCGCTGCCGCTGCCACCCCTCCCCGAACCGTCCGTGCCGGGTGCGTTTCGGGCGCAGATCGGTGTGCCGGCCGACGAGCGGCTCCTGCTCTTCCTCGGCCGCATCAATCACCTGAAGGGCCTCGACGTCCTGATCGAGTCGATCGAGCCCCTGCTCGGAGGCGGCACGACCCTCGCCGTTGTCGGCCGAGACGACGGACAGCTGCCCGAGCTACGGCAGCGGTTTGCGACCCTGTTCGGTGACGGTCGGGTGCGCTTTGCAGGTCCGCTGTACGGAGACGATCGCTTTGCCGCCTATGCCGACGCCGACGTCTTTTGCCTGACGCCGCCGCACTGGGAAGAGACCTCGGTCGCGTCGCTCGAGGCAGCCGCGTCCGGCACCGCCGTGGTGCTCTCGGAACAGGCGGAGTTGCCGGGGATCGAGGAGGCGGGCGGTGGCTTCATCGTGCCGCTCGAGCCTGGCGCGATCCGGCAGGCGGTCGACGCCGCCCTCGAGCGCCCGCAGGAGCTTGGGGACGCCGCTCGTCGTCATGTGCTCGCCCAGCACGCGCCGGGCACGGTCGTCGCTCGGCTCGAGCAGTACCTGCTCGAGATCGTCTAGTCAGCCGCGCGCCGCCCCCGCCACTTCGAGGATCTCTTCCTCGGTGTGGTCGGCCGAGATCGGGAGGCTGACGACCCGCTCCATCAGCCCCTCGGCGACGGGGAAACCGCCCTCGACGTCGAGCTCCGTGTACGCGGGCTGATGGTGGATGGGCGTCGGATAGTGGACTGCAGTGCCGATTCCGGCGTCCGCGAGACGCGAACGGAATCGCTCACGCTCGTCGGTCTGCACGACGTAGAGGTGGTAGACGTGGCCGCGGCCCTCGGCTTCGACGGGCGTGACGAGCCGTGAGTCGGCGAGAGCGCGGTCGTACAGCTGCGCGAGCCCGCGTCGCCGCGCGTTTGCCTCGCCGAGATGCGGCAGCTTCGCGGCGAGGACGGCGGCCTGGAGGGCGTCGAGCCGACTGTTGAGGCCGTGCAGGATGTGCTCGAAGCGATTGCGCTCTCCGTAGTTTCGAAGCAGCCGAGCGCGTACGGCAACAGCTTCGTCTGACGTGACGACGGCGCCGCCGTCACCGAGCGCGCCGAGGTTCTTGGTCGGATAGAAGCTGAACGCTCCTGCGCGGCCGATCGATCCTGCGCTCTGTCCCTGGAACATCGCACCGTGCGCCTGCGCGCAGTCCTCGATCAGCAGGAGGTCGTATCGCTCGGCAAGCGCGGCCAGGGCCTCCAGGTCGGCGGTCTGCCCGTACAGATGAACAGGGAGCATCGCACGCGTCCGCGGTGTGATCCGCCGCTCGACCTGCTCCGGGTCGAGCGTGTACGTGACCGATTCGACGTCGGCGAGCACCGGCACGGCCCCGGCACGCTCGATCCCGACGATCGTCGGCACGCAGGTGTTCGGCGCGGTGATCACCTCGTCGCCTGGCTCGACACCACATGCGAGGAGCGCGATCGTGATTGCATCGGTGCCGGAGGCGACGCCGACGGCCTGCGTCGTGCCGCAGTAACCGGCGAAGGCGTGCTCGAACGACTCGTCCTCTTCCGTCAGCACGAACCGGCCGCTCGCGAGCACACGGTCGATCGCCACCTGAATCTGCGAACGGAGCCGCGTCGTCTCGCGCGCGAGATCGAGGAACGGAACGCTCACGCGCCGTCCCAGTAGTGGGCGCCGTGCTCGCGATAGAAGTCGAGCGTCCGTCGCACGCCTTCCTGCACGGAGACCTCGGGCCGCCAGCCGAGGTCGTTCTGGATCGCCGAGAAGTCGGCATAGAAATCGCCGATGTCGATGCTCTTTCGGTCCTCCGGGAACGGCACGAGGCGCACGCTGCCGCTGCCGGCAGCCGCAGTCACGAGCTCGGCGAGCTCGAGCAGCGACACGTGGCCTTCGCCGCCGAGGTTGTACGTACGGCCGTTCGTCTCCACGCGGGCCGCCGCGAGCAGGAACGCCGCCACCGCGTCTTCGACGTACGTCAGGTCGCGCGTCTGGCTGCCGTCGCCGTAGACGAGGATCTCGCCACCCTGCAGCGCGAGCCTCAACCAGATGCCGAGGAACGTTTGGCGGGCGTCGCGCACCCGCATCCGCGGGCCGTATGTGTTCGTCAACCGCAACGCGGTCGTCTGCATGCCGTAGACATTCCCGTAGAGGAGGTGGAACCACTCGCCGGCGACCTTGTTGACGCCGTTCACGTCGACCGGCGCGATCGGATGGCTCTCGTCGACCGGCAGGTGCAGCGGTCGGCCGTAGATCTGCCGTGTGCTGGCGAAGACGATCTTCACCGCCGGGTTCTCGTGCCGGCACGCCTCGAGGATCGACAGCTGGCTGCGCACGTTGATCTCGAGGTCGGTGTACGGGTCGAGCATCGAGTCGAGATGGCTCGTCTGACCGGCGAGGTTGAACAGGTAGTCCTGGTCGCGCACGAGGAAGCGCAGGCTGTGCTCGTCGCGGACATCCGAGATGTTGATGTGCACGCGGTCCTCGATGCCGGCCACGTTGTAGAGCAGGCCGCCGTACTCGGCGATCAGCGAGTCGACGAGCACGACACGCGCCCCCAGCGCTACCAGCTCCCGCGCGAGGTTCGAACCGATGAATCCGAGCCCGCCGGTGATCAGCACACGCTTTCCTTCGAACGACGGTGCGAGATCGGGTCTGATCATCCGAGCCGTGCCTCGAGGATCGGCACGAGCTCGCGCATCCTGACTGCGTAGGTGTGGTCGCGCAGTGTCCGCGCCTGCCCTGCCGCAGCAACGGCGCGCAGCTCATCGTCGTGCGCAAGGTAGTGGCGCGCCTTCTCGACGAGCTCGTCCGCGCTCGCGTAGGTCACCACCTCGGCGTCGGGAGCGAAGAGCTCCTGCAGGTTCGACTTCGCGTCCGTGACCAGCAAGGAGCCGACGCCTGTTGCCTCGTAGAGCCGCATGTTGTTGGCATATTCGCGCGCCTCGGCGATGTGCCTGTTCAGAACGATGCGGGAGGAGGCGAGCAGCCGGTACATGTCGAGCCCCCACGCCTCGCCGTTGTAGCGGCGGCGGATCGTCGACCAGGGCGGCCAGCCGCGCAGGTCGTAACCCCAGAACTCGAGCGGGAGGCTCTTCGCGGCACGGGCCAGGGTCGAGTTGCCACGGCGGTGCCGGATGCGGTTCAGTGCCCCCGCGAAGACGATTTCGTGCTGCTTCGTTGTCTCCCCGATCCTGCCGAGCACGCGCTCGTCGAAGCCGATCCTGAAGTACTCCGACGGCACGCCGAGCTCGCGAAACCGCTCGACGAAATGCGGGAACGAGGTGAGGATCAGGTCGAACATCCGCAGCCGCTCGTCCGCCGGCGCCTCACTCGCGACCTGCCCGACGACGAGCGCGGCTCGATCCTTCAGCGCGCGCATCGCCTCGTCGGAGAGGACGTGGAGGTTCTGGAGATAGATCACGTCCGGCGCGAACTCGTCCACCTGCCGCAGCAGGATCGTCTCCGCCGCGGGGTCCGCGAGCCCGTGCTCGCGGGCCCAGGCGGCCTGGAGGGGCTCGCAGTCGACGATCACCTCGTGGGCATCGTGGCCGAGGCGCCCGAGCTCGAACGAGTAGGCGTCGGAGGTGCCGAAGCTCGTGTCCATCAGCGCGCGCCACTGCTCCCCGTACGGCCGCCCGGCCAGGCCCGGGTGCGCCCGGTAGTGCGCTTCCAGGAACGCGGAGTAGCAGGTATCGACGATCAGGACGCGCATTGGCGGCGCCGACGAGGCTATCTACACTCGCCCTCGTGATCGTCCTCGAGATCCT
>CAWIKU010000003.1:0-313980 GCA_963836705.1 uncultured Actinomycetes bacterium | reverse complement strand
CTGATGGGCGCGACCAAGGGCCGAAAGTAGCGCCGCGCCGTCACCCCGGAAAGGATGAACACCCTACGAAACCCAGACGCTCGCCGTTGCTGAACAATCGCCGGCGCCGGTCGACCGAATACACCCTGAATTGGACCCTGAGGAACGCTTCAGATCGCCGGGTGGAGTATCTCGGCGTGCTGGCTCTCCGGCGGATAGCCGTATGCACAGACGAGCAAGTCCTCGTCCCCGTGGTTGACCGTTTGGAGTGCTGTGCCTGGATCGACGTGGACCAAACCGCCAGGCGGCACGTCGTGGCGCTCGGGTGGCTCGCCAAGGTACATCGAGAGCGTTCCGGCGAGGACGATGAACGTCTCCTCCTGGAACTCGTGTCGGTGGCGGCGTCCTGCAGCGCCGGGCTCAAAGCGCCAGATGTTCACGCGCGTGTGCCGAACGCCCGCGAGGTCACTGATTTCAGCAACGTGCCGTGCCGCCTCGCCGGGCTCGTGCGGACGGGTGATCCAGACGAGCGCTTCCGGGTGAACGACGTGAAAGCCCACCGCGCCAGCCTAGTACCGCAACTGCGAGCGAACTAAGTCTCTCGCCTGCGCCAGCGTTCGGGAATGACGCCAGAGCCACTGGCTGGCACCAAGATCAGGCGGCGGCTTTTACGACGACGCCTCGCCACGGCATGACCATCAGGAACAGGATCCTGCGAAGTAACGAGCCTTCGCGGACGAGGTCGACGACCAGTCGAATCTCCTGATCCGGGGCGAGGTCGAATTCGAACGGCCTGCTTCGGTACCACCATTGCCGCGCGATCAGCTCATGCTTTCCGGCGGAGCACGGGAGTCGCACCGCTCCTTGCGGTGCAAGCGCACCGACTCTCTTCCGATCGAGGTACAGGACGAACGTCCCGAGTCGCTGGTCGCCGACCCATGACCGCGGTGTGCTCACTGCAATCTGCGATTGATTCACAGCGACAAGATCGATACCCAGGAGACAGGAGTCAAGGCTGGGCGAGCGTTCAGGATTGTCACCTGACTGAACAGTTCGCGCTCACAATCGTGGCTGAGCGTCAGGCACATATCCTCAGCGCTGTGAGCTTTGCTCCGACCTCCGCATCAGCTCGCGAAGCGCATGCGGCTGGTCAACTGCCTGCCTGGTCTCAGGCTTTCCTTCGAGGGGAGGGCGGGAATCTCGGCATAGCCGACCCGCTGCGTGAACGCGAAGACGACGTGTACGTCCTCGCGGAGGTGGGTCTCAGTGACGTGTATCCGATTGAAGGACCTGACGAAGACTTCGATTGGCCGGCACCGCTTGCTGAGTTCGAGGAAAGGGTCGAGGCGATGGTGCGGCTGCTCCAGGACGGGTGGGACGCGCCGCCGCTATTCGTTCACATGCCGACGCTTCGTCTCGTTGACGGAAACCATCGCCGCGAGGCGCTACTCCGAGTCGGCCGACAGACGTACTGGGCCGTGATGTGGAGCCGCCGTCCTCCCTTCAACGGCCGCGGCCAGCCCGTCAGCCTCGACGGTTAGGACGCTCACGTGAGCCAGTGTCTTCTCGTCCGAAGAACCTCCTAACCGGAGGTTCCCGGGTTGGCTCGCAACGTCTACTGAGCGTGCCGCAACGGAAGCAGGATCAGCAGCCCGCTGATCTCGGCGACGCGGTCGAGGATCGCCTGCTCGTCGCGCTTCAACTTCCGCACCTCGTGGGTTCCGAATTCGCTCGGAAAGGAGCTGGCCCGATGCTGTGCTCGCTCCAGTTGCCGATCGAGCTCCTGGAGGCGCCGATGCAGCCGGACATGCTCGAGCGCGAGACCGTCGAAATCGAGCGCATCTCCAATCATCGTCGGTAGGGATTCTCGCTCCGCCCGCTGTTGTCCTTCCGATTCTGCGCCGGCGGCGCCCACGAGCGGCCCCGCGGAGGCGCGACTGTCAGCCAGGCTCGCGCAGCAGGCGTACCGTGCAGAGGACTGCGAGGACGGCCATCACGACGTCGCTGGCGAGACACCATTGGCAAACGGCGTGGATGCGGGCGAGCTGCGCCCAGAGCAGATAGGCGCTGAAGGCGACGCCGACCAGCGCGATCACGCACCCGGCGAGCGCTGCCGCAACCCCTCGCCACGCAGCGCTTCCGATCACGCCTAGATACGCGAACAGGCCGAGCAACGCGACAGGCACGCCGGCGAGCGAGGCGTACGACGAGCGCTGCACCTTCTCGCAGCCCCCACTCGTGCAGATGGGCGAACTGTGGGTGTAGTGGATGACCGTGAGGTAGGCGGCGATCGCCAGGCCGACCGCCGCGACCGAGGCGATTGCGGCACGGAGCTTCACGCGAGTGCGTGCTCGAGCGCCGCCTCGAAGGTGGCGGTATCGAGCGCGGACAGCTGCAGCGCCTGCGGTCGCGCGGGCGGGTTCTCGAGCACGAACGTCGGCGTGCCGTTGATGCCCGCAGCGCCGGCTTCGTCGGCGGCCTGGCGCAATCCGGCGGTGACGACGGGCGAGTTGGAGTGGGCCAGGATCGCCTTGCCGTTCGCGCCTGCCGAGCCTGCGGCGGCGCTGATCGTCGGATTCGTGATCCAGCCGCTGTTCTCGGCGCCCTGCTGACGGTAGAGCGCCTCGGCGAGGTTCCAGAGCTTGTTCTGCAGTCCTGCCGCGTAAATCGCGCGGAGGCCGGGCTGCGAGTTGGGACCGATCACCTCGATGCCGCGATAGGCGAGCTTCACGCGTCCCGTCTTGACGTAATCGGCCACGACCTGCGGCAGGGTCCCGAGCGCCCACTCCTGGCAGAAGGGGCACTGCGGATCCTCGAAGACGAGCAGCGTCGCGGGCGCAGACGGGTCGCCGAGCACGTCCCCGTGTTGCGGCACGCCGGCGAACGACGAGGTGGCCGAGGTTGCAGGAGCCGCAACGGTCGTCGTCGACCCGCCGTCGTGCTTGCTCGACGCGACAGCGATCAAGACGCCGGCGATCACCGCGGCGGCGATCACCGTGACGGCCAGCAGGACCAGGCGGTTTTGTGCCACGCCGGACAGAGTGCCCGGACCGGCGATCATCTAGGCTCCGGCCGTGGCGCTGCTGGAGAGCCGTGTCGAGCGAACCGACGACTTCGCGCGCCGGAAGGCTCGGATGGAACAGCTCGTCGACGAGCTGAAGACGCGCACCGCCCAGATCGCCGCCGGGGGTGGCGAGCGCGCGATCGAACGCCACCGCTCCCGCGGCAAGCTGCTCGCCCGCGAGCGAATCGACCGGCTGCTCGACCCCGGCACGGCATTCCTCGAACTGAACGCACTGGCCGCCTGGGACGTGTACGAGGGACAGGCCCCGAGCGCCGGGATCGTCACCGGCGTCGGCGTGATCGAAGGTCAGGAGTGCGTGATCGTGGCCAACGACGCGACGGTCAAGGGCGGCTCCTACTTCCCGTTGACCGTGAAGAAGCACCTCCGCGCGCAAGAGGTCGCCGAGCAGAACCGACTGCCCTGCCTCTACCTCGTCGACTCGGGCGGCGCCTTCCTGCCGCTGCAGGCCGACGTGTTCCCGGACCGCGAGCACTTCGGACGGATCTTCTTCAACCAGGCGCGCATGTCGGCCGCTGGGATCCCACAGATCGCGGTCGTGATGGGCTCGTGCACGGCCGGCGGCGCCTACGTGCCCGCCATGAGCGACGAGACCGTGATCGTGGCCGGCACCGGGACGATCTTCATCGGCGGGCCGCCGCTCGTGAAGGCGGCGACCGGTCAGGACGTCACGGCGGAAGAGCTCGGGGGCGCCGACGTCCACACCCGCCAGTCTGGTGTCGCCGACCACTACGCCTCGAACGACGAGCACGCGCTCGCGATCGCCAGACGGATCGTCGCGAGCACCCAGGGGCGGCGGCCCGAGCTGCCGTGGGTGCGCTCGGCACCCGAGCCACCGGTGCTCGACCCGAACGAGCTCTACGGTCTGATCCCCGACGACCACCGCACGCACATGGACGCGCGGGAGGTGATCGCGCGAGTCGTCGACGGCAGCCGCTTCGACGAGTTCAAGACGCTGTACGGCGAGACGCTCGTCTGCGGCTGGGCGCACATCGAGGGCTACCCGGTCGGGATCCTCGCGAACAACGGCGTCCTCTTCGCCGAGAGCTCACAGAAGGGAGCCCACTTCATCGAGCTCGCGTGCAAGCGGCGCGTCCCACTCGTCTTCCTGCAGAACATCACCGGCTTCATGGTCGGCAAGGAGTACGAAGCGGGAGGCATCGCGCGCGACGGCGCCAAGCTCGTGATGGCGGTCGCGTGCGCGGAAGTGCCGAAGTTCACGGTCGTCACCGGCGGCTCATTCGGCGCCGGCAACTACGGCATGTGCGGCCGCGCCTACTCGCCGCGGCAGCTGTGGATGTGGCCGAACGCGCGCATCTCGGTGATGGGCGGCGACCAGGCCGCGACGGTGCTGACGATGGTCGGCGACGCCGATCCCGACGAGATCCGCGCCAAGTACGAAGCCGAGGGCAACCCGTACTTCTCGACCGCGCGGCTCTGGGACGACGGCGTGATCGATCCGCTCGACACGCGCCGGGTGCTCGCGCTCGGCCTCGCCGCGTCGCTCAACGCCCCCATCTCCAAGACGACGTTCGGCGTCTTCCGGATGTAGCCGCCGCTTCGGCCGATGTCCCTTCTAGCCTCGCCGAGGCGTCGACGCCGAGTCGCTTGGCTCGTCGGCGCCGTCGCATGTGTCGGGCTGATCACCGCCGTTGTGATTCTCGTCCCAGGTCGCAGCGCGCCGGCCACGCGAACCCGGCCGACCCTGCCCCAGTTCGGAGCGACCACCAGCGAGACGCCCGCCTTCACTACAACGGTCAGTGCGACCGAGGAACGCGCCCGGGAGCGTGCCGAGGCAGCGGTACGGCCACTCGCGAACCTCTTCGTGAACGCGATGATCCGGCACAGGAACTTCGAGAAGGCGCACGCGCTGCTCACGCCGCAGTTCCAGACCGGGTCGGTGGGAGATTGGCAACTCGCGCAGCACCTGCCACTCGAGCTCGGCAAGGAAGGCAGTCTCGGCAGCACGACCATTGCGTATTCCGGACCGGCCGAAGTTGGGCTGATCGTCTCGGTCAGCACGCCCGGCGACACGGACGGGCACCTGGTCGCACTCAGGTTCGACAAACGTGGCAGCCAGTGGCTGATCGACTACATCCACCAGGGACGCTCATCGACTCGCGTCGACCCAACCAACTACTCGCCGGCCGGGTTCTTGCCCGGGACGCATCGAGAAACCGCCTGGACCTGGCTGATCCTGATCGGCGGCCTGGTCGGGATCATCGCGGTCGTCGCGTTGGCCGATTGGTGGCTCTCACGCACCCGTCCGGCAGCCGACTAAGCTCGCCCGCATGGTCGTCCGGCTCGTGCTCTGGAACCTGGCCGACTCGCTGACCGACGTCGGTGAGCTGCGCCGCTACCTGCAGGACGAGGCGGTAGCGAAGTTCGAGGATGTGCCCGGCCTGCTGCTCAAGCTGTGGGTCTCGGACGAGACGACCGAGCGCTGGGGTGCGATCTATCTGTTCGAGTCGCAGGAGGCGTCGGAGCAGGAGCTGCCGTCCCGGGCGCGCGAGCTGATCGGCAAGGAGCCGGACATCGTCGAGGTGTTCGACCTCGAGGCCTCGGTCTCCGTGTCGACGCAGCTCGCACGCCTCGGGCGGGCGTTCAGCTAGCGGTAGAGCCTCACCTCGACGCTCGTCGTCCGGTCGAGCTTGCGGTCGACGTGCGCCACATCCCGGCCGGGGCCGCCGTCGACGACATCGCGATGCCCGTCCCTGGCGTAGATCGTGTCGTTGCCGGCGCCGCCACAGATCACGTCGTTCGCCGATGTTCCGACGAGCACGTCGGCGTGGATCGTGCCGCTGATCGTGCACCTGCCGGTGCCGTAGGCCGGTCCCCAGCTCGGGGCAACGTCCCAGAGACGGCTGTCAGCGAAGAGCCGGTGCTGGTCTCCGCCCTGGGCGTCCATGCTGTAGAGGTCGCGGTTGTTCTTGGCGCCGCGGTCGCTCTCGAAGACGATCGACCGGCCGTTGGGCGAGTACGCGGGCAGAGCGTCGAGCGCCGGGCTGTTCGTCACCTGCTGCTCGTTGGAGCCGTCGGAGCTCATCGTCCAGATGTCGAGGTTGCCCGCGTCGCCGCGGTCCGAGTCGAAGGCGATCTGCCCGCCGCGCGGTGACCACGCGGGGTTCTCGCCGCCGATGTTGGGCGCGTTCGTCAGCTGCTGCTGGTTCGAGCCGTCGGCGCGCATCGACCAGGTCTGTTTCGAGCCGCTGCGATCGCTTGTGAAGCCGATCGTCGTTCCGTCTGGCGACCAGGCCGGATCGGTGTCGTTCGCCGAATCGGTCGTGAGCCGCGTTTGCCCCGTTCCGTCGGCGTTGATCACGTAGATATCGAAGGTGCCGTTGCGGTTCGTCTCGAACGCGATCTTCGCGCCACTCGGATCCCAGCTCGGATCACCGTCGAACCCGCGCGAGAACGTCAGCTCCTTCAGGCCCGATGCGTCGGGCGCGACCGACCAGAGGTCGGTGTCGCCACGCCGATTCGATTCGAAGGCGATCCGACTGCCGTTCGGCGACCAGGCGGGCTGCGAGTTGTTGCCGCCGTAGCCTCTGGCGACGGTCAGCGCGACCTGACCGGTGCCGTTCGCGTTCGAGAGAAAGAGCTGGCCCGTGCCGCCGTCGTACGGGCTCTGTCGGGCATACACGATTCGGCCGCCCCCACCCGCAGGCGCACCGTGCGCAGCTCCGGCGAGGATCGAGAGACACAACATGAGCGCACCTGCTGCAAGACGTATCACTGCGTTCCCTCCTCGTTACGAATCGACCTGCCGATCCTCGGACGGCGATGTGAGGCGCCGTTGACGCTTCCGTAAGCGTTCGCGCGCGATCTGTAAGGATCGAGCGACGTGAGCGCGCTCCGGATCGAACGAGACGGCGAGCTGCTGCGGGTCGCGATGGCGCGCCCGGAGCGGCGCAACGCCTTCGACGCGGCGCTGATCGGCGAGCTGACCGATGCGTTCGCCGACGTCGGCGACGCGCGCGCCGTCCTGCTGAGCGGTGACGGGCCGTCGTTCTCGGCGGGAGCCGACGTCGAGTGGATGCGCTCTTCGGTGGCGCTGTCGTATGACGAGAACGTTGCCGATGCGCTGAGGCTGCGCGCGATGCTGGACGCTCTCGACGGCTGCCCCGCGCCCGTCGTGGCACGGGTGCAGGGTCATGCGCTCGGCGGTGGCGTTGGGCTGGTCGCCTGCTGCGACGTGGTCGTCGCCGAGCCGTCGGCGCAGTTCGCGTTCAGCGAGGTGAAGCTCGGGATCGTCCCCGCGGTGATCTCGCCGTTCGCGCTCGCCAAGATCGGCCCCAGCGCGGCCCGGCGCTACTTCGTCACCGGCGAGCGGTTCGACGCCGCGACCGCGCTTCGAATCGGGCTGGTGCACGAGGTCGACACCGAGCTCGACAGAGCGGTCGCCCGGATCGTGAACGACCTGCTCGGCGCGGGCCCGGCCGCGACCCGAACGGCGAAGGATCTGGCACGAGAGCCGCTGTCGGCCGACGAGACGGCACGCACGATCGCCGAGCACCGCACGAGCGGCGAGGGCCAGGAGGGCCTGCAGGCGTTCCTCGAGAAGCGCCGGGCAGCGTGGCGCGCCGACGAACCGTCCAAGTAACACGTTGTTACTCGGACCCGTGGCCGTCCGGAGACTTCTCTTTCTGACGAGCGCCGTCGTCTTCTTCGACACGCTCTTCTTCGCGGCGCTGACGCCGTTGCTGCCGCACTACGCCCACTCGCTGCACCTGACTGAGACCGGCGCCGGCGTGCTGGCTGCGGCTTACCCGGCAGGCGTGATCGTGGGCGCGATCCCGAGCGGGATCGTCGCTTCCCGCGTCGGTGTGAAACCGACCGTGATCGCCGGACTGAGCGCGGTCGCCCTCTGTACAACGCTGTTCGGGATCGCCGAGACCGCCTGGCAGCTCGACACCGCGCGCTTCGTGCAGGGGCTTGCGAGCGCCTTCACCTGGACAGGTGCACTGGCCTGGCTCGTGTCGGCTGCCCCGGGAGAGCGGCGCGGCACGCTGATCGGTCGGGCGTTCGCCGCGGCCGTCGTCGGCGCGCTCGCGGGACCGGTGCTCGGCGGCGTCGCGTCGGTCGCCGGGACGGGCTGGACGTTCGGTGCCGTCGGTGTTGCGTCGCTCGCGCTCGTCGGCTGGGCGGCGGCCGTTCCTGCGGAGCGCCCGTCCGGGCGCCAGCCGTTGTCGGTGCTCGGGCACGCGCTCCGTGACCGGCGCATGCTCGGCGGCTTCTGGTTCGTCGTCCTGCCTGCCCTGCTCTTCGGGACGCTCTCGGTGCTCGGGCCGCTTCGCCTCTCGCACCTGGGGCTCGGCTCGGTCGCGATCGGCGCGGTCTTCCTCTGCTCGGCAGCAGTCGAGGCGGCGAACAACATCTACGTCGGACGGGTCACCGACCGCAGCGGGGCCGTCCGGCCGCTCATCGTCGGGCTGATCAGCTCGGCGGTCCTCGCCGCGCTGCTGCCGTGGCCGGACCGGGCGCTCGTGCTGGCGCTCCTGGTCGTCTGCGGCGGCTTCGCCTTCGGCACGTTCTTCACTCCGGGCATGACCCTGTTGACACAGCTCTCGGAAACACGCGGACTCGACTACGGCTACACGTTCGCGTTGATGAGCCTGGCCTGGGCGCCAGGTCAGGCGCTGGGAGCCGCCGGGGGCGGAGCGCTCGCGCACGCGACCACGAACACCGTTCCCTACCTGGTTCTGGCCGCGGTTTGCTGCGTGACGCTCGCCCGCCTCTGGCCTGCGCGAGCAACGATCGGCTAGTCCTGCGCCGGGCCCTTCAAGTCTCTGGCCCGCATGCCGATACAGGGGCCGTGGACGCTCCAGCGATCTCCTGGCGGCCTCTCGGCCAGCTCTTCATCGAAAAGGGACTCCTCAGCGAGACACGCCTCGAGCATGCACTCGCCGAGCAGGCTGCCACCGGCGGCCGGCTCGGCGAGAAGCTGGTGCAGCTCGGTTACGTCTCGAGCTCATCGCTCGCCCAACTGCTCGCCGAGCAGTACGGCGTCGAGATCTCGTACGACACGGGCTTCGGCACGGGACTGCGCGCCGAGCTCGAACGCCGTCACGAGAGCAAGTCGCGGCCCGAGCCGGTCGAGCCGGAGATTCAGCCCATCCTGAAGCTTGCCGACCCGATCGATGACGGCAACGGGAGCGATCCGCTCGCACCGCTGGCGGGGCTCGAGGAACAGTGGGCCCGGTTGGCGGCCGCGGAGGCGCGGGTTGCCGAGATGGAGTCCGAGCTCGAGTCGATGCGCGAGAAGTACGAGCACGCGGCCGAAGAGATCGAGACGCCGAAGCAGCGTGCACGTTCGAGCAACGGCAACAAGTCGCGCAGCTAGCTAGCGTCCCTGCCCGTGCAGACCGTGCTCGTGGCGAACCGCGGCGAGATCGCGCTGCGCGTCTTTCGAGCCGCGCGCGCACTCGACTTGCGCACCGTTGCCGTGGTGGCGCCCGACGACGCCGGCTCCCTGCACGCGCGTTCGGCCGACCAGACGGTGGAGATCGGTTCGTACCTGCACGCCGACGAGCACATCCGGGCCGCCGTGCAGAGCGGCGCCGACGCGGTGCACCCGGGTTACGGCTTCCTGGCCGAGAGCGCCGAGTTCGCCGAAGCCGTCGAAGCGGCGGGTTTGATCTGGGTTGGTCCGCCGCCCGAAGCGCTGCGGTGTGGCGGCGACAAGCTCGAGGCAAAGCGAATCGCCGTCGCGGCCGGTATACCGACGGTGCCCGAGGCGGACGCGCCGCCGTTGATCGTGAAGGCGGCCGCGGGCGGCGGCGGCCGCGGCATGCGCGTCGTCCGCACCGCCGAGGAGCTCGCCCCCGCGCTCGAGGCCGCACGCCGCGAAGCGCAGGCGGGCTTCGGCGACGACCGCGTCTATCTCGAGCGCTACCTCGAACGACCGCGGCACGTCGAGATCCAGCTGCTCGCCGATGCTCACGGCACGGTGCTCTCACTCGGCGAGCGCGAGTGCTCGGTGCAGCGGCGCCACCAGAAGGTGCTCGAGGAGTCGCCGTCGACGGCCGTCGATCCGGACCTGCGGGCGAGGATGAGCGACGCCGCGGTGCGGTTCGCGACCGCGATCGGCTACGTCGGCGCAGGCACGGCCGAGTTCGTGCTCGACGGCGGCGAGTTCTTCTTCCTCGAGCTGAATGGCCGCATCCAGGTCGAGCATCCCGTGACCGAGGCCGTCACCGGCGTCGATCTCGTGCAGTGGCAGTTGCGAATCGCGCGCGGAGAGAAGCTCGAGCTCGAGGTGCAGCATCGTGGCGCGGCCGTCGAGGTGCGGCTGTACGCCGAAGATCCACGCACTTTCCTGCCGCAGACCGGCACCGTCGAGCACCTGCGGCTGCCGTCGTCGATCCGTGTCGAGAGCGCGGTCGCCGAAGGCGACGAGGTCGGGATCGCATACGACCCGATGATCGCGAAGCTGATCGCGAGCGGCGCGAACCGCGACGAGGCATTCGACCGGCTCGCGGCCGCGCTCGCCGAGACCGAGGTCGTCGGCGTCACGACGAACCTGCCGTTCCTGCGCTGGCTCGTCGCGCACCCGGCGGTGCGGGCGGGCGAGACGACGACCGCGTTCCTGACCGAGTACCCCCCGCTCTCGGCGCCGCCGCGCGCAATGCCTGTCGAGGTGTGGCGCGGCGGCTTCCGGCTCAACCTGCCGACCGCACCGCTCTCGGCCGCTCCCGATCTCGACTCGCTCGCCGTCGATCACAGCGCCGGCGGCCGCGGGCCGCGCACCGTGGTCGCGCCGATGCCGGGCACCGTGCTCAGCGTCAAGGTTCATGAAGGCTCAACAGTCAAGGCCGGCGAGCCGCTCGTCGTACTGGAGGCGATGAAAATGGAAACACCGCTCACATCCCCGTACGACGCCGTGGTCCGCGCCGTGCACGTCCAGGAAGGTGATCGCGTCGCGGGCGGCGCGCTGCTGGTCGAGCTGGACGGCTAGCGCGCTCGCGGCCGGCGTGTTGCTCGCTGCTTGCGGCGGCAAGGCCTGGCACGCGACGTTCACGCCGACGGGCATCGGCAAGGATCAGTACTGGGTCGTGCACTCGAAGGGCGATCCGAAGGCCGTCGTGGTGCTGCTGCACGGGCTCGGTGCAAACTCGGGCGAGCAACTCGAGCCCTGGCAGGCGCATCTGGCCGGCGAGGGCTACGACGTGATCTACCCGCGCTACGAGCAGCCGCCGCCCGATCTGAACGCGCGCAACAACATCGTCGGCGCCGTCGGCCGCGCGCTCGGCACGCTCGGCCGGCCGAAGGTGCCGCTCGTGATCGTCGGCCACTCACGCGGCGGCAGGCTCGCGGTCGAGGCGGCCGCGTTCCTGAAGCCGCGCCTGGCGATCGCGTTCTACCCGGGCCAGATCAACCCGCAGGCGGAGCCGCCGACCAACCTCAAGCTCATCCCGCCGACGACGAACGTCTACATCTTCGTCGGCGACAAGGATCGGAGCGTCGGCAATACGGGTGCGCTCGAGCTCGACGACCGCCTGCTCCACTTCGGCTTTCCCGCCGCACGCATCCACGGCGGGATCATCAAGTCGGTGCCCGGTTTCACGGCCGACCACATGTCCGTGTACTCGCTCACCCCGGCCGGGAAGAAGGCGATCTGGGGTCGAACCGACCACCTGATCGAACAGGCGCTGAAGCGGTAGTAGACTCGCCCGGCCACCCAGCCCGGCGAGCGTTCTCGCCGCGGCAGCTACGACAACCGAGGGGAGCGAAATGGTCTTCCAACGTTGGCACAAGCGGGTCTTCGGCGCGACGTTCATCTCGTTGCTGGCAGCAGGCGTGCTGCTGCTCGGCGGCGCGTCGGCGGATCCAGGACATCCGTACCTGGCGCTCGGGGACAGCGTCTCGTTCGGCTACATCACGCAGGCCGGGTTCGAGTACCAGAACGCGGACAACTTCGTCGGGTTCCCGACCTACGTCGGGCTCGCGCTCGGCAAGACCGTGACCAATGCGTCGTGTCCGGGCGAGGCGACAGCCGGCTTTATCTCCGCGACGGGCGCGGACAACGGCTGCCGCCCGTACAAGGCGAACTTCCCGTTGCACACCGGCTACAGCGGGACGCAGCTCGCGTTCGCAACCGGGTTCCTCGACTCGCATCCGAACACTAAGCTCGTGACGCTCCAGCTCGGAGCCAACGACCTGTTCATCCTGGGGCGGTGCACGCCTCAGCCGTCCTGCGTGGCGGCCGGGCTCCAGGGGTTGCTCACGACGATCAGGACGAATCTCGACACGATCCTCGAGGCGATCGACGCGACGAGGTTCCACGGCAGAGTGATCGTCGTCAACTACTACTCACTCAACTACGCAGATGCGGCAGGGACGGCAGTGACCGCCGAGGTGAACGGCGCGATCAAGGACGCAGCCGATGCGAACGGGGCGACCGTGGCCGACGCGTTCACGGCGTTCCAGCAGGCGGCTGCATCGGCCGCTGGGAATACGTGTCGCGCGGGTCTCCTGAACACGACGCCGGGTAACCAGGCGACCTGCGACGTCCATCCGACCCAGTCCGGCGCGGAGCTGCTCGCGCAGTCGGTGATCGACGCGTACCAGTCCCACTCCGACGGCGACTGATCCGGTCGACGGTGCGAGGGGCGTCGGCCGGCGCCCCTCGCAGGGCCTCGAGAGTCGACGCTTCGACTCAGCCGGCTTTGAGCGTGCCGAGGAAAACGAGGACTTGTGCGTTCTGGGGCGCCTGGCTCCCGTTGAGCGGTGACTGCCGCCTTGGTCAGCTGGGTGACGGCGGCCTGCTCCGCCTGACCGCTGACATCCGGCATCGTCGCGTTCGCGGGTGCCGGCGGAGAAGTCGGGGCCGCGGGGCTCGTCGTCGTGCCGGCCGCCGTCGAAGTGGCGACCACGCCGGTAGATCTGACTCGCCGCGCCGGACGCCAAGGGCGTCGCTCGGCGCGGCGAGTCTTACTCGGGATTAGAAGACGCGGCCCCTGCCGAGAAACCCGAGCAGAGCCAACACCAGAATCACGACGATCACGATCCACAGGATGCCCAATTCGATCGATCTCCTTTTGTCGATGCACTTAAGCGCGCGTTTAGACGCGGGTGGTCCGTTCTTCGATCACGGTCGTTCTCGGAGCCGCAGCGGTGTTGCCGAAACCGCCCCAGGTCGACCAGAACACCAACGAGAGCACGAACCCGATCGCGCCGACGACCATGAGGATGACGCCGACCGCGTTGATGTCGACACCCGACACCGTCGCATTGACGGCCCAGGTCAAGATCGCGCCCGCCGCCACCATCGAGATTCCCTCCCCGGTCAGTTCCGCCCTCAGACGTGCGAGGAAGCCGAACATTCCAGATGTGGCCCTTTTCAAAACATTGCGCAAATCGCGACCGCATTCGGGTTCCGACACGGATGCGAGCTACCCTCGGAGGATGGAATCGCACAGATCCTCGCCGCAACCCGTTCGGCACCGCTCCGGCGACGGCGCGACTTTCGAGGAGTGCGAGCACATCGTCCGCGACGACGATCCGAACATCGGGCTCTGCGGCGTCGACCAGACCGGCGTCCCCTGGAACCAAGGCTTCCGCGTCTGTCAGGCCTGCGCTGCGGTGGCAGAAGGCCGCATGAACTGAGTGTCGACCGCGGCACTGGTCATCGCATCGATCGGAGCTGTGGTCAGCGTGGTCGTCATCCTCACGATGTTCGTCTGGGCGGCTCGCAAGGACGGCGAGTACGACCGCTCGGTGCAGAGACGGCTCGGCATTCGGCGCCGCACCCGGCTCTGAGCTCGCTCCCCGAGTCACTCGAACGAGCCACATCGCACGGCGACCTCGGTCCCACAGAACGGCTAGCGCCGACACGTGTTCGTGCCGTCACAGTCAGATCATGAGCAAGCAGCATGAATGCGGCGAGCGAGAACTTGGCGGGTAGTACCGTGGCAGTGGAGTCGCTCGTCTCGCTCGAGTATCCGAACGGGCGAACTCACCATGCGACGATCCTCGGCGAAGCCGTCCTGCAACCCGGTCAGGAGTTCGACCTGCACGGTCGACGCTGGCGTGCCGTCGAGCTGGGAAGAACCCGACGCTCTTCCGGAAAGCCGGCACGGATCCTTTGCAAGCAGGTGGAGCGCCAGGTCGACCCGGCGGACGCGTTCTCCTGAGGCTCGTCGCCTCGTGCCGCGGCACCTGGAAAGTTGTCGGCGCACGCGCTAACGTCGAGCGAGCGATGAGCGTTGACGTCACCTCTGCAGCAGGGGTCAGGCGATGAGCGAACTGCCTCCCGAAACGCCCTACCTTCGGCTAGCGAACGCTGACCCGACGGACCAGAGTCCCCGGCTCGCGCTCGTCCAGACTGAGCCCATGAACATCACGCCCTCCCAGATTCGCAAGGTCGATCTGCCACGGAGCTTCCGTGGCTTCGACGAGACAGCGACCAGGAAACTGCTCGGAGAGGCCGCCAAGGCGCTCGAGCAGGCGCTCGCCGACCGCGAGGTGGCGGACCGGCAGCTCGAAGATGCCAAGGCGGCGGCTGCGGCGGCGCCCCCTCCTTCCCCCGCCCCGACGCCCGCGAGCGAGGCGGAAGCGCTGGGCACAGCCCTGTTGACCGCCCAGCGGCTCGGCGAACGGCTGCTGGACGAAGCCCGCGAGGAGGCCGCCCGGATCACGAGCGAGGCCGAGGCCAAGGGTCGCGAGATCCTGGGACGCGCCGAGCTGGAGGCGCGCAACAAGGTCGGCGAGCTGGCCGGCCATGTCGACGCGCTTCGCCGGTCGGAGAAAGAGCTTGCGGCCGCGCTCGACGCGCGCCGGCAGCTCGTCGTGCGGTACGTGCGCCAGGTCGGCGAGCAGCTCTCGGAGCTCGCGAGGGCTGCCGGATCGCCGGCCGTCGGTGCCGGCAGCCGGCCCGCGGAGCTCGATCGCACGCTGCACACGAGAGCAGAGCTGACCGTGCCTCCGCCCGACCCGGCGTAACGCCGAGGTCGTCGAACGCACCAGGGGGAGGGGCGGCTACGCCCCTCCCCCTCCTTGTCCCCCCAGTGCCCTTGCCGTCAGTGCGACGTGGCGAGGCTGGTGCGGTGACGGCCGACGTACGCGACGCCGGCTGCGACGAGCGCGGCTGCGACGATGAACGTCGCCCCGATCCCGATGACGCTCCAGTGAAGACCGCTCGAGCTGCTGGCGACGTTCGCCGAATCCACCGAGCCGTAGCCCTGGTTGAACGGATCCCGCGCATTCCGCATCGCCGAGGCGCCGGAGACGACCGCCAGTGAGGCTGTCGTTGCGATGGCTGTGGTCAGCCAGATCCTGATTGCCAGACGATGGTTCTTCATCTCCGTGCCTCCTGTGCTCGAGGTGCTTCTTGTCGTGGTCATGTGCACAGGACGGCAGCCGCAGCCAGCGTCTTGCGCGAGTGTGCGCGCTTGACACAACCAGTGTCGCGCGCGTCACACTGGACAGCGAGTGCTGGAAATCGACCTCTTCCGTGACCTGCCGGAGCCGGAGCTGCGGCGCCTCGTCGCAATCGGCAAACGGCGCCGCTTTGCGCGCGGCGAGGTGGTCTTCCACCGGCACGATCCCGCCGACACGCTGCACCTGATCGTGCAAGGCCGCTTCGTCGCCCGCGTCGAGACCAGCGTCGGCGACACCGTCACCGTCTCGATGCACGGGCCCGGCGAGGCGTTCGGCGAGCTCGCGCTGCTCGAGCTCGAGCAGTTGCGCGCGGCGACGGTCTCCGCCGTCGAGGCAGGCGAGACCTACTCGGTGCACCGGGACGACTTCACCCGTCTCCGCACCGACTACCCCACAGTCAACGAGGTGCTCGTCCGGCTGCTCGCAGCCCGCGTGCGGCGGATGAGCGACCTGTACGTCGAGGCGCTCTTCGCCGACGCGGAGACACGCGTCCTCCGACGCCTGCACGAGCTCGCCGCGCTCTACGGGCGCGGCGCCGCCGGCACCGTCGTTCCTCTGTCACAACAGGAGATCGCCGGCCTCGCTGCGACCTCTCGAGCAACGGTCAACCGCGTGCTGCGCGCCGAGGCGGGCCGGGGCACGGTCAGCCTGAACCGCGGCCAGACGACGATCGTCGACCCGGTCGCCCTTGCTCGCCGAGCCGGGTTGCCTTAGGAGGGTTTGGCGGGCTCGCGCTCGTCGACCGCTGCCGGTTGGACCACCGTCTCCTCGTCGGCGGGCTCGACCCGCTCGGGCGGAACCACGGCAGTCGTCTCGGCGACCGGCGCGACAACCGCGACCGCCCGACGACGCCGGAGCATCGCAGGCTCGAACGTCAACCCGAACACGACTCCCAGGCCGAAGGCGAGCACGGCCACGTGCTCGGCGAGATTGCGCACGGCATGGTCGATGTGCAGGTCGCCGCTCCACTCGACGACGTGGTCGCGGACCCAGTTCGCCTCCGGCTGCGCCGCCAGGATCACCCAGCCGGCGGCGACGAGTACCGGCAGAAAGGCGAGCAGGAAGCTCGACCTCGGATTCCCGTCGCGAGCATGCAGCTGGGACAAGCCGATCAGCGCCCCGGCAATCACCATCAGGCCCATCACCGCCCAGTAGCCGCTCGTGCTCCACCGGTCGAAGTGCGGCGCGTACCAGAGCAGAAAGCCGGCTGCCGCGGCGGCGACCAGCGTCGACAAAGCTCGATTCCAGCGTCTCATCTCAGATCGTCCTTCCCGCTTGGCGCAGATTCAATCGGGTTGTGCGGTGCGCCGGCAGGCGCACCGCACAACCTGCGGTCAGGCGGGCTTGATGTTCTGGTTGACGTGCAGGACATTCTCCGGGTCGTAGACCGTCTTCGCGCGGGCGAGCCGGTCGTAGTTGTCCCCGTAGGTCGCCTTCACGCGCTCCTGCCCCTCGTCCATCATGAAGTTGACGTACGCGCCACCGGCCGAGTACTCGTGGAGCGACTCCCAGTAGCCGACCGTCCAGTCGCGCAGCGCCGGCGCCGACGCGGGTTCAGTGTCGACCCCGATGATCACCTGCGCCCAGCGGGTATCCCGGTAGGCCCACGGAGTGGCATCGCCGGCGACGTCGTGCGCCGCACCGTCGATCGGGTAGATGTGCGAGCCCGACTTCCAGCTCGGCATCTTCTCGTTCCACTCCTCGTTCAGCGCGACCGACTCGTCCGGGATCTCATTGACGAAGTCGGCCCGCCAGTACCACTGGTCGCCGGGCCCGTACAGCCCGTCGAACGCGCTGTTCAGCGCGGGCAGCGGCATCCGCTGCACGCCATTCATCAGCGGCTCGGAGACGGCGAGCATCGGAGCCATCGCCTTCTCGGCCTCCTCGTCGGAGCCGACGATGCACCAGACGATCCCGCACACCTTGCGCAGATGGATCTCCTCCGGGAACGGCGGTGCGGGCGGGATCGTGTGGAAGCAGAAGAACGCACCGACGTTGCGCGGCAGCGTCGGCAGATACTCCCGGTACGCGGCGAGCAGCTCGGCCGTCTTCTCGATCGGCCAGAAGATCGGCCCGCCGACGATCTCGCTCACCGGATGTGCCCGGAACGTGAACTCGGTCACGACCCCGAAGTTGCCGCCGCCACCCCGAAGAGCCCAGTAGAGCTCGGGATTCTCGTCGGCGCTCGCGGTCACCTGGCTCCCATCCGGCAGCACGACCTCGGCGGCGATCAGGTTGTCGATCGTCAGGCCGTAGCCGCGCGTCAGATGGCCGATCCCGCCGCCGAGCGTCAGCCCGCCGACGCCGGTGGTCGAGATGACGCCGCACGGGACGGCAAGACCGTGCGCGTGCGTCGCGGTGTCCACCTCGCCCCAGGTACAGCCGCCGCCGACGCGCACCGTCCGCGACTCAGGGTCCACCGACACCGACTTCAGCAGCGAAAGGTCGATGACGACGCCATCGTCCACGCTGCCCAGCCCGCCGCCGTTGTGGCCGCCGCCGCGAACCGCGACCGGGACGCCACGCTCGCGTGCAAACGCAATCACGCGCACGACGTCGTCGGCATCTCGGCAGCGGGCAATCAGCGCCGGCCGCTTGTCGATCATCGCGTTGAACAGCGCGCGGGCGTCGTCGTAACCGGCGTCCGCAGGCCCGATCAGTTCGCCGCCGAACGTCTCCGCAAGCTCCTGGCCGGCGGCCTCGCTGACAGTCATCGTGCTCATTACTCCCCCTCCTTCACATCGTCTCCACAGCACAACGAGGGTGACCCCATGACAGGTCGATCCCTCGTCTCCGACTAGACGAGCCTCGGCGCTCGCATCTTCCCAAGGCCCGACAGGCGCGTCCGAGCGTGGCTTCGGAGGCGCCACGACCGCGAAGGTCGGCTCGACCTACAGGCTCACCGGTCGCACCGGAACCGTCGCTGGAACGGAGGGCCGTGGACGGTTCTGGCGACCACGTCGACCGACCCGCAGGGACGGCTCACGCTGAGGATCCACATCGGCCACCGAGGCTCGTTGCACCTGCGGCTCTCGACGCCTGACGGTTCCAGTGCGACCGGCACGCTAAGCGTCGCCTAAGAACCTCCGCGGGCCCAGTGACATCGGTCTCGTTCTCTGCTTCGATGCGATCAGGTCGTTCCACCCGGGAGAGGAGCGGGTCGTCATGAAGAGAGCTCATGTAGCCATCGTCGTCGTTACGAGCGTGGTCGTCGCCGGGGCCGGCGGCGCGCTTGCCGCGAGCAAGCTCGATTCGCCGACGACGCGCAGCCAGGCGATCATCACCGACGCCGCGGGCCAGCTGAACATCGATCCGACGAAGCTGACGGGCGCGCTCCAGAAGGCAATCGACGACCAGATCGATGCTGCCGTCAAGGCCGGCAAGCTCACGCCCGACCAGGGCGCCGCATTGAAGACGCGCGTCGACTCGGGCCAGGTGCCCCTCGTCGGGGGCCTCGGGGCCGGCGGCCTGGGCCACGGGAAGTTCGGCCCGCGCGGCTTCGGGTTCGGCTTCGGCCATGACGTCCTCGGGGCAGCGGCTGACGCCGTCGCGACCTATCTCGGGATCACACCGGCCGAGCTACGCACCGAGCTCGAGAGTGGCAAGACGCTCGCCCAGATTGCGACCGCGCACAACAAGACCGCCGACGGAGTCGTGGCGATCCTGCTCGACCAGGCGAAGCAGAAACTCGACAAGGCCGCGGCGGCCGGATTCCTGACTGCTGCGAAGGAGCAGACTGCGCTCTCCCATCTGAAGACGCTCCTCACCGACGTCGTCAACGGCACGCTGCCGAAGCCACCTGCGGGAGCACCGTCGATGCGCCACCCGGGCTTCGGCTTCGCCCGGCCAGGCGGCTTCGGGATCGGCCCGCCGCCGCCCGCGGCGGCCGCTGCACCTGCGAGCCTCTAGCCCGCCCTCTAGCCCCCCGGCCCAGAACGCTTTACCTTTGCCGGATGGGCGACGAGCTGCCGCCGATCCCCGACCCCGACGACTGGTGGGCGAGCGCCGCCACGCCCACGCGCGCGCCGGTCGCCCCGCGTGAGCCCGACGAGGACTGGTTGACAGCCCCAGGGGACGAGCCGTCGCCCGGAGCTCGACGCGGTACCGCACTGGCCCCGCGCACGCGTCTGCTGATCGCCGCCGCGATCGGCCTCCTCGTCCTCCTGGTGCTCGGGCTCGCGCTGGGAGGGGTGTTCAGCAGCAATGCACCCGCCCCTGCGCCGCCGACCACCACCGGCACGACCACGGCCCGCACGACGACGACCACCGCCGCCACGACACCGAAGACGCCGCAGACGGCTGCGGTCGTCGGGCCGTCCGTGACGGTGAATCCGGGAGCCTCCGGCACGGAGACGAAGCGGCTACAGCGCGCGCTCGTCAGCCTGGGTCACGATCCGGGCCCCGTGGACGGCAGCTACGGCCCGCTGACCGCAAAAGGGGTCGAACAGTTCCAGCGCGCGGCAGGTCTGGCGCCGGACGGGATCTTCGGCCCCAAGACGCTGACAGCCCTGACGCTGGCGCTCAAGCGCGGCTAGAACAGCTTCTGCAGCTTCATGGCGGCGCCCATGTCGCCCTTGATCTTCAGCTTGCCGGTCATGTAGGCGGTCGTCGGGTTCTGCTCACCCGCGGCGATCGCGGCAAACGTCTCACCGGAGGTCGAGATCGTGGTGTCGGCGTCGGCCTCGCCCTCCGTGACGTTGATCGCCCCGTCGGCGACGACGACGTGCCACTGGCCCTCGCCTTCGATGTCGAACTGATACGAGTTGTTCATCCCGGCGAGCTTCTCCGCGTCGGCGCGCGTCGAGAGGCTGTCGAAGAAGTCCTTGGCTGCCAACGGTCGCTCCTTTGCTCGGGGCCTGTGTGCGGCCCGAACCGTAGCTACGCCGAGTCGGCGACGGGCAGGTACCGCGCCAGCAGCAGCTTCGAGAGCTGGTTCTGGGCGTCTGCCAGGCGACGCCGGTTCTCCTCGAGCAGATCGTCGCCGGCGCGGGCCGCACGCAGCTCCTGACGCTCGATCACGATGCGTCCGATCTCCTCGGTCAGTCCTTCGACCGTCGGCAACGGTCTCACGTCGAAGCGAGTTCGACGCGGTCGCGGAAGGTCCTCTGTAGCATCGCCTCCCGGGTATGGACCGGGCCGGCCGCGCATGAACTTCGACCTGCAGCCGGAGCACGAACTGCTCCGCGACACCGTACGGCAGTTCGCCCTCGAACAGATCGCGCCGGTCGCCGAGGAGCTCGACCGCGAGAAGCGCTTCCCCTACGAGCTGGTGCGGGACCTGGCCGGGCTCGGGCTGATGGGGATGACGATCCCCGAGGAGTACGAGGGCGCGGGCAGCGACACGCTCTCGTACGCGATCGCGATCGAGGAACTGACCCGCATCGACTCGTCCGTCGCGATCACGGTCGCCGCCCACCACTCGCTCGGGACCCTGCCGATCTACTACTTCGGGAGCGAGGAGCAGAAGCGCGACTGGCTGCCAGACCTCGCCTCCGGCCGCAAGCTCGCCGCCTTCGGGCTCACCGAGGCGGATGCCGGCTCGGATGCGGGCGCGACCCGCACGACGGCGCGCCTCGAGAACGGCGAGTGGATTATCGACGGCTCGAAGATCTTCATCACCAACGCCGGCACCGACATCACGTCGTGCGTGACGATCACCGCCGTCACCGGTGACGGCGAGATCTCGAACATCGTCGTCCCGAACGGCACGCCCGGCTACGTGATCTCCGAGCCGATGCAAAAGCTCGGCTGGCGCGCCTCTGACACGCGCGAGCTGAGCTTCCAGGACGTCCACGTCCCCGAGCGCAATCTGCTCGGCCCGCGCGGCGAGGGATTCCGCCAGTTCCTGACGATCCTGGACGGCGGCCGCATCTCGGTCGCAGCGATGGGCGTCGGCCTCGCGCAGGGCGCCTACGACCTGGCCTACGCCTACGCCAAAGAGCGGCGGCAGTTCGGCCAGCCGATCGCCCGGTTCCAGGCGGTGCAGGAGAAGCTCGTCGACATGGCGACCGAGATCGAGGCCGCGCGGACGCTCGTTTGGAAGGCCGCCTGGGAGAAAGACCAGGGGCGGGCGTTCGCACAGACCGCAGCAATGGCCAAACTGTTCTCGGGTGAGCTCTCGCACCGCGCCGCGAACTGGTCGCTGCAGATCCACGGCGGCTACGGGTTCATGGACGAGTACGCGATCTCGCGCCTGTATCGCGACCAGAAGATCCTGGAGATCGGAGAAGGAACGAATGAAGTGCAGCGGATGGTCATCGCTCGCCATCTCGGTCTGTAGCGCGCTCGTCTTCACCGGCGCCGCCTCGGCGCATCTCTCGATCGACCCGGCCAGGGTGACCAAGGGCGCAGCCGTCGACCTCGTCTTCTCGATCCCGAACGAAGCCGACCCCGTCGGCGTCGACCACGTCACGCTCGGGATCCCATCCGACTTCGACCTCGACGACGCCGAAGCCAAGCCCGGCTGGTCGCAGTCGCGCACCGGCCAGGCGATCACCTGGTCCGACGGCAACATCCTGAAGGGCCAGTATGCGACCTTCGCGATCCGCGGAACGGCTCCGGAGAAGGTCGAGACCGTGCTCTTCACCGTGCTCGTCGGAGACCGCCACGGCAAGTCGATCACCTACCGCGTGGGGCTCGACGTCCAGGCACACGGCGCGCAGGATTCGGGCGCGCGGTCGCTCGGCCGGGCGGCGCTGCTGGTCGCGATCATCGCCGGCGGCCTCGCGCTCGTGGCCCTCTTCACGGCGCTGTACGTGTGGCTTCGCCCCCCGCCGGTCTAGCCAGTAGGCTCAGCACCCGTGCTGCTCTGTCGGCAGTTCGTGAACGACGACCTCGGCTGTGCCTGCTATCTGGTCGGCGATCGGGAGGCGGGCGTCGCTGTCGTCGTCGATCCTCCCCTGCAGATCGAGCCGGTCGTCGAGGCCGCGGGGGAAGCCGGCGTGCGCATCGAGCGAGTGCTCGAGACGCACACCCACGCCGACCACGTGTCGGGGCACGGGCGGTTCGCACTCGAACACGGCCTCCCGGTGGCGATCCATCCGCTCGCCGAGCCGGCCTACGCGTTCGAGCCGCTCGAGGACGGGCAGGTCGTCGACGTCGGCTCGGTGCGGATCGAGGTGCTGCACACACCAGGGCACCGGCCTGAGCATTGCGCCTTCCTCGTCGACGACGAGGTGGTGCTGACCGGCGACTCGCTGTTCGTCGGCGATGCGGCGCGGCCGGACCTGGCTGTCGCTGCGCGTGAGGGAGCCGAGGACCTCTTCGGATCGCTGCAACGCCTGACGGCGCTGCCGGACGCCGTCCAGGTGATGCCGGGCCACGTCGCGGGCTCGCTCTGCGGCGGCAACATGAGCTCGGAGCGCTCGTCGACGATCGGGCACGAGCGCACGAGCAACACCGCGCTCGAGTTCCACGACGTGCAGGAATTCGTGCTCGTGTCGGCCTCGGTCTCGACGCCGCGCCCGCCGACGACCGAGCGCGTCGTCGCCCTGAACCGCGGCCCGTGGCTCGCCCAGCCGAGCGAGCCGCCCGAGCTGGACGATCCCGGCGATGCGACCGTGCTCGACGTGCGCATGTTCGCCCAGCACGCCGCCGGCCACATTCCAGGCTCGATCAGCGTTCCGGTCAGCGGCGACTCGTTCGGGACGAAAGCAGGCTTCGTGCTGGCCCCCGGCGAGCCGGTGGTGCTACACGCCTCGAACCGCGTCGAGGCGCTCGCGGCCGCACGGATGCTCGGGGCGGTCGGGGTGCTCGAGCTCGCCGGCTATGTCGTCCGGCCGCAGGCGACCGAGACGCTCGCGACCGTCGACACGGCTGAGCTCAAGAAGCTGCTCGACCAAGCCGACGTGCAGGTCGTCGATGTGCGTGAGGCGGTCGAGCGCGACAGCGGTTACCTGCCCGGCTCGACGAACATCCCGTACCGGCTGCTGCGCAAGATCGCCGGCGGTGCCTTGCAGCGCGACCGGCCGGTCGTGACCGTGTGCGAGAGCGGCCCGCGTGCCGCAATCGCCGCATCCCTCCTGCAGCGCGAGGGCTTCGACGTACGCGCGGTCACCGGCGGCGGGATCGCCGACTTCACCGGCGACGTGGTTGCGTTCAGGCGCTGCGGCGCGTAGCCCGCAGCTCGTCGAGCTCGAGCAGGTAGCGCGTCGCGCGGACGCCGCGGTAGAACGTCTCGGCCTCCCCGAGCCACGGCTCTGGGTCGTCGCCGGCAGCGGCCCGCTGGCGGGCGAGCCGAAGCTTGGCGTAAGCGGCTGCACTCGCGTTACCGGTCCCGGCGAGCAGGGCGATCGCCTCTTCGACTCGCCCGTCGACGACGGCGCGATTGGCCCGCTGCATCGCGCCGCCGTTCAAATCCAAGGCCGTCGCAAGAGCCGCATCCCGGTCGGCGCCGAGCCAGCCAAGCTCGGGGGCATAGTCGGCGGCCAGCGAGACAGCGCCCTCGGGGAGGGTCAGCAGCTCGTCGAGGAACGCCCGCATGTCGTCGCGCCGCCCGGACTCGGCGGCCAGCCACGCGCCGAAGGCGAGCATCGGCCCCATCGGCTGGGGATCGCCGGTCTCCCGTGACAGCTCCATCGAGAGCTGGAAGTCTGCGGCGGCGGGCGTCTCCTCGTCCGAAACCGATCGCCGTCCGGACGAACAGCGTCTGTGGCTCGAGGTAGTGGCGCACACCAGGCTGCACCGCGAAGAACCGCTCTCCGTACTCGATCGCGACATCCCATTCGCCGCGCATGTAGGCGCACCACCCTTGAGTCGAGACGACCCAGCGCAGCGCATACGGCAGCGGCCTCCGCTCGACGATCTCCGCGATCTCGTCGTAGATCGGCTGCGCGGCCGCAACTCCATCCCAGCGGAGCACCTCGTTCGCGCGGTTGTTGAGCGCACGATGGACGAGCCCAGTGTCGTTCAACGCGCGCGAGCGATCCGTCGCCTCAATCAGCTGATTCTCCCATCCGTCCAGTCCGAAGGCCCCACGTGCCGTTCCTACGGCGATCAGCGCGGCCACGGCCACCGCCTCGAGCCCGGCCGCCTCGGCGAGACGAATCGCCTCGACCCCGACGGCGATCGCGTCGTCGTAGCGGTCGGAGGACATCAGCATGCGGGCCTGCTGCGTCAGCGCCCGCGCCAGCGCCTCGGTGGAGCCTGACTGCTTGGCGGCCGCGACCGCGGCATCGAGGTGGCAGCGTGCGTTCTCACCGTCCCCCATCTGCCAGGCAGACGCAGCGATCACCGATTCGGCATGGGTGACCCCGGCGAGGTCGCCGAGCGCCGCAAACGAGTCACGTGCTCTGGCGCAGCGTCGATCGCGCCCTGCGCATCCGCGTCCTCCAGGACAGCCGCCAGGGCGAGCTCGACCGACGCACGCACCGGCTCGGCCGGCCAGAGCGCGAGCGCCTGGCGGTAGAGCGCCGCCGCCTCGGGAATCGCTCCTAGCGAATGGGCGTGATCACCCGCCGCCCGGAACGCCACGCGGGCCGCGTCCTCCAGCTGCGCGACGTCCGTACCGGCTGCTCGACCAAGCGCTAGCGCCTCGCCATAGTGGTGGGCGACGAGGTCGGGCCTACCCGTCGCGGTCGTCTCGATCCAGTTCGCCGCCAGACGGTGCTTCTCGGCACGCGAGGCGCGTGGCAGCTGTGCGTAGGCGACGTCGCGGACGAGCGCATGTCGGAAGGCGTACTCCGCCTGGCCGGCCATCATCGTCCCGCGCTCGCGCTTGATGAACTCCCGGCGGACGAGCCGCTGCAGGGTCTCTCGTCGAGACTCTCGGCCGAGCCGAGCGCCTCGACGCCGCCGCGCCAGAACACCTTGCCCAGCACGGAGGCGGCCTGGATCGCCTCCTTCTCCGCAGGCTCCAGCAGGTCGAGCCGGGCTGCGATCACGCCCTGGACGGTGTCGGGCAGTGCCTCGCCGTCCTCGCCGTGGCTGAACATGCGCGCGTACTCCTCGGCGTACAACGGGTTGCCGCCCGTCTGCTGCAGGAGACGGGCCTGCAAGTCGGCGTCGAGCACCGACCGTTCGAGCAGCAGCCCCAGCAGTCGAGCTGTCACGTCATCGCCCTGCGGCGCCAGCGCAACCGTTTGCGAGTTGAGCCGGCCCCCGCCCCACGCCGGCCGTCGCTCGAGCAGCTCCGGGCGGGCGGTACAAAGCACGAGCAGCGGCGAGTCGGTCGCCCAGTCGGCGAGATGCTCGGCGAAGTCGAGCGTCCCCTCGTCGGCCCAATGGAGGTCCTCGAGGACCAGCACGAGCGGCCTCACGTCGGCAATCGCCTCGAACAGCCGTCGCCACGCGACGAACGACTCCTCGCGCGCCGCAGGCCCGGCCGTGCCGAGCCCGAGCAGCCGGCGCAGCCGGACCGCGATCCAGTCGCGTTCGTCCTCGTCGAGCGGCAGTGGCTCGAGCGCCGTGCGCAGTTTCTGCTCGAGGCCGTGCGGCGAATCCGACTCGAGCGCGCCGACCTGCGAGCGCACCGCCTCGGCGATCGCACCGAACGCACCGCCCCCGTAGGAGAGGGCGCGGCCCTGGCGCCAGTGGGTGAACTCGATCTCGGACTCGATCCGCTGGAAGAGCTCCTAGACGAGGCGGCTCTTCCCCATGCCCGGCACGCCGACCAGCGTCACGAGCTGCAGCGAGCCGCTGCGGGCGCGGTCGAGCGCGTCGTAGAGCAGCCGCACCTCGAGCTCCCGTCCGACGAGCTCGGCGCCGCCGTGGTGCGAGATGTCGACACCCAGGCTCGCCCGGGGCGCAACCGCCTCCCAGGCAGCCACGAGCGCCGACTTTCCCTTGCCGGTTACGCCGTCGACTTCCCGGTACTCGATTACGCGCTCGGTCGCGCGATGGGTCGCTTCGCCGACAAGCACGCCGTTGACCGGCGCCGCTGACTGCAGGCGGGCGGCGGTGTTGACAACGTCGCCGGCGACGAGAGCCTCCCCCTCGGCCGCCTTTGCGTCAAGCGAGACGAGTGCCTCACCGGTGTTGACGGCGGCACGGATCTCGAGCCCGTCGCCGACGAGGGCGTCGCGCACGGCCAGCGCGGCCCGTACCGCGCGTTCCGGATCGTCCTCGTGCGCGACCGGCGCGCCGAAGACGGCCATCACCGCGTCGCCGATGAACTTCTCGACGGTGCCGCCGAAGCGCTCGAGCTCGGTGCGGGTGCGTGTGTGGTACGGCGCGAGCCTGGCGCGTACATCCTCCGGGTCGGCCGTTTCCGAGCGCGCGGTGTGGCCGACGAGGTCGACGAAGACCACGCTCACGACCTTGCGCTCCTCTCGCGCCGCAGTCGCCGCGATCAACGACGCGCCGCAGGACGCGCAGAAGCGCGCGTCGGCCGGGCTCTCCCGGCCGCAGGATTGGCAGACGATCATGGGCGGAGGGTAATCGGCTCGCTGGCCGGTCGGAGATCGACCGGCGTCCGGATCTGCCTAGGCGTCGCGGAGTGCCGCGTCTCCCGGTGCCGCTCCCAGCGGCACGAACCTCGTTCGGACGAGGTTCGTGAGTTCCCGAGCGGCTACCGAAGCCGCTCGAGGACGTAGCCGCGCTGTTCGAGCGCAGCGCACAGATCGGCGCAGTGAGTCTCGTCGCGCGTGACCACGGTCAGCTCGACCTCCGTTTCCGCGACGTGACTCGTCATCCCTTCGCGGTGGTGCTCGACCGAGACGACATTGCCGCGCTCATCGGCGACGAGCTCGAGCAGCTCGACCAGCGCGCCGGGACGATCGGCGATGTGGGTGCGGAGCACGAGGTAACGCCCGGCGAGCGTCAGGCCGTGTTGCATCACGGAGATGAGCAACGTCGGGTCGATGTTGCCGCCGGACAGGAGCGCGCACGCAGAGCCGCTGCCGCCCGCTTTCCCGCGGAGGAGCGCGGCGAGGGACGCGGCTCCCGCCCCTTCGACAACGAGCTTCGCGCGTTCGAGCAGCAGCGTGATCGCCTCGGCGATCTCCTCGTCTTCGACGTGCACGATCTCGTCGAGTAGGTCCTCGAGGATCGACATCGTCAGCTCACCCGGGTGCTTGACAGCGATGCCGTCGGCGATCGTGCCCTGCGCCGTCTTGCCGGCCTGCACGCCGACGAGTCGCGCCTTCGGACACCGTTCCCGCAGCACGATCGCGATCCCCGCGGCCAGGCCCCCGCCGCCGATCGGCAGGACGAAGGTCTCGATGCCGTCGAGCTCGTCGGCGAGCTCGAGGCCGAGCGTGCCCTGGCCGGCGATCACGGTTGGATCCTCGAAGGCGTGCACGAACGTGGCACCCGTCTCGTCGGAGCGCGCGAGCGCGAGCGCGAGGGCCTCGTCGAAGCCGGCTCCTGCGAGCACGGTCTCGGCGCCGTAGTTGCGCGTCGCCTCGACCTTGGCCATCGGCGCGTCCTGCGGCATGAAGACAGTCGCTTTGACGCCGAGCTCGCGAGCGGCCCAGGCGACCGCCTGGCCATGGTTGCCGGCGCTCGCCGCGAGCACCCCCGCCGAGCGCTCGGCGTCGTCGAGCGTCATCAGCTTGTTGACCGCACCGCGCACCTTGAACGAGCCCGTCCGCTGGAGATTCTCGGCCTTCAGGCACACGGTCCGCCCGATGCGCCGCGAGAGCGAGTCGCTCGAATGCACCGGCGTCACCCATGCGTGGCCCGCGATGCGCTCGCGGGCCGCCTCGATGTCAGCGAGGGTCGGACGGTCCAATTCGGAACACCTGCTCGAGGATCTCACGAACGGCCGTCAGCGGGTCGAGACGGCGCGCCTGCACGTCGTCGAGCAGGCGGCGCAGCTGCGGATCGTCACGTACGGCAAGTTCGAGATGGCGGCGTGCACGGGCGGAGGCGACCTGGAAGACCTCGCTCGCGAGGTTCGCACGGCGCCGGTGCTCGAGCTCACCGTCGACCTCGAGCCAGGCGCGATGCTCGGCGATCTTCTCCCACAGCGTCTCGACGCCCTCACCACGCATCGCCTCCGTGAGCACGATCGGAGGGCTCCAGCCCGCGTGCGGACCGAGCGCGAGCACCTGGCGCACCTCGTTCAGCATCGTCTTCGCAAGCGGGTGATCCATCTTGTTGATCGCGATCACGTCCGGGATCTCCATGATCCCCGCCTTCAGCGCCTGGATCGAGTCGCCGGAGCCGGGCATCAGCGCAAGCACGACGGTGTCGGCGATCGAGAGCACGCCGACCTCGCTCTGCCCGGTCCCGACGGTCTCGAGGAAAACGATGTCCTTGCGGGCGGCGTCGAGCACGAGCAGCGCCTGCAGCGTCGTCTCGGCGAGGCCGCCTGGATGGCCGCGCGTGCCCATCGACCGGATGAAGACCTCGGGATCGAGGAAGTGGTCGCTCAGGCGGATCCGGTCACCGAGGAGCGCCCCCTGCGTGAACGGGCTCGACGGGTCGACGGAGATCACCCCGACCGTGTCCCCGCGGTCGCGGGCGAGGCGGACCAGCGACGAGATCAAGCTCGACTTGCCGACGCCGGGCGGCCCGGTGATGCCGACCGCGTGCGCATGACCCGTCTCCGGGTAGAGGTCGGCGACGACCGCGTAGGCAAGCGGATCGCCGTTCTCGACCAGCGTGATCGCCCGGGCAAGCGCCCGGTGGTCGCCGTCTCGCACCCCTGCCGCCAGGGTCTCGCGCGTCCAGTCGCGGCGGCCGGCCACGCGGCTACGCGGCCTGCTGGCGGGCGACGAGCGTGCTCGGGCTCATGCCACGAGCCATTACGAGCGCGGTCAACGAGCCGGCAACCAGGAGCACCGAGGCGATCCCGTACGTCCAGCGCGGCCCGGCGAGCCCTACGAGCGCGCCGGCGGCGACCATGGCGATGCCGAGCAGGGAGTTCTGTGCGCTGATGATCACGGTGAACGCACGTCCCCGCAGCCGGTCCGAGGTGTAGCGCTGCACGATCAGGACGGTCAGTGGGAAGGCAAGGCCATTGCCGAAGCCGGCGACCACCATCGCCGTCGCGGCTACCCAGATGTTCGGCGCGATCGCCGCCCCGAGGACGCCGGCGGCCCACGGCAGGAAGACGAGCGGGTAGACCGCCATCAGCGCTCGTCGCTCGACGAGGGGGCCACTGGCAAGGCTGCCGATGACGAGCCCGAGACCGCTCGCGGCCCACAGCAGGCCGAAGCCGAAGGGGCCGCGATGCAAGGCGCGCTCGACGAGGAAGATCTCGGTCACGTTGATCAGCCCTCCTGCCAGCTGGGCGAAGCCGAAGGCGCAGAGCGCCGTGAGCATCGCGGCGGACTTCCGGAAGATCGCGAGGCCCTCGCCGAGATCACGCCAGTGACCCCGGGTGATCGCCTGCTCGCTCTGGAGCAGCCTGGCGGGAATACGGAAGAGCAGCAGCGCGGAGAGGGCGAAGGTGGCGGCGTTGATCCAGTAGACGACATGCGGGCTGGACGCACCGGTGAGGATGCCGCCGAGAATCGGCCCGATCGTCGCCGCCGCCCAGTCTGTTGCCTGGAGGAGTGCGGTGCCGCTCGCGAGCTCGGTCTCGGAGAGAAGATTCGGGATGCCGGCCAGCACCGCGGGGCGGAAGAACGAGTTGGCGACCCCGGCGACGGCCGCGAGGCCGATGATCGCCGTCGTGCTGCCGACGAACGGCAGTGCGGCGAAGACGCCGAGCCGGACCAGGTCGGAAGCGATCACGAGCCGCTTCCGCGAAAGCCGGTCGATCAGCGGCCCGGCGACGAGACCGACGACGACCGACGGCAGGAACGTGACGATGAACAGCGCGCTCACCCACCAGGGCGAATCCGTGCGTGCCTTGACATCCGCGGTCAGCGCAATCGTCGCCATCCAGCTGCCGATCCCGGAGCCGAGCGTCGCGAAGAACAGGAGCCGGAAGCCGCCCGTGCGGCGGAGGAGCCCGACTTGGCGGTGGAGCGGTGACGGCACCGCGTGGGAGCCTAGATGGTCAGGCGGGCTGCAGGACGCGGCCCAGCGCGGCCGAGAAGAAGTCGTGCTCCTCGGGCGTGCCGACGGTGATCCGGATTGCGGTCGGGGCGCCGAATCCCGCGAGCGGCCGCACGATCACACCTTCGCTGAGCAGGCGGTCGTAGAGCGGTGCGGTGTCGCCCCCGGTCTCCGCGTAGAGAAAGTTGCCGACCGAGGGCGGCGGGTCGAAGCCGTGCTCGTGCATGATCGACTCGAGCTGCGCGAGGCCCCTCGCGTTCTCGGCGCGGCGCCGCGCGAGCTCGGCCTCGTCGCCGATGCTGGCGAGAGCGGCGACCTGTGCGGGGGTGGTCAGGTCGAACGGACGGCGCACCTTGGCGAGCGACGCGCACACGTCGGGCGCAGCGACCGCGTAGCCGACCCGCAGCCCGGCGAGCCCGTAGATCTTGGAGAACGTGCGGAGCACCGCGACCCGCCGGCCGTGCTTGAGGTACCGCTCGACCGCGTCCGGGTAGTCGTCCCGGTCGAGGTACTCGAAGTAAGCCTGGTCGACGACCGTGAGCACGTGCTCGGGGACGCGATCGAAGTACGCGTCGAGCTCGGCGAGCGTGTTCATCGTCCCGGTCGGGTTGTTCGGATGGCAGATGTAGACGAGCTTCGTCCGGACGGTGATCGCGGCCAGGAGCGCGTCGAGGTCGTACCGGAGGTCGGTGAGCGGCACCGTGCGGACGTCTGCGCCCTGCTTCGCGGCGTAGATGACGTAGCTCGGAAACGATGGCCAGCCGCAGACGACCTGGTCGCCCGGGTCGAGGATCGCCTGGCTCAGCATGTCGATGCACCCGTCTGCGCCCGCACCGACGACGATCTCGTGGGCGGAGACGCCATGGCGAGCGGCGAGCGCCGCGTGCAGGCGGTAGGAGCCGCCGTCGGGGTAGCGGTTCAGGTCGCGCGCCGCGGCGTCGAGCGCCGCCAGCGCGGCGGGAAACGGCCCGAACGGCCCCTCGTTCGACGCGAGCTTGACGACGCGCTCGAGTCCGAGCTCGCGCTGGCACTCCTCGATCGGTTTGCCAGGCTGGTATGGCGTCAGCGAGGCGACGCTCGGCCGGAAGAACGACGCGTCGAAGAGACCCGGGCTCACGCCGGTGAGGGTACAGATCGGCGCAGTCGCCGCTACCGTGGTTTCGATGCCGAGGCCGGTGATCTGGAAGCCCAGTCATGGCACCCGCAGAATGCGCGAGCGCGCCTGGGCCGAGGCGGATCTGCGGCGTGAGCGTGCGGCGAAGGCCGGACCGTCGCGCCGCTCGCTGCTCGCGCGGCTCTTTCGCCGACGACCCTAATCGAGTAGCTGGTCGAGCCCGCGGACGACGCCGACCCGGTTCGGGACGGCACGGATCGCGAGCAGCGTCCCGGCGACGTACGGCGCGGGTGTCTCGCCCGCGTCGTGGCGGATCGAGAGCCGCTCGCCCTCTGCGGCGAACACGACCTCGGTGGAGACGACGAAGCTGGGCAGACGGACGGAGTGCACCTGCGTGCCGGCGACCGTTGCCCCGCGCGCTTCCGGCGCGCCCAGTATCTCGTCGATCGGCACGCCGAGCGCAGGGTGACGCACCGTGTCGAGCCGCTCGACGAGCTCGCGGGCGGTGCCGCTCGGTGCATCCTCCTTGCTCGCCTTGGCGAAATCGATCACCTCCCACGCCGCCAGGTGTCGCGCCGCCTCGGCGGCGCAGCGAAGCAGCAGCGCGGCGGTCAGCGAGAAATTGCCTGCCGCGATCACGCCGACGTGTCGCTTGCGGGCAAGCGCGTCGATCTCCTCGTAGTCCGCCGCCGACAAGCCGCTCGAGCCGACCACCACGTGGACGCTCCGCTCGACGGCCGCAAGAACGTTGGCCCGGACCGCCGCTGCGTGCGTGTAGTCGACGAGCACATCCGCGCTAACGGCAGCGAGGGCCTCGTCCACCGACGAGAAGCTGTCGGGGTCGGAGCGCGAGACGCCGGCGACGAGCTCCAGGTCGCCCGCCACCTCGATCGCCGCGGAGACAGGACGGCCCGTCCAACCGGTGACGCCGGCCACGCAGACTCGAATCATGCGAGACGCCCGCCGGACACGTTCGTGACCATAGACCAGCGGATGCCCGTCGGGGCCGAGCTAGGACGAGATCTGGTTGTGAACCGGGAAGGTCGTCTCGGTCGGCGGCGACGTGAAGCCACCCTCGATGCCGGCGGCCATCCGCGGCATCAGAACCCCGTCGCGGAATCGCTCCCAGCTCTCCTGCGAGTCGTGGATGGCGACGATCGTCCAGCCATCGGCCGAGGGTCCTGCGGCATGGAACAGCTGACCGTCGGGCAACCCGCCACCGCTCGGATGGACGGCGGCGATCGAGGCGTCGTACTGCTCCTTCGTCGCACCCGGGAACTGATGCACCACTCCGTACGGCATTTCCCCTCCGTTCACTTGATCAGGCCCGACCTGATGGCGGGTCGCTGACAGGAGCGACCCTACCGCTCGCCGCACCGGCGGCAGGCCTGCCGCAGCCCGCCCGCGCGTACGTACCCTGCCGGAATGACGGAACTCGGTCTGTTTCCGCTGCCGATCGTGCTGTTGCCGACCGAACGGATCCCGCTCCACATCTTCGAGCCGCGCTATCGCGAGCTGATCGACGAGTGCCTGGCGACGGGCGGCGAGTTCGGGCTCGTCTTCGCGACCGAGGACGGGGCCGTGCACGAGGTCGGCACGCGGGCGACGGTCGAGGACGTGCTCGAAGAGCCGGACGGCGGGCCGCTCGATGTCGTCGTCGAAGGACGCGAGCGGTTCCGGTTGCTCGAGCTGACCAGCGGTCGGGCGTTCACGACGGCGCTGGTCGAGCGCGTGATCGACGACGAGGACGAGCCGCACCAACCGCTCGAGGTGACGCGGGCGCTCGAGGCGTTCACCGCGCTCGTCGCCGAAACGGAGAGCCCGGTCGACGTCCCCGAGGCAGATTCGCCGCTCGTCGACTTCGAGCTCGCGGCGCGTGTCGACTTCGCACCCGATGCGAAGCAGGAGCTGCTGGCGTCGACGTCGCCGAGCGAGCGCCTCGAGCGGCTGACCGAGCTGCTCGAGATCGCGCTCGAAGCGGTGCGCCTCGAGAAGACGTTGCGAGACCGCGCCGGCAAGAACGGCAAGGTGACGCCGCTCGAACTCGACACCGACGCGGGTTAGGCGCCGACAACGAGACCGGCGCCGCCTCGCCGCGCATCGCCCGCCGCGGCGAGCTCGCCCGCGGGGTCGACCTCGACGGCGTTCGTGCCGCCGAAGTAGAGGTTGCGGCGCCGCCAGCGCACGACCTCGTAGCCCAACGCAGTGAGGCGGTCGAGCTCGTCGCTCTCGAAGCCGCCCTCGCAGTGCACGTGGGGCTCCTCGACATGAACGCGCGGCCGGTCGATCGCCTCGGCGACCCCGAGGCCGTGACCGACGACGTTGACGATCACCTGCATGATCGCCCCACGGAGGCGAATCGACCCGGCGCTGCCGACGACGAGCCGCGTACGCCCGTCGCCCACGACGATCGTCGGGGCCATCATGCTCGTGAGGCGCTGCCCCGGCTCGGCCGGGCCGGAACCGACGAGGTCGTACTCGCCGAGCATGTTGTTGAGCTGGATGCCGGTGCCCGGGACGATCACACCCGAGCCGCTGCCGGTCGAAGACGACACCGAGGCGGCGTTGCCGTCGGCGTCGACAGCAGAGACGTGGGTCGTGCCACCGTTCGGGGCGTGCTCGGGAGCGCCTGGCAGCGAGGCGCGGATCCGCGCCACGCCCCCCGCCACCGACTCCTCGTCGAGCAGGCGCTCGACCAGGCCGCCGGCGTACAGGTCCTCGACGAAACCGCCGCTTCGCGCGCGCGTCTGCTCGCGCATCGTCTCGACCAGCGTCGCCACCGCCTCGGCCGAGCCCGGCCTGCCCCGCGCGACGTGGTCGAGCAGCGCGAGGCCGTAGGCGATCAGGACACCGCCCGAGGACGGTGGCGGGTTCGAGATCACATCGTGACCGAGGTAGCGCGTCTGCACCGGCTCACGCCAGATGACCCGGTACGCCTCGAGGTCGGCGGTCGTGAGCAGCCCTCCACCGGACTGGATCGTGGCGGCAATCGAGGCCGCGAGCTCACCGCGGTACATCGCGGCCGCTCCCTCGGCGGCGATCTGTTCGAGCGTGCGCCCCAGATCGGGGAGCACCAGCAGGTCTCCCGGCTGCAGCCGCGAGCCGTCGTCGCGGCTGTACAGACGACGACCCTCCAGGGTGTGGCGGAGAATCAGGTCGAGGATGGCGTGAAGGTGGGCCTGTGGCCGCGTCAGCTCGACGCCCGAGCGGGCGAGCTCGATCGCCGGCTGCACGAGCTCAGCCCATGGCAGACGGCCGTACTCGGCGTGCACGCTCTCGAGACCGGCCGCGGCGCCCGGAACGGCACACGACGCGCTGCCGATCCGGAAGACCTGTGTCGCCTCGGCGTCGCCGTAGCCGATGTCGACCGCCTCCATCTGCCCGCTCTCGGCCGGGTCGCGCCCGTATCCCGGCGTCGCGACGAAGAAGTCGGCGAGCCGAGCCGGGCGCCCGTCGCCGGGCCTGACGAGCGCGAAGCCACCGGCACCCGGCCCGGTGAGCGGGCTCTCGGTGACCCAGGCCGCAAAGGCAGCGGCGACGCAGGCATCCACGGCGTTGCCGCCCTCGGCGAGGATCCGCGCGCCAGCCTCTGCGGTGAGGCGGTGGCCGGCTGCAACTGCGCCCTTCATGGCGCCATCTTCACGATTTTCGGACGCGACCGGCGATCGGTCGCAGGCCGCTTCGGTCGCGCAGGCGTCAGTCGCGCAGGAACGACGGCGGTTCGAGCGAGCCGCCGCTCGAGCCGGACGAAGCGGTCACGAAGCTGCCGCGCCGGCCGGAGGCCTTGCCACCGATCCCGGTGGCAACCACGGTGATCCACATCTGGCCTTCGAGGCGATCGTCGATCGTCGCGCCGAAGATGATGTTCGTATCGTCCGTCGCTGCCTCGCGCACGGCTTCCGCGGCCTCGTTGACCTCGTAGAGCGTCAGGTCGTCGCCGCCGGCGATCGAGAGCAGGATGCCCCGTGCGCCCGTGATCTCGGTCTCGATCAGCGGGCTGCGAAGGGCGCGCTCGGCAGCCTCTTTCGCGCGGTTCTCGCCCGTCGCGTAGCCGATGCCCATGAGCGCCGAGCCCGAGTCCTTCATCACCGTGCGCACATCGGCGAAGTCGAGGTTGATCAAGCCCGGATTGGTGATCAGGTCGCAGATTCCCTGCACGCCGTGCCGGAGCACGTCGTCCGCGATCCGGAAGGCGTCGAGCATCGAAGTGGACTTGTCGAGCACTTCGAGCAGGCGGTCGTTCGGGATCACGATCAAGGTGTCGCACGCCTCGCGCATCGCCTGCACGCCGATCTCGGCCTGCTTCGAACGCCGCGTACCTTCGAACTTGAACGGGGTGGTCACGATCCCGACCGTGAGCGCGCCGAGCTCCCGGGCGATCCGCGCGACGATCGGCGCCGCGCCCGATCCTGTGCCGCCGCCTTCACCGGCCGTGACGAAGACCATGTCGGAGCCGCGGAGCGAGCGCTTGATCGCGTCGTAGCCTTCTTCGGCGGCCTGCCGGCCGATCTCCGGGTCGGCGCCCGAGCCGAGACCTTCGGTGAGCTCGCTGCCGATGTGGATCTTGGTCGATGCGTCGCTCATCTGAAGCTGCTGGATGTCGGTGTTGACCGCGACGAAGTCGACCTGCGTGATGCCGGCATCGATCATGCGGTCGACGGCGTTCAGACCGGCGCCGCCCACGCCCACGACACGCAGCACGGCGAGGTACGAGGCGCTGTCACGGGCACGCTCCAGCCGGGCGGGCTGCTCGGGAAGCGGATCGAGCCACCGCGCGACCGGACGCTCGCGGGGCTCCTCGGGCGCGGGCTCGGTTGCAGGCGCGACGGCTCTGATCGGCGTCGGCGCCGGTGGCTCGGCTGCCGCGACCGGTTCGGTCGGCAGCTGCTGCTGTGCGTCGTCCTTCGCCTTTCCCTTGCCCTGCTTCTGCGCCGCCTCGGTGGCCCGAAAGAGCTCGGCCAACGGGCCTTCACGCATGCTGGCGCGATTTCTGGCCACTGAGCACCTCCTTCGCGAGATCGCGATACATGTTCGCGGCCTCGCCGGACGGCTCGTAGGCAAGCACGGACGATCCCTTCACGGGAGCCTCGGCAAATCTGATCGTCTTGCGGATACGTGTGTTGTAGACGAGATCGCCGAAGTTCTCGCGCAGGATCTCGTCGGCCTCGCGCGAGTGCGTGACGCGCTTGTCGTACATCGTCGGCAGGATCCCGATGATCTCGACGCGCGGGTTCAGGTTCTCGCGCACCATCGAGAGCGTGTTCTCGAGCTGAACGAGGCCGCGCAGCGAGAGGTACTCCGTCTGGACGGGCACGACGACCCCGGTGGCCGCGACGAACGCGTTGATCGTCAGCAGGCCGAGCGACGGCGGCGTGTCGATGAAGATGTAGTCGTAGCGATCCTTGATCGGGGCGAGCGCCTTCTCGAGCGCACGCTCACGGCCGATCTGGCTGGCGAGGGCCATGTCGGCGCCGGCCAGGTCGATCGACGAGACGGCGATCTCGACTTCGCGCTGCTCGATCACCTGGTCGATCGGCAGGCGATGGACGAGCACGTCGAACATCGACTTCTGAATTGTGTCGGGGTTCAGGCCCTGCGACATGGTCAGGTTGCCCTGTGGGTCGAGATCGACGATCAGCACCTTGTAGCCCTGCTCCGAGAACGCGACGCCGAGGTTGAGCGTCGTCGTCGTCTTGGCGACGCCGCCCTTCTGATTCGCGAGCACGATCACCTGCGTGTCCGCAGGCGCAGGCACGCTCGCAGGGCGAACGTTGGGACGCGGAAGGAGGCGCGCGAGACCCATGTCCAGGCCAGTTCTGTTCGCTCTACGGCATTCCTTCCGCCTCCTCCCGAAGTTTCGAGACGGCGGCGACCGCGCGTGTGTCGCCCTCGACCCGCGCCCACGCCTCGGCTTCCGGCACGAGCGCGCGCAGCTCGGTCAGCAGCTCGCCCGGTCGCCCCGCACCGTCGAGGGTCAATCCCTCGATTCGCCTCAGCCGTTCCAGCAACCGCGCTGCGTCGTCCATGCCTGCACGCTACGGGCGGAGGTGTGACGTGTCTGTGCCAGCTCTGTGAAGAGAAACGCCGCTCAGGCGACGCGGAGCACGCTCGACGGCCGCGGCCGCAGGCCGAGCAGCGTCTCGTCGACGGCCGCGACCAGCTCGGCGCGGGAGCCGTGGAGGAGCGCCTCGACGAGCACGCGACGCACCGAGTCGCGCGCCGCCCGGTCGAGCTGCTCGGCCCGGAGACCCGCCAGCACCTCGCCCCGTTCGGCGCCCTTCTCGGCGAGGAGGACGGCGGCGCGGAGCGAGGCGGCCCATGTCCCGCCGTCCGCGCCGAGCAGGCACGCGAGCGCCTCACGGACCTGTGCGGAGCGGAACGGCTCCTCGGAGAACAGCGACAGCTCCCAGCGATCGAGCGCCTCGCCGAGCTCGCGGTCCTCGTCCGCGAGCAGCAGCCGCTCACGCAGGTCGGCAGCGAGCCGGGCGCGCACGGCGTCGAGCCGAGTCGCATCGCCCCGCGGCTGCGTCGCTGCGATCGGCAGCAAGGGCGCGATCCGGAGCGGACGGTAGTCGAGTCGCTCGAAGACGACCGGCCCGGCGGCTATCGCACCCGCTGTGGCAAGGCGAAGCGCCGTCACCGCATCGGCGAGCTCCGCGGCCGCGTCCGGCGGCTCGACCTCGTCGGGCTCGAGCTCGCGGCGCAACTCGAGCAGCAGCAGGCGATCGGTGTCACGGCCGAACTCGGGCGGCATCAGACCCTGTGCCTCCGGCCAGAGCTGCGAGATCTCGCCCGCGACGATCGGGCGGAGCGTGATCCCGCCGCCGAGATCGGCGTCGTTGGCGGCCGAGAGCCCGATGACCGGTGCGAGCGCAACGTAGGTTCGCGCGCTGCCGAAGAGCGTCTGCTCGAGGTCCTGGTACGCGGCGTCGAACGCTTCGTCGTTCCAGTCGAAGCCGCCGCAGCGCTCGGCCGTCCACGTCAGCATCGGCACGAGAATCGAGCGGAAGAGCGCGTCCTCGCCCGTCTCGGAGAGGCCGGCATGCGCACGCGCGAAGATCGCTGCAGCCGGCTCGCGCTTGAGATCGTCGATCGCGTCGCGCGCGTCGGGCAGACGACGGAGGGTCGGCGACTGCTCCTCGACGAAACCGCGAACGAGCGGCCGGTACTCGTAGAGCGACGGACCGCCGCGCGTCGTGTGCTCCTCGAAAGCGAACGGCACCTGGGCACCGCGTTCGGCGGCAAACGCGGCCAGACAGAAGCCACGAAGCGACTCGTAGAGGTGCGGTGCCCTGAGACCCACACAGGTGGGTTACGCGCCGCGCGGGTCGGTTCCTCTCTGGCAGACCGGGCACCAGTAGGTCATGCGGTTGTCGTCGCCCTGTCCGTAAGACCTGATCGGGGTGCGGCAGCGTGGGCACGGACGGCCGACCCGGCGATACACCTGCCGGCCGGCTGCGCGGCCGCCGTCGAGAGCGGCGCGCATCATCGTCGCAGCGGTTTCGAGCGCCGCGCGGCGCTCATGCTCTCCGACGTCGCCGAGCCGCCGCCAGGGCGATAGCCGTGCCGTCCACAGCGCCTCGGCGAGCCACATGTTCCCGATCCCTGCGACGACCTGCTGGTCGAGCAGCGACTCGCCGAACCAGCGCAGCAGGTCGGCGGCGCGCAGCCGGTCCAGCATCTCGTCGATGCGCGGCGGCTGCTCGAGGATGTCCGGCCCGAGCTGTGCGAGTGCGCACGTGTGCAGCTCGAGCACCGGGCCGTTCCAGAGCACGGCCTCGACACGCCTGCCACGTAACACGAGCCACGGCGTGCCGCGCGATGTCTGGCCACGTGGCCGCACGGTCCAGCGGCCCGAAACACGTAGGTGCGAGCGCACGACGATGCCGCCGTCGAACCGGAGCACGAGGTTCTTGCCGTGCGCGGTCACCGACTCGAGCGTCCGTCCGTCGATCCGCTCGGCGACACGCCCGACCCGCGCACGGGGATGCGGCGAGCTCGCCTCGATCTGCTCGCCGACCAGCACCTGGAGCCGTGCGGCGGTCCTGTGGATGGTGTCGCCCTCGGGCACCGCACCCGGCACGGTAACGGCAGACTTGCGCGATGAGCAGCGCTCGCGCAGCAGCAGCTGGAGCCGGAGCCGCCCTCGCCTGGGCCGCGCTCGAACCGCTCGACACGCGACTCTTCCGCCTCGACTACTCGGACGTCGCGCTGCTCGGGAAGCTCGTCACGCGATCGCGCTGGTGGCCGGCGGCCGGGCTCGCGCTCCACGCGGCGAACGGAGCCGCGTTCGGGGTGGCATTCGACCAGGTGCGCCGCCGGACCAGAGCCGAGCCGCAGCGCCTGGCGCTGTCGCTCGCACTCGTCGAGAACCTCGCAACCTTTCCCCTCGCCTCCCAACTCGAGCGGTGGCATCCGGCCGCCGGCGAGCCGGGCGTCGCAACGTTCTGGAGCCGGCGCGGCTTCGCGCAGGCAACGGTCCGGCACGGGCTCTTCGGAGTCGTGCTCGGCCGCCTCGCCCGGTGACCGTACTCCCGGACAGCCGGATCGTGCTCGCGCCGCTGGCGGGTGGGCCGTCGACTCCCGAGCTGGCGGCAGCCGTCGCCCGCGCCGGTGGGCTGCCGTTCCTCGGCGCCGGCTACCTGACCGCGCAGGCGCTCGCCGAACAGCTGGCACGGACGCGGGCTCTCACCGACGCGCCCTTCGGCGTCAACATCTTCGTCTTGCGCGAGCGCTCGGTGGACGACGCGGCGGTAGCGGCCTATGCGGACGAGTTACAGCCGGAGGCGGTCCGGCTCGGCGTGCGACTCGGCGAACCGCACTTCGACGACGACGGCTTCGACGCGAAGCTTGCGGTGGCGCTCGCCGCCGGCGTGGCGGTCGTCTCCTTCACCTTCGGCTGCCCCCAGCGAGACGACATCGCTAGCATTCATGCAGCAGGCGCCGAGGCGTGGCTGACCGTGACGAACCTGGCGGAGGCGCAAACGGGGGCTCAGGCGGGTGCTGATGCGCTCGTCGTGCAGGGCGCCGAGGCCGGCGGCCACCGCGGCAGCTGGGAGGACACCGACGACGTCACGACGCCGCTGCAGGACATCCTGCGCACGACGGCCGCGGTGGGGTTGCCTCTGGTCGCGACGGGCGGGATCGCCGATCGCGAGGGGATGCGGGCAGCGCTCGCCGCCGGCGCTGCTGCCGCGCAGATCGGTACCGCGTTTCTGCTCGCAGACGAGGCGGGCACCAGCGCACCGCACCGGCGCGCCGTCGCAACCGCCGGAGAGACCGCGTTCACACGGGCCTTCACCGGCCGCCGAGCGCGCGGGCTCGTGAACGAGTTCATGCGCCGGCATCCACACGCGCCGTCTGCCTATCCCCACATCCATCACCTGACGGCGCCACTTCGGGCCGCCGCACGCGCGGCGGGCGATGCAGACGGCATCAACCTCTGGGCCGGTACGAACGCGGCGCTCGCCCGCGCCGAGCCCGCCGCCGAGATCGTCGCCCGCCTACGCGCGTAGGACGGCGCGCCGCGGGCCGGCCAGGAAACCAGCCTCGACCAGCAGCTCGAGCGCCTCGGTCTCGACGATCGGCTCGCCGTCGAACCGCTCGACCGCGAGCCGTCGGCCGCGGCCGGCTTTCACGTGGACGGCCAGCGCGGCGAGTGCGGGTCGCAGCCACTCGGGATCAGGATCGCGCAGCGGGACGAGCGAGCGGCCACCGCGCTCGACGTAGAGCACTGGCTCGCCGCCGAGCAAGACGACGTAGGCGCCGGCAACGCGGGCCGCGCGCGCACCGGCCCGGCGCGGCCACGGCAGGCCGGCGCCGTACGGCTGCGCCGGGTCGGCCGCGGCGAGGACGAGTGCGTCGGCCTCGAGTGGCCGATCGCGCAGCTCGCGCAGCCGCTCGACCGCGCCGCCGAGCGCGAACTGCGCACCGCCCAGCCCCTCGGCGAAGTAGCCGCGGCGACAGAGACCAAGCGTCTCGAGCGCGCGCAGCTCGGCGTAGACGGCGCCGTAGCCGCCCGGGATGCCCTCGGCACGAACGGCGTCACGCGTGACGATCCCCTGGCGCTCGAGGAGCAACTCGGCGAGGGCGCGCCGGTCGGGTGGGCCGGCGAACAGCCGATGGGTCGGCGACCAGCGGCCGGCGGTCGCCGTTGCGCCCTGCGAGCGGCGACGCGAGAAGCGCCGTGGCCGTCGCTCTCCCTGCGGCTGCCCGAAGCGGCGCGTGGCGCGAAGTGGCGTCCACGCATCGTTGGTCACTTCGCCCGACCAGACGAGATCCCACAGCGCCGGCAGGACGATCGAGTCTTCGAGCGCCGTCTCCTCGAGCAGGTCGAGCCAGAAGAGGGCGCCGCGTTCGAGAGCGCCGCGCACCGAATCGTGCTCGATCCCCTCCGGACGTCCGGCATGCGGTACCTGGCCGAGTGCCGACGCGTCCTCCCGGAAGTACAGGGCGACGCGGTCCGGGCCGGCCCCGACCCAGACGACCTCACCGCTCGCGGTCAGGGCATCGAGATGCTCGGGCCGATAGCCGGGCACGCGCCGGGGCAGCACCTCGGCCTCCCAGAGCGCGACGGGTAGGGGCAGCGCCTGCAGCGGGACGAGCGCTTCGCGCAGCGACGCGCGCCGGTCGATGCCGTGCCAGCCGGGCAGGAAGCGGGCGAGCGCCTCCTGGTCGACCGGCTCGACTTCGCGCCGCAGCGCTGCGAGCGACGCGCGGCGCAGCCGGCGCAGGACGTCGGGATCGCACCACTCGCGTTCGCTGCCCCCCGGTCGCAACTCACCGCGCACGAGCAACTCGGCTTGCTCGAGCTCGGCCAACAGCTCGCCGACGTCGCGGCCGAAACGCCCGCTCACCTCGCGCGTGGTGAACGGCCCGCGACCCTTCGCGAAGCGCAGCACCAGCTGGCGCAGTGCATCGGGCACGCTCTCGAGGAAGACGTCCGGGAGTCCCGAAGGCGGCATCGCGCCGACTGCGTCCCGGTAGCGGCCCGCGTCTTCGGCGGCGATCAATCGTTCCTCGCCGGCGAAGCGAACGAGCACCGCCCTGCGATCTGCCAACAGCGGCTCGGCAAGCCGGGCGTCGTACTCGTCGGCGCGCAGGTCGCCGCGAATGCGCAGTCGGTCGTGCAACTGGTCGGGAGACGTCGGCGCGCCGCGCAGCTGACGCTCGACCTCGTCGACTGCGTCTGCGTCGAGGAGGTCGCGCAGCTCCTCCTGACCGAGGAGCTCGCGGAGCAGGTCGCGGTCGAGCGACAGCGCCTGCGCCCGGCGCTCGGCAGGCGGCGTGTCGTCTTCGTACATGTAGGTGGCGATGTAGTCGAAGAGGAGCGAGGCCGAGTACGGCGACGCGCTCTGCGTCTCGACCTCGACGAGGTCGAGCTCCCGCGTCTTCAGTCCCTGCAGCAGATTGCGCAACGCGGGCAGGTCGAAGACGTCCTGCAGGCATTCGCGATAGGTCTCGAGGATGATCGGGAAGCTGCCGTACTTGCGCGCGACCTGCAGCAGCGACTGCGCCTTCAACCGCTGTTGCCAGAGCGGCGTGCGCTCACCCGGCCGGCGGCGCGGGATCAGCAGCGCCCGGCCGGCGTTCTCGCGGAAGCGGGCGCCGAAGAGCGCCGTCTCCCCCACCTCAGCAACGACGAGATCCTCGACCTCGCCCGGATCGACGAGCAGATCCTCGACCGGCGGCGGCGCATCAGCTTCCGGGAAATGCAGCGCGATGCCGTCGTCCGACCAGATCGACTGAGCCTCGACGCCGTGCGCCTCCCGGAGTCTCGCGGTGATCGCCATCGCCCACGGCGCGTGCACGCGGCTGCCGAAGGGAGAGAGGATGCAGACACGCCAGTCGCCGATCTCGTCGCGGAAACGCTCGACGACGATCGTGCGGTCGGACGGGACGGCGCCGGTCGCGTCCTGCTGCTCGCGCAGGAAGGTGAGCAGGTTGCGCGCGGCGCGCTCGTCGAGGTGATAGTCGCCACGTAGGCGTTCGCCGGCCGCGGCGTCGGAGAGCGCCGACAGCTCACGTGAGGCCGCGCCGATCTTCTGGCCGAGCTCGTAGGGCCGGCCCACGCCTTCGCCCTTCCAGAACGGCACCGCCCCCGGCACTCCAGGCGCAGGTGAGACGAGTACGCGGTCGCGCGTGATCTCCTCGATCCGCCACGACGAGGCGCCGAGCAGGAACGTCTGCCCGGCGCGGGCCTCGTAGACCATCTCCTCGTCGAGCTCACCGACACGGCCACCGCCGTCGACGAGAAACACGCCGAAGAGACCGCGGTCCGGGATCGTCCCGGCGTTCGTGACGGCCAGCTTGCGCACACCGTCGCGCGCTCGGATGAGCCCGCCGGTGCGATCCCAGATGATGCGTGGGCGAAGCTCGGCGAACTCGTCGGACGGGTAACGGCCCGCGAGCATGTCGAGCACGTTCTCGAGCTGGGCGCGAGACAGATCGCGAAACGGATAGGCGCGGGTGAGCAGCGCGTGGAGGTCGTCGACGCTCAACTCCTCGTCGACCGCGATCGCGACGATCTGCTGCGCGAGCACGTCGAGCGGGTTACGAGGGATCACCGTCTCCTCGATCTCGCCCTCGCGCATCGCCCGTGCCACGACCGCCGACTCGAGCAGGTCGGCACGGAATTTCGGGAAGATACGGCCCTTCGAGACGGCACCCAACTCGTGCCCCGCCCGCCCGATGCGCTGCAGGCCGCGGGCGACCGATTTCGGCGACTCGACCTGAATCACCAGATCGACCGCGCCCATGTCGATTCCCAGCTCGAGGCTCGACGTCGCGACCAGACAGGGGATGCGACCCGCCTTGAGATCCTCCTCGACGAGCTGGCGCTGCTCGCGGGCGAGCGAGCCGTGGTGCGCTCGGGCGATCTCCTCCTCGGCGAGCTCGTTGAGGCGCAGAGCGAGCCGCTCGGCGAGGCGCCGGTTGTTGACGAAGACGATCGTCGAACGGTGCGCGCGCACGAGCCGCAGGATCTCGGGGTAGATCGAAGGCCAGATCGAACGCGAGTTGCGCTCGGTGCCGATGTCCATCTCCTGCCCGTCGGCCGGCGCCGGATGCGAGAGCGTGCCGGTCGAGTCGAGCTCACGCATGTCGTCGACCGGCACCACCACCTCGAGGTCGAGCTCCTTCCGGGTGCCGGCGTCGACGAGCGCGATCGGCCGTCCGCCGCTGACGAACCGCCCGATCTCCTCGAGCGGCCGCTGCGTCGCGGACAGCCCGATCCGCTGGATCGGCCGGTCCGCCAGTGCATCCAGCCGCTCGACGCTGAGCGCAAGATGCGAGCCGCGCTTGGTGCCTGCGATCGCGTGCACCTCGTCGAGGATCAACGTCTCGACCGACCGCAAGGTGTCGCGCGCCTGCGACGTGAGCATCAGGTAGAGCGACTCAGGCGTCGTGATCAGGATGTCGGGTGGCTCGCGAACCAACTCGCGGCGCTCCTTCTGCGGCGTGTCGCCCGTGCGAACAGCAACCCGGACCTGCGAGTCGAGTCCCGCGAGCGGCCCACGCAGGTTCCGCTCGATGTCGTAGTTGAGCGCCTTCAACGGCGAGACGTAGAGGACGCGCAGCCCCTGCCCCGGGGTCGGCGCGAGCCGATCGAGCGCATAGAGGAAGGCCGTGAGCGTCTTGCCCGATCCGGTCGGCGCCTGGATCAGGACGTGCCCGCCGGCGGCGATCGCCGGCCAGCCGAGCACCTGCGGCGGCGTCGGTCCGTCGAACGCCTGCTCGAACCAGGCCCGCGTCGCGGGCGAGAAGGCAGCCAGCGGGTCCACCTGGTGAATGTAGCCTCCTAGCCCACTCACAGGTCGACCGCTTATCGTGCCCGCATGTCGACCGAACGGTTCACCCGTCGCAGCTCGCTCGTGCGCCTGGGAGGGGCGCTCGTCACCGCCGCCGGCGGTCGTGCGCTCCTCTCGCCGGAGGCGGAGGGCGGCAACAAGGCCGTCGAGTCGGGCGCCGTGCAGTGTGTGCTGACGCCGGAGCTGACCGAGGGGCCCTTCTACATCGCGGGTGAGAAGGTGCGACGCGACATCAGGGACGGGCATCCCGGGACGGTCCTGACGCTGCGCCTCCACGTCCTCGACGCGTCGAGCTGCAAGCCGATCAAGGGCGCCGCGGTGGACGTCTGGCACGCCGATGCCGCAGGCAATTACTCGGGCTTCGGCGCCGGCGCCTCGAACCGAACGTTCCTGCGCGGCATCCAGAAGACGAACGCCGACGGTGTCGCCATCTTCACGACGATCTATCCGGGGTGGTACCAGGGCCGGACCGTCCACATCCACGTGAAGGTGCACGTCGGCGGACGGGTCGTGCATACGGGGCAACTCTTCTTCTCCGACACGCTCACAGATGCCGTCTACCGTGCCGTTCCCTACAAGGAGCGGCCGAACCGCGACGTCCGGAACGCCCAGGACTCGATCTTCGTCAACGGCGGCAAGCGCGGGCTGCTCGCCGTCGCCAAGAACGGCGCCGGCTACGTCGGCACGATCGTCATGGGCGTGCACAAATAAGGTAACCGTGTGACCTATTCGATCGTCGCGCGCGACCCCGACACGGGCGAGCTCGGGGTCGGCGTCCAGTCGCAGGCGTTCAACACCGGTGCGGCAGTGCCGTGGGCGCGGCCGGGGATCGGTGCGATCGCCACGCAGTCCTTCACCGACCGCCGTTACGGCTGGCGCGGGCTCGAACTGCTGGCCGAAGGCGCACCACCGGAGGACGTGCTCGCGCGGCTTCGCTCCGACGACAACCTGGTGCAGCTTCGCCAGGTCGGCATGCTGGCGGCGGACGGTCGCAGCGCGCAGTGGACCGGCGGCGACTGTGTTGCCGAGGCGGGCAGTGCGCGCGGCGAGAACTGGATCGCGCAGGCGAACATGGTCGCGTCGCCGCGCGTCTGGGAAACGATGGGCGAGGCGTTCGCCGGCGCGAGCGGCTCGCTGGCCGAGCGGCTGATGAGCTCGCTCGAGGCTGCGGAGGCGGCCGGCGGTGACTGGCGCGGGCGCGGTGGCGCCGCGGTACTGGTCGTACCGGGCGAGGGCGAGCCATGGGACCGCGTCGTCGACCTGCGCGTCGAAGAGGGCGACGGCTCGTTGCTCGAGCTACGCCGTCTCCTGACACGGGCTCTCGGTTACCGCGCCGCAAGCCGAGCCACGGCCGAGCGGACCGCGATCGGCGAGCGCTACGGGCTGCCCGACGTGCACGTCCAGCAGCTGGCGATCCAGGATGCACTCCAGGACGGAGACGTCGCGGAAGCGAAGCGCTTGTACGCCGACCTGATCGAGGCGCAGCCGCGCTGGGCCGACGCGATCCGAGCCCTCTCGACACTGCCGGATTTCGCCGGCCTCAAGACACTGCTCGACGAATAGAATCGAAAGCGTGCCGAAGGCGCTCTATTTCACTGACGACCCGGCTGCGTGCGCGCTGCTCGCCGCCGAGCCGTTCGCGATGCTCGTCGGTTTCGCGATCGACCAGCAGGTGACCGTGCAGAAGGCGTTCGCGGGCCCGTACGTGCTCAAGCAGCGAGTCGGCACGATCGATCCGAAGAAGCTCGCGAAGCTCGATCTCACCGAGGCGTTCACGACGAAGCCGGCGATCCATCGCTTCCCCGGCGCGATGGCGACGCGCGTGCGAGAACTGGCGGAGGTCGTCGCCGAGGACTACGACGGTGACGCGTCGCGGATCTGGAGTGAGGCCGCCGACACCGCCGATCTGAAGAAGCGGATCGCGGCGCTGCCGGGGTTCGGCGAGATGAAGATCAAGGCGCTCGGGTCGCTGCTGGCGAAGCAGTACGGCGTCGCCGCCGCGGAGGGTCTTGCGCCCGGGCATCACACCCTCGGCGACGTCACCTCGCCCGAGGAGCTCGCGGCGTACCAGGAGGCGAAGCGCGCCTACAAGGCGAAGCTGCGTGCCGGAAAGCCCTGAGCAGTTCTGGGAGCGCGCGAACGGCGCGCTGCGGATGCCGCCGGTCGAGGAGTGGGAGACGTGGCCGTTCGACGGCGCGTTGACGCCGCGGAGGCTCGAGCCGCCGCTGACAGCGGAGCCGCCGCGCCGCGGTGCCGGAGGTGTCGATTGCTGGCGCTGCGCGCACGGTGACGAAGCGGCGCTCTGGTCGAACGAGAACTGGTGTGTGACCCCGCTCAGCCGCCCGACCGGGCTGCCTGCGGTCGTGATCCTCGAGACCCGCGAGCACTATGACTTCCACGAGCTCCCGGAGGCACTGCAACTCGAGCTCGGCCCGCTACTCGTCACGGTGCAGCGAGCGGTCACGGCGATCGGCGACGTCGGCAACGTGCACGTGTGTCGCTGGGGCGATGGCAGCGAGCACTTCCACGTGTGGTTCATGGCCCGCCCGGCGCGACTCCCGCAACTGGTCGGCTCGTTCGCCGCAATCTGGGACGACGTCCTCCCACCGCTCCCAGCCGACGTGTGGCAGGCGAACCTGGACGCGATCCGGACTGCACTGTCCACGTAGAGCGGGCAAGCCACAACCGGTCACGACCGGTCACGACCGGTTCACGACCGGTGGCAGCCACCGCGGAGGAACTGCGACGACGGTGTGCCAATTGTGTGACTTGTGCTTGGCGTTCTGGCCACGTCCGGCATGACGTCGGGCGCGCAAGCCACGACCGGTAAGCCACGACCGGTGGCAGCCACCGTGGAGAGACTGCGACGACGGTGTGCCGATTGTGTGACTTGTGCTTGGCGTTCTGGCCACGTCCGGTGTCGGCCACGGATGTGAGAGCGCAACTAATCCCGGGTGGCGAACACCGGGTGTGCCGCGGGTCAGCGCGGGTCGGGGCGGTCGATGTTCCAGTGGCGGGCGACGGTGGCGTACCAGCCGTCGTCGTCGCGTGGGTTCACCGAGAAGTACGTGACCGATCGTTGGCCGAGCTCGTGGTCGCCGTAGAGGATCTGGATGCCGAAGGCTCGGCGCGTCCGGATCGACTCGCTCGCGGCCGCGAAGGCCGGTTCGCTCGGTTCGCGTAGCGCGCCCTGCCAGAAGCCCGCCTCGCCGCTCGCGATGTACAAGTCGCGGGTCAGCCGGCGGAAGTCCGCGAGCGGTGCGTGGCTCTCCGCGCCACGGCGCAGGTCGCTGTCGAAGTACCAGCCGTGCAGCACCGCGATCCCACTGCCGACGTTGCGCACCGCGATTGCCAGGTAGACCGCCTCGGTGGTCGCTTCTGCCGCCCCCTGGTTGCCGGGCACGACGAGCCACTTGTTGTCCATGAAGCCGACCTTCTGCGGCGGGTCCTCCGGTCTCGTCGGAACGAGCAACGGTCGTAGACCGGCGAGCAACGAACGCTCGGCGGCGCGAGCTGCTCGGTTCGCGGAGCGCACCGACGCAAACGTGGCCGCTGCGAGCACCAGCGTGGCTGCCGCAGTCGCGATCGATGCGGTCGCGACCCAGTCGAGCGCGACGATCACTGCAGCGCCTTCAGCGCCGGGCCGAGGCGCTGCGACGCGTGGAGCACCGGCTCGAAGAGGTCGCCGTGCGCGGCGATGCGCTCCAGCGCCACCGCCATCGGGAAGTCCTCGGGACGAACGTCCTCCGTCAGTTCGTCCCAGCGGAGTGGCGTCGACACCGGCGCACCCGGCTTCGGGCGCACGGAGTAGACCGACGCGATCGTCTTCCCCCACCCGTTCTGCCGATGGTCGACGAGCACGCCGGCACGCTTCTTCTTCAGCCACTCGGTCGTCACCTCGCCCGGGTGCTCGGCCTCAAGGTTGCGCGAGAGCAGCTCCGCGAAGGCGTACGTGTCCTCGAAGGTCGCGCGGCGCTCGATGGGCACGACGACGTGGATGCCGTCGGAACCGCTCGTCTTGACGTACGAGACGAGCCCGAGCGCGTCGAGTGCCTGGTGCACGTAGTGCGCGACGCGGATGCACAGCGCGAACGCGCCGTCCTCCTCCGGTGGATCCAGATCGAACAGCACGAAGTCGGGACGGTCCGGCTTGTCGACGCGCGAGTACCACGCGTTCATGTCGATGCAATGCATCTGCACCATCCACAGCAGCGCCTCGCGCGAGTTGACGAGCGGGAAATCGACGAGCCGCGACTCGCCCTTCCCGCCACGCGGCCAGGTGCGGAACTCGCGCGTCTCGATCCACGCCGGAATACCCTTCGGCGCCTGCTTCTGGAAGAACGCACCGCCGGGCAGCCCTTCGCGCCAGCGCTTCATCGTGAACGGCCGGTCGCGCAGGTGCGGAATCACCGCAGCCGAGACGCGGTCGTAGTAGTCGAACAGGTCGCCCTTCGTGATCCCGCTGTCGGGGAAGAGGACGCGGTCCGCGCTCGAGAGCTTGACGTCGTGCGTCACCAGACGTCCATTGTCGGAAATCGAGCGTCACCCGTGAGGCAGCAACGTGCGAAGAGAGCCGCGCCGATGTCGCCGGTGAACAGGCTGTACCACCCACGGCCCACGACCTTCCGTTCGGCCTCGACCTGATCGAGCGCATGCATCGCGAAGCGCCGGGCGCGATCGAGCCAGACGTCCTCGCCCGTAACGGCATGCGCTTTCAGGAATGCGTAGCCGTTTCCGGCGGTGCCGTGACAGAGCCCGCCACCCTGTGCGACCGGGCCTGCGCGCCAGGTCAGCTCGGCGCCTCCGAGGAGGAGGTCGGACGGCATCAGGTCGGCGAGCGTCGCCACGATCCCCGCCGCACCGTGGCACCACTGCACCCGCGTCAACGACGTGTCGCCGAAGACCTCCGGCCAGTTGACGAGCCCGTCCGCGACCTGTGCGTACCGGCGGAGTATCGGTTCGATCCGCTCGCGCAGTTCCGCATCCGAACGGAAGCCGCGCAACGCGTGCACGTTGCCGGCCAATCCGTGCGCCGGGCCGATGTACTGGGCCGGCTTTCCGTCGAGCGTCTGTGTCCAGAGCCCCGTTTCGTCGTCCCACTCGGCCTCGAGCACGGCAGCGCTCTCGGCCGCCTCGGCGTCCATTCCCACGACCCGGGCGGCGAGGATCGTGCCGGCCGAGCCCGACATCAGCTCCCATGCCTCGTTGCGCACGTTCCCGCGGATCCGCGCACGCAGGCGATCCTCGAGGCCCTGAACGCCGACGAGGTGCGCGACGAGAAGCACGCCGGTCGCGCCGAAATGGAGATCGGGAACGTCCTCGCCGAAGTCGGGCGCCTCGTGATAGCGCTGCACGACTTCGGCGGCGAGCGGCGTGAGATCGAGCGACGTGCCGAGCCGGTGCAGCGCCCAGATCATCCCGGCGGCGCCGAGATAGAGGGTCGTGAGCTGCTCGGTCTGCAGGTCGTCGCCCTCGTCGCGAGGGTGGATCGGCCACGCCGCGTCGTCGACGGCAACCTCGGCATCGGCCACGATCGCTGCTATCCGTGCGTTGACGACGTCCTCGTCCCACTCGCGCTCGGTGAGCGGCTCGTGCCTCGAGGCGTCGTAGAGCGCCGAGTCAGCCAACGCCCGCGAGCAGGAAGGTGCGGTTCTTCTCCTTCAGCATCTCGCGGGCGATCACGAGTCGCTGAATCTGGTTCGTCCCTTCGTAGATCTGCGTGATCTTCGCGTCGCGCATCATCCGCTCGACCGGGTACTCGGTGATGTAGCCGTAACCGCCGAGCACCTGGACAGCATTCGTGGTGACCTCCATCGCGATGTCGGTGCAGTAGAGCTTCGCCATCGCCGACAGCTTCGTCAGCTCCGGCCCGGTCTCGTCCGCGTCGATCATCCGCCCCACCTTGTAGAGGAGGCCGCGCGCCGTCTCGCACTTCGTCTCCATGTCCGCGAGCATCCCGGCGATCAACTGGTGCTGCGCGATCGGCTGACCCATCGTCTCGCGCGAGCGTGCGTATTCGAGCGCGTAGTCGGTGGCGCCCTGCGCAAGCCCGAGCCCCTGCGCGCCGATCCCGGGCCGCGAGCGGTCGAGGATCTGCATCGCGATCTTGAACCCCTCACCCTCTGCACCGAGCAGGTTGGTCGCCGGGATCCGGCAGTCGTTGAAGAAGAGCTCGCCCGTGGTCGAGCCCTTGATGCCCATCTTCGGCTCGATCCGTCCGACCTCGAAGCCCGGCGCGTCGGCTTCGACGACGAACGCCGAGATGCCGCTGTGTCCGGCCGTCGGGTCGGTCTTCGCGAAGACCACGTACACGGACGCGACGCCCGCGCTCGTGATGAACCGCTTGCCGCCGCTCAGGACGTAATCGTCGCCGTCGCGGTGCGCAGTCGTGCGCATGGCGGCCGAGTCGGAGCCGCTCCCGGGCTCGGTCAGGGCGTACGCGGCGAGCCATTCGCCGCGCGCGAGCTTCGGCAGGAAGCGCTGCTTCTGCTCCTCGGTGCCGGCCAGCTTGATCCCGAGCGAGCCTAGCTCCTGCACCGCGATGATCAGTCCGCTCGTCGCGCAGACCTTCGAGACCTCTTCGATCGTCACCAGCGTCATCAGTGCGCTCGCGCCGATTCCGCCGTACTCCTCGTCGTACATGATCCCGAACAGGTCGTTCTCGCGGTACAGCTCGACCACGTCCCACGGAAACTCAGCTCTCGCATCGATCTCGGCGGCGCGTGGGGCGATGCGCTCGTGCGCGAGCGTCCGCACGAGCTCACGAATCTCGCGCTGCTCGTCGGTCAGCGGATCGAGGACGCTCATGACGCCAATGCTAGTCGGGCGCATCCCACGGGCTCGGGCGGCCGTTGCCAGGCAGGCAACAGTCGGGAGCGCAGATGTCGTGGCTCGGGCCGAACCGTCCGACGGCGGCCCGGCCGGCGCCCGCCGTCAGGCGCTCGACGATCAGCTCCCGCAGCCCGTCGACGAAAGCCGGGTGTGTCCCCGCCGAGCGCGCGCGCTCCATCGCCAGGCCGAGCCGGTCTGCGGTCTCGCGCGCCTCGACGTCGAGGTCGTACAGCACCTCGAGGTGATCGGAGACGAAGCCGAGCGGTGAGATGACGACGTTGCCGACGCCACGCGCGGCCACGGTCTCGAGGTGAGCCGACACGTCGGGCTCGAGCCATGGCACCTGCGGCGGCCCGCTCCGGCTCTGATAGACGACGGCCCAGTCCGTCACCCCGACCCCATCGGCCACGAGTCGCGCCGCCTCGGCCAGCTGCGCCTCGTACGCGCAGTTCCTCGCCATCGCCACCGGAATCGAGTGGGCGCTGAACGCGACGTGCACATCGCCCGGTGGAAGCTTCGCGAGTGCTGCCCGGACGTGGTCGACGTTCGCCTGCACGAATCCCGGGTGGTTGAAGAACATGCGCACGCGCGGCACCTCCGGCGCGTCGGGCCCCGCTGCCTGCTGCGCGGCGAAGAGGTCTTCCCGGTACTGCCGGCAGCCGGAGTACGAGCTGAACGCCGACGTAAAGACGGCGAGCGCACGACGGACCCCGTCGTCGCGCATCTGCTGCATCGTGTCGGCGAGAAACGGGTGCCAATTGCGGTTGCCGAAGTAGACGGGCAGCTCGACGCCGTGCGCGCGCAGCGCGGGCTCCAGCGCGGCGATCAGCGCGCGATTCTGGGCGTTGATCGGGCTGACGCCCCCGAACCGCTCGTAGTGATGCGCGACGTCGAGCAGCCGCTCGCGGGGCACTCCGCGCCCGCGCGTGACGTTCTCGAGGAACGGCATCACATCGTCCATGCCTTCGGGCCCGCCGAACGAGACGACCACGATCGCGTCGAACGCGTGCTCGGGCAACCGAGCCGTCGCGCGGTCCGCAGGCTGCTTACGCTGCTCGACGGGCATCGCCACGACTGGCATGGTGCCACCATGCAGGATTGGACCGACCCCACATGGGTCGCGGGTGCGACCGCGTGGATCGACGAGCAGGTCGAGCGCACCGACGAGATCGAGCAGCCACACATCCGCCCGTGGGCGACCGTCCTGCGCGTACCGACGACGGAGGGCACACTCTGGTTCAAGGCGAACGTGCCGGCACTCGCCCACGAGCTGCCGGTGATCGAGGTGCTCGGCGCCCGCCTGCCTGCCGCCGTGCCCGAGGTGGTCGCCCTCGACGAGGCGCACAACTGGCTGTTGATGCGAGACGGCGGCGAGCAACTGAGAGCGGTGATCGAGCGCGAGCGCAAGCTCGAGCACTGGCTCGACGTGCTGCCGGTCTACGCCGAACTGCAGATCGCCGCGGTAGCGGACGTCGAACAGCTGATCGCGCGTGGCGCTCCCGACCGCTCGCTCGCCACCCTGGCCACCCAGCACCAGGAGCTGCTCGAGCGGGTCGACGGCCTAACCGATTCGGAGCGAACATCGCTCCTGGCGCTCGTCCCGCACGCGGCCGCGCTCTGCGAAGAGTTGGCCTCGGTCGGCATCGCCGAGACGATCCAGCACGACGACCTGCACGACGACAACGTTCTGACCCGCGACAGCAAGTACATCGTCTTCGACTGGGGCGACTCGTGCATCACCCATCCGTTCCTGAGCATGTCGGTCACGCTGGAAGGTGTGATCGCCTGGGGCATCGACGACGTCGAGGACTCCGCCGACGTGCAGCCGTTCAGGGACGCGTACCTGGAGCCGTTCACAGCCTTCGCGCCGAAACGCGAGCTCGACGCCGCCCTCGACGCCGCCTTGCGCCTCGGCTGGGTGTGCCGCGCGCTGACCGTCGAGATGTACGGGTCGACCCTCACGGGTGCCGCGCGCGAGAAGGAGCTCGCGGGCATGAAGCTGCGCTTGCAGCTGTGGGCGAACAAGGTTGTGCTCACGTGATCCTCGCGAACGGCCTGATCCGCACGCTCGACCCGTCCGTGCCGACGCAGCGGGCGCTCGCGATCGCCGGCGAATGGATCGCCGGCGGCGTCGGCGTCCACGAGACTGCGCTCGCCTCGCCCGACGTTCTGGACCTCGGCGGCCGGGTGGTCGTGCCGGGCTTCACCGACTCGCACGTCCACTTTCCGACCTGGGCACTCGCGCAAAGCGAGATCCCGCTCGACGGGTGCGGCTCGCTCGACGAGGCGCTCGGGCGGATCCGCTCCGCGCCCCCGCCGGCGCCCGGCCGCTGGCTGCGCGGCTACGGCTGGCGCAGCGGCGACTGGCGACCGCAGCGCGAGCCGACGCGCGGCGATCTCGACGCGATCACAGACGCAACACCGGCGGCGCTGATCGCGAAGGACTACCACTCGCTCTGGCTGAACTCGGCGGCGCTCGCACTCGCCGGCGGCGACCTCGACGTCCAGGGCGGCGTCGTCGAGCGCGACGCGGCCGGCGAACCGACCGGTGTGCTGCGCGAGGAGGCCGCCTGGCGGTTCAAGGAGCGCTACATGGTCTGGCCCGACGAGGAGTACCTCGAGGCGATGCGCGCCGGCATCAAGCTGGCGAACTCGCGCGGTGTCACCGCCGTCCACGACAAGGACGGCTGGCTGGGGGCGCTCCGCCTCTGGCGGCAACTCGAGGAGACCGGGTCGCTGAGCCTGCGGGTCTGGCAGTCGATCCCCCACGAGCGCGTCGGTGACGCCCGCGCGATCGGCATCCGCTCGGGCTTCGGCAGCCCGTACCTGAAGCTCGGTTATCTGAAGGTGTTCATGGACGGGACGCTCGGCTCGCAGACCGCGTGGATGCTCGACGGCAGCGGCGTGCAGATCGCGAGCGGCGCGGAGCTGGCGGAGATCGTCCGGCTCGGCGTCGAGGCCGGGTTCCCGGTCGCCGTCCACGCGATCGGCGATCGCGCCAACCGTGAGGCGCTCGACGCGTTCGCCCAGACACGTGACCTGTGGCAGCCGAAGCGCCTCCGGCAGCGCATCGAGCACGCCCAACTGCTCGCGCCGGAGGACCTGCACCGGTTCGCCGTGCTCGGCGTCACCTGCTCGGTGCAGTTCTCACATGCGCCGTCGGACCGAGACCTTGCCGACGAGTACTGGGCCGGCAAGACGGACAGGGCCTACGCATTCCGCTCTCTGCTGGCGTCCGGCGCCGTGCTCTGCAACGGCAGCGACGCCCCGATCGAGGAGCTCGATCCACTCGCGGGGATCCGGGCGGGCGTTCGGCGCACGATCGACAAGCGGCCCGCCTGGCACCCCGAGCAGGCGCTCACGGTCGGCGAGGCGTTCCACGCGACGTGCGTCTCGCCGGCCTGGCTGGCAGGCGACGAACGCCGCCGGGGAACACTGATCCCGGGAAAGTACGCCGACCTCGTCGTACTCGACCGCGACCCGTGGGACGACCTGGACGCGCAGGTCGTCGCCACCATGGTCGGCGGCCGCTGGGTCCACAACCCGCCTCCCTGGACGTAGGAGAGCGCGGAGCTCGTTTTGCGTGCCCTTTACGCACGCAAGACAGCAAGCTGGCGTAGAGCGGCGATGGTGAGTCCGTTCGCCAAGACTCAGCCAGGAGGTTTTCCGATGAAACACCGCTCGATGATCGTCCTCTCGCTCGCGCTGCTCGCCTGTGCGGCAGTCGCGTCGAGTGCAACGGGCGCCGGCCACGGCCGGCTGTTCCAGTTCCGCGGCGAGCTGATCGCAGCGAGCTCGACATCCGTGCAGCTCACGGTCGAGGGCGGCAACCGTCCGGCTCTGCGGACCATGCTCGGGCAGTCCCAGAACCAGTCGTTCACGATCGGCAACGGCACCGAGGTCCTGATCTGGCGCAAGGGGATCCCGGCCGTCGGCAGCTACACCGACCTGAAGCCCGGCGACTGGGTCAACGTCAACGTGCGTGACCGCGCCGGCTCGTCACTCGCCGACCTGGAGGCCAAGCCGGCCGGCATCGTCGGCGACCGCGTCCACCAGCCGGACGCAGCGCTGCCGCTGTGGCTGTACGTCGGCACGGTTGCCGGCCCTCAGTCGGGTGGCCACATTGCGCTGCACGTCACCGCCGGCAACCGCCGTGCGCTTCGCTCGCTGCTCGGCCAGTCGGCTGACCAGACGTTCACCTACAGCGACGACACGATCTTCCTGCTCTGGCAGGGCAAGGTCCCGACCGTGATCGCCGCCTCGCAGCTGAAGCCCGGCGACCGCATCACAGTGCGGATCCGCGCCCGCGCCACGTCGTCACTCGGCGATGTCGAGTCGACGCCCGCCAGGCACGTCGGCGACCACGAGCCGGGCAATCCGGCCACGCAGAACTAACACACCGGGGGCGAGTCGATGGAGGGGCCTTGCGAGGCCCCTTCGTCGTTCTCGATCAGCTTCGGAGCGAGCCGAATGCCAGCAGCAGCTCGCGGGCCGCGGCCGTGCCCAGCGGGACGTACGCCGCCATCAACCGTTCGTTCGGCGAGTGCAGCTGCGAATCCGGCAGGCCGAAGCCGGTGACGACGGTCGGGATGCCCTGGTCGGTCAGCGCGGGCAGGATCGGCAGCGTCCCGCCGATCCGGATCAGGGCCGGCCGCCGGCCGAGCGCTTTCTCGAATGCGTCCAGGCCGAGCTGGATGGCCTTCGCATCCGCGGCCACGAGCCCAGGCGGTGCCGCCGACCAGAGGTCGACCTGAACGTCCGTGCCGGCCGGTGCGGCTTCGCGCACGAGACGCTCGAACGCCGACGCGATCTCGTCGACCCGCTGGCCGGGCGCGAGCCTGATCGAGACGTTCGCGACAGCCTCGACCGGGAGCACAGTCTTCTGCAGGTGCGGCGAGCCGGTGGCGATGCCGTTCACGTCGAGCGACGGCTCCGCCAGCGTCAGGCGGTAGAAGTCCGCCGCCGCGCGGGAATCCTTCGGACGTGCGCCCTGTTCCGAGAGCTCGCTCGCTCCGGCGGGCAGCGTCTCCCAGCCGGTCAACTCCTCCACGGTCGGCTCGGCGATGCCCTGACGGAGCGGCTCGACCAGTGTCCCGTCGTGCGCGACGAGCGAATCGAGCGTCCGCACCATCGCGTGCGCGGCGTTCAGTGCCGCCCCTCCGAACGTGCCGGAGTGCAGGTCGCGCTCGCCGGTTCGCAACGTGACGTGGAAGTACACGACACCGCGCGTCGCGATGTTGAACGCCGGCACACCAGGCGCGATCATGCCGCTGTCGAAGATGATCGCGGCGTCCGCCCCACGCTCGTCCGCCTCGAGGAACTCGACGATCGAATGACCGCCGGTCTCCTCCTCGCCGTCGCAGCAGAAGCGAACGTTGACCGGCAGCTCGCCCGCGCGCGCCAGTTCGCGCGCGGCGCAGAGAAGCATGAAGAGCTGCCCCTTGTCGTCGACCGCGCCGCGGCAATAGAGATACTCGCCGCGGATCTCGGGCTCGAACGGATCGGAGTCCCACAGCTCGAGCGGGTCGGGCGGTTGCACGTCGAAGTGGCCGTAACAGAGCACCGTCGGAGCCGTCTCGGGGTTCACGGACGCCCGGATCTCACCGATTGCGAGCGGCTGTCCGTGCCAGTCGACGACCTCGCACTCGCCACCTGCCGCACGGATCAGGTCGCGCACCCATTCGCCGGCTCGCACCACATCCGCGGCACGGGCCGGATCGGCGGAGATCGAAGGGATGCGGAGGAACTCCGCAAGCTCGTCGAACCAGGGCTCGGACACCCGCGCGAGCCTAGCTGAGTGAGCCGGCCCTACGCGACGTCGCGAAGCTTCTGCGACTCGGCGAGCGCGCGCAGCTTCTTCAGTCCCTGGTTCTCGATCTGGCGGATCCGCTCGCGCGTCACCTGGAACGCGCGGCCGACCTCGTCGAGCGTGCACGGCTGTTCGCCGTTCAGGCCGTAGCGAAGCTCGAGCACGCGTCGCTCGCGGTAGCTGAGCGCGCTCAGACACTTCGTCAGCGCTGCTGCGCGGAAGGCCGTGTCGGCCGCCTCGTCCGGGAGCGGTGTCGACTCGTCTTCGAGGAACTGACCGAACTCCGACTCCTCTTCGTCGCCAACCGGCTTCTCGAGCGACACCGGTGTCTGCGCGGTCCGGCGAATCGACTCGACCTCTTCGACCGCCAGCTCGAGGTCTTGCGCGATCTCCTCGTTCGTCGGCTCGCGACCCCGCTCGGCACGCAGCTTCCGCTCCGTGCGCATGATCTTGTTCAGCTTCTCGACGACATGCACCGGCATGCGGATCGTGCGCGCCTTGTCGGCGAGCGCACGCGCCACGGCTTGGCGAATCCACCACGTCGCGTAGGTCGAGAACTTGTAGCCCTTGCGCCAGTCGAACTTCTCGGCAGCGCGGACGAGCCCGATCGTCCCTTCCTGGATCAGATCGAGGAACGGCAGACCCTGGTTGCGGTAGCGCTTCGCGATCGAGACGACCAGCCGGAGGTTCGCCTCGACCATCTCCTGCTTCGCACGGTGGTCGCCGCTCTCGATGCGCTTCGCAAGCTCGACTTCCTGCGCCGCCGTGAGCAGGCTCACCTTGCCGACGTCCTTCAGGAAGAGCTGCAACGAGTCGGCGGTGAACTCGAGCGCGGGGCTCTCGACGACCGCGTCCGCGGCGACCTCGACCGCTGCGTAGAAGTCGGCCGCCGCCTCCGCGCTCAACTCGTCCGGGGCGTCCGCCTCGGTCTCGTCGTCCTCATCGACCAACTCGACCAGTGCAGCTGCCGGCTCGTCGTCGGCAGGCTCGGTCTCAACGCTCAACTCTTGCTCGATCGCGGCCAACTGCTCCCCCTGCCTCGCGGATGCGGAACTCTCGCATCAGGAGCGGATGGACGCCATAGGCCGTCCGGCTCATTTTGACTGGCCTTTAGTCCCGTTCGCCACAAGCCCCTTCAGGAAGACGCCTGCCTGCTTGCCGAGCGGCGTCGCGGCCCCCAGCGCCTGCGCCTTGCGAAACTCCAAAACCGCCTGGTCGCGCTGTCCCGTCCAGGCGAGGAGCAGCCCCAGGTGGTAACGGACGCTTTGACTGGCCGGGAACCGCTTGACGAGCGGCCCGAGACGGGAGAACGACGCCGACAGGCGGTCCTCGTCGAACAGCCCCACCGCCGCTGCGACCTGGGCCTCATCGTCGTTCGGCCGCTCCCGCGCCGCCCGCCGGTAGAGCCGCTCCGCCGAATGCTGGTGGCCCTGTCGCTGCTGCAGCACACCCTGGACGAGGAGCGGATCGGCCCGGGTCGGCTGGAACACGGGATAGAGGCCGTCCTGGGGTGTGAAGAACTGCGGATGCAGGATCTCGTCGGCCCGCATCTCGTACAGCGTGTTCCGCCCGGTCGTCTTGGCGGCCCTGAACGCCTGCCCGGCTTCGTTCAGGTAGCCGGCGCAGAAGAGCGCCACGCCGTAGTTGAACTGGACCGCGGCATCCTTCGGCGCGTCCTGCTCGACCGGCTCGAGCGCGAACGCAGCTCGTTTCGCCGTCTGCGCCATCGCCGCCCTGATCGCGGCTGCATGCGGCGTGGCCACCCCCGGAACGAGCAGGGCCTGCGCCCCGCTCCCGCACTGCGCCTTCGGCTGCGCCGGATCTTGGCGTGTGGCGAGGACGACACCGGCGACCACACCGGCGGCCGCCACAGCCGCGACGCCGACGAGCACGCGCACACGGGCAGCCGGCGACATCGGCGGCCACGGTACCGGGAATGCAAACCGGTACGGCTACCGTTAGTACAGCCATGAGCACCTACCGCGAACTGCTCCAGGCGACGCGCGCCCAGATCTCCGAGCTCGACGCACGCGGCGCCCAGGCGCTGCCGGACGCGCTCTGGGTGGACGTGCGCGAACTGGACGAGTGGGAGCAGGGCCACATCCCCGGCGCCGTCCACGTACCGCGCGGCAACCTCGAGTCGCGGATCGAAGGCGTCGCGGCAGACCGAGCTGCGCAGATCGTCGTCTACTGCGCCGTCGGCAACCGCTCGGTCTTCGCTGCGAAAACGCTGGCCGAGCTCGGCTACGAGTCCGTCTACTCGCTCGCCGGCGGCTTCACCGACTGGAAGCGGAACGGCGGCGACGTGCTGACGCCGCGCACCCTCTCGCCCGAGAAGCGCACCCGCTACTCGCGGCACCTGCTGATCCCGGAGATCGGCGAGGAGGGGCAGTTCAAGCTGCTCGACTCGCGCATCCTGCTAATCGGGGCGGGTGGCCTGGGCTCGCCCGCGGCCCTCTACCTCGCGGCCGCCGGTGTCGGGACGATCGGCATCGTCGACGCCGACATCGTCGACGAGACGAACCTGCAGCGGCAGATCGCGCACTCACTCGAGACGCTCGGCTCGCCGAAGGTCGACTCCGCGAAGCGGGCGATCGAGGCGCTCAACCCCGACGTCGACGTGCGCACCTATCGCGAGCGCCTCACCTCGGAGAACATCGACCGGATTCTCGACGACGGCTGGGACCTGATCGTCGACGGCGCCGACAACTTCCCGACGCGTTACCTGGTGAACGACGCCTCGGTCTGGCGCGACATTCCGGTCGTGCACGGCTCGATCTACCGGTTCGAGGGACAGGTGACCGTCTTCTCGCCGCATGTCGGCCCGTGCTACCGCTGCCTCTTCCCCGAGCCGCCGCCGCCCGAGCTCGCACCGTCGTGCGCAGAGGGAGGCGTGCTCGGCGTCTTGCCGGGCATCATCGGCTCACTGCAGACGAGCGAAGCGATCAAGCTCGCAGCCGGCGTCGGCGAGCCGCTGATCGGCCGGCTGTTGCTCTTCGACGCGCTCTCGACCGAGTTCAACGAGGTCAAGATCGAGCGTCGGCCCGACTGCCCGGTCTGCGGCGAGCACCCGACGATCACCGAGTACATCGATTACGTCGAGTTCTGCGCCCGGTGACGGTCGTCCGGGTTCCGCCGGTGTTGCGCGCCGAGGCCGGGGGCGTGCGCGAGGTCAGTGCCGTTGGCGGGACGGTGCGCGAGCTGCTCGAGGATCTGGTGGCCAAGCTGCCCGCACTCGGCTCGCGCGTCTACCACGAAGGCGAAATCCACCCCTACGTCAACGTCTACGTCGACGGTGAGGACGTCCGCACCCGCGACGGCCTCGACACGCCGGTCGCCGACAGCTCGACCGTGATCCTGCTGCCGGCGATGGCCGGTGGCTGCTAGCTCGTCACTGCTCGACCTGATCGGCTCGACGCCGCTGGTCGAGTTGGCACGGCTCTCACCTCCCGGGCGGCGGATCTTCGCGAAGCTCGAAGGGCAGAACCCGACAGGCTCGATCAAGGACCGCGTCGCGCTCGCGATGGTCGACGCCGCGCAGCTCGCCCCCGGCCAGGAGCTGCTGGAGCCGACGAGCGGCAACACCGGCATCTCGCTCGCACTCGTGGCGAAGCTGCGAGGGCTCAAGCTGACCTGCGTGATGCCCGCGAACGCCACGCCCGAGCGCCGGCGCCTGCTCGAGCTCTACGGCGCGGCGATCATCGACTCGCCCGGCGAGGAGGGCTCGAACGGGGCCGTGCGCCTCGCGCAGGAAGTCGTGGCGCGGGACGAGCGCTACGCGATGCTGTTCCAGTACGGGAACGAGTGGAATCCGCGCGCTCACTACGAGGGCACCGGTGCCGAGATCGTTGCAGCGCTTCCGCGTGTCGACGCACTGGTCGCCGGCCTCGGCACCGGCGGCACCCTGATGGGCGCGGGAGCGCGCGTGAAGGAGGCGTTTCCGGACGCTCAGGTGGTCGCCGCCGAGCCCCTTCCCGGTGATCCTGTGATGGGCCTCCGCTCGCTCGAGGACGGCTACGTGCCGCCGATTCTCGACGTGTCACGGCTCGATCGCAAGCTGCTCGTCTCGAACGACGAGGCTGCCGCCGCCGTGCGCGTGCTGCTCGACCGCGAAGGCGTGTTCGCGGGGGTCTCCTCTGGCGCGGTCATGCACGTCGCGCGGCGCATCGCCGAAGAGCTGCCCGAAGGCTCGGTCGTCGTCGCGATCCTCGCCGACGGCGGCTGGAAGTACCTCTCGGCTCCGTTCTGGGCCGGTGCCGAGCTCGACGAGTCGGTGCTCTGGTGGTGATCCCGGAGGAGGTGCGGGCCGAGCTGCGTGCTCACGCGGCCGACGAAGCGCCCAACGAGTCGTGCGGGCTGATCGTCCTGCGCGACGGCGTCGCCGAGCGGTACATCCGCGGACGCAACAAGCTCGCATCGCCCTATCGCTACGAACTCGAGATCGACCCGTCGGTGTGGTTCCTCGAGGACGAGGGCTACGAGCTCGCGGTCTTCCACTCGCACCCCGAGACCGCGCCCATCCCGTCGCGCACCGACCGGGAGCTCGCCGGCCTCTGGGCAGGGCGGCCGTTCGTCATCTACGGCCTCGAGCTCGACCAGCTGCGAGCCTGGCGGGTCAGCCGCGAGGACGCCGTCGAGATCCCACTCGCGTAACGCGCGAACCACGTTCTCGGACAATCGGGGACGCTTTTGGCTCCCGGAGTACGCTGCCACGCATGGGTCTCGCCGACGTGGTCGCACCCGAGTCGCTGGCCGAGCCGCAAGGTCGCTACCTCACGGATCTCATGGGCCGCGGCGTCGTCGGGACCGCCGACGCTGTCGTCTTCCCGTCCAGCGTCGAGGAGACCGCCGCGGTCATGCGCTGGTGCTACGACACCGACACGCCGCTGACCGCGCGCGGCGGTGGCACCGGGCTTGCCGGTGGGGCGATCCCGGTCGAGGGTGGCGTCGTGATCGGCTTCGAGCGCCTGAACAAGGTGCGCCAGTTCGACCCGCTGTTGTGGCGCATGCACGTCGAGGCCGGCGTCACGACCGGCGACATCCAGCGCCTGGCACGCGAGAGCGGCCTGCGGTTCCCGCCCGATCCCGGCGCGGCCGAGATCTCGCAGATCGGGGGCAACATCGCGTGCAACGCGGGCGGGCCGCACGCCTTCAAGTACGGGGTCACCGGCAACTGGGTGACCGGAATCGAAGCGGTGATCCCGCCCGGCGAGATCATCCACGTGGGCGGGCCGATCCGAAAGGACGTCGCCGGCTACGACGTGAAGAACTTGCTCGTCGGCTCGGAAGGAACGCTCGGCCTGGTCACGGCCGCCTGGCTGAGGCTGGTGCCGGCCCCGGAGCTCGAGCTGCCCGTGATCGGCCTGTACCGCAACGCGGACGACGGTGTCTCGGCGATCGAGCGCGTACTCGCATCAGGGGTCGTCCCAGCGGCGATCGAATACCTCGACGCGGTCACGCTCTCCTACTCGGGCGACGCCTACCCCTTCGGCGTTCCAGACGGCGGCACGTTCATGGTGATCACGGAGGCCGACGGTTCGCACCACGAGGCCCGACGCGTCGCCGGCGAGCTGCGCGAGGCGCTCGGGGAGGACGCGGTCGCGGTGCACGCACCGGAGGATCGGGCTGAGGTCACGGAGCTGTGGCGCTGGCGCGGCGGTGTCGCCTTCGCAATCCTCGCCCAGCGCGGCGGAGCGTTCAGCGAGGACATCGCCGTGCCGCTCGACCGGCTGCGCGATGTCGCCTACGAGACGCTCGAGATCGGAGCGCGACACGACGTTCCTGCGCTGTCGTTCGGGCACGCGGGCGACGGCAACATCCACTCGACGTTCCTCTTCTCACCCGACGAGCCCGAGCAAGAGGAGCGCGCCGACGCGGCCTGCCACGAGCTGTTCGAGCTCGCACTGCGGCTCGGCGGGACGGTCACCGGCGAGCACGGGATCGGCTGGCTGAAACGTGGCCAGCTGGAGCACCAGCTCGGGCCTGCGGCCTACGACCTGCACCTGCGGCTGAAGCAGACGTTCGACCCGAAGGGCCTGCTCAACCCGGGCAAGAAACGCTGAGCCCGGTCTCCGCCGAGCGCAGCAGCGCGTCGAGCACGCGCGCCTGACCGAGCATCTCCGCCCGCCCGATCAGCGGCGGATGCTCGCCGCGCACCGCCGCCGCGAAGTCGTCGAGCTCGGCGCGGTAATGGTTCCCGGGCTCGACGCGGTGCTCCTCGCCGTCGAGCAGCACGACGCCCGATGGGTTGACGAACGCCTGCGGCATCAGCAGCACGCCCTCACTACCCACCACCTCGACCTGGTTCGTGCGCGCGGTGAAGCCGCACTGGAAGGTTGCGACCACGCCGCCGAACCGCAGCGTGGCGGCGAATCGCTCGTCGACGCCGCCGCGGCCGAGCCACGCCTCGCCGTAGACCCGTTCCGGTTCGCCCAGCACCAGCCGTGCGGCACTGCAGCAGTAGCAGCCGAGGTCGAGCAGCGCACCGCCACCCAGTTCTGGCACGAAGCGCACGTCGTCGGCGCGCGGCAGGATCCCGAAGAACGACGCCCGAACCGCCTGGACCTCCCCCACGCGTGGCAGGAGCTCGGAGAAGAGGCGGGTCTGGCCCGAATGGCGCCACATGTAGCCCTCGCTGAGCACCAGCCCACGTCGCTCGGCCTCGTCGTACGCCTCGACCACGTCCTTCGGGTGACGCGTGTACGGCTTCTCGACGAGCACGTGCTTCCCCGCCGCCAGCGCGAGCATCGTCCACGTGTGATGTAGCGCGGCGGGCAGCGCGATATAGACGGCATCGAGGTCAGGGTCGGCGAGCAGCTCCTCGTATGAGCCGTGCGCGCGCTCGATCGCGTGCTCGCGTGCGTAGGACTGCGCGCGGGCGAGGTTCCGCGAACCGACGGCGACGACCTCGAAGGGGGCGTCGCCGGTGCGAGCGCCGAGGATCGCCCCGTTGATGTGCGCGGTCGAGAGAAGGCCGAGACGCATACGCCGGGCCAACGTACACTCGGTTCGCGTGACTCCGCCGTCGCAGGACGCGCTCCGCCGCCTGGCCCGCACCGCGCTCGCAGCCGGCCCCGAACGCGCAGGCGCCCGGGCGCACTTCCGCGCGATGGGCATCGATCCGGCGCGTCTCGACGGGCCGATCATCGGCATTGCGTCGACGTGGACGCAGACGATGCCGTGCAATCTCAACCAGCGCGAGCTCGCGCGGCGCGCCGGCGAGGCGGTCACCGCCGCAGGCGGTGTGGCCCTCGAGTTCAACACGATCGCGGTCTCCGACAACCAGTCGCAGGGGACGCCCGGCATGCGCGCCTCCCTGGTCTCGCGGGAGGTGATCGCCGACTCGATCGAGTTGATGGTGCATGCCCACGACTTCGACGGGCTGGTCTGTCTCGTCGGGTGCGACAAGACGACGCCGGCAGCGCTGATGGCGCTCGCTCGCGTCGATAAGCCCGCCGTCGTGCTCTACAGCGGGCCGATGCGTGCGGGCAGCCACCATGGCGCCTCGGTCACGATCGGCGACGTCTGGGAGGCGGTGGGTGCCGAGGAACGCGGCTTGCTCACGCGCGCCGGGCTGGACGACCTCGAGCGCGCCGCCTGCCCGGGGTTCGGCACGTGCGCCGGGCACTTCACCGCCAACACGATGGCGGTCGCGCTCGACTGTCTCGGCCTCGCCCGCATCGGCGACGGACTGATCCCCGCCGACGACGAGGACGCGAAGGGCACCGCTGCCCAGGCAGCGGCCGCACTCGCGGTTCGGCTCGTGGGCGAGGGCGTCACCGCCCGCCGCTTCCTCACCCACCGCTCGCTGCTGAACGCGATGGCGGGCGTAGCCGCGAGCGGCGGCTCGACGAACGGCGTGCTCCACCTGCTCGCGATCGCCAATGAGGCCGGCGTGCCGCTGAGGCTCGACGAGCTGGCCGAGATCGGGGAGCGGACGCCGGTCCTCGCCAGCCTGACGCCGTCGGGGACACACACCGCCGAGGAGTTCAGTCGCGCCGGCGGCAGTGCCACCCTCATCCGGGAGCTCATCCGGAGCGGCCACATCGACGGCGGCGCGCCGACCGTGACGGGCGACTCCCTCGCCGAGTCGACCGCACTGGCCGCCGAGCCTGACGGTGAGGTGCTCTTCGACGCCGCCCATCCGTTCCGGACGAGCGGCGCGCTGTACGCGCTGCGCGGGAACCTCGCCCCCGACGGGAGCCTCGTGAAGGTCTCGGGCACAACCCGACGTCGGCACTCGGGCCCGGCGCGCGTGTTCGACAGCGAGGAGGCGTGCGCGGACGCGGTCCGGTCGGGCTCGGCGACGGCCGGCGACGTGCTCGTCGTCCGGTACGAGGGTCCCGCCGGCGGCCCCGGGATGCGCGAGATGCTGAGCGTCACCGCTTCCGTGGTCGGCGCCGGGCTCGGCGACTCGGTGGCCCTGGTCACGGATGGGCGCTTCTCGGGGGCAACCCGAGGGTTGATGATCGGCCACGTGTCGCCCGAGGCGGCACGAGGCGGGCCGATCGCGCTCGTGCGGGACGGCGACACGATCTCGATCGACGTCGATGCGAAGTCGCTCTCGCTCGAGCTCGACGACGAGGAGCTCGCCGCGCGGCGCGCGGCTTGGCAAGCGCCGGACTCGCCGGTTGCCGGCGGTGTCTTCGCGCGCTACCGCTCGCTCGTCGGCTCGGCGTCCGAGGGCGCCGTCCTGCGCTCGGGACCCGCGTGAAAGACGTTCGCCGCCGGGCCGGCGATCTGGGCATCCGTCACGTAGACCCGGCCGTCGGGCGCCGCCGTGGTGATGAAGAGCGAGCGACGGTCGGCGCCGCCGAACGCACAGGCGGTCACGCGCTCCGCTGGAACCTCGATCACGCGATCGAGCCGGCCGTCCGCGGCGAACCGGCGAACCGCAGAACCGGCCCAGAGGCCGACCCAGACGCCGCCCTCGTCGTCGATCGCCAGCCCGTCCGGCACGCCGGCGCCGCGCTCGATCACTGCGAACGGCCGCCTGTCGCTTGCCGTCCCCGTCTCCAAGTCGAAGTCGAAGACATCGACGCGGTAGGTGAGCGAGTCGACGTAGTAGAGAAGCCGTGCGTCGGACGACCAGGCAAGACCGTTCGAGAGCGAGACGCGATCGAGGACGACCTCGAGCTCGCCTCCGGCAAAGCGGTACAGCGCGGCCCGGTCCGGGCCTTCGGCCAGCTCCATGCTGCCGACCCAGAACCGACCCGCGGGATCGCACGCGCCGTCGTTCAGCCGCATGTCGGCTTCGTGGGGAACGACGCACAGCGTCTCGAGCGACTCGTCCTCGAGATCGAGCGCGACCAACCGGTCGGCCAGCGCGACCAGGACGCGGCCGTCCGCCATCGGCGCCGCGGAGCCGGGTCGGTTGTCGAGGCCGATTGCCCGGTCGCTGCCTCGGGCAGGATCCCAGACGTGGAGCGCGCGTCCTTCGATGTCGACCCAGAGCAGACGTTGCGTGCGCGCGTCCCAGCGTGGCCCCTCTCCGAGCTTCGCCCGCACATCGATCGCCACGTCCAGGCTCATTCGGCGAAGCTTGCACGATGACGAGAGCTCTGGTGACGGGCGGCGGTTCGGGCATCGGGGCGGCGGTAGCGCGCCGGCTCGTCGCCGACGGCTTCGAGGTAGTGGTCAGTGACGCGTCACTCGAGTCCGCCGGGGCGGTCGCGTCCGAGCTCGGCGCGCAGGCGCTCGGGCTCGACGTGCGCGACGAGCAGCAGGTGGCGCCTGCGATGGCGGACGTCGATGTGCTGATCAACGTCGCGGGCATCGGCTCGACGACGAACGCTCCGGAAACGCCGCTCGAGGTGTGGGAGAACGTCTTCGCCGTCAACGCCCGCGGCACGTTCCTCTGCTGCAAGCACGCGATCCCCGGCATGATCGCGCGCGGCGGCGGCTCGATCGTCAACGTCGCGTCGGTCGCAGCTCTCGTGGGGTTGCGCAACCGGGCCGCCTACTCCGCATCGAAGGGCGCAGTCGTATCGCTCACCCGGGCGCTCGCGATCGACCACGTGGGCGACGGGATCCGCGTCAATGCCGTCTGCCCCGGCACTGTCGACTCGCCCTGGGTGCGCCGGCTGGTCGAGGAGTCGGGCGAGTCGCTCGACGCCCTCCGCCAGCGGCAGCCGATGGGCCGGCTCGGCACCCCCGAGGAGATCGCCGACTCCGTTGCGTACCTCGCCTCCGACCGTGCTGCGTTCGTCACCGGCAGCGTGCTGGTGATCGACGGCGGCCTGACAGCGGCGTAGTGCAGGCACTCGTCACGCAGCCGGGCGTCGCAGATTCGGCTCGCGTCGAGGACGTGCCGGACGTCAAGCCACGCCCGGGTGAGGTGCCGCTGCGGGTGCTCGAGGTCGGCGTCTGTGGGACCGACCGCGAGATCGCTCACGGGCTGTTCGGCGTTCCGCCGGAAGGCTCGTCGCGTCTGGTGCTCGGCCACGAGGTGCTCGCGATCACGACGCGCGACGGAGACGGCTTCTCCCGCGGCGATCTGGTCGCAGCAACCGTGCGGCGCTCCTGCGGCCACTGCCGTGCCTGCGCAGACGACTCTCCCGACGCGTGCTTCACCGGCGACTACAGCGAGCGTGGCATCACCCGCCTGGACGGGTTTGCACGCGAGGCGGTTACTGAGTCGGCCGACGAGCTGATCCGAGTGCCGCCGGCGCTCGGTCGGCTCGGCGTGCTCGGCGAACCGACATCGGTGTGCGCACGAGCGCTGCGTCACGCCCGCGTGATCGCCGGCAGGCAGCCGTGGCGGCTGGAACGCGCGCTCGTGATCGGCGGGGGAGCGATCGGGATGCTGACGACGCTCCTGCTCCGGCTCGAAGGCATCGAGGTGTGGACTGCGTCCCTCGAGCCGGCCAACGCGGTTGTCGAGGCGTGCGGCGCGAGCTACGTGTCGACGCGCGATACGCCGCTCTCGGAGCTCGGCAGCTTCGATCTGGTCGTCGAAGCGGTTGGCAATGCCCAGCTGATGGCGGACAGCCTCGCGCTGCTCCGGCGAGGAGGCGTCGCGTGCCTGATCGGCATCGACGGCCGCGAGCAGACGTTGACGCTCGACGGGCCGGTGCTCGGGGTCGACGCGGTGCTCGAGAACCGGGTCGTCTTCGGGAGCGTCAGCGCGCAACGCCAGGACTGGCTCACCGGCCTGGAAGCGCTCGACCGTGCGCGCGAGCGCTGGCAGGACGCGCTTGAGCAAGTGGTCGGCCTGCGGGTCCCGCTCGACCGCTTCGCCGACGCCTTCGCCCACTCGTCCGGCAAGGCCACGCTCGTGCTCTCGGAGTAGCCCAGACTCTCGAACGTGGTTCGAACCGGGTTCGAACGAGGTTCCAGGGGCTAGAGCGTCCGGTACTCGACGCGGATGCGCGCGCCGGTCTCGCCCGAGCGCACGATCGCGTCGCAGACCTCGGAGGCGCGGTAGCCGTCCTCGAACGTCGCGCCGTACGGGGCCACGTCCGAGTCGTCGACGATCGCCTGCAGGAAGTGGTGCACCTCGTGCACGAACGTGTCGCCCCAGCCGACGATGTGCCCCGGCGGCCACCAGTGCTCCCAGAACGGATGATCCGCCTCGGAGACGAGCACCGTCTTGAACCCACGGGCGCGGTCGCCGTCGGCCCGGAAGACCTGCAGCTCGTTGAGGCGCTCCATGTCGAACGCCAGCGAGCCCTTCGAGCCGTTGATCTCCCACTGGAAGGCGTTGCGACGGCCGAGCGCGAGCCGGGTCGCCTCGATCGTCCCGACTGCGCCGCTGCCGAACTCCACGGCCGCCTCGATTGCATCGTCGACGGTTCGGCCCGCGACGAACGTCTTCGCGAAGCCGGCCACCGCTTCCACCTCCCCGACCAGGAAGCGCGCCAGGTCGACGACATGCGTGCCGAGGTCCCCGAGGGCGCCCGAGCCCGCCTCGCCGGGCTGAAAGCGCCACGTGTCGAGTGACGCGTCGTCGCCCCAGTCCTGCAGGTAGCGGCCGCGAAAATGGCGGATCTCCCCCAACTCGCCCGCGTCGATCATCTCCCGCGCAAGACGAACGGCCGGCACGAACCGATAGTTGAACCCGCAGAGGTGCTTGACGCCCGTCGCCGCCACCCGCTGCCAGATGTCGTAGCTCTCGGCCGCGTCGCGCCCGAGCGGCTTCTCGCAGATCACATGCTTGCCCGCCTGCGCGGCCGCAATCGTCGGCTCGGCGTGCAACGAGTTCGGCCCGCCGTTGTCGAACAGGCCGATCCGGTCGTCCTCGATCAGCTCGCGCCAGTCGCCCGTCGCATACTCATAGCCGTACCGGCGCGCGGCCTCCTCGACGGCCTCGGCGTTGCGGCCCGCGATCCCGACGAGCTTCGGCTCGAGCGGCGGCGGCCACGTGATGTACGCGAGCTTCTTGAACGCGTTCGAGTGGGCCTTCCCCATGAACGCGTAGCCGAGCATCCCGACACCGATCTCACCCATTCCGCGATAGTAAGCGCATGGCCGACCCGGTGACGTGGGGAATCATCTCGACCGCCGACATCAACCGGAAGGTGATCCCGGGCGCGCATGCCTCGGCAAAGGTCCACCTCGTCGCCGTCGCCAGCCGAGAGCAGTCACGAGCCGAGACCTATGCCAAGGAGTGGGCGATCGAGCGCGCGTACGGCACGTACGACGCGCTGCTCGCCGACGACGAGATCGAGGCGGTCTACATCTCGCTGCCGAACACCATGCATTGCGAATGGTCGATCCGCGCAGTCGAAGCCGGCAAGCACGTCCTCTGCGAGAAGCCGCTGTCGCGGCACCCGAACGAGGTCGCCGAGGCATTCGACGCCGCGGAGCGGACCGGACGCCTGCTCAGCGAGGCCTTCATGTACCGGCACAACCCGCAGACCGCCCGGTTGGTCGAGCTGGTCACGGTCGGCGCGATCGGCGAGCTGCGCCTGATCCGCTCCACGTTCGGCTACGGCCTGTACGACGAGTCGAACATCCGGCTGCGTACCGACGTCGAGGGCGGCGCACTGATGGACGTCGGCTGTTACAACGTCAGCGGCTCACGACTGCTCGGCGGCGAGCCCGAGCGGGTATTCGGCGACGCGTGGTACGGGCCGTCGGGCACGGACTGGTTGTTCACCGGCGTGCTTCGCTTTCCGGGGAACGTACTCGCGACGTTCGACTGCGGCACGGCGCTCGCGAACCGCGACGAGCTCGAAGCGATCGGCAGCGAGGGCTCGCTCTTCCTCGACGACCCATGGCACTGCACGAAACCGGTGATCGAGCTACGGCGCGACGACGGCGTCGAGCTGATCGAGCTCGAGCCGGCGGACTCCTACCGGCTCGAGCTCGAGAATCTGAGCGACGCGATCCGCGGCGAGGGGACGCTGCTGCTCGGCCGCGACGATGCGATGGGGCAGGCGCGGACGCTCGAGGCGCTGCACGAGTCGGCGACGAGCGGCTCACCCGTCACGCTATGACCGACGCCGAGGCGCGCGAACGAGCCGCAGCGATGCTCGAGCGCGCCGGCGTCGTCCTGACACCCGCCGAACGCGTCGGCATCGAAGTGGCCGACTTCGGCCTTGGCCGTCTCGAGGAGATCGGCCTGCAGCTCGTCGTCTACGTGAACACCGAGCGTGTCTGCGCCAAGGAGCTGGTCCTCTTCCCGGAGCAGGTCTGCCCCGAACACCGCCATCCGCCGATCGGGACCGATCCCGGCAAGGAAGAGACGTTCCGCTGCCGGCTCGGGACGGTGCACCTCCACGTCGCCGGCCGCGGCGAGATCGTGCTCTCACCGGGCGAGCAGTTCACGATCCAACCGGACACGCTGCACTGGTTCCAGGCAGGAGCCGACGGAGCCGTCGTGTCGGAGTTCTCGACACGGAGCCGCGACGAGTTCGACGTCTTCAGTGATCCGCTGATCGTTCGATAGCGCGCAGCGCAAGACTCTCGTCGACCTCGCCCGGAAGGCCGCTGACCCCCACGGCCCCGATCCGACGATCGCCCTCGAAGACCGCGACGCCGCCGAGGAAGAAGGTGAAGAACGGATCGAAGCTCGCGCGCTCGACGGCGTCGGCGCGCGCCTTCTCGGCAAGCTCGCGCGTCGTACGTGCGTCGCTGCGCGCAGCCGTGTAGGCCTTTCGCTGGGCGTTCAGACGGGTGTCGGGTGCGGCACCGTCCATCGTCGCCGCTGCGACCAGCTCGCCGTGGGCATCCGCGACGAACACCGAGACCGGCGCCGGCGCCTCCGAGACGACGAAATCGACGATCGCGCGGGCACGGAAAAGATTCATGCGACGATCGTAGAGGGCGCACTACCATCCCGCCGATGACTGCGGTCGTGATCCGGGGGACGCCCTATCCGGTGGTGCTCCCGAAGCTCCGCGACCCCCGGCTGCACCTGGCCGCGACGATCATCTCGTTGCAGGTGATCGGGCAGGTCGGGTTCCACTTCCGGGTCTCGATTGCCCAGATCCTGATCGCGATCCTGACCTGCGCCGTCCTGGAGATCGGCATCGCTGCGCGGACCCAACACGTGCTGATGTGGCCGGCGAGCGCGATGCTCACCGGCAACGGTGTCGCCTTCGTGCTGCGGGTCCCGGGGACGCAGCACGGCGACTGGTGGTCGCTGCGAGGTTGGTGGATCTTCGCCGGAACCGCCGCGGTATCCCTGCTCTCCAAGCACCTGATCGCCTGGCGGGGCAATCACATCTTCAACCCGTCGAACATCGGCCTCGTCCTCTGCTTCCTGATCCTCCCCGTCACCCGGGCCGAGCCGCTGGACTTCTGGTGGGGGCCGATGTCCGCCTGGCTCGTCCTCGCGCTCGCGGTGATTCTCGCCGGCGGCTTCACGATCCTCTCGCGGCTCTCGTTGCTGCGCGTGGCGATCTCGTTCTGGATCGCCTTCGCGGCCGGAATCGGGGTGCTCGCGCTCGCGGGTCACGAGATGACCGCCCGCTGGCATCTCGGCCCCATCTCCGGGATCCACTTCTGGCTCGTGCTGGTCACCTCTCCGGAGGTGCTCGTCTTTCTCTTCTTCATGATCACCGACCCGAAGACTGCCCCGCGCGGGCCGCGCGCGCGCATCGTCTACGCCGTCTCGATCGGACTGCTCGCGACGGTGCTGATCGCCCCGCTGCGGACGGAGTACTGGACGAAGGTCGCGCTGCTCAGCTCGCTGGCGCTCGTCTGCCTGGCGCAGCCCTTCGGTGCGCTCGCAGCGCGCGCCTGGGCACGCATCCCCGCCCGCAACGTGCTGATCGCCGCGCCGGTGGCGCTGGCGGCGTTCGTCGCGCTGCTGCTCCTGCTGAACGCACCGGCGGCGCCGCTCGCCGCACCCGTCGCCGTCGCCGGACCACTGCCTCCGGTCGACGTGCTGCCGTCGCGCGGCGTCCAGTCGCAGTTGACGCAGCCGATCGCGCGCACGATCGCACGCGACCTGGTGGTCAGCCCCGGCATCCACGTGAACACCGGTGACCGCATCAAGCTCTGGCTCGAGCCGGGGAAGGACCAGAACCCGCCGCTCGCCGTCGCGCAGCTCGCCGGCAACACGTATCGCCTGCATCAGGTGAATGGCGGCTGGGCGCTCGGCGCCGCAACGCAGCCACCGGCGATCGAGGCCGTTCCCACCGCTCCTGTCCCGCCCGGCCACCGACTGACGAACGTGGCGGCGAGCTCCGGCCTCGACTTCCAGCAAGGGTCGTTCAGGTTCGGCGTCTCCAACGACTACCGGGCGATGATGGGTGGAGGCGTCTGCTGGCTCGACTACAACGACGACGGTTGGATCGACCTGTTCGCCGTCAACTCCTACGCCAGCGCCGACCTCGCGGGCTGGGAGAGCCACGGCGGCCCGCCTGCAACGGCGTTGTTCGAAAACAGGCGCGGCAGGTTCAGCGACGTGAGCGGTCGAGCTCACGCGGACCTGCGGGTCCAGGGGAACGGCTGCGTGGCGGGTGATCTCAACGGCGACGGTCACCCGGATCTGGTGGTGACGACCACGACCGGCGTCGACCTGCTCTGGAACACCGGCCACGGCACCTTCAGCGAGGGCGCAGCCGCGGCCGGGATGAACGCTTCCGGCTGGTACACGGGTGCCGCGATCGCCGACGTCAACGGGGACGGCAGGCCCGATGTGTTCGTCGCCGGCTACACCGATCCGAACGACCCGGTCCCGAACTCCCTCGCAGGCTTCCCGACGAATTTCGCCGGCGTGCGGGATCTGCTCTATCTCAACGAGGGCAACGACGCCAACGGACGGGCGCGGTTCCGCGAAGTCGGCGTCCAGGCCGGCCTCGAGTCGGCCGAGCCGCGGCATGGCCTCGGCGCCGTCTTCACGGACACGAACGGGGATGGCCGCCCGGACCTCTACGTGGCAAACGATGAGGATCCGAACCAGCTCTACGTGAACGTTCCCTGGCCCGGAGGGGCAGCGGCGGATCCGGCGGGGCTGGGCTTCCGCTTCGACGAGCGGGGCGCCGCCGAGGGGGTCGCGGACGAGTATGCCGGCATGGGCATCGCGACGAGCGTCGGGGCGAACGGCCGTCCCGACCTGTTCGTCACCAACTCTCGCAACGAGCCGTCGGCGGCCTTCCGCGGACTGGCGGGCGCGGCATCGCCCTCGTTTGCGGACGCGCGCCCGACCTTCGATCCGGCACTCGGCAGCGGTTTCGCCGGCTGGGGCGCCTCGTGGGTCGACCTGTGGAACACCCGATCGCCGCAGCTCGTGCTCGCGGCGGGTGCGATCCCGGTGACGAAGCTCTCGACCGACGCCGAGCAGGTCCGCGTGCTGAGTCCGGTTGCGGCGCCGACGCCGAAGCGGCAGTTCGGCAACGCCAAGGCGGTGTTCGGCTCGGGTGGGCTTCGCCTGAACGGGCGCGGCCTCGCCGCGGCAGACGTGAACAACGACGGCCGGATGGAGATCGCGATCAACACGATCGGCGGCAAGCTCGCTCTCCTCCGTCCCACCGGCGCGAGCGGCCACTGGCTCGATGTGCAGCTGTCCCGGTTCTCGCCCGGCGCGCTCGTCACGGTCGTCCTGCCGGACGGGCGGAGGCTCGTCCGCGAAGTGCAGGCAGGGAGCAGCTATCTCTCCTCCGAGGATCCGCGCCTGCATTTCGGCCTCGGCAAGGCGACGAGCGCCCGGCTGGTCACCGTCCGCTACCCATGGGGCGGTGAGAGCCGCTCCGCCGGCGTCAAGGCAGACCAGATCCTCGAGATCACCACACCGGCGCCCGTGACGACAAGCGCGGCCTCGACCCCCTATCAACTGGCGAACTGCACGCCAAGCGGCGGCCGGTCGATCGCGGAGCGCTGGGACGAGGCGGCGGTCGCCGCGCTCAGAGCGGGCCGCGCGACCGAACCGGTGGAGGCGCGGGACCTGTTCCACCTCTCCGCCGCGATGTGGGACGCCTGGGCCGCATACGACCCGCAGGCGCGCGGCTACTTCGTGACCGAGAAGCAGCACGCGACGGACGTGCAGTCGGCGCGCGACACAGCGATCAGTTATGCGGCCTATCGCCTGCTCCTCTGGCGTGCATCGCTCAACGCCAACCTCGACGCCACGTTTGCGCTGCTGACCAACCAGTTGCGCTCGCTCTGCTACTCACCGGACTTCACGAGCACTACCGGCGATTCTCCGGCCGCGCTCGGGAATCGCATCGCCGCCGCGGCCGTCGCCTTCGGTCGCAACGACGGTGCGCTGGAGAGGCTGCACTACGAGGACCCGAGCTACGTGCCGATGAACGCACCACTCATCGTGAGCCAGCCGGGATCCACGGTGCACGACGCGACGTTCTGGCAGCCGCTCGCTCTCGGGACGAAAGGCGTCGCCGGCGTCCCGACCCAGATCCAGAGCTTCGAGGGGAGCCAGTGGGGCCGCGTCCGCGGGTTCGCGCTCGCGCCGTTGCGAAAGGCCCTCAAGCTCGATCCAGGGCCTCCGCCGCTGGGCGTACCGTCGAGCGCCTCGTACAGGCAGGCGGCGGTCACGGCGATCCGGGCGACCTCGGGCCGACGCCGGCCGTCGAGCGTCGACCCATCCCCGGCCGGGTGGAATGCCCTTGCCACGTCACTGCCGTCCCCGACGAACGCGGCTGCAGGCCTACGGAGTGACGTGCGGCTCTACTTCGCGCTCAACGGCGCGCTGCACGATGCAGCAATCGCTGCCTGGGGCTCGAAGCGCGCATACCAGTCGCCGCGGCCGATCTCGATGATTCGCTACCTCGCCTTCAACAACCAGCTGCCGCTCGTCCCCGGTCTGATCAAGAGCGTCGGCGGGCAGCAGCTCGTCCTGCGTGCCGGCCGCTGGGTTCCCGGCGACCGCTGGACTGCGCTCGCCCCCACGCCCGCGTCACCGGGCTGGGCTTCCGGCGACAGTGCCTTCGCCTACGCCGCAGGCGGGGTACTCACCGCGCTCACCGGACACTCGTTCGCGGGACAGACCGCCCGCGCTGCGACCCAGGGCGCCGACCGAGGCACCGAGCTCTCGGCCGACGTCGCGGCGGGCCGCACGCTCGGCACGAAGGTCGGCAAACTCGTGCGGCACAAGCTCGCCGACTGACATGCTGGCGGCCTTGCTCCAACGGCTCCAGACCCCCACCGCAGGCACCGTGATCGGTGCGCTGCTCATCCTCCTCGGCGGGATCGTCTACGTGAGCGGATCCGCGTCCGTCGGCACGTTCCTCTCGCTCGCCGGCTTCGGGCTGGTCCTGAAATACCGCGTACTGCCCGCTCGCCGCGACCGGAACAAGTAGCCGACGCCGACGCGTCGAGCGAGGTGAGCTAGCGGCCGGAGCGGGCCTGGAGGCGAACCGCGACCGTGTCGAGCGTCACGGCGCCGAGGAGCACGAGCCCGGTGATGATGTAGATCCAGCCGTTCGAGACGCTGAGCGTGTTCAGCCCATTCTGGAGCGTGCCGATCAGCACGGCGCCGAGCAGCGCGCCGCGCACTTCGCCGCGGCCGCCGAAGAGGCTGACACCGCCGATCACCGCCGACGCGATCGCGTTCAGCAGCAGGTTGCCCGGCGGGAACGTCAACGCCACCGAGTTCACCTGCGAGGCGAAGATGATCCCGCCCATCGCGGCCGTGGCACCGGAGAGCATGAAGACGAGGACGCGTATGCGCGGCACGTTGATGCCGGCACGACGGGCGGCCTCCGCATTCCCGCCGACCGCGTACACGTGACGTCCGAACGTCGTCCACTTCGCCAGGAACGTCAGCAGGATGAAGAAGACGATCACGATCACGCCCGAGAGGGGGAGTCCGAGCGACGTCGCGATCACCTTGCCATGGTTGGCGATCGCGACCGTGCCGAACGCGGCGACGGCGATCCCCACCGTCTTCACCGCGAAGCCGGTCCAGTTGACCTTGGCGATCTGCGTGCCGCGGGCGGCGACTCGCCTGTACACGATGCTGAGGGGATAAAGCGCCGTGATGATCAGCGCGACCAGGTAGCCGCCAACGTGCGAGAAGGCGTAGCTGTCGGTGTAGTTGATCCAGCGGTCCTGGATGATGATCGTGCCGCGCTGCTCGAGCGTGTTCAGGATCACGCCCTGCCAGATCAGGAACCCACCGAGCGTGACGACGAACGACGGCACGCCGACGTACGCGACGATCGAGCCCTGCACACCGCCGATCAGCGCGCAAGCGGCAACCGCCAGCACCATCGCGAGGATGCCGTTCAGCTGGTGGCCGCTGCCCGGCAGCTGCAGCTCCGCGACGATGAGTGCTCCGATACCCGCGAGGTACCCGATCGAGAGGTCGATCTCGCCGAGCAGCAGGACGAAGACGACGCCGAAGGCGAGCATCGCCGTGCCGGCCATCTGATTGATCAGGTTGGTGAAGTTGACGGCGGTGAAGAAGTTCGTCGCCGTCAGGCCGAAGAGGATGACGACGAGGATCTCGCCGACGATGATCGGCCCTGAGCCGAGGTTGCCCGTCCTGACGTTGAACCAGGCCCTGTGGTAGAGACCTGCGAGGCCGCCGGGGAGCTGTTCTTCCTCGAGCGGCTTCGGGCGGTCGGGGCCGACGACGTCCGCAGACGTCATGCTGCACCGTCTCCGACGGCCGGCGCCTGCTGGATGCCCGAGACCTTCGTGGGCACGCCTGCCGTGATCGCCTCGACGACCGCCTGTTGCGTCGTCGTGCGGCGGTCGAAGATGCCGACGTTCCGGCCGAGCCGGAGCACCGTGATCCGGTCCGCCGTCTCGAAGATGTCGTGCAGGTTGTGCGAGATGATCACGACCGCGAGCCCCTGCTCGCCGAGGCGACGGACGAGCGCGAGCACCTGTTCGGTTTGCGCGACGCCGAGAGCAGCGGTCGGCTCGTCGAGGATTACGAGCTTCGAGTTCCATTGCACGGCCTTCGCCACGGCGACGGACTGGCGCTGGCCCCCGGAGAGGGTCGCCACGGGTTGCCGGATCGAGGAGATCGTCGTCACCGCGAGGCTCTTGAGCGTCGAGGCGGTGGTGTGCTCCATCGCCGCCTCGTTGAGGATCTGCCACTTGTTCACCTCGCGGCCGAGGTACATGTTCTGGACGACGTCGAGGTTGTCGCAGAGCGCGAGGTCCTGGTAGACGACCTCGATTCCGAGGCGGGCCGCGTCCTTCGGGCCATGGATACTCACCTCCTGGCCCTCGAAGAAGATCTGCCCACCGTCGTAGGCATGGGTGCCGGCGATGCACTTGATCAGCGTCGACTTGCCGGCGCCGTTGTCGCCGACCAGCGCCATCACCTCGCCGTTGTTGACCTCGAAGTCGACGTCGGTCAACGCCTCGACCGAACCGAAGGTCTTCGTGATTCCGCGGAGTTGAAGAAGGGGGCTCTCGCTCATCGGCGTTTATCCGTGGTGGAGGCGCCCCGAGAGGCGCCTCCACCACGGATCGTGCGTGATCCTACTTACTTGCTACTTGCAGTACTGCTTGAACTCGCCGACGCACACGTCGGTCGCCTTCAGGAACTTGTCCTTGAAAAGGCGCTTGTAGTTGGCCTTGGTGATCCAGACGACCGGCAGTGCGTTGGTCGGCTCCGGATGCTTGCCGTTCGGCCGGGTCCCGTTCGTCACCGGCTTCTTGCCCTTGAGGAGCGCGATCGCGGCATCTGCAACAGCTTTCGCCTCGTCAGGCACGTACTTGTACACCGTGCCCGTCTGCCAGCCGGAGATGATGTTCTGGACACCCGCCACCGACGCGTCCTGCCCGGAGAGCGGGAGCGGCGGGAGGTGCTTCGCCTTCAGATCGGCGATGACCGCACCGGCGATGTTGTCGTTCGCCGCCAGCACGCCCTGGATGTGGTTGTTCGTCTTCACCAGGAACTGGTTGAAGATGGTCGCCGCATTGTTCGCGTCCCAGTCGGGCACGAACCGCTGCGGGCCCCGCTTGATCTTCTTGGTTGCGAAGAGCGGGTTGAAGACCTTGTTGTTGCCGGCCTGGAACCAGAACGCGTTCTGGTCAGTCTGGCCGCCCCAGAGCTGGGCGACCGTGCCGCCCGGGTAGGTCCCCTTCGCCTTCATCGCGGCGATCACGCCGGCGGCCTGAGCCTTGCCGACTGCCACGCCGTCGAAGGTCACGTACACCGAGGCGGTCCCGCCGGTCACCTGGCGGTCGTAGTCGATCGCCTTGCCGCCCTTCGAGGTGAAGAGCTTCTCGATCGACGCGGCGGAGCCGTTGTCAAGCGCGGTCTCGATCACGACCGTGGCGCCCGCGGCGATACAGGCCTGCGCCTGTGCCTTCTGCTTGAGCGGGTCGTTGAGGGCGTTGTTGATCGAAGCACTGACGCCAGCCGCCTTGAAGGCCGCCTTCAGGTCGGGCGCGTCGAACTGCACCCAGCGGACGGAGGACTTCGTGTCCGGGAGCAACACGCAGACCTGGACGCTCGCCGTCTTCTTCTTGGTGCTCGCCGAGGCGCTCGCCACGACGAGCACAGCAAGGCTCGCGATCGCAAGCGCAATGAGCGCAAGGACCGTCGGCCTGCGGAAAGCTCTCTTCAAGATAGTCTCCTTCGTTGGGCTCTACGGGGGGCCAGTAGACGCCAAGTTGCCGAATCCGACGCTGCAAGTCAAGTTTGTGACTGCAAGGAAGTCAGGTTTGTGACTGCAAGGAAGTCAGTGAGATAGGGTCGCGCCGATGAAGACATCATTGGGAATCTGGGCCTTTGGCGCGATGGCGACCCGTTTCAACCCGGGTGGCTACAAGCCCGAGCTCGCCGGCGCCCCGACTGTCAGCAAGGTCGAAACCGCCGTCGCCGGGCTCGGCGACCTGATCGACGACTACGAATTCCACTACCCGCAGGAGCTCTCGGGCGACAACCTGGACGACGTCCGAGCGGCGCTCGACGGCCACGGCATCTACTGCGTCGCCAGCGGCCTGCACCTCGACCCACGGTTCGCGAAGGGCGGCTTCTCGTCACCCGACGACGGAACGCGTGCCGAGGCGCTAGCCCTGACGCGCGAGGCGATCGACCTCGCTGCCGAGGTCGGCGCGCACATGATCATCTGGCCCGGCATCGAGGGCTACAACTATCCGTTCCAGACCCCGTACGCGACGTCCTGGGCACGGTTCATCGACGGCGTCGGCGAGTCTGCGCAGTACGCCCGCGACCGCGGCGTCACCGTCTTTCTCGAGCACAAGAACTCCGAGCCTGCGATGAAGATCTTGATGCGCAACGTCGGCATGACGCTGCACGTGATCCACACGCTCCGGCGCGAGGGCATCGACAACGTCAGCGTCAACATGGACTGGCAGCACCTGATCATGAACGGCGAGAACCTCGCCGAGTACGCCGCGCTGCTCGCCGCGGACGGCCTGCTCGGCCACCTGCACGCGAACTCCGGCTGGGGCACGTTCGACGACGACAACATGGTGGGCGCGACCGCGTTCATGGAGACCCTGGAGCTCGCGCTCGAGCTAGGCCGTGTCGGGTACGGCGACAATGGCGAGCGCCTCGGCTTCGATCTCTACCCGTACACCGAGGACGCCGTGGGAGCGGTCGAGCGCTCGGTGCTGCAATGGCGCTTCATCGACGGAGTCGCCTCACGCATCGACGATGTAGCTCTGAGGGAGGCGCAGCAGGAAAAGGACGCCGTCCGCGCGTACGAACTGGTCTACGCCGCGCTGGGTGCCTGACGTCCTCATAGGGCTCGACGTCGGCACGTCGGGGGTCAAGGGAGTCGCGATCTCACCCGACGGCGACGTGGTCGCGACCGCCGACGAGACATATCCGCTCGCGATGCCTCGGCCGGGCTGGGTGGAGCAGGATCCCGAAGACTGGTGGCGCGCGGCGCAGGCGTGCCTTGCGCGCCTCCCGGACGGGCCGATCGGCCTCTCCGGTCAGATGCACGGTCTGGTCGTGCTTGACGACGCCGACCGGGTTCTGCGGCCCGCGATCCTCTGGAACGACCAGCGCACCGCCGCCGAGTGCGCGGAGATCGAGCGACGGGTCGGGCTCGAGCGGCTGATCGAGCTGACCGGCAACCGTGCGCTGACCGGATTCACGGCGCCGAAGCTGCTCTGGCTGCGCACCAACGAGCCGGAGACGTATGCGCGGATCCGTCACGTGCTGCTGCCGAAGGACTACGTCCGCTTCCGCCTGACCGGCGAGCGCGCGATCGACGCCGCCGATGCGTCGGGGACGCTGCTCTTCGATGTCGGCCGTCGTTGCTGGTCGGAGGAGGTGTGCGCGGCTCTCGAAGTGCCGCTCGACTGGCTCCCGACGGCACATGAGGCAACCGAGATCGCCGGCGCCGGCGACCAGGCGGCGGCCGCGCTCGGGGTCGGCATCGACGCGCCGGGCCCCGTCTCCGTCGTGCTCGGCACGTCGGGGGTCGTGTTGGCCGTCCTGCCCGCGTATGCGCCCGATGCCGAGGCGCGCGTTCACGTCTTCTGCCACGCAGTGCCTGCTACCTGGCAGGCGATGGGTGTGATGCTGAGCGCCGCCGGCTCGGCCGCGTGGCTGCGGGGCGCCTTGACCGGCGATTACGCCGCGCTCGATACGGAGGCCGCGCACTGGGTTCCCGGGACCGAAGGCCTGCTCTTCGCGCCCTATCTCGCCGGCGAGCGCACGCCCTATCCAGATCCGGACGCGCGTGGCGCGTTCACGGGACTGGCGCTGCGGCACGATCGCGGCGCGCTCTGGCGCGCGATGCTGGAAGGAGTCGCCTACGGCCTGCGTGACTCGCTCGAGCTGCTCCGGACGCTCGGTGCCGAACCGGACGCCGGCCGCGTCTCCGGCGGCGGCGCCCGCAGCGCGATCTGGCTGCGCATCGTCGCGTCGGTGCTCGACCTGCCGCTCGAGCGCACAGCCTCGGAGGAGGGCTCGGCGTTCGGGGCCGCCCTGCTCGCCGGCGTTCGTGCGGGCGTCTTCGCCGACGCCCACGACGCGGTGCGGCGTTGTGTCCACGTCCGCGACCGGATCGAGCCCGAGCCGGACTGGACCGAGGCGTACGAGCACGGCTACGCCCGCTACCGATTGCTCTACCCGACACTCGATCGACTCAGAGAGACCGGCTAGCGCTTTCGGATCGCGCCGATCGCGTAACCGCCCTCGAGCATCGCCGGGGCACGGACCTGCAGGCTCTCCCACGTCGGCACGTCCCAGCCGAACGAATCGGCGAGGCGGACGATCATGTTGAACAGCGAGGAGACCGTGGCAGCGTCACGCAGCGCAGCGGTCGAGACACCGGCGGCGCGCACGGCATCGGCGTCGGCCGGCTCGAGCTCCTCCGGGCGTAGCGTCAGCTTCTCGAGGAAGATCAGCGTCGCGGCGAGCTCCGGCCGCAGCGGTGCGGTCCGCCAGTCGGCGACCACCGCGTTCCAGACCTCTTCACCGAGCGCGTACGACGCAACTGCGCCGTGGGAACCCGTTCAGAAGAGGCATTGGTTGAGCAGGGACGTGAACCCCGCGAAGAGCTCGCGTTCGCCGGCGCTCCAGTCCGACGGGCCGCGCATCACCTTGTCGAGCGCATCCGAGAACGGCAGGCCGAAGAGCTCGGGCCGGTAGAGCAGCGTCTTGACGACTCCAAGCGGCTCCCGTCCGCTCCGTTCGCGGATCTCGGCCAGCATCGCCGCCTCGCCGGGGGCGTGGCCATGATCGACGACCGCGAGCCTCATCCGATCACCCGCTCGGCGGCGTCGAGTCGCCGGAGCCCTTCGTCGATCGCAGCGACGACGGTCTGCTCGAAGATCTCATCCTCGGAGAGACCGGCCGCCTTGAGTGCATCCACCTCAGCGTCGGTGACCGCATAGGCACGCTGCCGGACCAAGGCGAGGTAGCTCGTCAGCTCCGGCCCCGACGGCGCCGCCGCCGCGACGACAGCGCGCAGCTCGTCGATCGGTTCGCTCACGGCTGCGATCTTAGATGTTGGGAGTTGGGAGTTGGGAGGAAACCGCGGGTTTCCCTCGTGGGGCCTCCCTTCGTGGAGCCTCCCTTCGTGGGGCCTCCCTTCCAATGTCGCCGCCGCGCGACCGCGCTTCGCCTCCCGCCGCGCAAAGCCCGGCTTCGGCAGCTGCCGGTTGTGACCCGGACAGTGAATGAGTGCGCTCCGCTCAACGCCCTGGGCGCAGGTCGTGGGCGGAACCCCTGAGTCTGACTCCTGTCAGACACGAGTCTGACCAGACTGCGGGGCGCGCCGGAGCCGACGCGCCGGCGGTCGAGCATGCTTTCCCGACTTGCGAAGCATCAACGTCGATCGGCCGCGATCAGGCACGGCAAGAGGTGTTTCGACTTACTCGTCACACTTGCGTTTACTCCGCGTGCCACTTCCGTGTGTCAGACACGAGTCTGACTGGAGTCAGACGCAACCGTCGAGCCGAAGGCGCGGGATCGCCCTCCCGTGAGACACCGCAGGTTCCCCTCCGTGCCCTAGTCGTTGGTTGCGGCCCTCGGCTCTTCGCGGTGGTGCCATGGCTGGAACGTCACGGTCAGCCGGTGAATGCGCTGGCCCTCGAGCGAGTCGACCTTGAAGTGCAAGCCGTCATGCGAGACCTCATCCCCCGGCTCGGCACCGCGTCCCAGCAGGCCGAAGACGAAGCCTGCGACCGTGTGGTAATCCTCGCTCGGTAGGTCGCACTTGAACCGTTCGTTGAAGTCGTCGATCGGGAAGGTGCCGTCGATCCGCACGGTGGCGTCGTCGATTCGCTCGACCGTCTCGTCCGGCAGATCGAACTCGTCCTCGATCTCGCCGACGATCTCCTCCAGGAGGTCCTCGAGCGTAACGATCCCCTCCATCGAGCCGTACTCGTCGATCACGACCGCCAAGTGCTGGTTCGTGCGGCGGAACTCAGTCAGCAGTGCACCGAGATCCTTCGTCTCGGGAACCATGTAGGCCGCCCGAACGATCGACTCGACGTCGACAGCGACGATCCCGCGATCGTGCATCGCCTCGATCAGGTCGCGGATGTGCAGAACGCCGACGATGTCGTCGAGCGACTCCCGGTAGACGGGGTAGCGCGTGAACGGGGACTCGAGCACTGCCTTCAGCACCTCGTCGGGCGGCAGGGCGATCGAGATCGCGACCACCTCCGGGCGCGGCACCATCACGTCCGAGACTTCCTTGTCGGCGAAGTCGAAGACCTTGTAGAGCATCTCCTGCTCGTCGTGCTCGATCTCGCCCTGATCGGCCGAGCTCGAAAGCAGCATGCGCAGCTCGGCCTCCGAGTGGGCCTCGTGCTCGGCACCGGGCGGCTCGAGGTTGAGGACCCGCAGGATCACGTTCGTCGACGACTGCAGCAGCCAGATCAGCGGTTTGAAGAGGATGAAGAAGGTGCGAACTGCTGTCGAGACAGCGAGCGCCGTTCGCTCGGGATGACCGAGTGCGATCCCCTTCGGCACCAGCTCGCCGATCACCACGTGCAGGTACGTGACGACGAGCAGCGCGAGGATGACGGCGAGGAACGAGGCCATCACGGTGTCGAACTGGCTGGATAGCACCTGCTCGCCCAGGGCGCCGATGGCCAGTGACGAGATCGTGACGCCGAGTTGCATCGCCGCGATGAAGCGCGGCGGGTCGGCCGTGATCCGCAACACGGCGCGGGCGCGACGGTTGCCCGCGTGCTCCAACTCCAGGATCCGCGTCCGTCGCGAAGTAACGAGGCCGTACTCGGCAGCAACGAAGAACGCGTTCAGAAACAGCAGGCCCACCAGGGCCAGCAACTCGAGCAGAAAAGTCATGCGCCGCTCTCCGGCGCGTGCGTACTGGGCGGCAGTTCGTCGTCCACGCGAATCAGTCGAGCCAGTATATCGAGGCTTCCGGCGATACGAACGTATGTTCTATACTCGGCAGATGCGGGTCGCGTACCGCGAGGAGCCGTGCAAGACGGCGCTGAACCGGGTCAAGGGCATGCCGTTCGACTGGTCGCTCAACCCGTACATGGGGTGCGTCCACCGCTGCACGTTCTGTTACGTCCGTGCCTTCGAGTTGCGCGCGGACCGCCCGTCCGACGATCGATACGGCTCGTCGATCCGGGTGAAGACGAACATCGCCGAGGTTCTGCGCCGGCAGCTCGCGCGAGCCAGCTGGGCAGGGGAGCCGATCGCGATCGGTGCCGCCACCGACCCGTACCAGCCGGCGGAGGGTCGCTACCGGCTGACCCGCGGTTGCCTCCAGGTGCTGCGCGACGCGAGCCAGGCATTCTCGATCATCACCCGCGGCCCCTTGATCGTGCGCGACGCCGAACTGCTGGCCGAAGCCTCGCGACGCGCCGACGTGTCGGTCACCTTCTCGGTGCCGACGCTCGATCCCGACGTGTGGCGGTCGACCGAGCCGGGCACCGCGCCACCGGCCCAACGGCTCCGCGCCCTCGGGGTGCTCGTCGAGCACGGCGTACGCGTCTCGGTCGGGATGGCGCCGCTCCTCCCCGGGATCTCGGACGGGCCCGATCAGATCCGGCGCGTCGTCGCAGCTGCCCGCGCGGCCGGAGCTTGCGGGATCTGGGCAAACCTCCTCTATCTGAAGCCAGGCACGAAGGAGCACTTCATGGAGTGCCTGGCCCGCGACTGGCCCGAGCTCGTCGCCGACTATGAGCGGCTCTACGAGCGCCGCGCGTATCTCGCGGCGGCCGACACGGAGCAGACGCGCGCCGCGGTGCGCGGGCTGGCGCGAACGTACGGGATTCGCGACCGGCGTCCGGAGCCGTTGCGGCCACCGCCGAGTCCCGAGCAGTTGTCCCTCCTGTCCTCCGCGTAGGATGCGCGCGCATGGCAGACGAGATCACGGTGTTGATCGTTGACGACCACGAGGTCGTACGCGAAGGACTGCGGCTCTCCCTCTCCAGGGCGCCGCACATTCGCGTCGTCGGCGAGGCGGCGGACGGCGCCTCGGCGGTCACGCTCGCGTCCCGGCGCAAGCCCGATGTCGTGATCATGGACGTGCGGATGCCGGGCATGGACGGGCTCGAGGCGACGAAGCTCCTCACCGCACAGGTTCCCGACTCGAAGGTCCTGATCTTCACGGCCTACTCGGAGCGCTCGCTGCTCAGCCGTGGGCTCGAGTCCGGTGCGAAGGGCTACATCCTGAAGGAGGCCCCGCACCAGACGCTCGTCCGGGCAATCGAGAAGGTGGCAGCGGGCGACGGCTACGTCGATCCCGCGCTGATGCCGGCGTTCCTCGCGGGCAAGGACCAGACCGACATGCTGACAGGCCGCGAGCGCGAGATCCTCCAGCTCCTGGCCGACGGTATGTCGAACGCCGACGTCGCCGGCCGCCTCTTCATCTCGCAGGAGACGGTCAAGAGCCATGTTCGCCACATCCTCACGAAGCTCGAGGCCGACACGCGCACCCACGCCGTCGCCATCGCGCTCCGTGAGGCGATCATCGATTGATGATGGGTGCCTAGTGGCCGCGGAGCGCCTCGATCGGTTGATCGCCGCCGAGCAGGACGAGCGGCGACGGATCGCCCTCTTCCTCCACGACGGACCGGTTCAGAACCTCGCCGGCATCGCGCTGATGCTCGACGCGACCCTGCACTCGATCGAGACCGGCAAGCTCGAGGACGCGAAGAAGGTGCTGTCGAGCGCGCTCGACCGGCAGCGGTCGACGATTCGCGAGCTGCGCGACCTCTCGTTCGCGCTCGAGCCCGTCGTTTTGCGCGACCAGGGATTCGCGGCTGCGTTGCAGGCGCTCGCCGAGCAGGTAGGTGCGACGAACCGCCTCCGGATCGACCTGGACGTCGCCGAATCGGAGCAGCTCGGCGAGACGGCTCAGGTCGCGCTGTACACGATCATCCGCGAGCTGCTCGACCAGGCGATCCGCAGGGGGCCTCCGACGCGGGTGACGGTGTCGATGAAGGCGGCCGCCGACGGCAGCATCGAGACCCGCGTCACCGACGACGCAGATCCGGAGCGCAGGCGCCGGACGTTCGAGGCGATCGAGGAGCGCGTCAGCCAGCTGCACGGCACGATCGCGATGAGCGTGGAGCAGGAGGGTACGACGGTCACCGTCGTGCTTCCCGCGTACGCGACACGGCGATAGATTGTGCGCCCGTGCCCGACGCCTACCTCCTGTTCGTGTGGTCCCCGACCGGTTACTCGCTGCGCGAGCTGGACGGTGAGCTGCCGCACATCGGCGAGGAGTTCGACGACGACGGCCGGACGATCGTGATCAACAAGATCGGCCGCTCGCCGCTGCCCGGCGACCCGCGTCCCTGCGCCTACTCGTTCGGCAAGAACTAGCGCCGCGGACTCGCAGACGGGGCACCTCCATGACGGACGTGTCCAGCTCCAGCCAAGCGGGTGCCGCCGAGGCCTGCGGGGGTGATCGCATCACCTCGAGCACGCGCACCTGAAAGCCGCTGCAATGGCCGCTGTTTTGCGGGCCGCGCGGGAGACGTTCGTGTCTGACTCGAGTCAGACACGAGTCAGACTCAGGGTTCCGCGCGGCGGTCCGAATCAGACCCGTCCGAATTAGGCGTTCTCGGCGGCGACCAGCCCGAGGACGAGCGCCTGAGCGAGGCCACTCGCGTAGCCACCCGTCGCCAGGCCGCCGACGTCGACGCCGGCTGCCCAGAGGCCGTCGATCGGCGTCGCATCGGGCCGCACCACGCGAGCCTGCTGGTCGACGCGCAGGCCGCCGACCGTGTGGGTGATCGAGGCGATCACGCGCACCGACTCGAGGGTCCCCGGCGGAGGATCGAACGGCAGGTCAGCAGGTGCGACACGCGCCTCCGACGGAGCGGCTGCCACCAGGTCGGCGACAGCGCGGTCCCGGATCGGGCGGGAGAGCGCCTCGTCATCGAGCAGGTAGAACGCCCGGGCACCCGGGCGGCGAGCAGTCGCGTGCACGACGTTGGTCTCCGACCACGACACATCCCCGGCCTGGAAGAACTCGGTGCCGTCCAGATCGAAGATCCGCGCGTACCGGCCGTAGAGCTGCGACGCCGAGACGAACTCGCTCTCGTCCCAGGCTGCGTCGGGCATGTTTCGGCCGTAGAACTCGTCCAGCCCGCCGCTCAGCGCCGCGCCACGGTCGAGCGCGGTGACGAGGCCATCGCCGGTCGACCAGGGGTTCGCGCGCAGCCGAAGCGATGCCGCCGGCGCGATGTAGCGCGTCACGAGCTCCGACGACGCGCCGAACCCGCCCGTGCAGAGGATGGTCGGCTCGTCGCGGAAGCCACCCGCCCCGAGCACGATCTCCCCGCAGCGGGCTGCGAGCACCTCCGTCAGGCCGCGAGGATCGAAGCGCTGACCGACCGTGAGCGGATTGCCCGTCTCCTCCCAGACGACGGGTGCCCCGATGCCTCGCAGCCAGCCGAGCCCGTCGTCGAGACGCTCGTAGACGAGGCGCTGCAGGGTCTCGTCGCCGCCGGGGCACTCACGCCGCACGTCCTCCCAGGTGCGGTAGCGCCAGATGACGCACGACGACAGAAGCATCGAGCCGCCGAGACGTGCTCCCTTCTCCCGAACGACCGCCGCCTTTCCGAGCTCACGTAGCCGAGCCGCGGCGACAAGTCCGGCCATGCCGCCGCCGGCGACGTCGATCACGTAAGCGAGAACGTCGGCTTGTGCTCGACGTACTCGATGCGCACCCGATCCGGACCCCAGAGGAATGCTGCGTACGTGTTCGCTGCATCCACGACCGACTCGACCTCGATGCCCTCGCCGCCGGCGTCGTCGAGCACAGCCTGCGCCGAGTCGACGAGGACCGCGAGGTGGTTCAGCAGCGGCCGCTCGGGTTCGCCCGGAGTACCCGGATGGAACTCGACGAATGCCCCGCCGACCTCGACCTTATCCGCACCGGCCGGCTTGAAGCCGTACCGCTCGTAAGCCCGGGCCGTCGCCGCCGGATCGGCGGCTCGCAGCGCGACGTGGTCCAGGTCGTACTCGACGTCGGTCGGCGCCTCGACCAGCGTCAACCTGATCCCCTCGCCGATGTCGAAGACCTCGGGCGTGTTCTCTGGAAGCGCAGCACGTGCGCTCGCGAGGTCCGAGACCCGAAGCGCGACGTGCTCGAATGCCCCGGTCTCGCGAGGACCTTCGGCGTCGAAGAGCGTCAGCTTGCCCCGCCGCGCGTCGCTACCGAGGAGCGTGAAGTTGCTCTCGCTCGTGATCACGTGCATCCCAAGATGACGCTCGAGGAAGCGGGCGGGCCCGGCCCGCTCGGCGACCCAAAAGGCAACATGATCGAGCGTCTTCGGCTGCACGAACTCGCCACGTTAGCGGCTTCGTGTGGGCTGGCAGAGCGAGTGCCGGCGCTGTCGCGCTCGGGTCCCGAGGCATGCCCCGGGACCCGAGCGGAGCAGTTCAGCGGGAGCTGCGCCTCGTCGAGCGAGAGCGGGAAGCGCTGCGAGAACGCGTCCCACCCGACGAGCGTGTCTTGCTCGCCGCTGTCTTCCGGCCTGTGGCCTTCCGAGCGGCTGTCTTGCGACCCGTCGTCTTCCGCGCGGCCGTCTTCTTGGCGGTCGACTTGCGCGCGGTCGCCTTCTTGGCAGTCGACTTCTTGGCAGTCGACTTACGAGCCGTCGCCTTCTTGGCCGTCGACTTGCGAGCCGTCGACTTCCGAGCTGTCGACTTCTTGGCCGTCGACTTACGAGCCGTCGACTTCCTGGCCGTCGACTTACGAGCCGTCGCCTTCTTGGCGGTCGACTTGCGAGCCGTCGCCTTCTTCGCGGTCGACTTACGAGCCGTCGACTTCTTCGCGGTCGACTTACGAGCCGTCGCCTTCTTCGCGGTCGACTTACGAGCCGTCGACTTCTTCGCGGTCGACTTACGAGCCGTCGACTTCTTCGCGGTCGACTTACGAGCCGTCGACTTCTTCGCGGTCGACTTACGAGCCGTCGACTTCTTCGCGGTCGACTTACGAGCGGTCGACTTCTTGGCGCCCGACTTGCTCCGGGAAGACCCCGAGCGGGAGCTGGAACTGCGCGAACCAGAACGTGACGAGGACCGGGTCGTCGCCGGGACTGCGCGTGCGACTTCAGCACTCTCGTCATTCGTCACGTCGCCGATTGTGGCGTCGCCCCACGTCTCGTCTGCTGCTTCTGCAGTTGACGATTCGCTTAGCGAGTCGACGCTCAACGGCTGAACCGTCTCGCCGATCCCGCTCCAATCCTCTTGGGTCATCAATGACCTCCTGCCGTTTGGTTGCTGCGTGCACGATTCCCTACCACGTTGGTTTGTAACGTGCAACGCGGACGGACAACTTCGTGTGCACGTTGCTGGAAAGGAAAACGCGTGCGCGAACGAACCGCTTGCGCGTCACGCACGCGCGCGCAACAGCGGCTGTTGCGTCGGTGCGGCGACGCCTCCATTCCGCTCGAGCGTCACCATCACGAGCGCACCGGGAGGCACCGCTCGCGAAAGCTTGAACAGGCCGCCCTTGAACACGCCGGCCGGTTGCACGGTCGGTGTGGCGACCCACGCTTCGTACGTGCTGCCACTCGGAGGTGCCGGTAGCGAGACGGTGAGCACCGCGTCTCCCGAAGGCGTGACGACGAGCTGGCCCGGCGTCCCGTGCACCGCGATGTGCCGCGCGAGCGGGTCGCGAAGCACGCTCGTCGCCGAGCGTTCCGTCGCCAGCGAGTGCTGGAGCGTTGCCGCCCAGATGCCGAGCCCCACGGCGGCGGCACTCGCCGCCACGGCGACCGCCACGGCTGCAGAGGTCGCTACCGAGCGGCGCGGGCGCAGTGGAACCACGTTCGACGGTTCGGCCCTGGCGCGGGTCAGGATGCGCGACCGCAGGTCGGCGGGAGGCGCCGGGCCGCCGACGTGGGCCAGCGCCGTCGCCGCGTCCTGGAGGCCCTCGAGCTCGGTGCATTCGGCGAGGTGCTCCTCGAAGCGGGCGCGCTCGTCGGCGTCCAGCAGGTCGAGTGCGTAGAGGGCGGAAAGCTCGTGAAGGTCGTCGGGCATATCGATCCGAACCCATATTCGCCCCGAAGCCGGGGACGGTTCGTTACTCGAGGGGCTGATTCTGGACGTTGTGGGCGGTGGCGTACTCGTCGGTAAGCGTATTCACGACATCCATGCCCTCGCCGTACGCTGCGTTGATGCGGACGAACGGCTCCCACTTGTCCGGCAGGGCGTCCTCCGGGAAGATCGCCTCGACGGGGCACTCGGGCTCGCATGCGCCGCAGTCGATGCACTCCTCCGGGTCGATCACGAGGATCCGTCCGGCCTCATGGATGCAGTCGACAGGGCAGACATCGACGCAGGAGCGATCCTTGATGTCGATGCACGGCTCGGCGATCACGTACGTCACGGCGGCCTACTCTACCGACGCTAGAAGTTGATCGATCAGCTCACGAGTGCGCTCGAAGAGCGCGGATTTCGCCACAACCTGGTCGAATCCGGCCGCATGTGCGCGGCGCAACCCAGCGGTGTCCGTGTGGTTGGTGTAGCCGAGAATCGGCACCTCCGGATAGCTGTCGGCGACGTCGACGGCATCGATCCGCGCGATGTCCGCGATCACCAGATCGGGCGGCTCGACTCCGTCCGATGTCTCGAAGTGATGCTCCGGCAGGAGCCCCTCGAGCTTGCCCCGGATGAAGAGATCGACCCCACACAACAGGATCGTTGCCATGGCTGACGCCGACGTTAGCAGCGTGACCGGAGGCTACGAACATGGTCTCGAACTCGCCCGCGCGGGCGCCTACTTCGAGGCGCATGAAGAGTTCGAGCGGGCCTGGCGCGCTTGCGGGCCCGACGAGCGCGATTTCTTCCAGGGTCTCGTCCACGTCGTGGTCTCGGCCTATCAGAGCGGACGCGGCAAACCGGTCGCCGCCGAACGACAACGGCTGAAAGCGCTCCGCCGGCTGGCGCCCTTCGAACCGGTACACCGAGGGCTGGACGTCGAGCTACTGCGCACGAAACTAGACCGTGCCGAGGCCGATCCGCGTGAACACCTGGTCGAGCGCGACCCGCAGCCACCAGTCGCGGTTGAAGAAGAGCAGCAGGCCGAGGACGACCAGCGTCCCACCTGAGAGGACGCGGACGACGTAGTAGTGGTCGCGCACCCAGCGGAACGTCCGCATCGCGTGCGCGAACGCCACACCAGCCGCGACGAACGCCGCGCCGAGGCCGAGCGAGTAGGCCACGAGCAGCACGACGCCGCGCAGGATCGATCCCGACGAGGACGCGAGCACGAGGATCGATGCGAGCACCGTGCCGATGCACGGTGCCGCGCAGACGGCGAAGGCGCCGCCGAGTAGGAAGCCGGAGCCGGAACCTCGCGCATGCTGCAACAGCCCCGGCGCGACGGCACGTTCAGGCCACGGGAGCACTCCCATGAACGCGAGACCGAGGACGATCAGCACGAAGCCTGCGATCTCGAGCTGCGAGCGTTGGTCGACGGTGCTGCCGATGGCAGCCGCGGCGGCGCCGAGCGCGACGAAGACGAGCGTGAACCCGATGATGAACGGAACGCTCGCGAGCACGACCTGCCGCGCGAGCCGGCGCTCGCCGAGTCGCGTCACCTCGACCGAGGAGAGCGCCGAGAGGTAGCCGGGGACGAGGGGCAGAACACACGGCGTGATCACCGAGACCAGACCTGCGAGAAACGCAACGGGCAGCTTCTCAAGCATCGAACCGCGCCAGCTCCGCGTCGAGTCGTGCCGCTTCCTCGGGTGCGAGCTCGGCCAACGGCCCACCCGGATCCGCGGGCCGGCTGCGTGACCAGTACCAAGCCGCTGCGCCGAGCCCCGCCGCTCCGATCAGGATGCCGCCGATCGGCAAGACCCACGCGAGCAGGTCGAATCCGTGTGTCGCCGGCGTCGAGAGGACGCCCGGGCCGTAGTTCGCGACCATCTCGTCGAGGATCTGACGCTCGCTCCAGCCCTGGGCGATCCGCCGGCGGATCTCGTTCTTCATCTGCTCGGCGACCGGGGCGTTCGACTGGTCGAGCGTCTCATGGCAGACCGGGCAGACGAGCTTGGTCTCGAGAGCGGACTCGCTGGGACGGGACGCGGCGAGCGCCGGCCCGGCCAGGGCAAGCGCGAGCGCCACCGCCGCGAGGGCTCTCATGCCTGCAACGCGCGCTGGACGCCGGCGGCGAGCGACCGGTCGGTGACCGGGCCGAGCACGTGGTCGACGATGCGCCCGCGGCGGTCGACGAAGAACGTCTGCGGCGTCGCGGCGACCCCCCACGGACCGACGGTCGAGCCCGTCGGGTCGAAGACCATCGGGTAGGTGGCTCGGTAGCGGCGGGTGAACGCCTGCGCCGGACCCTTTCGGTACTCGAGCACGTCGACGCCGACGACGACCACGCCGCGCGACGACCAACTGTCGGCGAACGAGACGAGGCGCGGCATCTCCTGCTTGCAGGGAGCGCAGTCCGACGCCCAGAAGTTGATCACGACCGCTTTGCCGCGCAGCGACCTGAGTGAGAGCGAGCCGTCCCCGGTCAGCCGGTCGAGCGTGAAGTTCGGTGCGCGCACGATCTGGTGCCGTGCCACCTGCGGGGCGACCGTCGGCGCCTGGTGGGTCAGGTGCCACACGAGCACACCCGCGAGCACGGCTACCGTCGCGCCCGCCACTGCGCGCAGCGCCATGCGCGCGCTCACGAGCGAATCGCCTGCCGGATCGCGGCGTTCAGCCGCGCGGCCGGGATCGGCCCGTCGATGTGCGGCGGAATCACCTTTCCGGCCGCCGTGACGAAGAAGGTCTCGGGGTAGCCGGTCACACCCCAGCGATTGCTCTCGGTGCCGTCGACATCGCGCACGACGCCGTAGTTGACGTCGTAGTGACTCATATAACGCCTTGCCGCGAACGTCAGATCCTTCGTGTCGACACCGATCACGACCGCCTTGCCGCGCCAGCGAGCCGCGGCATCGCGGAGCGTCTTGGCCTCGAGCTTGCAGTCGACGCACCAGGAGGCCCAGAAGTTGACGACCACGACCTTGCCGCGATAGGCGGCCAGGTCGAAGGCCGGACCCCCTCCGAGGCGAGGGAGCCGCAGGTCGGGAGCAGCCACGGTCTCGCCGCGGTCGACCTTGGTGGCGATGCCCTTGTTCTTCTGGTGGGCGACGTCCCAGACGAGCAGCCCGAGCAGTGCGAGCACGACGGTGACCGCGGCGACGCGGACAGCGCTCATCAGACGATGTGGACCGTCGTCCCGATCTCGACGTGGTCGAAGAGCCATTCGGCGTCGGGAACCTGCATCCGGATACAGCCGTGCGAGAGGCTGTACCCGATCGAGGATGGCGCGTCAGTGCCGTGAATCCCGACGCCCGGCACCGACAGGCCCATCCAGCGGGTGCCCAGCGGGTTGTCCGGACCCGGAGGCACCGGCTTCAGCCCCTTCGCCCAGGAATCCTGTGTGGGCGGGTACCACCACGGGTTCTTCCACTTGACGACGATCTGGAATGTTCCACGAGGCGTTGGGTAGATCGCCTGCCCGGTCGCGACTGCGAACGTGCGGTGCAGCTTCGCGCTGTCGTAGAGATAAAGACGGTTCGCCGACCGGTTGATCACGATCACGTCCTTGAACGATGCGGCGGTGACGGTCGGTGCCACGCGAGCGGTGTGCAGACGCACGGGTAGGCGCGAATTGGCCGCGAGCGCAGCAACGACTCGGTGCGTCACGCCGGCACGGTCGAGCCGATGGCCCACCCGATCCTTCGTGACCAGCGGCCGCTCGGAACGGAAGACGAGCGTTGCGTCGACGGCGGGGCGCGCGAACCGGCGCAGCACCGCGTCGACCCAGGTGCGGAGTTGCGGGCCGCGCACGGCGACGACGAGCTTGACGTTCGCCCCCGGCTCGGCGATGCGGGCCTTCGCGACAGCGGTCGGGATGTAGGCGGAGGCATAGGCGCGCGGGTCCAGCACGAGCTTGCTCCGGTCGACCACGACCGGGAGCGGCGTCGCGAACGCCGCCTGTACGGCGGCAACGGCCTCGCCGGCGGTCAGGCCGCCGACCCTCACGCCTGCGACGCGAACGCCGCGAGGGATCGTCGCGGACGGCGTCGTCGTGGTCGTGACGGCGGTCGTCGTCGTCACAGCCGTCGTCGTGGCAGCGGTGATCGTCGCCGTCGTCGACGACGTCGAGGTCGTGATGTCGGCGATCACAGGGCCTGAAAATCCCCCCGCGACCGCCAGCCCGATCACGAAGAGACCGGCGGCGAGCAGGCGTTTCACTGCGCCAGGAGTGTAGCCAGCGTCCGCAACGCCATCCCCGGGTCGTCAGAGACGATCCCGTCGACCCCGGCCGAGCTCAGCCTGCGCACCGTCCCGGCGTCGTTCGCCGTCCACGCAAGCACGGGTGCTCCGGCGCGGTGGGCGGCCCGGACCGCGGCCGGCGAGCAGAGCGTGTGATGCAGCGAGATCGTGTCGGCGCGGGCCGTGCGGAGCAGCAGCGGCACGCGGAAGGGCATCGCCTCGCGCAACACAGCCGCGCCCAGGCGGGTCAGCGGTGGAGGCCAACGGAAGCGCGCGACACCGTAGCGGTCGCGGGGGTACCCGATGGCACGCGGCACCGACGGCGCGAGCAGCGCGAGCCGGCGGGTTGTGATCGAGAAGGTGGTCGAGACGAGCGCCCGCCCCTGCATCCCGTGCCGGCGGAGCGTTTCGAGCACCTCCGCCTCGTAGCCCGGCTGCTTGAGGTCGAGGTGAACCCCGAGCGAATGCTCACGGAGGAACTCCAGGGCGGCATCGAGCGTGATCGCCCCCACGGGCACCTCCCGGTCGGAGTGCGCGAGGCGGAGATCCGGCCCGATGTCGAACTCGACGAGCTGTGCGCCGACAGCGATCGCTGCCTGCAGGGCTTCGAGCGTATTCTCCGGTGCGACCGCCGCTGCGCCGCGATGGCCGATCACGAGCGGTGGCCCGTCGCCGCGGCGCAGGTTCACGAGCGCATCGCGCCCGACGATACCCCGTTCGAGCCTCCCAACCCTTTACAATCCGCCCCATGGCCGAGACAGCACGGCAGCAACCTCCGGTGTTCGACGACGACACGCCGTCACTCGACCCGCTGGCGATCGAACGGGCCTACCGCCGAGAGCGCGCCCGACGCCGCGCGCGGGTCGAACGCCGCAGCGCTGCGCGCCGGTCCGACGTCCGTTTCTGGGTGACGCTCCTCGTGCTGGCGTTCTTCGCCGCCTTCGTGATCCTGGCGGCGTGGCACGAAGTCGGGACGCTCTTCGGCGTTTAGCCGGACGGCCGACCGGCCTCTGGCCCATACTACGAGCCGTGGAACGCCCCGAATTCTTCGACGTCGACGCGCCGGGCGGGCCCTCCGCCGCGACGGGCGGCAATCCGCGGCCCGCACCCGGTGGGATCTGGGCGCTCGGCGACCGGATCACCTGGGTCGCCGGCCTCGTCCTCGCGCTCTCGAGCTTCATGGGCTGGTACGCGGGCTCCGGGGTCGGCGTGCATCTGGCCGTGATCGGGTGGCATACAGGCGTGCTGGGCAAGCTCGTCTTCTTCATCGGGCTCGCCGTCGTGGCACTGGTGGCGCTGCGTGAAGCCGGCTTCGAGTTGCCGCCGACCATTCCCGAGAGCCTCGTCATCGTGGCACTCGGCGCACTCGGCCTGATCTTCGTGCTGATCCGGCTGATCTCGATCCCGGATGCAGTCCTGCCCGCGGACGGTCGCGGGATCGGCATCTTCATCAGCCTGCTGGCAGCGCTCGGCGTCGTGCTGGGCGGCCTGTTGCGGGCAGCCGAAGAGCTCTAGCTGTAGTTCCTGAGGACGTTGCCGCTCACGCCGGCACGAGCTGCTTCGCACGCTCGATCAGCTGCTGCGGGTCGAACGGCTTGCCGATGAACCCGCGTGCGCCTCGTTGCTCGGCCTCGGCTGCGGATTCTTCGTCGACCTTGCCGGAGAACATGATCACCGGGATCGAACCGTGACGCTCCTGCATGCGCTGCAACATCTGCCAGCCGTCGACGCCCGGCATCACCACGTCGAGCAGCACGAGGTCCGGCGCGGTGTCCTCGATCGCCGCCAGCGCCTCTTCGGCGCTCGCCGCTTCACGGACGGTGTAGCCGTCGAGCGAGAGGCTGACCCGGATCAGCTCCCGCAGGCCGGGGTCGTCGTCGACGACGAGCACGAGCGGCCCTTCGGTCCGTCCGCCCGGGCCTGAACGGTCGAGGAACGCCTCGAGGTCGCGGCGGCGATAACGGCGGTGGCCGCCCGGTGTGTAGAAGGCGGGCACCCGGCCCTGGTCCGACCACTTGCGGATCGTCGACTGCGCGACGCCGAGGAACTTGGCCGCCTGGCCAAGCGTCAGCCAGTCCGGCTCGCTGGTGGGGGCGCGTCTGCCTGGAAAGCTCACACCGCAAAACGTAGCCAACTTGCAGCTACTTGAACCGTGTTTATGGTTTCGACACGGTCACGGTGACCGTTTCGCGCGCCGCAGGGGCCAGTGGGAGCGGCTGTAGCGTCCGCACGAGCGTCTGGGTGCCGGTGGGCTTCGACCCGTCGTCGAGCGACTCGCCGACGGCCGCGCCGACCACGAACGCGACGATCAGGCCGACCACGACCAGCGCACGTTTCACGGCTCGTAGTCGGCCGCGCCGCGGGCGTAGAGGTGAAATGCGGCGTCCGCCACCGTTCCCGGCTCGTCGGCCGGCGCCGCCTCCGGATCGGCGTCGTCGATCAGGCCGCGAGCCCATTCGTCGGCACCGTCGTAGGCGTCCGCCAGCTCGGCGAGCGTGAAAACTTGCCCGACGCGCTGGCGCAGCCCCTTCGAGACGACGTCCACCTGCGACAGGAGGCGCTCGTAGCGCGCACCGTCGGCCGCGCGGTTCTCCACTCGGCGCAAGCCGTCCTCCCACTGCTGGCGTGCGAGCTCCACGTTCACGTCAGGCAGTACAGCAGGAGTCGGGCCAGAGCGACGGCACCTCCTCGAGCACACGCTCACCGAGCTCGTAACCCGGGCGCGCAAGGGCGTAGGCGGCATGCGCGTGCAGGCACTTGAGGCTGCCCGGACGCGTCGAGCCTCCGATGCCGGCGTCGAGCTCGGGCCGGAGCGCTCGCTGTTCGGCTTCGGCGGCCGCGAGGCTTGCGGCGAGTTCCGGGTCGTCGGTGGCGGCGCGCGTCCATCGTTCCACGCCGCCTGCTGCCTCGAGCCGCGAGATCGCAGCCACCAGATGGCGGCACGTGACGTAGAACTGGGTCGGGAACGGCCGTCCCTCCTCGTCGAACGGGGCCTGCTCGGTGACGGCGGGCCGGCCGAAGGGACAGCGGACGGCGACGCGCCGGACCGCGCGCGGGCTCCTGCCGAGCTGCCGCGTGACGACCTCGCGGTCGCGCGGGTCCATCAGTGACGTTTGCGCCAGGTGGGAATGCCCTTGACGATAAACAGCCGCTCGCCAGGTTTCACGAGCCCGAGCCGCCGCGCTTCACGGACGAGCTGGTCGGTGGTGCCCGCCTGGGCGATTCGCCGCTCGAGCTGCGCCTTTTCCGCCCGCAGCGCCCGCACGTCCGCCTGGCGCACATCGAGCTGCTGCTTCGTGTGCAGGTACGTCCCGGCGGGCTTCCAGTAGAGGAAGCCGACGAGCACGAGGCCGCCCAGCGCCAGCAACCGAGTCGGCCTGATGCGGATCACGCGGACGGTTTCGCGGGGCAGACCGCAAACCCTTGAACCTCGTTCCGACGAGGTTCGATCGAGGTTCGAGGGTTCAGACCCCGACGCGACGGACGGCGACGATGCAGGCCATCTCGTCGGTGACGCGGACCTCGGTCGCCGCGAGCCGCGGGTCGAGCAGGAGCGCCTCCCGGGTGGCGTCGCCCGCGACCGCTCGCCCCGGGGTCAGATCGTCCTTGACGAGGATGCCACCAGGGCCGAGTAGATCGGCGACTTCGCCGTACGAGCCCCCGCCGTCGGCAAAGAGCAGGTCGAAGGGTGCGCGGGGGCCTAGCAGCTCGCGCCAGTCGCCCTGCAACACCTCCGCCCGCGTTCCGGCGAGCGCCTCGCGGGCGCGCGCGGCACGGTCTGGATCGAGCTCCACCGTGACGAACGTCGCCCCCTCCTGCAGGGCGGCGGCGATCGCCTTCGCACCGTCGCCGTACGAGGTGCCGATCTCGGCGATCCGCCCGCCCGGCTTGGAAGCGACGAGCGTCGCCACCAGGCGCTGCACCTCCGGGATCGAGTAGGCGCCCGCGGTCACGCGATGTCGACTTTGATCACGTTCGTCGAGCCCGGCAAGTTGACCGCCGTGCCCGCCGTCGTGACCACACGATCGCCCGACTCGACGACGCCCGAGTGCAGCGCCGACTCGAGCGCTCGCGACCAGAGATCCTCGACATCGTGCGTCTGCGGCATCACGACCGACGTCACCCCCCACTCGAGCGCCATCTGCTGCACCGCGGTCTGGTGGTGCGACAGCCCGACGATCGGGCGACGCGGACGAAGCCGGGCGACGGCCGACGCGGTCCGCCCCGTGAAGGTCGGGACGATGATCGCACTCGCGCCGAGCGTCTCCGCCAGGTCGCAGGCGGCGTTCGACATCGCGCGACCGACCGTTGTCTCCTCGCCGGGCTCCGGCATCTGGTGGCGATAACCCATCGACGGCTCGACGGCTCGTGCGATCCGGTCCATCGTCTCGACCGCCTCGATCGGATAGTTCCCGGTTGCAGTCTCGGCGGAGAGCATCACGGCGGACGTACCGTCGAGGATCGCGTTCGCGACGTCGCTCGCTTCGGCTCTGGTCGGTTCGGCGTGCTCGATCATCGACTCGAGCATCTGCGTCGCCGTGATCACCGGCTTCCCGACCTCGAGGCAGCGCAGGATGATGCGCTTCTGTAGGAGCGGGACGGTCGCCGCACCGATCTCCACCCCGAGGTCGCCGCGGGCGACCATGATCGCGTCGGACTCGAGCAGGATCTCCTCGAGCGCGGCGACGGCCTCCGCCTTCTCGATCTTGGCGATCACGCGCGCGGGCGAGCCGTGCTGGCGAATGATCGCCTGCAGGTCGCGAACGTCGGCTGCTGCGCGGATGAACGACAGCGCGACGAAATCGACGCCCATTCCGAGCGCGAAGCCCAGGTCGTCGAGGTCCTTCTTGGTCAGCGACGGGATCGGGATCGGGACGCCCGGCAGGTTGACGCCCTTGTGCGAGCTCACGGGGCCGCCGACGACGACCCGGCACCGTGCCCGGCCTTGCTCGACCTCCTCGACCGTCAGGCGAACCAGTCCGTCGTCGATCAGGATGTCGTGGCCAGGCCGCAGGACATCGCCGATCACCGCCGGGGCAATCGGCAGCTCGTCTCCGGTCGCCGTCTGCTCACCGACGATCAGGATCTCCTCGTCCTTCACCAGCACGCGCGGCGCCAACAGATCGCCGATGCGCAGCTTCGGCCCCTGCAGGTCGGCGATCAGCGCCAGCGGCTTCCCGGTCTCCGCCTGCACCTCGCGCACCACCGTTGCGCGGGCGGCGTGATCCTCGTGGTTGCCGTGTGAGAGGTTGAGGCGGATCGCGTCGACGCCGGCGTCGACGAGTGCGCGAACCATCTCGTGCGTCGACGAAACCGGCCCGATGGTCGCGACGATCTTCGTTCTGCGGCGGACAGCTGCCATGCCGCCCAGACTACTGATCCTCCGAACGGACGACGGGAAATCATCCGAGGCGACGACGACGGGGCGAATCGCCGGGCGTACTCTCGCCATATGAGCTACCTGATCGACGCCGCCGCACCGCAGCTCGTGGCCGAGGCCTTCATCCGCGGCGAGCGGCGCCGCGAGATCGCGCTCAGCGAGTTCCGCGGCGGCTGGGCGGTCGTCTCGCTGGCAGCCCGTCGTGCCGACGTACTGGCGCTGGCGGAGCTCGAAGAGGCGTTCGCGGCCACCGGCGCGATCGTCGTCGCCGCAACCGCTGACGACTGGTACTCGGCCGCGTTCACCTACTCGGGAACGCCTGTGCGGTTCCCGATCCTGACCGGCGTCGCGGAATCGCGTCGCCTGACACTCTTCGTCGATCCGGACGGCGTGCTGCGCCTGATCGGGCTCGACCGAAGCGCGCGCGAGTCGCTCGCGTTGCTGGAGGCGCTCATCCGTGGGGGGAAGGCGCGCCTCGCCGCGTGACGCACGGATCTGGCCCGCGAGGGGACGAGCCAGGTTCGTGCGTCACGATCTTCTCGGAAACGCCTCCCAGCCCGGATAGTGCGCGCGGGAGCCGAGCTCCTCTTCGATTCGCAGCAGCTGGTTGTACTTCGCGACGCGGTCGCTGCGCGCCGGTGCCCCCGTCTTGATCTGACCGGTGCCGAGCGCGACGGCGAGGTCGGCGATCGTGGCGTCCTCCGTCTCACCGGACCGGTGCGACATGACCGCCGTGTAGCCCGCCGCATGGGCGGTTCGGACAGCTTCGATCGTTTCTGTGAGGGTTCCGATCTGGTTCACCTTGACGAGGATCGAGTTGGCGACGCCTCGCTCGATTCCCTCCTGGAGGCGTACAGGGCTGGTCACGAAGAGATCGTCGCCAACGAGCTGCACGAGGTCGCCGAGCTGTTCGGTCTGCAGCCGCCAGGAATCCCAGTCGTCCTCGGCGGCGCCATCCTCGATCGAGACGACCGGGTAAGCGGCGACGATTCCTGCCCAGAACGCCGGCAGCTCCTCGCTCGTCTTCTCCCGGCCCTCGAAGCGATAGACGCCGTCGCGGAAAACCTCGCTCGTCGCGGGATCGAGGGCGATCGCGACGCGGTCGAGGTGCCCGGCCAGCTCGGCGGCCTGGAGGATCGCCTCGATCGCGGCCTCGCTCGACTCGAGGTCGGGCGCGAACCCACCTTCGTCGCCGACTCCGGTCGCGAGGCCGCGCTCGGTCAGCACCCTCTTCAGCGCGTGATAGACCTCGGCGCCGATCCGGAGTGCGTCGGAGAAGCTCTCGGCCCCCGCCGGCACGACCATGAACTCCTGCAGGTCGATCGAGTTGGCGGCGTGCGCGCCGCCGTTGATCACATTCAGCATCGGCACAGGGAGCGTCGCCGAGTCGCTGCCGAGCCAGCGGAAGAGTGAGATCCCGGCATCGGCGGCAGACGCCTTGGCCGCGGCGAGCGACGCGCCCAGAATCGCGTTCGCGCCGAGGCGGCCCTTGTTCGGGGTTCCGTCGAGCTCGATCAGGGCGCGATCGACCGCCTCCTGGTCGGCTGCGTCGAGACCGCGCAACACGCCCGCGATCTCGCCGTTCACATGCCCGACGGCCTGCGAGACGCCCTTGCCGCCCCACGTCGTGCCGCCGTCGCGAAGCTCGACTGCCTCGTGGACGCCGGTCGACGCCCCCGACGGGACGATCGCCCGGCCGACCGCGCCCGACTCGACGGTGATGTCCACCTCGACCGTCGGGTTCCCCCGCGAGTCGAGTACCTGCCGTCCGTGCACGCTTGCGATCCTCGTCGGCACTAGCGCTCCTTTGCCTCGTCGTAGTACGCATCCTGCTCGTCGAGCGGAAGTGTCGTCCAATCCTTGCCGGCGGCCTGCGCAAGCTCGACGGCGATCTCGACGCGCGCGCGAAAGCGCTTCGATGCGGCCCGCAGCTCGAGCTCGGGATCGACGTTCAGCCGCCGCGCCACGTTGACGGCCGCGAACAGGACGTCGCCGAGCTCCGCGGCAACGCGCCGATCCGGCTCGGTGTCGGTCGCCGGTTCCGACACGGGAAGCTCCTCGCGGAGCTCGCGCACCTCGTCGTCGAAGTCGGCGACGGCGCCGGCCAGATCCGGATACTCGAACCCGACCGAACGCGCGCGCAGCTGCACCTTGCGGGCGTACAACAGCGCAGGCAGCCCCTCGGGTACGTCGTGGAAGACCCCGACGCGGCCCTCGTCGTCTCGCTTGATCTCCTCCCAGCGCTTCCGCACCGCGCCTGCGCTGGCCGCTTCGGCGGCGCCGAAGACATGTGGATGCCGGCGAACGAGCTTTGCGGTCACCAGCCGGGCCGCCTGCTCCAGGTCGCCATCACCCCGTTCCTGGAGCGTCAGCGCCAGGAAAACGCACTGGAAGAGCAGATCTCCGATCTCGTCGAGCAGCTTCGCGTCGTCGCCGGCGAGCGCGGCATCGGCCACTTCGTAGGCCTCCTCGACCGTATGCGGGACGATCGTCCGGGCCGTCTGCTCGCGGTCCCACGGGCACTCGGTACGAAGTCGCTCGGTCAGCTCCTGGAGCTCGACGAGCGCAGCCGCGAGCGACACCGGCGGGGCTAGGTCGTGGTGGTGTTCGTCGACGTCGTCGACGCGCACGGATCGGGCGACGGTGTGTAGCCGACCTGGTACTGGATCTTGCCGCCCTTGCAGAAGGTCTTCGTCAGGCCGTTGAACCAGGTCGTGATCGCCTGATTCTTCTTCGTCTGCAGAAGCTGCTGTTTGATCGTCGGGTCAACCTGCTGCTCGGGCGTCGTCGAGCGGGGATGGACGGTCGAGAGCGGCTCGATCACGAACCAGCCGTAGGTGGAATCGTGGATCGGCGCATGGATCGTGCCGGTCTTCTCGGAGAATGCGACCTTGTCGAACTGCGGCACCGTCTGCCCCTTCGACACGGTCAGCTTGCCGCAGTTGTTCTTGGAGCTCGGGTCCTGCGAGAACTTCTTGGCCAGGGTGCACCACGTCTGGTCGTTGCCGGCCTTCAGCTGGGCGTAGATCGTGTCGGCCTGCTGCTTGTTCTTGACGAGGATGTGGCGCAGGTCGCGCGTCTGGGCCTTCGAGTACAGCTGCGGGTGCGCGATGTAGTAGTCGTGCGCCTCGCTGTCGGAGACGGACATGCCCTTGGTGACCCGGGCGACGAGCGCCTCGTAGATCAGCTGCGACTTGACGTCCTGGCGAACCTGGGCGTCTGTCAGATGCTGCTGCGCCAACTGCGTCTTGTACTTCGTGTCGCTGCCGCCGAAATACTGCTTCTTGATCTGCGTCAGCCGCGCCTCGAGCTGCTTGTCGCTGATCTTGATGCCGTCGGACGAGGCGCTCTCGGAGCGCTCGGCCTGCTGCAGCAACACGGTCACGGCCTTGCTCCTCAGCGCCTGGTACTCCGCCGTCCCCTGTTTCGGAAAGGTCTTGCCGAGGCTCTGCTTCGCCTGTGCGATCAGCTGGTCGTAGTCGGTCTTCGTGATGTGTGTGTTGCCGACAACGGCGACGTCATCGCTCCCGACGCTGCCGGAGTCGCTGCTCGAACCGCACCCGGCGAGGAGCGCCACGGCGAGCAGAATCGGAAGGATGTACTTGGCAAAGGACCGCATAAGGGAGCGCCGGCTTAGGCGGCCTGGCGCGCGGCCAGCATAGCAGCGACCAGATCGAGCGCTCCCGCGAATTCGCCGTGCCTTAACGACACTTCACGGTTCCCTGACGAGTAGATCGCGGTCTCGATCGAGGTGCGCAACTCGCGTAGCTCGTCCGAACCGAGCACGACCGGCCCGACCGTCGCCCGCCCGCCCCGGAAGACGAGGTAGTCGGCGCCGAGACGTGCCAGCTTCAACTTCGCGTCCTGGATCGAGAACAGGTTCTCGACGGGCTCCGGCAGCGGGCCGTACCGGTCCTCGGTCGCGATCCGGAGCTCGTGCAGCTCGTCGTCCGACTCCACGAGCGCGATACGGCGGTGTAGGTCGATCTTGAGCGCCTCGGCCCCGATGTAGGCGGCCGGCACATAGGCGTCGATGCGCGCGTCGACGCGAACCGGCCTGGCGGCGAGCCTGCGCTGGCCCGACAGCTCGGCGACGGCCTCGTGCAGCATCTCGACGTACAGCTCGAACCCGAGCGCCGCGACATGCCCTGACTGTTCCGAGCCGAGCAGGTCGCCGGCACCACGGATCTCGAGGTCGCGCATCGCGATCGCGAACCCGGAACCGAGCTCGGTGTGGTCGGCGAGCGTCGCCAGTCGCGCGCGCGCCTCGGGCGTCAGCTCACGCGCCTCCGGATAGAAGAGGTAGGCGTGCGCGAGCACGTCGCTGCGGCCGACGCGGCCGCGGATCTGGTAGAGCTGGCTGAGTCCGAGCTGGTCGGCGCGTTCGACGATCAGCGTGTTCGCCTGCGGGATGTCGAGTCCCGATTCGATGATCGTCGTCGACACGAGCACATCGGCGTCGCCCGAGAGGAAGCTCAGCATCTTGTCCTCGAGCTCCCGCTCCGGCATCTGCCCGTGCGCGACCAGCAGGCGCAGTTCCGGGAGGAGTTGCGCGAGTTTCAGCGCCGCTTCCTCGATGGTCTCCACGCGGTTGTGCAGGTAGAAGCTCTGCCCGCCCCGGGCCACCTCGCGTTGCAGCGCGAGCTTGATCAGCTCGTCGTCGTATTCGCCGACGAACGTGCGGATCGGGCGGCGGCCCTCAGGCGGTGTCTCGATCACCGAGATGTCACGGAGGCCGGCCAGCGACATGTGCAGCGAGCGTGGGATCGGCGTTGCGCTCAGTGCGAGCACGTCGACCTCGAGCCGCAGCTGGCGCAGGAGCTCCTTCTGCGCAACGCCGAACCGCTGCTCCTCGTCGACGATCACGAGGCCGAGCTCCTTCGAGATCACGTCGCGAGAGAGCACTCGGTGCGTGCCGATCAGAACGTCGACCTTTCCCTCGGCGAAGTCGGCGAGGACCTTCTTCACGTCGGCCGGCTTTCGGAAGCGCGAGACCATCTCGACGCGGACCGGGAAGTCGCGATAGCGCGTGCGGAATGTGTTCCAGTGCTGTTGCGCGAGCACTGTCGTCGGAACGAGCATCAGCACCTGCTTGCCGTTGACGGCGACGGCGAACGCCGCGCGGACGGCGATCTCCGTCTTGCCGAAGCCGACATCGCCGCAGACGAGGCGGTCCATCGGATGCGGTGACTCGAGATCTTCCATCACGGCTTCGATCGCCGTTCGCTGGTCGTCGGTCTCTCGGTACGGGAACTCGCTCTCGAGGCGCTCGACCCACTCGTGCTCGACGTCGTAAGCGACGCCGGGCTGTGTCTGGCGCTGGGCATAGAGCTGCAGCAGCTCGCCTGCCAGCTCGCGCAGGTGCGTCCGCGCGCGAGTCTTGAGGTTGTCCCACGCCTTGCCGCCGAGCTTCGAGAGCGTTGGCGACTTCGCGTCGGAGCCGATGTAGCGGCTGACCTTTCCGATCTGCTCGTGCGGGACGTAGACGCGATCGTCACCGCGGAACGCGAGCAGGAGGTAGTCACGCGTGACGCCGGCGACTTCCTTTGTCTCGAAGCCCTTGAGCTGCGCGATTCCATGGTCCTCGTGCACGACGTAGTCGCCCGTTCGCAGATCGGAGAAGCTCTGCAGCGCCCGTCCGGGAGACGTCGTCGCGCGCGCCGGACGCTTGCGGAAGACCTGGGTGTCGGGGAGCAGCGCGAGCCCCAGCTCGCGCCACACAAAGCCGCGGCGGGCGGGCGCAACCGCGAAGGTCAGGCCCTCGGGCGCCTGCCCGGGCTCGAGCAGCCGCGCCTGGGAGCGGCGGAGCAGCGCCTGCTGCCGCAGCGCCTCTCCTCGGTGCGGGAAGGCGACGACGATGTCAAGTTGCTGCCGCAACAGGCCGTTCAGCTCGTTCTCGGCCTCCGAGAGGCCCCGCGCGGCGAGCGCAGGGCGCTGTGCGTCGAAGGAGAACGGCTGGCCCTGTGGCAGCCCGGAGAGCTCGGTCGCGCCCTCGAGCGACACCGGCGTGAGCGCCTCCTCCTCCCAGACGGCCCGCACCTCGTCGGGCGCCCAGACGAGATCCGGAGGCCTCGTGAACGGCGCAACGAGATCGGCCGGCACGCGGATCGGCTCGTCGTCGTCGGGAAGCTCGATCTCCACGAGCTCGCCGCGCCGCTCGGCGGCGGGATAGATCGTCGCCGACTCGACCTGGCGCAGCGCGCGCTGCGTGAACGGCGAGAACGCGCGGATCTGCTCGATCTCGTCGCCGAACAGCTCGATCCGAAGGGGCTCGCGGCCGGTCGTCGGATAGACATCGACCAGTCCGCCGCGCACGGCGAAGTGGCCGCGCTCCTCGACTCGCTCGACGCGAGCGTAGCCTGCGTCCGCAAGCTGAGCGGCGATGGCGTCGATGCCCGGCTCGTCGCCCTGCGTGAGACGGAGCGCCGCGGGGCGAGCCGCAGCGGGAGGCATGCCCTCCGCCAGCGCCGCCGCCGAGACGCACACGAGCCCACCACGCTCGAGCACGTCGAGCGCGCGGGCGCGCTCGCCGATCAGGTGCGGCGTCGGCGAGAGTCCCGATTCCCAGCGCACGCCGCGCGACGGGAACAGGGCCACCGACTCGTCGCCGAGGAACCAGCCGGCCGCCTCGGCGAGGTCGCGCGCATCTGTGTCCTCGGCCAACGCGACGACGAGCCCACGGCCGAGCTCGTCGTAGAGAGAGGCGAGCACGAGCGGCAGCACGGGCTCGGAGACGCGGGCGCGCGTCGGCAGCGCCACCGCGAATTCCTGGAGGCGCTCCTGGGCGCGTACGCGCTCGACGAGGCTGTAGAGAACTGGCCGGTCCATGACTTTGGGCCGAACGAGGCGTTCGGCCGGGGGTCATCGTACGCCTTCGTCAGCGGTTGTTGATCGTGCGCTGGGCCGCCTCGAGCCCTTCGGCGTCGAGGTGTTCGACGGCATCGGCCGCGGCGGCGACCAGAGCATCCGGATCGTCGTGCGGCTCGAAGTTCGCGAGCAGGTAGTCGGCGAGCGGCCTCGGGTCGCCACGACCAGGCCTGCCCACGCCGATGCGGAGCCGCAGGAAGTCCGGCGTCCCGAGGTGCTGGGCGACCGAGCGCAGGCCGTTGTGGCCGGCGAGCCCGCCGCCGAGCCTGGCCTGGAGACGGCCCAACTCGAGGTCGCCCTCGTCGTGCACGACGAGGATCGAGTCCGGCTCGAGCTTGAAGAAGCGGGCCGCCGCCTGCACCGAGCGGCCGGAGTCGTTCATGAATGTCTCGGGCTTGAGCAGGGCGACCTTGTGCCCGTCGATCCGCACCTCGGCGAGGCGCCCGTCGAACTTCGCGCGCCACGACCCGTCATGACGCCGCGCAAGCTCGTCGACGACCAGCCAGCCGGCGTTGTGCCTCGTGCGCGCATACTCGCGCCCGGGGTTGCCCAGGCCGACCACGAGCAGGTCGAGCGCGGTGCCGTGTCTGCGCGGCCACAGCCGCACGCCGTTACTCGGCGTCGCCGTCGGCCGCAGCCTCGGGCTCGCCCTGCGACTCGTCCGCTTCGCCGTCCGCTGCAGCCTCTTCGCCCTCGGCAACAGCCTCGACGGTCTCGGGCTCCTCCTCGGTCCTCGGCTGCGTGACGGTCGCTAGCACGGTCTGCTCGGGATCGTCGAGCAAGGTCACGCCGGGCGAGGGCGGCAGTGCGGAGAGGCGCAGTGTGTCGCCGATCTGCATCTCCGAGACGTCGACCTCGAGGTGCTCGGGCACTTCCATCGGCAACGCCTCGACGTTCAACTCGTTCGTCACCTGTGTGAGCACGCCGCCTTCCTTCACCCCGACCGGCTCGCCGTGCAGTGTCACCGGGACGGTGGCGTGGATCGGCTGGTCGAGCCGGACCTCCTGCAGGTCGACGTGCGTGATCAGGCCGCGAACGGGATCCTGCTGGTAGTCCTTGAGCACCGACGAATGCACCTCGCCGCCGTCGACGACGACGTCGAGCACCGCGTTCAGGCCGCCGCGCGTCGTCAGCGCGGCGCGGAGGTCGCGCTCGGCGATCGAGATCGAGACGGGCTGTTCCCTGCCGTAGAGGACGCCGGGGACGATCCCCTGCCGCCGGAGGCGTCGAGCCTCCGCAGAACCGAGGATCGCACGGTCCTGGACCATCAGTTTGACGCGCTCGCCAGCCACGGCGCAGGAGTGTACCGGGTGCAGCGCAACCTTCGCCGCGTGCTGCACACTTGCGGGCATGTTCGAGCAACTGCTGCGCGACTGGGACGGCGAGGAGGCCGTGATCCGGTTCGACCGCGAGAGCGGCGGGTGGATGTTCGTCTGCATCCACTCGACGGCACGCGGCCCGGCGTGCGGCGGCACACGATTGCGCGTCTACCCGACGCCGGCCGACGGCCTTGCCGATGCGATGCGGCTGTCGCAGGCGATGACCGTGAAGATGGCGATCGCGAACGCCGAACGCGGCGGCGGCAAAGCGGTGCTCGCCGTGCCCACGCTGCCGGAAGGAGCGGAGCGGCGCGGGCTGCTGCTGCGCTACGCCAAGCTCGTCACGTCACTCGGCGGCACCTACCGCACGGCCGGCGACATGAACATCACGCCCGCCGATCTCGACGTGGTCGCGGAGGCCTGCCCGTGGGTGTACGGAACGACCGGCGCGGGCGGCAACAGCGGGCGCGGCACGGCGATCGGCGTGCTGCACGCGATCCAGGCGAGCGTTGAGCACCGTTTCGGCTCACCGGGCCTCGGCGAGCGCCGGGTGCTGGTGCAGGGCGTGGGCTCGGTCGGTCACACCCTCGCGACCCTCCTCGCCGCCGAGGGCGCCGACGTGCTCGTCTCCGACATCGACCCCGAACGCGCCGCACTGGTCGCGGCCGAGGTCGGCGGCGCGGCCGTCCCGGCAGAGAGCGCGCTTGCGACCGAGTGCGACGTGTATTCACCCTGCGCCGTCGGAGGCTCTCTGACTGCAACGTCGATTCCACGCCTTCGTTGCGCCGTCATCGCCGGGTCGGCGAACAACCAGCTGGCCGAGCCTGAGGACGCCGAGCGCCTGAAAGCGGCGGGGATCCTATACGCACCCGACTACGTCGCGAGCGCCGGTGGCGTGATCCAGCTGCTCGGGCTTGTCGACCACGGCTGGGACGAAAACGAGCTGCAACGCGGCCTGGCCGCGGTCGGCGACACGCTACGTGGGCTCTTCAATGCTGCCGACGCTGCCGGGATCACGCCGGCGGCCGCGGCCGAGCGGCTCGCAGCGGAGCGCGTCGCTGCTGCAGCCGCGCGTTAGCGCTCGAACCAAGCAAGCTTCTCGTGGATGAGTAGCGCGAGAGGCGACGAAAGGACGAGCAGCTGAGAGCTTCCCGGTATTTCCTCTTCGCGTTCGGAGCGTGCCCACCGTGTGGCCTGGTCGCGGTCGTCATCGCCACGTTCGCGCTCGACAACGTCGCGGGCGACAGCCTGGTGGCGTTCGACCTCCTGGTCCTGGCCGGCGTCCCGGCTGCGCTCGCCTCGATCGTCGGGAACCGCGCCAAGCTGACCAGCCAGCAGATCGTCGCCGCCTCGATCGGCGCCGCGGGCCTGGCCTTCGTCGAGGCATTCACGATCGTGCTCGTCGCGATCTCCCACGCGAACTTCGTCAATCCGGCCCTGTAGAGGAGCGGCTTTCCGCGGAGAGCGGTCACGCAGGTCGAACCGCGTGACGGTGCCGCTGCGTCGGCGGTCCCAAGTCGAAGCGGGTCGGTGCCGATACCACGCGCCATGACCGTCTTCAACCGAATTTTCCTCATCTCCGCGTTCGTCATTGCCGTCGCCGACGTTGCACTCGCCAGCGAGACATCCTCACCGGCCATGGTCATCGGATCGATGGCGTTGGCGCGGCTCGACGGCGGGCTGCGGCTGCGCCGAGTCCGTCGTACCAGGTCAAGCGGTGAGGACGACGCCTTCGGAGAGATTGCTGGCCCGACCGCCTGGTTGAGCCGCTCTGATCAGAATAGTTGGTTCTCGCCGCCGAAGATCGCGGAGACAGAGTCGTCGGCGAAGACGTTCATGATCGTCTCGGCGAGCAGCGGTGCGACCGTCAACACGGTCATGTTGTCGGGCATCGCGATGGGGTCGATCGGCACCGTGTCGGTGACGACGATGCCCGCGAGGTCAGCTTCGCTCAGCCGCTGTAACCCCTCGCTCGAGAGCAGCGCGTGGGTGACGAAGACATAGACCTCGCGCACGCCATGCTCCTTGAGCGCGTTCGCACCGGCGATCAGCGTGCCGCCGGTCATCGTGCTGTCGTCGCCGATGATCGCGATCTTGTCGCGGACGCGGCCTGTGACCTCCGTCACCGAGACCTTGTCGTGCGCGGTCCGGGTCTTGTGCATGATCGCGAAGTCGGCGTCGATCATCTCGGCGAAACGCACCGCCTGCTTGGCGCGACCCGCGTCGGGTGCGACCGAGACGACACCTTCGCCGTGCAACCCGAGATCGCGGAAATGACGCGCGAAGAGAGGCAGGCTCGTCATGTGGTCGACCGGGATCGTGAAGAAGCCCTGGATCTGACCGGCGTGCAGATCCATCGTCAAGAGGCGGTCGGCACCGGCGAGTTGCAGCATGTCGGCGACGAGCCGGGCCGAGATCGGCTCGCGCGGCTTCGCCTTGCGATCCTGCCGGGCATAGGGGAACCACGGGATCACGGCCGTGATCCGCTTGGCGGAGGCGAGCTTCGCGGCCTGCACCATCAGCAGCAGCTCCATGAGGTTCTGATCGACCGGGTGGCACCCGGTCTGGACGAGAAAGAGGTCGGCGCCGCGGATCGACTCGCAGTAGCGGCAGTAGGTCTCGCCGTTGTCGAAGGTGTGCAGCTCGATCTCCCCCAGCCCGACGCCCAGCTGCTCGGCGATGCGCTGGGCCAGCGCCGTGTGCGAGCGGCCGGAGAACACCATCAACTTCTTCTGGGGGCCGCGTTCGAGCCAGTGGCCAGTTGCCGGCTGCGTCACGGCTTCGGGCGTCTCGAGGCCGGGGAGAACGAGCTCAGTCGCCGCGCTGCCGGGCTGCATACCCCTCCTTGTTCTCCTGGCGCGCCCGGGCTATGCCGAGAGCGTCTGGTGGCACATCCTTGGTTATGACCGACCCTGCAGCGATCCATGCTCCGTCTCCTACCTCGACGGGCGCGATGAAACTATTGTGGATCGCGGTCCTGACGTTGCGCCCGATCGTCGTCCGTTTCTTCGGCTCGCCCGGCTTGTGCGCGTAGTTGGCCGTGATTGCACCGGCGCCGATATTCGTGTCTTCGCCGATGTCGGAGTCGCCGATGTACGACAGGTGCGGAACCTTGCTCCGGTCGCCGAGCCGCGAATTCTTGATCTCCACGTAGGTGCCCGCCTTGGAGGAGTCGCCGAGGACCGTTCCGGGGCGAAGGTAACAGAACGGTCCCACGTTCGCGTGCCGGCCGATCCGGGCGTCGATCGCGACCGTGTTCGCGTGGATCTCGGCACCGGCGGCGACGCTCGTCGCGCCGCGGAGGATCGTGAACGGGTGCAGCGTCACATCGGCCTCGAGCTCGACGGTCGGCTCGATCCAGGTGCTGGCCGGGTCGACGATCGTGACGCCGGCGAGCATGTGCTGCTCGTTGATCCGGTCGCGCAGCACCGCACCCGCGCGGGCGAGCTCCACGCGCGTGTTGACGCCGTCGGTCTCTTGGTGGTCGTCGGCGATGTGCGCCGCGACCCTGGCGCCCCCAGCCACGAGGATCTCGATCACGTCGGTCAGGTACAGCTCGCCCTGAACGTTCTTCGGTTGCAGCTGCGCGATCGCCGGCCAGAGCGCGTCGGAGCGGAAGGCGTAGATCGATGAGTTGATCTCGCGGATCTGCTGCTCCTCGGGGTTCGCGTCGGTGCCTTCGGCGATGCGCAGGACGGAGCCTGCCGCATCGCGGACGATCCGCCCATACACCCGCGGATCTGGAGGCTCCGCGCTGAGGATCGTCGCCGCGGCTCCTTCACGGCGATGAGTGGCGACGAGCTCGCGGAGGAGCTCGCCTGTCAGGAGCGGCGTGTCGCCCGACAACACCAGCACGTCTCCGCCATGACCGGACAGGGCAGCTTCGGCGGCGCGCACCGCATCGCCGGTGCCGAGTGCCTGCTCCTGGACGGCGACCGTGACGCCGCTCGAGGCGAACTCGTCGCGCGCGGCGGGCGAAGCGACAACCACCAGAGGGCTCGCGCCCGCCTCGTGCCCGGCCTCGATCACCCAGTCGACCATCCGGCGGCCGAGGATCGGATGGAAGTGCTTCGGCACGGCGGAGCGCATCCGGGTGCCAAGGCCTCCGGCCATCACGACGGCTGCAACGGTGGTGTCGGGCATGGTGGTCTCGCGTGGATGGCTGGGGCGCCAGGATTCGAACCTGGGATCGCGGGACCAAAACCCGCTGCCTTACCGCTTGGCTACGCCCCATCGAACGGACGGGCCGACAGTCTAGTAGTGGTTCTAGGCTGGCTTCCGGATGAAGAGCAGGACGAGCCCGACGATCGCCAGCAGCGCGATGATCCCGATCGCAAACGCCTTGACGATCGAGAGCGCGATCGGCACGCAGAGGACGAGGAGCTGCGACGCGGCGAGGACCCAGGTCACGTCCTGGACAACGGCCGAACGGTGGGTGCGACGGGCCAGCCAGAACAGGCCGACGCCTACCACGGCGAGCGTGACGGCCTGCCACCAGTGCAGGACGTGCGCGACGTAGAGCAACCCCTCGACGGCAGCGATCCAGAGCGTGATCCGCAAGCGCCGTTCGCGCAACCAACGGCCCGAATTGGTCGAGCCATGTTCGATCACCTGGCCGCCGGACATGCGTTTCAACCGTACCACGCGAGTGCAGTGAGGCCCGTCTCACGGTCGCCTCATCCAGCGCTGATTCCCTGCGCCGGTGCGCACGCGTCTCGGAGGTTCCGCCGGTAACTCGCGCCTGACGGCGCTGACCGCGATCGTGCTGCTCGTCCTGCTCGCGATCGAAGGCGGGACGCTGCTCTCGCTGCAGACGTTCCTGTCGTGGCACATCGTCGTCGGCATGTTGCTCGTGCCGATCGTCGCGCTGAAGCTCGTGACGGTCAGCTACCGCTTCGCTCGCTACTACACGAACCGTCCCGAATACGTCGAGGCGGGGCCACCACCCACATTTCTCCGCCTACTCGGACCGGTCGTCGTCCTGGCCACGGTCGGGCTCTTCGCGACGGGCGTGGCGCTCGCCGTGCTCGGTCCGGGCGCACCGTCGGTCCTACTCCTGCACAAGGCGAGCTTCGCCGTGTGGGTGGCGGCGATGACGGTCCACGTGCTCGCACACGTGATCGAGCTTCCCGCACTCGCCGGGGGCGACCTGCGCGGCGACGGCGTCGGCGGGAACCGTCTGCGAGTCGGCCTCCTTGCTGGGGTGATCGTCGCCGGGGCGGTGCTCGCGATCGCAACCCTGCCGCTCGTCTCGCCGTGGGTGCACTGGATGCGCGACGCTCGCGGCTGACCGGTCGCGAGCACAATGCGGGCATGCGCGTGCTGGTCGTAGAGGACGAGTCGAAGCTCGCCAGGCTGCTCGTCAGGGGCCTGCGCGAGGAGGGTCACGTCGCCGATGCAGCGGGGCGCGGTGAGGAAGGGCTCTGGATGGCCAAGTCGACGGCGTACGACGCGATCGTGCTCGACGTGATGCTGCCGGGGCTGAACGGCTTCGAAGTCTGCCGGGCTCTGCGCACCGCGGGCGTCTGGACGCCGGTCCTGATGCTCACCGCGCGCGATGCGGTCGAGGATCGCATCGAGGGCCTCGACGCCGGCGCCGACGACTATCTGATGAAGCCGTTCTCGTTCGACGAACTGCTCGCACGCCTGCGCGCGCTCGCCCGCCGTGCGCCCGGCGAGCGTCCAGTCGTGCTCGCGGTCGGCGACCTTCGCCTCGACCCCGCGGCTCACCGCGCGTGGCGGGGCGACAGCGAACTCGGCCTGTCGGCGAAGGAGTTCGGGCTGCTCGAGCTGTTCATGCGCAACGCGGGTGCGGTGTTGACGCGCGAACAACTGCTCGACGGCGCGTGGGACATGGCGTTCGAGACACGCTCGAACGTCGTCGACGTGTACGTGCGTTACCTCCGCGAGAAGATCGACCGGCCCTTCGGCTGCGAATCGCTCGAGACCGTTCGCGGCGTCGGTTATCGCCTGCGTGCCGGCACATGAGCCGGCTGCCGATCAGGGTCAGGTTGACGCTCGCCTTTGCGGTCGCCATGGCCCTCGTGCTCGCCGGGATGGGTCTGCTCGTTTATGTGCGGGTCGGCGATGCACTCCTGGCGTCGGTCGATCAAACCTTGCAGGCGCAGGCTCGCGAGGCTGTGACACATGCTCGCGGCGAGCACGGGCTCGTCGATCCGGATACGGCCGCAGGCACGACGCTCGCGCAGGTTCTCGACGCCCGAGGGCTTCCGTCGCGCTCGACGCCGGCGAATCTCACAGCGCTGCTCGATCCCGCGCAGGCGGCGCGGGCGGTTCACGGCTCAGTCCGCGCGACGATCAGGTTGCCGCGGTACAAGGGCGAGTGGCGCGTGCTGGCTGTGCCGAGCGCCGACGGAACCGGCGCCGTCGCGGTCGCGCGCTCTCTGAACCAGCGCGACGAGACCCTCGACAACCTGCTGCGCGAGCTGCTGATCGCGAGCCCCCTCGCCTTGCTCCTCGCCTCGGTCGCGGGCTACGGGCTTGCAGCCGCGGCGCTCCGGCCCGTCGAGGCGATGCGCGCGCGGGCCGAAGGGGTGACGGCAGACGCTCCGGCGCATCTACCCGTCCCCCGCGCACATGACGAGATCTCGCGCCTCGCCGTGACGCTGAACGACATGCTCGGTCGGCTACACGCAGCGTTCGAGCACGAGCGTCGCTTCGTCGCCGACGCGAGCCACGAGCTGCGAACGCCGCTCGCGCTGCTTCGAACCGAGCTCGAGCTGGCCCTGCGCCGGCCGCGCTCGCCGCAGGAGCTCGAAGCGGCGATCCGCTCGGCTGCCGAGGAGACCGAGCGGCTCTCGATGCTCGCCGAGGACCTTTTGACGATCGCACGCGCCGACCAGGGATCGCTGCCACTCCGCCGCCGGCCAACCGATACGTCCGAGTTGCTGGTCGGGATCGCGGGGCGGTATCGCCTTCGCGCAGCCCAGTTGCAACGGACGGTTCGCGCAGATGCCGATGCTGCGTTCGTCATCGACCTCGACGAAGCGCGCGTCGACCAGGCGCTCGCGAACCTCGTCGAGAACGCGCTCCTGTACGGGGCAGGAGACGTCGAGCTGTTCACCGCGCGCAAGAACGGGGCCGTCGAGCTGCACGTGGCCGATCGAGGCGCAGGGTTTCCAGCCGAATTCCTCGAGCGCGCCTTCGATCGCTTCAGCCGCGCCGACGGGGCCCGGAGCGAAGGCGGCGCCGGCCTCGGCCTCTCGATCGTCGGCCTGATCGCCGAGGCCCACGGCGGAACGGCCCATGCCGCGAATCGCCCCGGTGGAGGCGCCGACGTCTGGGTCGAACTGCCGGCAGGCTCTTAGCTACCTCCTAGCCTGCGCTCATAACCGTCTCATCTCGGCTTGCGACCGTGCCGGGATGAGATCCACGGGCAACCGGCGTGAACTGCGACACGCGATCGGCGAGCGGGAGGCCGCGCGTGTCAGGCTTCGTCGCGCGACCGGCGGCGCGGTGGCGGTCGCAGTCGCACTCGGCGGCGTGTTCGCAGCGCTGGCAGCCGGGGCGACGCATCCGAAGAAGACGATCGCGCCGATCACCAGCGCCAAGAAGGTTCCCGCGCTTACCTCGGCGCCGGCGGCACCGCTCGTCGAGGTGCAGTCGCCGGACGGTTCGTCGTCGTCGGGCGCACCGAGCGTGTCGTCGGCGCCCGCACCGGCGCCGTCGTACCAGCAACCCGTCGTCTCGTCCGGCGGCTCCTGAACCCGATGCGCACGATGACCTTCGCCGCCCTTGGCACGACGGCGGTCGTTGCCGTTTCGGAGGAACGCGCGCTCGGCGAGGCCTGCGCGGTGCTCGCCGACCAGCTCCAGCGCCTCGACCGAACGTGCAGCCGCTTTCGCTCCGACTCGGAGCTACAGGAGGCGAACGCATGCGCCGGCATGACGATCGTCGTCTCGCCACTACTCGCCGAGCTGGTCGAGGTCGCCCTCACGGCCGCCGAGACGACCGGCGGGAGCGTCGACCCGACGCTCGGTGGCCCGCTCCGCGCTGCCGGCTACGACCGCACGTTCTCGCTCGTGCGCGAGCGCGACTCGTGGACGTTCGCTGAGCGTCGCGTCCCGCCCGAACAGTGGCGCCAGGTCGAGCTCGACGCCGGCCGGTTGACGTTGCGCATACCGCGTGGAGTCGAGCTCGACCTCGGAGCGACCGCCAAGGCCTGGGCGTCCGATCACGCCGCGCGCACGATCGCCGAGCAAACGGGGTCTGGCGTGCTCGTCTCGCTCGGTGGCGACATTGCGGTCGCCGGCGGCACCGCCTGGCCGATCCGGATCGCCGAGGATCACACCGCACCCCTCGACGGCCCTGGCCCTGTCGTCTCGATCGAGTCCGGGGGGCTCGCGACGTCGAGCACGACCGTTCGGCGCTGGCGCACGGACGTAGGTGAAGCGCACCACCTACTTGATCCTTCGACCGCGCGACCTGCGGAGAGCTGCTGGCGTACTGCGACCGTTGCGGCGGCGACGTGCCTCGATGCCAATGTCGCGGCGACGGCCGCGATCGTGCTCTCGCATGCGGCCGCCGGCTGGCTCGAAGATCGGCACCTGCCCGCGCGTCTGGTTGGCGTCGGCGGCCAGGTCGAGGTCGTCGGCGGCTGGCCTGCCGATCAGGTGGCCGCGTGATCGCGGTCGCCGGCAACGCGAAGACGTTCTGGTACCTGACCCGCGGGACCGGCATCGTCGCGCTGCTGCTGCTGACGGCGTCCATCGTGCTCGGCGTACTGACGACGTCGCGCTGGCGCACGCCGCGCTGGCCCCGCTTCGCCCTCAGTGCCGTCCATCGAAACCTGACGCTGTTGACGCTCGTCTTCATCGTCGTGCATGTCGTCACCACGGTGCTCGACGGCTACGCGCCGGTCCGCCTCGTCGATGCGGTCGTCCCATTCGTCTCCGCCTACCGTCCGGTGTGGCTCGGGCTCGGAGCGGTCGCGTTCGACCTGCTGCTCGCGCTCGTTGTCACGAGCCTGCTGCGGGCTCGACTCGGGTACCGGCTTTGGCGGCAGATCCACTGGCTCGCGTACGCCTCGTGGCCGGTGGCGCTGGTCCATGCGCTCGGCACTGGCAGCGATGCCCGAAGCGGCTTCATGCTGTTCGCAGGCCTCGGTTCGCTCGCCGTCGTCGCCCTCGCCGTGCTCGCGCGCCTCGCTGTCATCCCCGGCCTGCAACGGCCCGTGCGCGTCGCGGCGACACTCGCCGCGCTGATCACGCCGCTCGCGATCGTCGCGTGGTACCAGAGCGGCCCGTCGCAACACGGCTGGGCGAAGCGTGCCGGTACGCCGGGGTCGCTGCTCGCCGCCGGACACGGGACCACCCGGCGGGTCGCGATCGTCCAACCGGTCGGGGGGTCCTTCTCGGCCACGCTCGCCGGCCACATCGCGGAGTCGACCAACCCGAACGGCCTGGTCGACGTCGTGATCACGGGCAAGTTGAACCGCGGCCGGATCGGCGCCGTGCGAATCGATCTCCGTGGCGAGCCGTTGCAGGGCGGCGTCTCGATGACCGCCAGCGGCGTGTCGTACGTACCCGCCGGCACGCGCACCGTCTACGACGGGAGCGTCACGACGCTCGACGGTCAGGACGTCGTTGCAGAGGTCGCGGCGGGGTCGACCAAGCTGCGGCTGCTGTTCAGCCTGAACATCGACGCTGGGGCGGGCACGGTCAGCGGCTCGGTTCGCGGTACCCCGGCGGCGAGCGAATGACCACCGGCCGTCTGCTCACCGGTGTCCGTGGGGATGGGCAGCCCGTACTCCTGACCGAGCACGTCGCCCGCTACGGACCGCTGCGTCTCGACACCGACTTGATCGCGAGCACGTTGAAGAGCGGACTCAAGGGTCGCGGCGGTGGCGCTTTTCCGACCGGCGAGAAGCTGCGCGCTGTCGCCGCGCAGCGCGGTCGCCCCGTCGTCGTCCTGAATGGCGCCGAAGGTGAGCCTGCGAGCCGAAAGGACAAGGCACTGCTCGGCGCCGTGCCACACCTCGCCCTCGACGGCGCGGCGGTTGCGGCGGCAGCACTCGGGGCGCACGAGGTTGTCATCGCGGTCGGCCGCGCAGCACGACGGGAGCGGGCGATCCTCGCCTCGGCGTTGAAGGAGCGCCGCGACCCGCTGCGCTGGCGGCTGGCCGTTGTCCCGGACGGCTTTGTCTCGGGCGAGGAAACCGCGCTGCTGGGCGCACTCGCCGGCCGCGCTCCGAAGCCGGCCGTCAAGCCGCCGCATCCTTTCGAGCGTGGCCTTGGCGGTGCGCCGACGCTCGTGCAGAACGCCGAGACGCTGGCCCAACTCGCCCTGGTCGCGCGCCACGGCTCCGCGTGGTTCCGCTCGGTCGGGACCGAGGTCGAGCCGGGCACCGCGCTCGTCACGCTGTCCGGCGCGGTAGCGCGGCCCGGCGTCTACGAGATCGAGCTCGGTTCGACGATCGACCAACTGGTCGCCGGCGCCGGCGGGGTGACCGAGCCGGTCAGCACGTTTCTCGTCGGCGGCTACTTCGGTGGCTGGACGCAGGACAGCGGCTTGGCACTGACGCCGGGCTCAGGTCTCGGCGCCGGGGTGGTGGTCGCGTTTCCCGACTCGGCCTGCGCGCTGCGCGAGAGCGCACGCGTCGCCCGCTACCTCGCCGGCGAGAGCGCCGGGCAATGCGGCCCGTGTCTCCACGGCCTCGCCGCCCTGGCCCGCGGCCTCGAGCAGTTCGCCGCCGGAGACAACGGCAATCGGCCGCAGCTCGCCCGCTGGGCGAAGGACGTCGCAGGGCGCGGCGCGTGCCGACACCCCGACGGCGCGGCGGCGTTCGTCTCGAGCACCTTGTCGGTCTTCGAACATGAGACAGACGATCACCTTCGCGGCCGCTGCCGCCGTCGCGACCGGGGAGTCCTTCCCGTTGCCTAGATCGCTTCGCGTCGACCCGATTGCGTGCGACGGGCACGGCCTATGCGCCGAGCTGTTGCCGGAGCTGATCCGGCTCGACGACTGGGGTTTCCCGATCGTCGACAAGCGGCCACTGCCGGCCGGGCTCGAGCCGCAGGCGCGCCAAGCGGTCAGAGCATGCCCGAAGCTCGCGCTTCGCCTCAGCGAAGGTTGAGCGGAGCTAAGGCGACGTGCGTGCCTGGGACCGGCGCTAGCCGTACCACGCGGGCACGGTGATCCAGGTCCGTCCAAGCCCGCGAAGCGCCCGGGCAGCGGTCTGCGCCTCGCTGCGCCGGGTGAAGAGCCCGTACACGACCGGGCCGGCGCCGGTCACGTCCGCACGGAACGCGCCGAGCGCGCGGAGCCGGTCGGCGAACGGCGACGACGCGAGATCGTTCGCCGGCAGGGATGCCAGGTCCCGTGGGCGCCCGACCACCGCGACCGCCTTCCGCAACGCAGCCGCGCGCCCGGCGAATCCCTTGGCGCCGGCCCGCGCGTCGAACGCGGCATACACCGCCGCCGTCGACGGCTTCGTGGCGCCGCGCGGCAGGAAGAGCAAGACGATGAAGTCCTGCGGAAGCGCGAGCGGCTCGAGCTCGCTCCCGTCGCCCCGCCCAAGCTGCGGCCCGTCGACCAGGAAGAACGGCACGTCGGCGCCGACCTGGGCCGCGAGCTCGTGCAGCTGGGCGGCCGGCAGCGGGCGCTCGAGCTGCGCGTTCGCCAGCCGCAGCGCTGTCGCGGCGTCCGAGCTGCCGCCGCCCAGACCGGCCGCGAGCGGGATCTCCTTCTTGATCGTGATCCGCCAGTGGCGCGTCGGAGCGAGCGCTGCGAGCGCGCCCTGCACGATCGTGTCGCCCTCGAAGCCTCGAACCGAGGTTTCGGCGGCAAGCTCGATCGTGATGCGATCGCACAGATCGATCCGCTGATAGACGGTGACGAGCTCGTGCTTGCCGTCGGAACGCAGCGGCCCGACGACGAGCCCCAGGTTGAGCTTGGCCGGTGCGGGACCGATCAGCGCAGGGCCTCCGCGAGCGCCGGAAACTCCGCCGGCGAGAGCGCTTCGGCGCGCACGTTCGACTCGCGTCCGATCGCCCCGAGAGCGGCGACGGCCTGCTCGCGCACGACGAGGCCGGCGAGCGACAGCGAGTTGGCAAGCGTCTTGCGGCGGTGGGCGAATGCAGCCTCGATCAGCCGCTTCAGATCAGGCTCGCACGCCGGCCCGATCCGCTCGAACGCGACCAGCGACGACTCGACGTTCGGACGCGGGCGAAAGACTTCCCGCGACACGGGATGGAAGCCGGTGCGTCGGGTCGCGAGCTGCAGCAGCACCGAGACGGCTCCGTATGCCTTCGTCGAAGGGACGGCGAAGAAGCGCTCGGCGACTTCGCGCTGGACCATCACGCACCACGACGTGAGCTGCTCGAAGGCGAGGCTCTCGACGACCAACGGCGTCGCGATGTTGTACGGCAGGTTCGCGACAAGCTTGCTCGGTGCGGGTGACAGGGCTGCGACGTCGAGTCGGAGCGCGTCGCCCCAGTGCAGGTCGGTGTTGGGGATGCCAGCGAGCTGCGGCTCGAGGCGGCGATCGACCTCGGCTGCGTGCACGTGTGCTACACGGTCGACGAGGTAGCGCGTCAGGACTCCGAGGCCTGGGCCGACCTCCAGCACCACGTCGTCCGGGGTGAGCTGGGCCAGCCGCTCGATCACGCCGAGGAGGTTCTCGTCGACGAGAAAGTGCTGGCCCAGGCTCTTGCGTGGCGCGACGCTCACAGCGAGAACACCCTGGACGCGTTCTCGTCGATCTGAAGCTCGAGCGCCTCGGCGTCGACCCCGCGCGCGTCGGCGAGCGCCTCGAGGGTATGGCGGACGAAGGCGGGCTCGTTGCGCCGGCCGCGAACCGGCTGCGGCGCGAGGTAGGGGCTGTCGGTCTCGACGAGCAGGCGATCGGCCGGCACGCGGCGCGCGGCCGCGCGCAGGTCGTAGGCGTTCTTGTAGGTGAGGTTGCCCGCGAAGGAGACGTACCACCGGTGGGCGAGAGCGGGTGCGAGCAGCGGCTGCGACGAGAAGCAGTGGAGGATGACCGGGCCATCGTGCTCGCTCAGGCGAGCGAGCGTGTCTGCATCGGCTGCCCTGGTGTGAATGACGACGGGCTTCCCGCTGTCAACGGCCAGCGCAAGCTGTGCCTCGAAGAGCCGCTGCTGCGCATCGTGCGGAGCGTAGTCCCGGAAGTAGTCGAGGCCGGTCTCGCCGACGGCCACCGCGCGCGGATGCTGCAGGAGCTCGCGCAGCTCGTCGAGGTCGACAGCGGCGGCGGCCTCGTGTGGATGGATCCCGAGACACGCATAGACGCCCTCGTGAACCTCCGCCCTCGCGAGCGACACGCGCGCCCCGGCGATCGTTGTCGCGACGTCGACGATGCGGGTCACTCCGGCCCCGGCAGCGCGTTCGAGAACCTCGGCCGCGTCGTCGCCGAGGTGCGCGTGCGTATCGATCACGCCGCGTCGGCGTTACGCATCCGCTCGAGCTCGTCCTCGACGATCGAGTCGTCCAGCTTGCGGAAGAGCGGCCGTGGCTCCTGCAGCTGCTGACCCGGACGAAGGTCGCTCGGCTCCCAGCTACCGACCCACGCGGCGTAATCGCCGGTCAGCACCTGATGCTGGTCGTCCCCCTCGCCGACCTCGCGGAACTCGAGCGGGCCGGCGATGTACCCGTCGTAGCCGAGCAGCTCGTGCACGACCTGCGACGTGTGTGGCAGGAACGGCGTGAACAGCGTCTTCAGGCTGTCGACGGCGGACAGCGCCACAAAATGGACGGTCGCCGCCCGTGGCCCGTCCTTCTTGACGAGCGCCCACGGCGCCTGGTCGCTGACGTACTGGTTGACGGTCGAGGCGATCCGCATCGCTTCGCCGAGCGCCGCACGAAACCGCCCGCCCTCGATCTGCGCGCCGACGATGTCGAACGCAGAGGCGACGCCTGCGAGCAGCGCCTCGTCGACGTCGGTCAACGCACCCGGCTCCGGCACGATTCCGAAGTTGCGGTGGGCGCTCGTGAGTGTGCGGTTCACCAGGTTGCCCCAGTTCGCGAGCAGCTCGTCGTTGTTGCGGCGGACGAACTCTGCCCACGTGAAGTCGGCGTCCTGGGTCTCGGGGCCGGCGGCGATCAGGTAGTAGCGGAGCGGATCTGGGTCGTAGCGATCGAGGAAGTCGCGGAGGTAGATCGAGTGCTGGCGGCTGGTCGAGAACTGCCTGCCTTCCATCGTGAGGAACTCGGTCGCGAAGACCCGGTCCGGCAGGTGCAATTGCGCACCGCCCCCGCCCCCGAGCTCGCCCCCGCCGCCATAGCCGAGCAGGATCGCCGGCCAGATGACCGTGTGGAAGACGACGTTGTCCTTGCCCTGGAAGTAGGCGTGCTCGGCCTCACTCGACTGCCACCAGTCGCGCCAGGCGTCGGGGTTGCCGGTCAGCGCCGCCCATTCGACGCTGGCCGAGAGATAACCGATGACCGCGTCGAACCAGACGTAGATGCGCTTGTTCTCGTCCTCGGCGTAACCGGGAACCGGGATGCGAACACCCCAGTCGAGGTCGCGGGTGATCGGGCGAGGCCGAATCTCGTCCAGCAGGTGGAGCGAGAAGTTGCGGACGTTGGGCCGCCAGTCCTCGTGGCCGTTCATCCACAGGCGCAGCGCCGCCTTGAACTTCGGCAGGTCGAGGAAGAGATGCTTCGTCTGCCGAAACTCCGGCGTCGACCCGTCGATCTTCGAGCGCGGGTCGATCAACTCGGATGGATCGAGTTGGTTGCCGCAGTTGTCGCACTGGTCGCCGCGCGCCTCCGGGTAGCCGCAGATCGGGCACGTGCCTTCGATATAGCGGTCGGGGAGCGTGTGCCCGGTCGTCGCCGAGAACGAGACCAGCATCGACTGCTCGATGATGGCGCCGTGCTCGTAGAGCGTCTTGAAGAGGTCCTGGGTGACGTGCTCGTGGTTGCGGGTCGTCGTGCGCGAGAAGCAGTCGTAGGAGAGCCCCAGGCGGCGGAAGTCGTCGCGGAACGCCGCGTTGTAGTAGTCGGCGACCTCACGATAGGACTTCCCCTCGCGATCGGCGGCGACCATCACCGGCGTGCCGTGCTCGTCGGTGCCACTCACCATCAGCACGTCGTTGCCTTTCAACCGGTGGTAGCGAGCGTAGGCGTCGGACGGGACTCCGAAGCCCGCCACGTGCCCAAGGTGGCGGTGACCCGCCGCATAAGGCCAGGCCGGTGCGACCAGAATCTTCCTCGGGGTCGTCGCGCTCATCGCGTCCCATCATACGAACGCTCTTGCACCGCTCCTCGAGATCGCACTGCTCCTCGAGAGAGTACTGCTCCCCGAGACGTCGCCACACGATCAGCGCGACGAGCAGCGCCGCACTACCGAGCACGCTCGCGACGACCGCCCAGTCCGCCGGTCGGCGGTGATCCTTTGCAGGAACGGCGACGAGCGGGCGCGGCGCGCGTACCGAGCTGCGACCGCCAGGCCCACGGGGCTCGGCGCGGTCGGCTCCGGCGGAGCGAGCCGCCACACGGCCGGCCGTCGCATGCCTAGGCCGAGCAGCGGGCGGCACCGCCAGCACGCGATCGACGTGGCTCGAGGCCCGCCGGCGGTGCGGGCCGGCGGCCGCCACCACGCCACTCGCCCGCTCGGACGCCGCCAGATGCAGCGGCGGCCGTAACGGGGATGCGGGCGCGCCGGACGGTTTCCCGCCCGGCCGATGTTCGGCATCAGGCGGGCTCGCCTCCACGCTGCGGCTGACCAGCGTCAGGTTCGAGACAGCAGCTCCGGCGTGCGGTGCCGGCGCCCGTACGGACGGAAGGGCCCCACCTACGGGGGCGGGGGCGGCGGCCGCCTGAGTCGGGTCGGACGGCACCGGGTCGGACGGCACCGGGTCGGACCGCACCGGCTCGGACCGTGCTGGGTCGCTCGTCGGCGGCGTCGACGGGGCGGGATCGGAAGCCGGCACGGCGGCAACGCCAGCGACCGGCGCGAGCCCGGCCTCGGCCGGCGAGGCCGACGCGCCTGCCACGTGCTTCGGCGGCAGCAACGTCAGCGGATCGACGTAGCCCTCGGGCGCCGCCGCGAGCCGGATCCCGAGGTGGACGTAGGGCTGGGCGAGTTCCGGCTCGCCCGAAGGCCCGATCGTCCCGACGGGATCACCCTCGGCGACTGACGCGCCTGCCGCAACGGAGAACGAGCCCAGGTGCGTGAGCGTCACGGCATACCCGTCGGCGGTCGTGATCGTGAGGCTCTTGCCCGAGGCGGGCACGGTGCCTGCGAAGGTCACGGTTCCTGGCGCGGGCGCGACGACGACCGTCCCCGCATCGGCCCCGAGATCGATCCCGCGATGCTGTCCCGCTGCGTACGGGTGGGCGGGGTCGAAGACGAAGGGCTGCAGGACCGGGCCGTCGGCGGGCCAACTCCAGGCGCCGGCGACTGGTGCGAGAACGAGTGCGGCTGCTACGGCCGCGAGGAGGACTCGGCGTCTGGACGTCTGTTGCATGTGCTCACCCCTTGGTGTGACCTGCCGCCTGAGCTAAGGCAGGACGAGAACGTGTGTTCCCGTCGACGGTAGGGGCGGAGCGATGCCGTTGTCAAACGAGATTACAAAGTTGTCACAGTGTTGTTCGATAGAGGTCGTTTCGGGACGTGTCCGTCAGCCGGGCGACGACGTCGGCGGCAACCCGGCGCGGTGTACCCGCGGCGACGAGCTCGGCAACCGCGTCGCGCGCGGGCTGACGATCCTCGCCCACCTGCGCAGGCCCGATGACGAGCGTCACCTCGCCCTTGACGGGCAGTGCAAACCGCTCGGCGAGCTCCGCAGCGGAGCCGGTCGCCACCTCCTCGAAGCGCTTCGTCAGCTCACGGCATACCGCTACTTCTCGGGTCGAGTCGGCGCCTGCGAGCGAGCGCAGGCTCTTCGGCAACCGCTGCGGCGACTCGAAGGCGACGGCCGGCCACCCCCACCCCGCCAGTTCCTGCCAGAGGGCGGCCAGCTCTCCCGCGCGCCGTGGCAGGAAGCCGAGAAAGAGGTAGCGCGCTTCGGCCAGCCCGCTCGTCACGAGCGCCGTCTCGACGGCGGAAGCACCGGGAAGAACGGAGACCTCGATGCCGGCTTCGCGGGCGGCACGCACCAGCCGCGCCCCGGGGTCGGAGATCAACGGCAGCCCGGCGTCGGAGACGAGCGCGACGCGCTCGCCCGCCGCGAGCCGAGGCAGCAGCTCGGCGACGCGGGCGGCCTCGTTGTGCTCGTGGTAGGAAAGGAGGCGTGCGGCGATGCCGTGGCGCTCGAGCAGGATGCGGGTGTGGCGCGTGTCCTCTGCGAGCACGACGTCGGCCGCGCGCAGCTCGGCGAGCACGCGCAGCGTCACATCCTCGAGGTTTCCGATCGGCGTCGCGCAGACCGCGAGCGGCACTACGCGGGGACCGCCTCGAAGGCGACGAGGCCGGCACCGATCAGGCCCGCCTCGGCTCCGAGCTCGGCGATCCGGATCGGCAGGCGGCCTCCCGGGGCGAGGGCTTCGCGCTCGACGGCCGGCCGCGCGGCCGGCATGAGCAAGTCGAACGCCGCCACTCCGAAGCCGCCGCCGATCACGACGAGCTCCGGATTGAAGATGTTGATCAGCGAGCCGATCGCAACGCCGAGATGGTGTCCGACCCGATCGAGCGCGGGATGGCGCGCAGCGATGAGGTCGCGCGCGGTCGCCGACTCGCCGAGCTCCCGCCGGGCCAGCCGGTTGACCGCGGTTCCCGAGCAGTAGGACTCGACGTGCCCGCGGCCGGTGCACGCACCGTTGCACGGGTCGCCGTCCTCGACGATCACGATGTGGCCGAGCTCGGCCCAGCCGCGGAAGAGCATGCCGGCGAAGACGACGCCGCCGCCCACGCCGGTACCGAGAGTCAGCGTGACCAGGCTCCGCACGTCGCGCCCGGCACCGAGCCGGAACTCGGCATATGCGGCCGCGTTGGCGTCGTTCTCGATCCCCACGGGCAGGCCGAGACGGCGGGTCATCTCGGATCTCAGGTCGACCTCGTGGATCGGGATGTTGACGGCTCCGAGCACGACCCCGCTCACTTGGTCGACACGTGCGGGCACGCCGAAACCGACGGCGACGACATCGTTCTGGGGCAACGCCGAGACGATCCCGGCGAGCTCGTCGAGGAGTGACTCCTGCGTCGTCGCGACCGTCGCCCGTTCGACCGTCTGGTGCACCGTTCCGTTCGGGTCGATGAGGCCCGCAAGGACCTTCGTCCCGCCGAGGTCGACGCCGATCACGTACTTGGTGCTCATACTCGGTGGGTAACCTAACCCGCCGGATGGCGCGCGAAGAGAAGCCGTACCGCGTCTACCGGGGCGGCCGCACCAAAGGGAAGGTGCCGACGCCGGGGCTGCGCCCACCGCGCGTCGAGCGGCGCGGCCTCAGACGGCGCGGTGCCGACGGTGCCGCAGCGCGGGCCGAATACCGTGGGCCTGGAGCCCCGACAGGCCGGCGGAAGCCACGCTGGGGACGACGGATCTCGCTCGCGATCCTCGTCGTGCTCGTGCTCGTGATCGTGTGGGCGGTCGCCAGCTGGTTCTCGTTCTCGAGCGGCGTCTCGGCTGCCAACAAGCGACTCGACCAGAACGCGAAGCTCGCCCTGACCTCTCAGGGCGGCCTCGTCCTCTCGCATCCGACGACGATTCTGATGCTCGGCACCGACAACGCCCGGATCGGAGGTCGCGAGGGCGACATGCACTCGGACTCGATCATGTTGCTGCGCACCGATCCCGCCCACCATCGTCTGTACTACCTCTCGATCCCCCGCGACCTGCAGGTACCGATCCCGGGCGCCGGGACGCAGAAGATCAACGCGGCCTTCCAGATCGGCGGCCCGGCGCTCGCGATCCGGACGATTCGCCAGTTCACCGGACTCGGGGTCAACCATGTGATGGTGATCAACTTCGCCGACTTCAAGGATCTGATCGACGCCCTCGGCGGCATCGACGTGAACGTGCCGGAACCGATCCGCTCGAACCGGTTCGACTGCCCGTATGCCTCGCAGGCGCGGTGCGACGCGTGGCCGGGTTGGCGTTTCCAGAAGGGTGTCCAGCACATGAGCGGCAACCGGGCGCTCATCTATTCGCGCATCCGCGAGAACATGCTCAACCCGGCCGAGACCGACGTGACGCGCGGCGCCCGGCAGCAGGACGTGCTGAACGCGGTCGCCCAGAAGTTCACGTCGCTCGGCGTCCTCAGCAAGATGCCGTTCTCGGGCGACTCGTTCGCGAAGCCGCTGACGACCGATCTGACTGCGGCGCAGCTCGTTCAGCTCGGCTGGGTCAAGTTCCGAGCCTCGAACGCCGGCTCGATCCACTGCCGGCTCGGCGGCGACCTCGGCGGCAGCGGGACCGGCAGCCCGAGCGAGGACAACCCGGCGACGATCGCGATGTTCCTCGGACGCTCCGCCCCCCAGCCTCCGACCGATCCGTTCGGGCCTGGCTGCGTGACGGGGCATGCGCTCAAGTAGCAGCCGCGGCGCGGCTCACATTCCGCTTACTGTTTTTCCCAGCGCCTACGTGCCATCCCTAGCCCCCACCCACCCGGGGAACCGGCCACAGTTTCGCAGCGAATACGTCACAGATGCGTGACGTGAACGTGGAGACTTCGCAAGATTCACCGGTCGCTCAGTGCGAACCGGCGGAGCGGTCAGGCCTCGGCGGCTTTCTTGCTCTCGCCGCCGCTGCTCTCGCCCTGGCCGCTCGAGCCGCCGGAGTCTCCGCCGGAGCCGCTACCGGACTCGCCGCCGGACGAACCCGAAGAGGAGTCGCCCGAGCCGCTGTCCTTTGCGGGCTGCTTCGACTTGCGCCCGTAATCGGTCGAGTAGAAGCCGGAGCCCTTGTAGTGGACTGCGACCGGATGCAGGACGACCTGCAGAGGCCCCTCGCCGCACACGGTGCAGACCGTCGGCCCGGCCTCGGTCATCCCGTGGAACGCGTCGAACAGGTGCCCGTTCGGGCACTTGTACTCGTAGATCGGCATGGGAGCGGCAAGGCTAGCACCGGGTTCTGGCGGCGCCCGCGCCGCGCCGCGAGCCTGGCCGCGGCGGTCGCCGTCACCGCGCTCGCGTTCCCGGCGCTCGCCTCGGCGCACGCAACGCTCCTGCGAACCGTCCCCGCCGACGGTGCGGTACTCGACCATGCGCCGCGCAGCGTTCGCGTGGTCTTCGACGACACTGTCCGGCCCGCAGGCGGGAACGCCGTCATCGACAACGGCTCGCGAGCATCCGTGCTCGGAGGGAAGGCCGTTGCGCGCGGGCCGATTGTCACGTTGCCCCTTCGCACCGATCTCCGCGACGGCGACTACACCGTTCGCTGGAGCATCGTCTCGGACGACGGCCACCACGAGCAGGGCGTGCTCGCCTTCGCGGTCGGCCAGGGGCGAGCCCCGCCGCGCGCCGTGCTCGGCGCGAGCGCGCCGCTGAGCGGGATCGACCTGCTGCTTCGAACCCTCTACTTCCTCGGCATCCTGGTCGGCGGCGGCGCCGCGGTCTTCGGGCTCCTGGCTCGCTCAGAGCTAGGAGAGCGGCTGCTCCGGCCGCTCGCACACCTGCTGTTCTTCGCCCTGCTCGCCACGTTCCTGGGTGCCAGCGGGATGGTCCACGGCGCAGTGCCGGGCACGCGCTTCGCACTCGTCGTGCGCGTCGCCGTGATCGTCGCGCTGGCGGGAGGTGTCGCGGCGGCGCTGTCACCGCTCTACAACCGTTTCCTCTACGTGGCAGGAACGTGCGCGATCGGGTTGCTCATCGCACCGACGCTCGCCGGGCACGCGCTCGACCGCGACCAGCGGAGTTGGCTGGCGGTGCCGATCGACCTCGCCCACGTGACGGCGGCGGCGATCTGGCTCGGCGGTCTCGTCTCGCTCGTCTTCGTCGTCCCGAGCGCGAGCAGCGAGGCGGCCGAGCGGTCGCGGATCGTGCGCCGCTTCTCAACGGTGGCGGGGATAGCGGTGGCGGTGCTGGCGTTGTCCGGGCTCGGACGCGCCTTGACCGAGCTGCACTCCATCTCGCAGGTGTGGTCGACGTCCTACGGCAGGGCGCTGATCGTGAAGACAGCGATTTTCGTGCCGCTGCTCGGCCTGGGCTGGCTCAACCGGACGCTCCTGCTCGACGCCTTCAAGCGGCTCCGGCGCTCGGCGATCCTCGAATCCGTGCTGTTGCTCGCGATCGTGATCGCGGTCGGCGTCCTGACCGAGCTACGTCCCGGCGTATCGCGTCCGACGAGCGCCGCGGCAGCCACAGCGCCACTCCAGGCTGCACAGCCGCCGGTACTGCCACCGCGAAATGCGGTCGTCGACGCGCGAGCCCTGGGCAGCCTGGCGGTCGCGGTCGGACGCACGCCTGGTCGCGCGACGGTCACGCTGCTCGGCCAGGACGGCACGGGTGTGAACGGCCGCGCCGTGCGCATCGACGGTCGCTCGGCTACCGCCTGCGGCAGCGGCTGCTACCGGGGAGCCGCCGGCGTCGGCCCGGTGACCGTGGGCGTCGGCTCACAGACCGTGATCTTTACGGTGCCGAGCCGCGCCCCGGACGGGACTGCCCTCTTGCGCGAGGTTTCGCGGTCCTTCCGCGACTCGCGGACGGTGGTCTTCGACGAGCATCTCTCGTCGTCGGCGACGGGCGGAATCGACACGCGCTTCACGCTCGTCGCCCCGAACCGGCTCTCGTACCACACGAAAGGCGGTGGCTCGGCGATCGTGATCGGTGGACGGCGCTGGGACCAGAGCGGCCCGGGGAAACCGTTCGTGGAGTCGCCCCAGACACCGCTCGATGTGCTGCAGCCCTACTGGACGACCGTGTCGAACGTGCACGAGGTGAGCCCGGGTCTGCTCACGTTCCTCGACCGGAGCGTGCCGGCGTGGTTCCGAATGCGGGTCGGCGAACGGCTTCCGCGCGTCGTCCACATGGTCGCGGCCGCTCACTTCATGACCGAGCGCTACGTCGGGTTCGACGACCCCGTCGGCGTCTCCCCACCCTCGCGGTAGCGCTGCGCCTGCTCGCCGAGAAGCTCCAGGAAGCACGGCGCATCCTCGAAGGCGACGAGTCCGCCAGGTGCATCGCGCCGGCTCGGTCGCCGTGGTGAGCGGCGAACGGCTGCCACCGCCCCGGCCGCGCCCACGAGGCCGCCGATTGCGAACGAGCGAATCCTGCCCCCGCGCGATGTGCCGTCCATGCGACGATCGTACTCGTGCGGCTGACCACGCTCGGCGACCTGCTGCTCGACGTGATCGTCGAGCTCGCGCTCCCGCTCGTCCCGGGTGACGACCAGGTGGCGACGACCCGGACCGGAGCCGGCGGGCAGGCGGCGAACGTCGCGGCCTGGGCGTGCGAGCTCGGCGCCGAGGCTCGCTTCATCGGCAAACGCGGCAGCGACGCGGCGGGTGAGCTGGTGACTCGGGAGCTCGTCGAGCGAGGCGTCGAGGTCGTCGGGCCGGTCGGCGGCCGCACCGGCGTCGTCGTCTCGATCGCGTCGGACGGCGACCGCACGATGGCGTCCGACCGCGGCGCGGCCGTCGAGCTGGCGCCACACGAGCTGGAGAGGGCGTGGTTCGATTGCGATGTGCTGCACATCTCCGGCTACTCACTCCTGCGCCCGCCGCTCGCGGACACAGCGGCGGCGGCGGTCCTGCTCGCCCGCTCGCACAGCGCGCAGGTCTCGGTGGACGTCTCGACCTGGACGCTCGTCGACGACGAGTTCCGCGCGAGGTTGCGCGAGCTCGAGCCCGACGTCGTCTTCGCGACCGAGCGGGAACGCGAGGTCGTCGGAGCGCTCGAGACACGCTGGGTGCTGAAGCGGGGCGCTCGCGGGCTGTCGGTCGACGGTCGCGATCATCCCGCCGACGCAGCGACGGTCGTCGACACGACAGGCGCCGGGGACGCGCTGGCAGCCGGGTTTCTCGTCGGCGGCGCCGGGCTCGGGCTGGCGGCCGCCGCGCGCTGCTGCGCCCGGCTCGGGGCGATGCCGTGATCCGGTTCGCCGACGAGGTGGCGATCGCGCTCGACGAAGGCCACGGCGTGGTCGCGCTCGAGACGACGCTCGTGGCCCACGGCTTCCCACCGGGCGAAGGGGTCGAGGTCGGGCTTGCCTCCGAGAGCGCCGTGCGCGAGGCGGGCGCCGTGCCTGCGACAGTCGGCGTGCTCGACGGCGAGCTCGTGATCGGGCTCACGCAGACGGAGCTCGGCCGGTTCGACGCGACCGCACGGAAGCTCGGTCCGCGCGACCTCGCGGCAGCGGTCGTGCAAGGCGTCGTCGGGGCGACGACGGTCGGCGGAACGCTCGCTGCCTGCCGGGCCGCCCGGATCAGGTTCATGGCGACGGGCGGGCTCGGCGGCGTGCACCGCGGCTGGCCGACGCCGCCGGACGTGTCAGCCGACCTGCGCGCACTCTCGGAGGCGCAGGTGCTGGTCGTCTCCTCCGGGGTCAAGTCGCTGCTCGACGTCTCGGCGACGTCGGAGCTGCTCGAGACGCTCGGCGTGCCTGTGCTCGGCTGGCGCACCGACAGCCTCCCGCTGTTCTACTCGGCCCACGGAGGTCCCCGCGTCTCGGCGCGCGTCGAGTCGGCCGAGGAAGCCGCCGGGGTGGCGGCCGCCCACTGGCAGCTCGACGGTGGCGGGCTGCTCCTCGGCCGCCCGCCGGACGAGAGCCTCGACGACGTGGAGCCGCTGATCGAACAAGCCCTCGCCGAAGCTGCTGCACACCAGGTTCACGGCCAGGCGGTGACCCCGTTCGTCCTCTCCTATCTGCACCGGGAGAGCGACGGCCGCACGCTCCGCGCGAACCGCGACCTGATCGTCGGAAATGGGCGCCTCGCCGGCCGGATCGCCGCCGTTGAAACAACACTCAGCGTTTAGTAGGTTCGCGCCAAACCTCTCGAGAAGGAGCTGCGGCATGAGAGCTGGCGCACGGTCGGTGATGAAGTGGTTCGCAGGCTTGTACGTGGTCCTGATCATCGTGCAGGTGTTCCTGGCCGGTGAAGGGATCTTCGGCCTGAACAACATCAAGAACGCCGACGATTGCGACAAGTCGGGCGCGCAGTGCATCGCCAACTCCAAGACGCTCGACCCGCATCGCGCGCTCGGGTTCTTCCTGACGCTTCCCGGGGCGCTGCTGTTCCTGATCGTCGCGCTACTCGCCTGGCACGGCAACAAGCGCATCCGCACCGTCTCGATCGTGCTCCCGATCCTCCTCTTCATTCAGATGATCCTGCCGGGGCTCGGCCGCTGGGTGGCGGCGTTGCATCCGGTGAATGCGATCCTCATTCTGGGCCTGTTCGCCTGGCTCTTCGTGCAGCTGCGGCGCGAGACCCCGGCCGAACCGGCTCCGACTCCAGGAGCCGCGCTCGCCTGACGTCGAGCTACGCGATGTAGCGCCCGGCCTCTGGCTCTGGCGGCGCGAGTACCCCGACTGGCGGCCGGCGGCCGGCTGGGAGCCGAAGGTCACCTCGACGTGTGTCGAGTCGGGCGGCGAGGTCGTGCTGCTCGATCCGCTCGCGCCGCCGGACGACGCCGCCGAGGTCTGGGCGCGGTTCGACGCGCGCCCACCGACCGCCGTCGTGATCCTGAAGCCGGACCACGTGCGCGATGTCGACCTGTTCGTCAGACGGTACGGCGCGCGCGCGTACGGGCCCTGGCTCTTCTGGCGCAGCAATATTCCCGAGAGCGAGCTCGAGCCGATCGAGCCGGGCAGTCATCTTCCGGGAGGGCTGCTCGCCGTGTACGACGGCCGCGGACGCAACGAGACGCCGGTCTGGCTGCCGGAGCAGCGAACGCTCGTGTTCGCCGACGGGATGACCGCGCAGGGCGGTGGCGAGCTTCGCATCTGGGCCACGCCGTTCCTCGAGGAACGCGCGCGGCCCGCGCTACGGGCGCTGCTCGAGCTGCCGTTCGAGCGGGTGATCGTGTCGCATGGCGAACCGGTGCACGACCGCGCGGCGTTCGAGCGGGCGCTCGAACTGCCGCCGTGGAGCGAGCCCTAACCCTCCTAGAGCGACCAGCGGCCGTTCTCCTGCACGAGCCGACCGTCGGCGTAGATCTGGCCGCCGGGCCGCAAGTCCTTGACGATGTCCCAGTGGATGGCGCTTTCGTTCTTGCCGCCCGTCGAGGTGTACGAGTTGCCGACCGCGAGATGGACCGTGCCGTCGATCTTCTCGTCGAACGCGACGCTCTTCATGAAGCGCTGAATGCCGGGGTTGCAGCCGATGCCGAGCTCACCCACCCGGCGCGAGCCGTCGTCGGTATCGAGCGTCTGAATCAGAAAGGCCTCACCCTCGCGCGCCGACGCGTCGACGATCTGCCCGCCTTCGAACACGAAACGTGCTCCCGCGACCTCGTTGCCGAAGTACACGGCGGGAAACTCGTCGAACGAGATCACGCCTTCCGCGGAGTCCTCGACCGGCGAGTAGAAGACTTCGCCGCCCGGCATGTTGATGTGCCCGTCGTCGACCGCGCCGGTCCTGCCGGCGAGCGACAGCGTGAGATCGGTGGCGGCGCCGACGATCCGAACGGTATCCGCGTCGTCGAAGACGTCGGCGATCGTGCGCATTCGGCGCGCCTCGGCGTCCCAGTCGAGCAGCACCGCATCGAAGATGAACTGCTCGAGCTCGGCGAACGTCATCCCCGCCCCTTCCGCCGTCGCCGGTGTCGGATACTCGGCGATCACCCACGGGATCGACATCGACATCGTCCGCTCGCGCAACGGAGCGGTCATCTGCTGGGCAGCCGCCTGCCGCTCCTCGGAGAGATCGAACCCGTCGTTCGCGTTCTCGGGCGCCCAGATCGAGATCAGGGCGTCGATCTCGCGCCAGATTCGCTCCTGGAGCGGCGCCGTCTTGCGGAGGACCTCGAGGGGCGCCTCGCGCGCGAAGGGGCCGGAGATCAGCTCGAACGACAGTTGCAGGAGCGGGTACGCGCCAAGCCGTGCGATCTGCTCGGTGACCGCCTCGATCAGCGGACGTGCGAGCGGCGTCGCCCGGATCGCCACCTGCCACCCCGGCTGCACGGCAACGGACCGCTCGACGAGCAGCCGGGCGTACTCGTCTACCCGAGGATCACGCAAGCCGTTGATTCGTAGCCGCAGAGTGCCGCAGTGACAACTGTCCTTTCGGACTAATTCGAGCTATTCGAGCTATTCGAGCTATTCGAGAGTTTGCAGGAAGTCCTCGACGTCGAGCGCCGGCAGCGTCTCGATCTTGGTCGAGCCGCGTGCCGCGAGTGCGATCGAGACCTTCGCGATGGTCGCGATGTCGGGCGCCTCGACCACGTTCACGAAGTCGAACCCGCCGAGCGTGGCCCACTGGTGCAAGACCTTGCAGCCGAGCTCCTCGACATCCTTGTTGACTGCGCGCAAGCGCTCAGGGTTCGATTTGAGGGTCTGGACGCCTTGCTGGGTCAGTGTCGACAGCAGGATGAAGATCGGCATCGGCTCGGCTCCTTCGATCGGGTCGGCGGGAGCCTATCCTGGCTGCCTGATCGACATACAGCAGGGCACCGCAGAGGTAGAGCATGGGTGTCAGCACGACGTCGGCGAGACCGTGTGCAACACGCTGGCCGCTCTCCCCTTGCGATCGCAGCAGGGCGATCAGGGTCAACTCCGCGACGCCGACGACGATCACGGCGGCGGCAAGCGAGCCGAGTGCGTGCACGTAGTCCGCCACCGCCAGCCGACGCCCCCGCTCGAGCGCCGCGCGGAACGGCAGGTGCTCGACCAGCGAGGCCGGGACAGCGAGCCCGAACAGCGCGAGCCACGCGACTGCGGGCAACACGATCAACCGGACCAGGAACGGCACGGGCGCGAAGATCAGCATTGCGAGGAGCCAGGCGCGCAGTGTCGGCGGCGTGCCGTGCACGAGCTGGCACGCTCTGAGGAACGACGCCGCGACCAGCGGTGTGAATGCAAGCAGCACGATGGTCTGAACGTTCGCGGAGTGTCCGAGCGAGACCTGGGTCGAGAGCGCGATGGGGACTCCGAGCGGCAGTGCGCGCCAGAAGTTGTCGCCGTAGGCGCGGATCGTCTCCGCGATCAGTTGCCCGACCGTGCGCTCGGCAGGCGGTAGTGCCTTGGGCAGCTCAGGCATGAAGCACCTCGAGCAGGACGGGCACGATCTCGGCCAGCAGCGTGAAGCCTTCGTCGAAGTGCCAATTCGCTCGATCCGGCTCGTCGATCTCGTTGACGACGACGCGCACCTCGACGGCAGGAATCGCTGCGAGCTCGCAGGCGCGCAGCACCGCGAATCCTTCCATCGCCTCGACCTCGTGCCCCACCGAGCCGCCAACGCGGGCCGTCGTCGCGATCGCGCACACGCGGGCCGTTGGCAGAGAGGCGCGCGCAGCAGCCAGAAACCTCGCGTCCGGTCGCGCGCTCGAGGGCACGAACGTCCGGAACTCGGCATCCGAGTAGACGGCCTCGTCGCCGATCACAGCCTCGACCGTGGTGAAGCCGCGTGCACCGGCGAGACCGACGTGCAGGACGGCATCGGGGCGTCGCTTCTCGAGCGCGCGAGCGGTGGCCGCCGCGGCCTCGACCGGCCCGATGCCGCAGACGATCGGGGCTGCGCCCTCGACGTAGTCGAGCTCTCGCTCGGTCGCCGCTATGACGAGGATCACCGCGGCACCGTATCGCTCTAGGATCAGGTCATGGCCTATCGCATCGCCGACATCGACGAGCTGAGCTGGGACGAGCGACCGCCGAAGGAAGGCGAGGGCACGCGCCTCGCCGCGGACATCACGACGCAGGCCGGCCTGCAGGAGTCACGGGCGCGGGTCTGGCGGTACCCGCCGCACACGACCGGGCGACGCCACCAGGATCATGCCCAGGAGGAGGTGTTCGTCGTCATCTCGGGCACGCTGACGATGCTGCTCGGTGACGAACCGGAGCGCGTCGACCTCGGTCCGGGTAGCGTCGTGGCGGTCGATCCGATGACGCCGCTGCAGATGCGGAACGAGACCGACGAGGAACTGGTCTGCTTCGCCTACGGCGCGCCGCCCCGCCAGGAGGGCGCCGACTTCCTGCAGGACGTCGAACTCCCGCCGCGGCGCTGAACTCCCGAACCTCGTTCGAACGAGGTTCACGCGGTTGCGGCCGCGGGCACCCTGCGCTCGAAGGCCAGCTCGCCGTCGCGCACGTCGACGTGGATCGTGTCGCCGGCGGTGAAGTCCGCTTCGAGCAGGCGCAGGGCCAGCGGATTCTCGAGCAGCCGCTGGATCGCCCGTTTCAACGGCCTCGCGCCGTAGGCGGGGTCCCATCCGGCCTCGGCGATCACTGCCTTCGCCTCGTCGGACAGGTCCAGGGCCAGACCGCGGTCCGACAGCCGCTCACGCAGGCGACCGAGTTGCTGCTCGACGATCTCGCCGATCTGCTCGCGCGAGAGCGAGTGGAACTGCACGATCTCGTCGACCCGGTTCAAGAACTCGGGCCGGAAGAAATCGCGAAGGGCATCGGGCGTGCGGATGTTCGACGTCATGATCAGCACCGTGTTGCGGAAGTCGACCGTTCGCCCCTGGCCGTCGGTCAGCCGGCCGTCATCGAGCACCTGCAACAAGACGTCGAAGACCTCGTTGTGCGCCTTCTCGATCTCGTCCAGCAGGACGACCGAGTACGGCCGCCGCCGGACGGCTTCCGTCAGCTGGCCGCCTTCGTCGTAGCCGACGTAGCCGGGCGGCGCGCCGACGAGCCGTGAGACGGTGTGCCGCTCCTGGTACTCGCTCATGTCGATCCGCACCATCGCGTGGTCGTCGTCGAACATGAACTCGGCGAGCGCGCGCGCCAGCTCGGTCTTCCCGACTCCGGTCGGGCCGAGGAAGACGAACGAGCCGATCGGCCGGTTCGGGTCCTGCAGGCCGGTGCGTGAGCGGCGCAGCGCGTTCGCGACCGCCGAGACCGCTTCGTCCTGGCCGATCACGCGCCGGTGCAGCCGCTCCTCCATGTGGATCAGCTTCTCCGTCTCGCCCTCGAGCAGACGGTCGACCGGGATTCCCGTCCAGCGCGCGACCGTCATCGCGATGTCGTCCTCGTCGACCTCTTCCTTGACGAGGGCGTGCTCCTGCGGACGATCTGCGAGCAGGCGCTCGAGCGCCGGGATCTCGCCGTAGCGGATCTCCGCGACACGCTGCAGATTGCCCTCCCGCTCGGCCCGCTCGGCCTCCATGCGCAGCTCGTCGATGCGACGTGTTGCCTCCTTGACCCGTTCGAGCGCTTCTTTCTCCCTCGCCCACCGGGCGGCGAGCCCGTCGCGGCGTTCCTTGGTTTCGGCGAGCTCCTTCTCCAGCGACTCGCGATCGTCCGGCTCGGCCGCGAGCTCGATCTCGAGCTGGATCACGCGGCGGTTTGCCTCGTCGAGCTCGAGCGGGCTGGAGTCGATCTCCATCCGCAGCCGCGATGCCGCCTCGTCGACGAGGTCGATCGCCTTGTCGGGCAGGAAGCGGTCGGCGATGTAGCGGTGGCTCAAAACGGCAGCGGCGACGAGTGCCGCATCGCGAATCCGCACGCCGTGGTGTGCCTCGTAACGCTCCTTCAGGCCGCGCAGGATCGCGATCGTGTCCGGGACCGTTGGCTCGCCGATGTAGACGGGTGCAAAGCGCCGTTCGAGGGCGGCGTCCTTCTCGATGTACTTGCGATACTCGTCGAGCGTCGTCGCGCCGATACACCGCAGCTCGCCGCGGGCAAGCAGCGGCTTCAACAGATTCGCAGCGTCGACGGCGCCCTCCGCAGCTCCGGCGCCGACGATCGTGTGCAATTCGTCGATGAACAGGATGATCCGGCCGTCCGAGTTCTTGATCTCGGCCAGGACCGCCTTCAGCCGCTCCTCGAACTCGCCCCGGTACTTGGCGCCCGCCAGCAGCGACCCGAGGTCGAGCGACCAGACGCGACGGTCCTTCAAGCCCTCGGGCACGTCACGCGCGACGATCCGCTGCGCGAGCCCTTCGGCGATCGCGGTCTTGCCGACGCCGGGTTCACCGATCAGGACGGGATTGTTCTTCGTGCGGCGGCTGAGGATCTGGATCACACGCCTGATCTCCTCGTCGCGGCCGATCACCGGATCGAGCTTCCCGTCCTCGGCGGCCTCGGTCAGGTCGACGCCGAACCTGGCCAGCGCCTGATACGTGCCTTCCGGATCCTGCGACGTGACGCGCTGCCCGCCGCGAACCTGCTGGATCCACGCCTCGATCTCGGCGCGCGGCGCCGGTTCGAGCGCAAGGAACAGATGCTCGGTCGAGACGTACTCGTCCTCCATCGCCTTGCGCCGAGCGTCGGCGCGGTCGAGGACGCGTGAGAGGGCCGCCGACGCGTTCGGCTGCTGCTGGCCGCCCTGGACGGCGGGCAGCGCAGCAACCTTCCGCTCGGCGTCCGCGCGGAGGCCCTGCCAGTCGGCGAAAAGATCCTGGTCGAGCAGCGCCAGCAACAGATGGTCGGGGGTCACCTCGGGGTTGCCGCGGCGGCGCGCAGCGTCCGATGCCGCAGCGACAGCTTCCTGGCTCTTGATCGTCAGCTTGTTGAAATCCATGTCAGCTCCTGCGGGCCGGAGGGGTGGGAGAGCGGTACAGCACGAGATCCCGCCGGTACGAGCGATGCACCTCGTCGAGTGCGAGCCGCATCTCCTGCTCCATCCGTTCGATGCGGCGGCGCATGCGACCGAGTTCGTCCTCCATGCGGAGCACTCGTTCGACGCCGGCCAGGTTCAGGCCGACCTCGGAGGTGAGCTGCTGGATCAGCCGCAAGCGCGCGACGTCCGCATCGGAGTAGAGGCGTGTGTTGCCTGCTGTCCGCTGCGGCCGCACGAGACCGCGCTGCTCGTAGATGCGGAGCGTTTGCGGATGCATGCCGACCAGTTCCGCCGCGACGCTGATCATGTACCTCGGGCGCTCCGCGTCCCCCGCTCCAGTGCCGGCAAAGCCGGCACCTGCGCTCCTCGAAGGCTCCGTCGAGCCTGCGCCTCTGGTCATCCGCCCGCCTTCTGGAGCTGCTCGAGCAGCTCACGCTGCTTCTTCGAGACCTTCTTCGGCACCTCGATCCTGATCCTGGCGAGCACGTCGCCCTGGCCTGTCCCCTTGAGGCGCGGCGCCCCGCGGCCCTTGATCCGTAGGAGCTTGCCGTCCTCGGTGCCGCCCGGCACCTTCAGCGAGACCGGACCATCGGGTGTCGGGACCTCGACGGTGCCGCCGAGCGCTGCGGTCGCGAACGGCACGGCGACCTGCACCACGAGATCGTCGCCACGGCGCTCGTAGACCTTCGACGGCTCCACCCGCACGGTCACGTAGAGGTCGCCCGCGGGCGCGCCGCCGTACCCGGCCTCGCCCTTTCCTCTCAGCTTGATGCGCGTGCCGTCCTTGGCACCCGCCGGTACGCGAACCTTGTACCGCTTCGTTCTTCGCTCACGACCGGCGCCGTGGCAGGTAGGACAGGGTGTCTCGACGATCGAGCCCATCCCGTGACAGCGCGGGCACGGCTGCTGCAGCGCGAACAGTCCCTGTGACGTTGCCACAACACCGCTGCCGTCGCACTGCGGGCAGCGCACCGGCGCAGTCCCCGGGGCGGCGCCCGTGCCGTGGCACGTGTGGCAGGCGAGCTCGAGCTGCACCGGGATCGTCACCTCGACGCCGCGCAGCGCGTCGTCGAACGCGGCGCGCACTTCGACGTCGACGTCGTTGCCACGCTGGCCGCGCTGTGGTTGTTGTTCTCCGCGGCCACGGTTGAAGAGGCCGCCGAAGATGTCCCCGAGGTCGAAGTCGCCGAAGTCGAAGGTCGTGCTGCCGGGGCCGGCGCCGCCGAAGCGGCCGTTCGTCGTCCCCATCGCGTCGTACTGCTTGCGCTTCTCGGGATCCGAGAGCACGTCGTACGCCGACTGCACCTCCTTGAAGCGCTCTTCGTTGCCGGGGTTCCGATCCGGATGTACCTCGCGGACGAGCTTCCGGTACGCCTTCTTCAGCTCGTCTGCGGAGGCGTTCTTCGGCACGCCGAGCGTCTCGTACAGGCTCTTAGCCATCCGTCCCCGCAGAGATGACGACGCGCGCAGGCCGCAGCACGCGATCGCCGAGCCGGTAGCCCTTCTGCAGCACCTGGATCACGGTTCCCTCCTCGGCCTCGGACGGCTGCGAGAGCAACGCCTCCTGCGTGTGTGGATCGAACTTCCCCTCGGTCGGGATCTCCGCCAGTCCCTCGCTGCCGAGAGTGTCGGCAAGCGCCCGATGCACCAGGCGGACGCCGTCCTCGAGCTTCGCAGCCTCGTGCTCGGTCGCGGCCTCGAGCGCGCGCTCGAGGTCGTCGAGCACCGGGACGAGCCGTCCGACCAGCCGCTCGTGGGCTCGCGCGGCCAGCTCCTGCTGGTCGCGCGCCACCCGCTTGCGGTAGTTGTCGAACTCGGCCTTCAGCCGCTGGAGCGTGTCGAGGTACTCGTCCCGTTCGCGCGTGACCGCGACGAGCGGGTCTTCCGCGACCACCTCGGCCTCGACCTCCGGCTGTTCCACGTTCGATTCGTCCGCCGCTCCGATGCCGGCACAGCCGGCATCTCCGCTGTTCGGCGGCTCCGTCGAGCCTACGCCGCTCACTCGTCGACGACCTCGTACTCGGCGTCCTCGACGACCTCGTCGTCACTCGCGGACCCGCCGCCGTTGCCGGACGGCTGCTCGGCGGAGGCCTGCGCATACAGCGCCGACGCGGCCTGCGTCCACGCCTCCTGCAACGCCTCGGTCTTCGCCTTGATCTCCGCGACGTCGCCCGACTCGAGCACGCCGCGCAACTCCATGATCCGACCTTCGGCTGTGGAGGCGAGCGAGCTGTCGAGCTTCTCGCGGTTCTCGTTCAGCGACTTCTCGATCTGGTAGGCGAGCGACTCACCCGCGTTCCGGGCGTCCGCCAGCTCGCGCAGGCGGTGCGCCTCGTCGCCATGAGCCTCGGCCTCGCGGATCATGCGGTCGATCTCGTCCTGCTTCAGGCCCGAGCCGCCTTCGATCCGAATCTGCTGCTCGTTCCCGGTCGCGTTGTCCTTGGCCGAGACGTTGATGATCCCGTTGGCGTCGATGTCGAACGACACCTCGATCTGCGGCATGCCGCGCGGCGCGGGCGGAATGCCGACGAGCTCGAACTTGCCGAGTGTCTTGTTGTAGGTCGCCATCTCCGACTCGCCCTGCAACACGTGCACGAGCACCGACGGCTGGTTGTCCTCGGCCGTCGAGAAGATCTCCGACTTGCGCGTCGGGATCGTCGTGTTGCGCTCGATCAGGCGTGTCATCACGCCACCCTTCGTCTCGATGCCGAGCGACAGCGGTGTCACGTCGAGCAGGAGCACGTCCTTGACCTCGCCCTTCAGCACGCCGCCCTGGATGGCGGCGCCGACGGCGACGACCTCGTCGGGGTTGACGCCCTTGTGCGGGTCCTTGCCGACGATCTCCTTGACCTTCGCCTGCACTGCCGGCATGCGGGTCATGCCGCCGACGAGCACGACGTGGTCGATCTTCGATGCGTCGAGCCCGGCGTCGGCGAGCGCCTGCTTGGTCGGGCCGACGGTCCGCTCGAGCAGGCCGTGGGCGAGCTCTTCGAGCTTCGCACGCGTCAGCTGCAGGTCGAGGTGCTTCGGGCCCTCGGGCGTCGCGGTGATGAACGGCAGGTTGATCTGCGTCGTCATCGTCGACGACAGCTCGATCTTCGCCTTCTCCGAGGCCTCGTAGAGACGCTGCAGCGCCATCGGGTCGATCGACAGGTCGATGCCCTGGTCGCGCTTGAACTCCGAGACCATCCAGTCGACGACGGCCTTGTCGAAGTTGTCGCCGCCGAGATGGTTGTCGCCGTTCGTCGACTTGACCTCGAACACGCCGTCGCCGAGCTCCAGCACGGACACGTCGAACGTGCCGCCGCCGAGGTCGAAGACGAGGATCGTCTGGTCCGCGCCTTCCTTGTCGAGACCGTAGGCGAGTGCGGCCGCGGTCGGCTCGTTGATGATCCGCAGGACGTTCAGGCCGGCGATCTTGCCGGCGTCCTTCGTCGCCTCGCGCTGCGCGTTGTTGAAGTACGCGGGCACCGTAATCACGGCGTCGGTGACCGATTCGCCGAGATACGCCTCTGCGTCCGCCTTCAGCTTCTGCAGGATCATCGCGCTGATCTCCGGCGGCGCGTACTCCTTCCCGTCGACCTCGACGCGAACGTCGTCGTTCGGGCCTTTGTCGACCTTGTACGGGACGATGGTCATCTCCTCGTTGACCTCGTCGAACTTCCGCCCCATGAAGCGCTTGATCGAGAAGACCGTGTTCTCGGGGTTCGTGACCTGCTGCCGGCGCGCGGGCGCCCCGACGAGCCGCTGGCCGTCCTTCGTGAACGCGACGACCGACGGCGTCGTGCGCCCGCCCTCCGCGTTCGGGATCACCGTCGGCTCGCCACCCTCCAGGGTGGCCATGCACGAGTTGGTCGTGCCCAGGTCGATACCGATCGTCTTTGCCACTGGTTTCACTCCTTGCTTGTGGTACTGGGAGAAAATCTAAGTCTTGTTATATCAGATCACCGGAAGGCCTGCCACGGCCGGGCTCCGCACCCGCGCGGGGTACCTGTTCGCCGGGCCTACGGTGGGCTAGGGTCTCGGCGTGGAACCGGTTGCGCGGCACGAGCTGGAGGCGACGATCGCGGCCCGCCAGGAGCTCGGCGCGGCCCACGACGACGAGCTGATCGCCGGCTTCCTCGACCGGATCGAGCAGGAGATCGACCGCCGGGTCGACGACCGGATCGCCTCGCGCGGGCCGAAGAAACGCGGACCCTCCCCGCTCCATCCTGGGACGATCGGCGTCTGCATCCCGATCGTCGCGATCGCGGGCGGCATCGGCGGCACAGCAGGGCTGATCGCCGCGTTCACGGCACTCGTGATCATCTTCGCGATCGCCGAGTTCCGCCGCTAGCGGGTCACGCCGATCAGCACGCCGCCGGCGACGACGAGCAGCGCCCCGAGGGCAAGACGCCTGCCGACCCCTTCGGTCTGACGGATCAGGAGCGCCGAGAGGCCGACGCCCCAGAGCGATTCGGTCGCGACCAGCGGGGAGACGACGCTGACCCGGCCGCGGAAGTACGCCTCGAACAGGCACACGTAGGACAACCCGAACAGGATTCCGGCGGGTGCGAGCAACCTCAGCTCCCGACCGGTCGGCGCGCGGCGCGTCCAGACAGCTGCGACCGCGGTGCCGGCGATGAGGGTCGCAACGACAGCGGTTCCCGGCGTGGTGTGGGTATGCAGCGCGCGGACCAGATTGTCCCGGGTCGCGAAGAGCACCGCCGCACCCGCCGCGTACCAGAGCCCGATCCGTCGCATGTTCTCCGGCCGGTCGCGCTCGGCGGCCAGCAGAATGCCGCCGCTGACGATCGCAACCGCACCGAGCACGAGCGGCGGCCGCAGCGGCTCGTCGAGGACGACCAGTGCGATCACGACCGCGACGAGCGGCGCGGCGCCGACCATCACGGAGGTGCGCGCAGAGCCGACCTCACGCACGGCGAGGGTGAAGAGGATCTGCGAGCCGCCCGGAGCGAGCAAGCCGGCGAGCAGGAACGGCCAGGCGCCGTGGAGGTTCGGGTGGAAGGCCGCGGCGGCGAGGCCGACCCCGAGTGCGACGAGAACGGTCGCAAACGCCGCAGCGCTCGCATCGGGAAGGCTACGCAGCGCCAGGCGCAGCGCAACCGTCATGCCCCCGAACAGCGCCGCCGACGTCAATGCCAGCACGACTGCCGTCATGCTTCTCTCCGCACGAGCCGGACGAGCGTGCTTGCCGCGGCAGGCTCGGCGAGGACGATCCCGGCCATGATCACGGCGCAACCGAGCCAGCCGACAGCACCGAGCCGGTCGCCCGCGAGCGTGAAACCGAAAACCGCCGCCCAGACCGGTTCGAGCGAGAACGCCAGCGCCGTCTGCGTCGCGCTCGCGCGGCGCTGGGCCCAGGTCTGGACGAGGAACGCGAGCGCGCTCGCGAAGACACCGGTCACGATCAGCGCGCTCCAGACCGTCCAGCCGTGTGGCACCGCGAGCTGGCCCGCCGCTCCCGCCACCACGAGCAGGCCGACGAACGCGACCACCATCTCGACGAGCGTGAAGGCGAGCACGTCGTACTGCGGCGCGTACCGCTCCATCAGGACGATCTGGAGCGAGTAGACGGCGGCGCCGGCGAGCACGAGGAGCTCGCCCGCGGGGCTCGCGCCGTGGATTCCGGCGAGCAGCGCGAGACCGACCGTCGCGAGCCCGACGCCGACCCAGGCCGCCGCGCCGATCCGCGCGCGAAAGAGCACCAACGCCAGGAGCGGCGTCAGCACGACGTACATGCCGGTGACGAAGCCGGTCGACGAGACGGACGTCCGCTCGAGCCCCGCGGTCTGAAGCGCGTAGCCCGCGCCCAGAAGCGAGCCGGCGAGCGCGGCGGCGGCGAGACCGCTGCGCCCGAGCGAGCGCACGCGTGCGGCACCCGGCACGGCGAGCGTGCAGCTTGCGATCGCGAACCGCACCGCGAGAAACGCGAACAGGGGATAGATCGCGACGGCATCCTTCACCTGCACGAACGTCACGCCCCACACAGCCGTGACGACGACGAGCGCCGGCAGCGCCTTCACGCCTGGGTATTCGCGATCGCGCGAAGCCAGCGTCGCCGAATCAGCCCAGAGAACGGCCCGACGATCCGCCAGTACCGCGTGAACGCCCGGCGTGCCGCTTCGTCGACCGCTGCGATCCGCGTCTCGGTCGTGAGCAGACGACCGTCGGCGTGGAAGCTCGTGACCACGCGGACCTGCCCCGGCCCGGCGCCGGCGAACGATCCGATCCGCGTGCCCGGGCGCCAAGGCGTCCCCGCCCCTCCGAAGACGATCTCGCCCTCGGCGCGGGCGACCTCGCGAAGTCCGAGACGCCGGAGGGACTCGCCGATCGTCCCGGAGGCGCGGATCCCACGTGCGCGAAGCAGCGCCCGCACGAGCGGATCCGCTGCGACCGGTGTAGCGAGTGCAGCGCCGATCGCCTCGGCCGGGGCCAGCGGGAACGCGATCGAATGCACCTCGCTGGCATCGAACCGCGGCAACACCTCGTCGATCGCAGTCACGCCCCGATTCAATCAGCGCCGCGGCGAACAGCGTCGCGGCGGCTACCGTCTGGCTGAGATGGAGACGCTCGACACTCTCGACCGTCCACTGCGCGACCTGCGCATCTCGGTCACCGACCGCTGCAACTTCCGCTGCACGTACTGCATGCCGAAGGAGGTGTACGGGCGCGACCACCGCTTCCTCGACCGCCGCGAGCTGCTGACCTTCGAGGAGATCACGCGTGTCGCCCGAACGTTCGTCGCACTCGGCACGCGCAAGCTGCGGATCACCGGCGGCGAGCCGCTGTTGCGACGCGATGTCGAGCGACTCGTCGAACAGCTCGCGGAGCTTGGCGTCGACCTGACGCTGACGACGAACGCCTCACTGCTGGGCCTGAAGGCAGGCGCGCTCGCAGCCGCCGGTCTGCAGCGCGTGACCGTCAGCCTCGACGCGCTCGACGATGCGACGTTCCGCGCCCTGAACGACGTCGACTTCCCTGTCGAGCGGGTACTCGAAGGGATCGATGCAGCGGTCGCCGCCGGGCTTCCGGTGAAGGTGAACGCCGTGATCAAGCGTGGCGTCAACGACGACCAGATCGTGCCGATGGCTGCGTTCTTCAAGGAGCGCGGCCAGACGCTTCGCTTCATCGAGTACATGGACGTGGGACACACGAACGGCTGGCGGCTCGACGACGTCGTCCCGGCCTCGGAGATCGTGGCCTCGCTCGACGAGGCGTTCGGGATCGAAGCCGTCCAACCGTCGTATCGCGGCGAGGTCGCGAACAGGTGGCGCTATCGCGACGGGAGCGGCGAGGTCGGCGTGATCGCGTCGGTCACGCAGCCGTTCTGCGGCGATTGCACACGCGCGCGGCTGTCAGCCGAAGGGAAGGTCTACACGTGCCTCTTCGCGGTTCGTGGCACCGACCTGCGCGCGCTCGTCCGTGGTGGCGCGTCCGACGACGACCTCGGCGAAGCCGTGCGGGGCATCTGGAGCGCCCGAGTCGACCGCTACTCCGAATTGCGCTCCGCAGCCACAAACGGCCTGCAAAAGGTGGAAATGAGCTACATCGGCGGCTGAAGCAGGGCCGCTCGTCCCCTGGCACCTCCGGGCCAGGGTCTAGACTGAGGTGGTTATGTCCTCGGTGGTCGCAGCGGGCCGCCGGCATCTGCCGCGCGGTTGGTCTGATCTCGGGCGCCAGCTCGCGATCTGGTTCGGCTTCGCCGTGCTCTACCAGGTGGCGCGGGGAATCGCCGACCGGAAGCCGCCCTCGGTGGCGTTCGCGCACGGCCGAGCGGTCGTCGATCTCGAGACACGCTTCACACACCGCCTGTACGAGCTGACGCTGCAGAACTTCGTCGACCAGCGCCACCTGCTCGAGACGGCCGTCTCGTGGACGTACTGGAACTCCGAGTTCACGGTCGTCGGGCTGGCCGTTCTCTTCGTCTACCTGCGCCGTCACGACGCGTTCGTCCCGTTCCGGAACTCGATCCTGCTCGCGAACGTGCTGGGACTGTTCGGGTACATCTTCATGCCGACCGCGCCGCCGCGACTGCTCGGCCTTGGCTTCGCCGACCAGCACCGCGACGGCCTCGTCAATCTCGCCGCCAACCCGTACGCCGCGATGCCGAGTCTCCACGCTGCCGACGCACTGATCGTCGGTGTCGTGCTCTTCTCGGTCTGCCGAAGCCGCTGGGCCAAGACGCTGTGGGCCATCTGGCCGCTCTGGGTCTGGTTCTGCGTGATGGCAACCGGCAACCACTTCTGGCTCGACTGCATCGCCGGCATCGGAGTGGCGTTGCTCGCGATGGCCGTGGTCTACCGAGACCGCCTAAGCTCATCGTTTGCCGCTCATCGGGCCTAACCGACCGTCTAGCGACGCAGCAGGGTCGGAGGACCAGGAGGCTGGTACGGTCCCCCGCGTGAGCAGGGCGGCCGCGATCAAAGACGGTTATACGACCGGCGCGCGCGGTCTTGCGTCGCGCTCCGTCGCGGGCCTGACCCGCACCAAGATCACCCCGAACGCGCTGACCGCGACCGGCGTGCTGCTCTGCGGCGTCGCCTCCGTGCTCGTGCTGTTCGAGAACCACAACGAGGTGCTCTTCTACTGGCTCGCCGCACTCGTGTTCGTCATCGGGTCGCTGGCCGACATTCTCGACGGTGCACTCGCACGAGCCGGCGGCAAGACAACGCCGTTCGGTGCGTTCATCGACTCGACGACCGACCGCGTGAGCGAAGCGTTCATGCTGACCGCGATCGCCTACGTGCTCGCGACCCATGATCACCCCGTGTTCGTCGCCGTTACGGTGGCCGCTGTCGCCGGATCGATTCTCGTTTCCTATGCGCGCGCAAGAGCCGAGGCACTCGGACTGCGTGGCGACGTGGGCATCGGCTCACGCGCCGAGCGCGTCGTCGTGATCACCGTGGGGCTCGCGCTTGCCCCCTGGGGCGTCCTTCCCTGGGCGATCGCGCTCCTCGCCGGCACCGCCTGGGTGACCGTCGTGCAGCGCGTCCTACATGTCCGTACGCAACTGATGGAGGCAACAACCAATGAGTGAGATGAACGGCAACGGTCGCGTGCGGCAGCAGGAGAAGGTGCGCGTCGCGATCATCGGTGTCGGCAACTGCTCGAACTCGTTCATGCAGGGGCTGACGTACTACCACGAGGCGAAGCGCGACGAGTTCGTGCCTGGCCTGATGCACGTCGACCTCGGCGGATACCACATCAGCGATGTGGAAGTCGTCGCCGCGTTCGACGTCGTCAAGGGCAAGGTCGGGGTCGACCTCGCCGAAGCGATCTGGGCGCACCCCAACGACACGATCAAGTTCGCCGACGTGCCGAAGACCGGTCTGACCGTCTCGCGCGGCATGACGCTCGACGGCATCGGCAAGTACCTCTCGCAGGTCGTCGAGAAAGACGAAGGCCCGACCGACGACATCGTCGGGATCCTCAAGGATCGCCAGGTGGACGTCGTCGTCAACTACCTGCCGGTCGGCTCCGAGGACGCCACCAAGTGGTACGCCGAACAGATCATGGCGGCCGGTTGCGCGATGGTGAACTGCATGCCCGTCTTCATCGCCCGTGAGGACTACTGGAACAAACGCTTCCAGGAAGCGGGCGTGCCGATCATCGGCGACGACATCAAGTCACAGGTCGGTGCGACGATCACGCATCGCGTCCTCACCTCGCTCTTCCGGGAGCGCGGCGTCCACCTCGACAAGACCATGCAGCTGAACGTCGGCGGCAACTCCGACTTCCTGAACATGCTCGAGCGCGAGCGCCTGGAGTCGAAGAAGATCTCGAAGACGAACGCCGTGACGTCGATGCTCGACTACGACCTCGGCGCCGGCAACGTTCACGTCGGCCCGTCGGACTACGTCCCGTGGCTGACCGACCGCAAGTGGGCTTACATCCGACTGGAGGGCTCGAGCTTCGGCGACGTGCCGCTGAACGTCGAGCTGAAGCTGGAAGTGTGGGATTCGCCCAACTCGGCCGGCATCGTCATCGACGCTGTGCGCCTTGCAAAGCTAGCGCTCAACAACGGCATCTCCGGCTCGCTCGAGGGTCCGAGCTCGTACCTGATGAAATCGCCGCCCGTTCAGATCGCGGACGACGACGCCTACGAGCTCGTCGAAGAGTTCATCGAGCGCAACCGCCGCGAGATCTCCCTCCCGGCACCGGCGCAGGTCTAGAACAGATCACGGGCCGCCCCGGCGGGCGGCCCGTATCCTTTCCGGCGATGTTTGGATGAGGATCTGTCTCGTCACGCCGTTCGCGTGGTCGCAGCCGCACGACGTGAACGACCACGTCGCAGGGGTGGCCCGCGGCCTGCGCGCGCGCGGTCACGAGGTGACGGTGCTGGCACCGTCGACCCGGGCGGCCGACCTGCTGGCAGGAAGGCGCGCGCTGACACGGGGCGAGCAGCCCGACGTGATCGCTCTCGGCGCCGCGGTGCCCATCTCGCGGCGCTCGCAACTCGGTGTGCCGGTCGGCGTCCAGGCGAACCTCGCGCTCGCACTTGCGCAGGGGCAGTTCGACGTCGTGCACGGCTTCGAACCCGGCCTGCCCTCCCTGTCGTATCTCGCGCTGCGGGACACGGACGCACTCGCCGTCGCGACCTTCGTCTCACCGAACAGGCTCGGGTATCCGCCGGCGCGGTCTCAGCGGGAGAAGCTGCTCGGACGACTCGACCTCCTGATCGCGCTGACCGACGAGGGCCGTGCAGCCGCCGAGGAGCGCTTCCCAGGCGACTACCGCCTGATCTCGCCGGGCGTCGACACCGAGCTCTTCAAACCCGAGGAGAAGCGCCGGCTGATCGTGGTCGAGCTACGCCCGAACGAGCGCACGGTGGCACGAGGCGTACTCCACGCCCTGCACGAGCTGCCCGGCTGGGAGCTGGTGCTCCTACGCACGCGGCCGCTGATCGGCCGCCCCGCGATCCCGCGTGCCCTCGCCGGCCGGGTGCGCGTGCGCACCGCCCGCGACGCGGAGACACGCGCATTGCTGCTCAACGCCGCTGCGATTTTCGTGCCGGGGGTCTCCGGTCTGCGGCGCGTCACACTCGAGGCCTCGGCGGCGGGCTGCGCGATCGCACATCCGGATGGGGTTGAGCTGCAGCCCGAGCTCGCGGCAGCAGCCGCGGCGAGGCTCGCGTCCGACGAAGGTTTCCGCCGGCGCGAAGCGGCCGCGGCACGCGACGATGCGGTCGGACAGGATTTCACAGAGGTGGCACGCGAGCTCGAGCGCCTCTATACGACGCTCCCGGGGCGCCGGCGTCACCGGACGATGGCCGACCCGCTCGCCGATCGCCCGTGGGTGATCGCGGATCTGCACATGCACACCTCGTGGTCGCACGACTGCTCGATCGACCCGACCGAGCTGGTCGACCACGCGGAGGCAGAGGGTCTCGGCGCGATCGCCGTCACCGACCACAACGTCTTCGGCGGAGCGCTCGAGGCGGTCGACCATGCGCAGGGCCGTCAGCTGGTCGTGATTCCCGGCGAGGAGATCAAGACGGACGCCAACGGCGAGGTGATCGGACTGTTCCTGCAACGCGAGATCCCTCGCGGTCTCAGCTTCGAGGACACGGTCGCCGCGATCCGCGAGCAGGACGGAATCGTCTACCTCCCGCATCCATTCGACCGCATGCACGCGATCCCGGCCCCGAGGGCGCTGCACCGCCACCTCGCCGAGATCGATGTGTTCGAGGTCTACAACGCCCGCCTGCTGTTTGAGGCGTACAACGACGAGGCCCTCCGTTTCGCCCGCAAGTACAACCTGACGATGGGAGCCGGATCGGACGCCCACGTCCTGCAGGGCGTCGGCACAGGCGCCGTCCGGATGCGGGCGTTTCGGGACCCCGAGGAGTTCATGATCTCACTCCGCACCGCCGAGGTCCTCCGCCGGCCGAAGTCGCTCGCCTACCTGCAGTCACTCAAATGGGTCGCTCAGGTCAAGGAAAGGGTCCGGTAAACCCGAAGGTCCTACTGCCGCCCGTGGCCACCGCCGTGACGACAGACGAGATCTACGAGCGCTACCTCCGCAAGGCGATCACCGAGATCAATCGCCTGTCGCACGAGGTTGCGCAAGCCGCGGACGGTGCGCCGACGGCGTTGCCGACCGGCCATCCGCTGGCCAGCATCTTCCTGCTCAAGTACGGGCCGCAGGCGCCGGAGCTCCAGGAGGGGGTCGCCTTCCACGGCCGCGCCGGGAACGCGCTGATCAAGTCGCTACAGCGGCTGCATGTCGACCCGATGGAGGTCTACGGGACGAACGCCGTCAAGTTCGCGGGCTGCGACCTCGCGCTCGCCGCCGAGCTGCTCCGTCGCGAGCTGCGCATCGTCGAACCGAAGCTCCTGGTCGTGATGGGCGAGGACGCGCTGGAGTTCGTGAACGGAATCGGATTCCCGCTGTCGACGCCGATCGAGACTACGCTGGGGGAACTGCAGCGCTTCACGCCGACGATCGAGGCGCTCGCAGTACCGGACATCGACTCCGCCCTCGACGAAGCCCCCGCGAAGACCGCGTTTTGGAACGCCTTCAAAGCCGTCGGCCCCTGGTGGGCCGCTTTGCCGCCCTACTAGCGGTCTTCGGGCTGCTCGTCGTCTACTACGAGACGTCGACGCATCTGTGGCAGGCCGGAACCTGGTGGGATGTCGCCTGGCTGGTGTTCGTCCTCATGCCGGTGGTCTTCTCGCTCGTGCTGCTCGCGCTGCCGTTCCACACCGCGCGTTGGTTGCTGCCCGTCGGGCTCGGGCTCGCCGCGCTCGCGGCGGTGCTCACGATCCTCGGCGTCGATGTCTTCGCCAACTTCGCGCGGCTCGGGGCGACAACGCTGCTCGGCTGGTGGTTCCTCGGCTTCTTCGAGTCGGTGTCCTGGGTCGTGCTGGTCGCGTGCATCATCCCGTGGGTCGATGCCTACTCGGTCTGGCGCGGCCCGACGAAGCACATCATCGCGAACCATGCCCACGTCTTCGATGTCCTCTCGTTCGCGTTTCCGATTCCGGGCGAACAGGTTGCGGCGAACCTCGGCGTGCCCGACCTGCTCTTCTTCGCGCTCTTCCTCGGAGCCTCAGCCCGCTTCGGTCTGAGGGTGCTCCCGACGTTCGTGGCGCTGGTCGCCGGGCTCGGCGTGACGATCGCCGCGACCGTGTACTTCGACCTGAACGGCCTCCCCGCCCTCCCCGGGCTCGCGTTCGGCTTCCTGCTCCCGAACATCGACCTGTTGATCGCGCGTCTACGAGGGCAGCCCGGGCCAGGTGACCGCCCTCACGTAGCGGTCGGCGGAGCGGCGGACGACAGCTGAACCGTCGCGCTCGATGAACCTGTCCCACCAGGCGCCGTGGATCGTGTCGAACTCGAACGGCTCGAGCGCGGCCGCGATCGCCTCGACCGCGGCGGGCGGCAGCGGGATCAGGTTCGGATACGAGTACATGAAGCCGACGTAGCGGCGATCGGGGATCACCTGCACGATGTCGCCCACCAGCAGCGCCCGCCGATCGGCGCGGCTCTCATCGAACCAGTGGAGCACCTGCCCTCCTTCGTAGTGCCCACCGCAGCGGACGAGCGTCAGGCCGGCGCCGAGCTCGTAGGTCTCGCCGTCCCAGAAGCGAATCGACGGATCGGGGCGCAGCACCCACTTCCGCTCCGCCTCGTGCAGGTAGATCGGGCACGCGAACCGGTGCGCCCACTCGACCATCGCCGTGTAGTAGTGCGGGTGCGAGATCGCGATCGCCGCGAGCCCGCCTTCGGCGTCGATGCGAGCCGCGAGGCGGTCGTCGAGATAGGGCTGGCAATCCCAGAGGACGTTGCCGGCGTTGCTCCGCACGAGCAACGCACGCTGGCCGATCGCGAACGACGGCGTGCAGCCGATGCCGAGGATGCCGTGGTCGTCGCGCACGTCGGCCTCATGGCTGTCGAGGAACGACTGCCACGTCACCCACGTCTGCCCGATGTCGTGCGGGACGTACTGACGCTCGTCCTCGCAGATCGGGCACGACTCCGGTGGCCCATCGGAGGGCGGGTATTGCGTCCCGCACGCCTGGCAGAGATAGCTCGTCATGCAGACGCGCGTTCGAGCAGCGCGACGCACTCGACGTGCGGGGTGTGCGGAAACATGTCGACGGGTCGCGCGCGCACCAGCTCGTAGCCGTAGTCGTCGGCCAGGCGCTTGGCGTCGCCGGCCAGCGTGGTCGGGTTGCAGCTGACGTACACGATGCGTGGCGCGCCGGTCTCGCCGAGCCGCTTCAGTGCCTTGCCGGCCAGGCCGGCGCGGGGCGGGTCGACGACGACGACGTCGGGATCGCCGGCGCGGTCGCGCAGGTCGCGCAGCACCTCGCCGACGTTGCCGGCGAAGAACGCTGCGTTGCCGATGCCGTTCAGCTCCTGGTTCTCGATCGCGCAGGCGACCGACTCCTCGCTGATCTCGATCCCCCAGACCGTCAGCGCGTCGGCCGCGAGCGAGAGGCCGATCGTGCCGATCCCGCAGTAGAGGTCGTAGACGGTCTGGCCGCCGCTCAACTGCGCGAACTCGCGCGCGAGCGCGTAGAGCTGCTCGGCCATCGCCGTGTTCGTCTGCAGGAAGGCGTTCGGTCGCACCCGATACCGGAGCCCGCCGATCTCCTCCTCGATTGCGTCCTCGCCCCAGAGCAGCTCGGTGGGCAGGTTCGTCACCTCGGAGAGGCCGTCGTTCACCGACCAGTGAATCGAGGCGATCTCGGGGAACTCCGTCAGGACCTCGATCAGCCGCTCGCGGTCGAACCGCTCGCCGCGCGCGGTCACGAGTTGCACGAGCGCCTGACCGGTGTTTCGCCCCTCGCGGACGACGAGATGGCGCAGGTAACCCTCGTGCGTCTCCTGGCTGTACGCCGACAGCTTCTCCTCCCGCGCCCACTCGCGCATGCGGTTGCGAATCGCATTGCCGAGGTCGGAGCTGAGCCAGCACTTCTCGATCTCCAGCACCTCGTCCCAGCGGCCTGCCTTGTGCAGACCGAGCGTGGTCGTGCCGTCAGCCTCGGCGAACGAGTACTCCATCTTGTTGCGGTAGTGGAACTGCGCGACGGCGGGCACGATCGGCTCGAGCGGAAACTCGACCAGGCCGGCCAGGCGCTGCAGCGAATCGCCGACCCAACGCTGCTTCGCAGCCAGTTGCGCCTCGTACGCCAGATCCTGGAAGCGGCACCCGCCGCACGCCGGGTAGTGCTGGCACGGCGCGTCGACGCGTTGCTGCCCGCCGACCAGCACCTCGGTGACGATCGCCTCGGCATGGCGCCGCTGGATCTTCGTCACCCGCGCGCGGACCGTGTCCCCCGGAAGGCCCCGGCGGACGAAGACGACGAAGCCGTCGAGCCGCGCGACGCCGCTCCCGCCGAAGGCGAGCGAGTCGATCGTGAGCTCGAGCTCCTGGCCTCGCTGGACGGGTGCAGCCACGCCAGCAGGCTAGACGAGGCGCGTCCACTCTCGAATCCGGTGCGCGCCGCGAGCCAATTTGCCGGTCGCGGCCTGAAACTCTCGAACCTCGTTCGAACGAGGCTCACGGGGTCGGCTCGCGGCTACCCGAGGACGGTGACGTACACCGACCGCGTGCGCGGGCCGTCGAGCTCGCAGAGGAAGACGCCTTGCCAGGTCCCGAGGGCCAGCTCGCCGTCCTCGGTCAGCGGGATCAGCACCTGCGGCCCCATCAGCGCCGCGCGGATGTGCGACGGGGCATTCTCCTCGCCCTCCTCGATGTGCTGCCAGCCCCAGCCCTCGGGCGCGATCCGCTCGAGCGCCATCTCGAAGTCGCGCGCAACCAGCGGATCGGCATGCTCGTTGATCGTCAGGCCCGCGGTCGTGTGGGGCACGTAGACCAGCACCGCGGCCCCCCGCTCACCCCCGAGCGACGCGCGAACCTCCGCCGTGATGTCGAGCAGCTGCGTGTGCCGCTCGGTTGTGATCGTCAACGTCCGCACGGGCGCCCGTATCCTAGGGGTGCGATGTCGACCGAGGTGCCATCGACCAGCGAGCTCGACGCGCTCCGCGAGCGCGCCGACCGCTTTCTCGCCGATCTCGACGAGGAGTACTACCTCCACTTCTCCGGACAGAAGGAGAGCCTCGACGTCGAGCAGGTGTACGAGCGGTACGCGGAGCTGACGCTGCTCGAGACGGCGACGCGGATGGAGGGCGCACCGGCCGAGCTGTGGCGGTTTGCCTGCGAAGGGTTCCTCGGCAACCTGACCCGAGCGCACCAGGCGCGCCTGGCGCGCGAGGAGGCGGCGCTCGAGTCGACTGTCGACGGCGCGACGGTGCCGTATCGGATGCTGCGGGTGGTGATGTCGAACGAGCCGGATCGTGAGAAGCGCCGCGCGCTCGAGGAATCGCGGATCGGGTTGCTCGACGAGCACCTGAACCCCATCTACCTCGAAGCGGCGCAGATCGACCGCGACGCGGTCCACCAACTCGGCGCGCCGAACTACTACGAGCTCTACAAGCGTTTCGGTTTCCGCCTCGACGACCTCGCAGTCGAGTGCCGAGCGGTCCTCGACGAGACCGAGAAGCTGTGGGAACGCGAAGGCGACCGGCTGTTTCGCTCGCGGCTCGGGATCGGGCTCTCCGATGCCCGCCCGTGGGACGTCGCGCGCCTCTTCCGCGCACCCGAGCTCGACCAGCTCTATCCGCCGGACCGCATGCTGCCGGCGCTCGAGGCGACGCTCGGCGATCTCGGTGTCGACCTTCACTCGCAGGCGAACGTCCACCTCGACCTCGAGAGCCGCCCCTCCAAGACGCCGCGGGCCTTCTGCGCGCCGATCGAGGTGCCCGGCAAGGTGATGCTCGTGATCCAGCCGATCGGCGGCAAGGACGACTGGGAGGCGCTCTTCCACGAGGCCGGGCACACCGAGCACTACGCACACACGAAGGGCGACCTGCCACTGGAGGATCGCAGGCTCGGCGATATGGCCGTCACCGAAGGCTGGGCTGCGTTGCTCGAGCATCTCGTCACCGACCCGGCCTGGCTCAACCGCCGACTCGACGTGCCGCGGCCCGCTGATCTCGCGTACGACGGGGCCGTCTCGTTGCTCTACTTCGTCAGGCGCTACTCCGCGAAGCTGCTCTACGAGATCGAGTTCTTCCAGGCGGACGACCTGCCCTCGATGCGGCCGCGCTACTTCGAATTGCTCAGCGACGCACTCAAGCTCCCGGTCAACCCCGAGAGTTACCTCGACGACATCGACGGCGGCTTCTACGTGACCGGCTACCTGCGTTCGTGGGCGTTCGAGGCACAGCTGCGCGAGTTCCTCCGCAGCGAGTTCGGCAACGAGTGGTTCGCCAGACGCGAAGCCGGCGACCTGCTGCGCGAGCTGTGGTCGCTCGGCCAGGGCCCCACCGCCGACGAGTTGCTGAAGGACGTGACCGGCGCCACGCTCGAGATGGCGTCCGTCGCGGAACGAATCCGCGAAGGCATTTCCTAAGACGCTCGATCTCTGACCGAACCGGTCCGCCGTCCGCGGCGAATGACGCGCGATCCCGGTGGCGACAACCTGCCGCCGAATTCGTCAGAAGGAGAAGCTCATGCGCAAGCTGGCCTACGCCCTCGCGGCGACGGCTCTGGTGACGCTCGCCCTCGTGGCCGCGTTGCTGCGCGGACCCGGTCCGAGCTCTGCGAAGGCCTCGAGTCATCGTGAGGCACCGCTGATCTCGGAAGATCCGTCCGCTGACAACACCGATCTCTACGCGTTCCGGTCGCCCGACAAGCCGGACACGCTGACGATCGTCAGCAACTTCATCCCCGGCGAGGACCCTGCTGCCGGGCCGAACTACTACACCTTCTCGCCCACCGCGCGATACGACATCTACGTCGACCGGAACGGCGACGGGAAACCCGACGTGTCGTACTACTTCCAGTTCCAGCGGAAGTACGGGCCGTTCTTCCTCGGCGACACGGTTCAGCCGTACACGGTGACCCGGGTCGAGCACGGCAAGTCGACGGTGATCGCCCACGCCACGACCCCCGCCGACAACATCGGGACTCGCTCGACTCCGAACTACCACACGCTTGCGATGAAGGCCGTGACGCCGCTGCCCGGTGGCGGCCAGGTGTTCGCCGGCCAGCGTGACGATCCGTTCTTCGCGGACGTCGGCGACATCTTCGACCTGCTCGCGATCCGCAAGGGCACCGGCAACGCGGGCGGCGGCAAGGACTTCCTCGCCGGTTACGCCGTTCACACGATCGCGCTGCAGATTCCGATCTCGCAGCTCGACACGTCCTCGCACGTCGTCGGGGTCTGGTCGGCTGCAGATCGCCGCAGGGCCAGCGTGACCGGCAAGGGAGACCACGGCAAGTGGGTGCAGGTCTCCCGTCTCGGCAATCCGCTGATCAACGAGGTCGTCATCCCGACACCGCTCAAGGATCACTGGAACGCCACCAGCCCGTCCCGGGACTCGCAGTTCGTCAAGTACTACAAGACGCCGATCCTGGCCGCGGTGATCAACAAGCTGTACAAACTCGGCGCGCCCGAGCAGAACCGGGATGACCTCGTCCAGGTGCTGCTGACCGGGATCCCGAAGGTGACGTTCACCGGCAACACGCCGGCGGACGAGCTCCGCATCAACCTGTCGGTCCCCGTGACGCCAGCCGGCAAGGTCTCGCGGCTCGGCGTGCTCGGCGGCGACAACCAGGGCTGGCCGAACGGCAGGCGGTTGAATGACGACGTCGTCGACATCGCCGAACAGGCCGTCGGCGGCTTCCTCCTCGGCACCAAGCTGCCGCTGGGCGACGGCGTCGACAAGGGCGACACGAACCCGATGGGCTCGTTCCCATACGTTGCCGACCCGCAGAGCGGCGCCGACGACACGCACGGAGAGCAGCACTGATGAGGAAGAGGCGGCTTCTGGTCGCTTCGGCGGCAGCGGTTTCGACCGCTGCCGCCCTCCTCTTCGGAGGGCTGACGGCGCACGGAACTACGCCGTCTGCCCGCTCGAAGGCGGCCCCGCAGACAGATCAGCTCGCCGCCGGCTTCGCGGCGGGCAACACGCAGGCGCTGGTCGCGCAGCTGCAAGCCGGCCTGCGCAGCCGCCCGCAGAACGTCCGTGGGCTCGACCTGCTCGGCCTCGCCTACCAGCAGCGAGCCCGGGAGACCGGCGACCCGTCGTACTACGTCAAGTCGAACGGCGTGCTCGCGCGTGCGGTGCACCTGGCGCCGAACGATCTGGACGCGACCAGCGGGCTCGCTTCGCTCGCACTCTCGCGCCATCGTTTCGGGCTCGCGCTCCGGCTCGGCCGGCGCGCCCTGCAGATCTCACCCACGACCGCACGCAACTACGGCGTCGTCGGTGACGCCCAGCTCGAACTGGGCCGCTACAAGCAGGCGTTCGCGGCCTTCGACACGATGGCGCGGTTGAAACCCGGCGTCTCGTCGTATGCGCGGATCGCATATGCGCGTGAGCTGCTCGGCTCGCTCGACGCCGCGCGCAGCGCGCTCCTGCTCTCTCGTGACGCAGCTGCCGACGAGCGGGAGCCACTCGCCTGGACGGAAACCCAGCTCGGGAAGCTCGAGCTCTCATGCGGACGACTGAACGCCGCGTCGAGCCACCTGCTCGCAGCCCTTCGCACCTTCCCCGGCTACGTCTACGCACTCGACGCACGTGCCCAGGTCGAGCTCGCCCGCGGTCACCTTCGCCTCGCGACCGCGCTGGAGCGTCGTGCCGTCGAGACGATCCCGCTGCCTCAGTTCGTCGGCCTCTACGGCGATCTGCTGCAGGCGACGGGCCACGAACGCGCCGCGCGAGTCCAGTATGCGACCGAGGACGGCATCAGGCGGCTGCTGGCCGCGAACGGCGTGCGTACCGACCTCGAGACGGCGCTCTTCGACGTCGACCACGGGATCCGGCTCCGTGCGTCGCTGGCGCTCGCACGGCGGGCGCAGCGCGAGCGGCCGTCGATCGACGGCGACGACGTGCTCGCCTGGGCGCTCGAACGCAACGGCCGGTGCGCCGAAGCGCTCCCCTACTCGCAGCTCGCCCTTCGGCTCGGTACGAAGGACACCGCAAAGCTCTTCCACCGCGCCGAGATCGAGCGCTGCCTCGGCCATGACCCGCGCCCGTGGGCCCGAGCCGCCGTCGGCCTCAACCCCCACTTCTCGCTGCTCTGGAGTCGAACCCTGAGGAGGCTCGCGTCATGAAACGCCTGATCCTGCTCGCGGCGGCGTGCTACCTGCTGGTTCCGGCAGGCGTCGCCTCCGCGCATCCGCTCGGCAACTTCACGATCAACCGTTTCGCGCGGGTCGAGGTCGCCGGCCACCGGCTGTACGTGCGGTATGTCGTCGACATGGCCGAGATCCCGACGCTCCAGCACGTGCCGATTCGGATCCGCGCACTCCAGGTGTCCGTCGACGGGCGGCCCGTCACCCTGCAGGTCACCAAGACGGCGCTCGCACACCCGAAGGGTGCCGCCGGCCTGCGGACGACACGCTTCCAGGCGCTGCTCGCCGGGCCGCGGATCGAGCACGCCGCGAGCATCTCGGTCGCCGATCGCAACTACGCCGGCCGGATCGGCTGGAAGGAGATCGTGCTCGGGGCGACCCGCTCGACCTCCGACGAGCTCCGCGCCTACCCGAAGGATCTGCTGCGGAGCCCGCTCGAGGTCACGTCCGCCACCGGCCGGCTCGGCCCGAACGGCGACCCGCCGCCGACGCTGCTCACTGGCCGCGCACTCGCCGCGCCGGACCGGATCGCCGATTCGAGCTTCGCCTCGCTGATCGGCCAGAAGCACCTGAGCGCGGTCGTCGTGCTCATCTCAGTCGGGCTCGCGGTGTTCTGGGGCGCTGCGCACGCGCTCTCGCCGGGGCACGGCAAGACGATCGTCTCCGCCTACCTCGTCGGCTCGCGCGGCACGCCGTGGCACGCCGCGCTGCTCGGTCTGATCACGACCGCGACACATACCGCAGGCGTCTTCGCGCTCGGCGGGATCACGCTGCTGCTCTCGCAGTGGATCGTGCCGGACACGCTCTACCCCTGGCTCGACCTGAGCGCCGGCCTGATGGTGGTCGGCGTCGGCTCGGCGGTGCTGATCGGGCGGACGCGCCATGCGCACGCGCACCGGCACGGCCACGGCCATCACCACGATCACGACCACGGAGAGGGCGAGCGCCGGAGCCTGCTCGCGGTCGGCATCTCGGGCGGCCTGCTGCCGTGCCCGTCCGCACTCGTGGTTCTGCTGGCCGCGATTACCCTGCACCGGGTGGCGTTCGGCATGCTGCTCGTGTTCGCGTTCAGCCTCGGGCTCGCAGTTGCGATCACGCTGGTCGGGCTGGTCGCCGTGCTCGCGAAGAGCATGTTCGCGCGTTTCGACGGGCGCGGGCGGCTGTTGAACGTCCTGCCGGCGGTCAGTGCGTTCGTGATCGTCCTCGCGGGCGCGGCGATGGTCGCGCGCGCGGTCCCGAAGGTGAATCTCTGATGTTCGGCCTCGACCAGTGGGTCGTCCACTTCTCGGACGGAGCGACGCTGCTGATCGTGCTCGTCGTCGCCGTCCTGCTCGGCCTGCGCCACGCGAGTGACCCGGACCACCTGACGGCCGTCACCACCCTCGTCACGAACGGCCGCGGCGGCGCGACGCGGCTCGGCCTCTCCTGGGGGCTCGGGCACGCATCGTCACTGCTTGCACTCGGCGTGCCGATCGTGCTCTGGAAGACCTATCTGCCGGCGGGGGTCGAAGAGAGCGCCGAGGCGACGATCGGCTTCGTGATCGTGGCCCTCGCGCTGTGGCTGCTCCTGCGCTGGCACCGTGGAGCGTTCGCGCACGGGCACACGCACCTCAAGGTCCCACCCCGGCGGACGCCGCTGCAGGCGTACGGGATCGGGCTGCTGCACGGGATCGGCGGGAGCGGCGGTGTCGGCGTGCTCCTGCTGGCAGCGATCCACAGCCGTCCGGTCGCGTTGATCGCCCTCGCGCTCTTCGCCCTCTGTACGGCGGTCTCGATGGCGCTCCTCTCGACCGGGTTCGGCTACGTCCTGGCCCGCCCGCGCGTCCAGCGCGGGTTCGCCCGCATCGTGCCCGTCTTCGGCGCCTTCGGCATCTGTTTCGGAACGTGGTACATGCTGGGAGCGCTCGCAGTGGTGCCGTACTTCCTGTGAGCGCACCGGCCCGGTCAATAGGCTTCGGCGGACGCCGCCGATGCCTCCACCGCTCGCACATCTTCCCGACGAGGCGCTGCCGGCACTCGTCGCCCGCGGCGACGAAGCTGCACTCGCCGAACTGTATGACCGCTTCGGCCGCGTCGCCTACGGACTGGCGCTGCGAATCGTCCGCGACACGACGCTGGCCGAGGACGCCGTCCAGGACGCCTTCCTCGCCGCCTGGCGGACGGCTGCCTCGTTCGATCCCGGCCGCGGCAAGACGTCGACCTGGCTGCTGACGCTGGTCCATCGGCGGGCCGTGGACGTCGTCCGCCGCGAGGAACGCCGCCGGGCCGATCCCCTCGACACCGAGCCCATGGCCGGCGGCGAGTCGACCGACGAGACGGCGGAGCTGTTGGCCGAGCGCCGCCGGGTGCAGACGGCGCTCGCGGAGCTGCCGCCCGACCAGCGGCAGGCGCTCGAGCTCGCCTACTACGGCGGGCTGACCCAGTCCGAGCTCGCCGAACGGCTCGACGTCCCGCTTGGAACGGTCAAGAGCCGCATGTACGTGGCGCTCGCCCGCCTGCGCGATCTGCTCGCAGAACCTCCGGAATAGCACCCAGGGCCGGCTCGTTTTCAAGGGGTATGCGAACCCTGAACGACATCAAACAGGAGATCGATGCACTCGCGGAACGCCGGATCGAGGTGATGCGCACGCTCTCCGAGAGCTACGACGAGACACTCGCGGCCGAGCACCAGGAGCTCGAAGAGCAGATCGCCCACCTCTGGGAAGAGCAGCGGAACGCACGCGCACTGCTTCGCTTCGGCGACCGCGAAGTGATCATCCAGAAGGCGCGTCAGGAAGAGCGCCTGTCCCGCGCCGCCTGAGCGGCCACACCCGAACTGCACGCGAGGGCCCGGAGACCGGGCCCTCGCGGTGCGCCACCGCGAGCGGGTCCTCCGCCTACCGCCGCGTGACGGTGAGCTGGCGGCTCTTGCCGCCGAGGTAGCCGGCGCCCGCCTGGTTGACGCTCATCACGACGCGAACGACGGAGCGCCCGTATGGCAGCACCGACAGCTTGAACGCCACGCTCGACGTGCGGAGGAGCCGTCCGCGCCGAACCGTCACCCACTTGCCGGCTGACGTGCGGCGCTGCAGCTGAACGACGCGGCCCCGGAAGCTGGTGGCGCCCGAGACGTGGGTCGCGAGCTTGGCCGCCTTCGTACGGGTCAGCGAGATCGCCGGATGCACGCCGACCGACACTGGCGTGCTCGTGCCGCCCTGCCAGCCGGCCTGATAGGACGTACCGATCCGTGGATGGGCCAGGTAGCTCCAGACCCCGCCCGGCCCGGTCAGCACCGTCGCCACGGACGCCGGAGAGCCCCGGCCGTAGGCCTGCGCGAACACCGTCACCTGTTCCCCGGCAGCGCGTGTGGGCACCTGGCCGGAGAGCGTCACACGGCCGCCGTAGACGACCTCACGCGCACCGACGGCGATGGTGACGCCGCTCGTCGCGAAGGTCAGGTCGGAGCCGTAGGTCGTGCCCGCGTCGCTCTTCGCGACGAGCCGGTAGTGATAGGTCGTGCCGTTCTTCAGCCTCGTAAGTCCAGCGCTGACGTTCTGCGGCCCGGCCTTCGAGCCCGCGCTCTTGGTCGCGGTCTGGGCGCCGTAGCTCGCCGTCGTCCCGTACTGGAACCACCAGGTCGTCGACCGTCCGCGCGGGTCGACGGTGCCGGCGATCGTCGCACTGCTCGCGCCGACGTTCAACGCGGCGCCCGTGACGACTCCGGGCGCGAGCGACGTCGAGAAGGTCCTGTCGCTGCCGATCGTCGTGCCCGCCGAGTTCGAAGCGACGAGCCGGAAGTGGTACGTCGTCGACACCTTCAAGCCGGAGATACCGATGGACTCGTTCTGGGCTCCCGTGCCGGAGCCGGCGCTGTGACTCGACGTCTTCGAGCCGTAGGACGTCGACGTGCCGTAGTCGAAATGCCAGTTCGTCGCGAGCCCGTTCGGGGTGACTGCCCCGTTGAGCCTCGCGGTGGTCGGCGCGATCGCCGACGCCTGTCCCGTCACGACGGACGGAGCCGAGCTGGTCACGAACGACGCATCTGCGCCCTTCGTCGTCCCGCCGTCGCTGGTCGCGACGAGCCGGAAGTGGTAGGTACGACCTTTCTGCAGCCCGCTGATACCGGCCGAGACGTTCGTCGGGCCGGTGCCGCTGCCGGCGCTCTTGACCGCCGTCTTCGAGCCGTACGCCGTGCTCGTGCCGTACTCGAACCACCACGTCGTCTCGCTGGCGTTCGGATCGACCGTGCCGTTCAGCGTCGCCGCGGAGACCGAGATCGAGGAGGCGGAGCCGGTGACCGCACCCGGTGCGGCGAGCGTCTTGAAGAGGCCATCACTGCCGCGACTCGTCCCCGAGGTCGACGTCGCGACGACCCGGTAGTGGTAGGTGGTTCCCTGCGCCAGGCCCGTCAGCGCCACCGAGACCGCTGTGTTGGCGGAGCCGGAGCCGGCGCCGGCCGAGGCCGTCTTCGAGCCGTAGCTCGTGCTCGTTCCGTACTCGACGTACCACGTGGTCGCGACCCCTCCGGGATTGACCGTCCCGGAGGCGGTGGCCGTGGTCGCGCCGACGGCGGTCACCGGTCCGGTGATCGCCGTCGGCGCCGCGGCACTCGCCCCGGCGGCAGCCGCCAGGAGCACGACCACCGTCAGCAGGAGCGTGACCACGTGCCGCGCGAGCCTCGTCATCAGTGCCGCTTCTCGATCCTCGTCAGGGTGGTGTGACCGCCGACGAGGCTGCAGTGGATCTCAGCCCGGTCGTTGGGCTTGAACTTGGCGTTCACCGCTGCGGACTTGTCACCCGGGATGTCGCAGCTGAGACCGGCAACGGTGATCGAGGTTGGCGTCAGCGAGGTGATCGTGCCTCGCGCCTCGCTCTTTTCGGGCTTCGCCGCCGGAGCGCACCGGCCGGGGCCGACCTCGACGGCCGAGCCGCCCGAGGTGCCGCCGCCAAGCTTGCCGCCGACGAAGCCGCCGGCTGCGCTGAAGCCGGCCGAGAGGTTCGCTACGAGCCGTGCAGACGGATCGTGTGCGCGGCCGTTCGCGAGCCCGGCAAGGTTGCCGTGGTCGTAGACGGCCGAGTAGTTCGCCGTCGTATCACGCCCCGAAGCCACATCGATCCTGAGCGACCCGTCGACGACGCCGACGGCGTCGGTCGTGTTGATGACGCTCCGCGCCTTCAGCACGATCGGCCCGGTCAGGTCGGGATCACCCGACGCCTGCCCGCTGTAACGCGCCTCGGTGATCGCGAGGGCCTTGCCGTCGGTCGTCGTGCACGTGCGGGTGGAAACGTTCGCCGAAGCCGCCGCGAACGTGCCGGCAACGCTCTTCGCCGTCTTGGCCCCGCCAATTCCATCAGCGACTGCAACGCCGGCCGCGACGAGCGCGGCGACCGCAGCAGCTGCAAAGAGCAACCTGCGCATTGAAGTCCTCCCGTTGGTTTGTCCGGCCCGAGCATCCCTGCGCACGGTGGGAGTTCGGCGAGAGGGGTGTAAAACGCAGGTAAAGCGGGAGCCGGAGCTACACTGCGCCCGGCACGGGGCGTTAGCTCAGCTGGGAGAGCGTCGGCTTTGCAAGCCGAAGGTCACCGGTTCGATCCCGGTACGCTCCACCTTAGAAAGCCCTGCTCAGGCGGGGTTTTCTTTTCCGAGAGGCTACGTTTCAGCGCCCCGTCCTCGAGCGGCTAGGTCTCTGAAGGTGTGCGCTAGACCGTGGTCGTGCAGGCCTCGAGTGCGTCGGTGCGCGCCGCTGAGAGGCGAAGGCTGCTCGACGAACGTGAGTGGGGCGGGTCTGGAGCCCGCCCCACTCAGCGTGTTACCTCAGCCCGTGCAGCCTGGGACTACGCCGGGCGGTTCGCAGTTGTCAGGGGTGTTACTGGCGATCGTCGTCTTCGAAAGGGTCACGGTGCCGCCGTTGTTGAAGATGCCTCCGCCGTGGGCGGCGCTGTTGCCTGTCACGTCGCTGTGGTTGAGGTTGACGGTCCCACCTAGAAGCGGCATCGGCCCTGGCAGTGGGATGCCGTTGGCGATGCCACCCCCGTCGCCGCCCGCCCTGTTGTTGTCCACGGAGCTGTTGTTGACGTTGAGCACCGAGTCCGGGGAGCCGGGCGGTCCGTTGGCGTTGACGATGCCGCCGCCGGAAGCGATCAGGCCCGTGCCGGCTGCGACGTTGCCGTTCACTTCGGACTTGTTCAGCGTCATCGTCCCGTGGTTGACGATCCCGCCGCCGCTTGTGAACTGGGCGGTGTTGTTGTCGACCTCACTGTGGTTCAGTTCGGCGATGCCGCCGTTGGCGATGCCTCCGGCAGCGATCGGAGGCCCACTCATCGATCCGGGCTGAGGCGCGGGTGCCGTCGCCGTGTTGCCGTTCACCTCGCTCTTGTTGAGCGTCAGATGACCGGTGCCGGGCGGGATGCCGCCGTTGCCGTTTCCACTCGAGATGCCCCCGCCGTTCAGCGAGCTGTTGCCGTCGACTTCACTGCTGTTGAGCGTCGCGGATCCGAGCAGGTTCTGGATGCCGCCGCCGCCCGCGTTCGGGGCGGTGTTGTTGTCGACTCGGCTGTTGTTCAGGGTCAGGATGCTGCCGCTATCGGTGAAGCTGAAATAGTCACCGCTCGCGATCCCTCCCCCGACAAAGCCGTTGGCGAAGTTGCCGCTCACCTGGCTGCTGTTCAGCGTGACGGTGCCGAGGACGTTCACGATGCCGCCACCGCCGAGAGCCTCTGGGTCTCCAGCGAGGAGCTGCTGGTTGCCGTTCACCGAGCTGTTGTTCAACGTCAGCTTCGCCACGCTCGATGGATCGAACGTGGCGTTGGCGATGCCACCACCGGCAGCTACGGCAGCGTTGCCGCTGACCTGACTGTGGTTCAAGGTGACTGTGCCGCCCTCGTTCGCGATCGCGCCGCCGAAGTCGGCGGCGAACCCTCCGGTCAAGGTCAGGTTCTGAAGCGAGAGACTCCCCGGCCCGTCGACTTCGAAGATGCGGACCGACCCAGTCCCGTCGATCGTCGCTCCGTTGCCGTTCACCGCGATCCCCGTCGTCACGATCGGCAGTCCGTTCTCACCGTTGTCTGCCGTCGTCAGTGCGTAGTCGCACCCGGCATTGAGGTTGACCGTGCCACCCCCGGCGGAGTTCGCCCCGTTGATCGCCGCGACAAGCGCGGCCTGATTGCATGGAACCGTCGACGAACCACCGGCCGAAGCGCCCGCCGAAAGTGCGGCCAGCGCAAACAGCGCACCGACTCCGGTCACTGCAATCCGACTCAACCTTCCGACTCTCATCGAAGGCCACCCAACGTTGGAACAGAGAATCCAGCCATGGTCCCCTCCCCTTCTTCAGTGTCCACAGGCCCGCCCAGACGGACCCTTCCACACACGCCCAGCGCGGGCAACTGAAGATTCGGCTGGTCCCCGAGGGCCTTACCAACAAGGCCGGCATAGTCACATCGAGGCGTGTGGAAGCCTCGGGTTATCCCGGTACGCTCCACCCCGTCGCAGACGGCTTTGCCCTGGTCAGAGCGGTTTTTGAGCCCCGCTCGGCCGGAACCCAGACGGACCCGCCGCACATCGGGCAGCGGTTCGGGAGCGAGGCCGTGGAGATGCCATAGCCGCAGCGTTCGCAGCGGCTGGCCGGCAGCGTGCTCGGTGTCACTCGGCCTCGCCCTCGGCCTCTTCTGCCTGCTCGCCCAACTCGACGATGTCGCCGTCGTGGAAGAGGACGCCCTTGCAGGCGATCTGCCACTTTCGCTTCCGGCGCAGCAGGAACTCGAGATCCATCGCGAAGTGCTTGAACTCTTCTTGTTGCGCGTTCGCCATGATCGCGCGCGCGTCAGCGTCCGCTTCGACATCGAGGCGCTGCTCATACCAGTCGATCGCCTCGGCCTCCTCGATCAGGGACTGAATCATCCGGGCGAACGTCCGTGTCTCGGCGGAGAGTTCCTCGGGCGGCTCGTGGTACTGGTCGAAGCCCATCTAGTCGCGGTGGTGCGACGCCTTGCCGCCTTTCCGGCCGGCTGCTTTCTTCTGGGCGGTCGTCCCGCCCTGCGAGGGCGACGACCGGTGCGACGGGTCGTGGGAAGCCTCGCCGCCGCGGCTCGACGCCCCCGGCGAGTTGGCGATCCGCGCGGCGCGTTCCTTCGACATGCCCTTGTCCTTCAAGGCTTCGTACTGCTTCTCGTTCTTCACATGGGCGCTCTTCCCCGGCATCGGGTCCTCCTGTCGTCGACGTGGTTCGTCTCGTTCCTATACCCAGCCCGCCTCGATGTTTCACATCGGACGGACCGGACAACAACGAAGGCCACATGACAACCCCGAATGCACCCGAGCTTCCGCCCGAACCGCAGCCCCCGCCCGACGAAGGCACGCTGCCGACGCCGGACCCGGTTCCGGAGTTGTGGCCGCCTCCCGACGAGCTCGACCCGCCGACCCTTCCGTCGCCCGACGACGGCTAGGGCCGCATGACTCGGCTTCGCCGGGCCGACTGCGCCCAGCCGGGGTTCGCGCGACGCCGGCACGGCAGAGGCTTTGTCTACCTCGACGAGCACGGGCATGTCGTTCGCGACGCGGACGTGCTCGACCGGGTGCGGCAGCTCGCGATCCCGCCGGCGTGGCAGGACGTCTGGATCTGCCCGCACCCGAACGGCCATCTCCAGGCGGTGGGTACGGATGCGGCCGGACGGCGGCAGTACCTGTATCACCCCGCCTGGAGCGTTCGCCGCGCGGAGGAGAAGTTCGATCGAATGCTCGGCTTCGCCCGCTCCCTGCCGGAGCTACGCGCGGCCGTGGCGGAGCGGCTCGCAGATCCTGCGCTTGGCAGGACGCGCGTCCTTGCCTGTGCTGTTCGCCTGCTGGACCTCGGCTTCTTCCGGGTCGGCGGCGAGGAATACGCCGACGGGAACGGCACCTACGGGCTCGCCACGCTCGAGAAGCGCCACGTCCGGTTGCTCGGCGACGACCGCCTCGTCTTCGACTACGTCGCCAAATCGGGCAAACGGCGACTCCAGGGGCTCGTCGATCCCCTCGTGTACGAGACCGCTGCGCAGCTGAAGCGACGGCGAGGCGGCGGCGCGGCCTTTCTCGCGTACCGCAATGGGACGTGGGTCGATGTTCGGTCGGTCGAGATCAACGACTTGATCAAGGAGCTCGCCGGCCCGGACTACTCCGCCAAGGACTTCCGCACCTGGCACGCGACCGTGCTGGCCGCCGTCGGACTCGGCATCTCGACCCAGGCGTCATCGAAGACCGCGCGCACGCGCGCGATCGCGCGAGCCGTCCAGGAAGTCGCCGGCTACCTGGGGAACACGCCCGCCGTTTGCCGGTCCTCGTACATCGACCCGCGGGTCATCGATCGCTATCTCGCCGGACAGACGATCGCGCGCACACTCGAGTCGCTTCGTTGGGCGGCCGAGCCGGACGCACCCGCGACGCAAGGACCGATCGAAGACGCCGTCCTCGAGCTGCTCGACAACGGGAAGGCCGACTAGGCCGCTTGCTGCTTCGGCCGGGCACGGCTCTTTCGCCTCGGTCGCTTTGCGTCCTCGACGCTCTGGCGCAACGCTTCCATCAGGTCGACGGGGGTCTCGGGTTCCGGCTCGGCGGCGGCGTGCACCTCGTGGCCGGCGACCTTCTGCTTGACGACCGCCCGGAGCGCCTTCGTGTACGTGTCCTGGTACTTCTCCGGGCGCCAGGTGCCGGCGAGGCCGTTGATGATCTGCCGCGCCAGCTCGAGCTCGCGCCGGCTGACCGTCGGCAGGCGTTTCGGCACGGCGCCCGCCGGCTGCTTGACCTCGTCGGCGAAGTGCAGCTGCTCGAGGATCAGCGACCGGTCACGCACCCGCAGGCAGCCGAGGTACTGGCGGTTTCGCAGCACGAACTTGCCGATGCCGGCGAGCTGCGAGTCGCCCATCGCGCGCACCAGCAGGGCGTACGGCTTCTCCGCACCGGCCTGCGGGCCGACCAGGTAGGTGTGGGCGAAGAAGATCGGGTCGATCTCGTCGTACGGCACGAAATCGACGAGGTCGATCGTGCGCTGACCCTCCACCTGTACCGCTTCGAAGTCCTCGTCGGTGAGATGGACGAGCTTGCCCTTCGTGTACTCAAAGGCCTTGACGATCTCGTCGCTCTCGACCGGCTTGTCCTCGAGCTTGCAGACCTTCTCGTAGCCGATCGGCCCGTCGTCCTGTTCGTGCACGAGGTGGAAGTGGAGCTTGTGCTCATGAACCGCGCTGAAGACGCGAACAGGCAGGTTCACGAGGCCGAACGAGATCGAACCGGTCCAGAGCGCGCGGGCGGGCATGGCGCTCGTCCTTCCCGGAACCTGCGCACGGGAAACGGTCGATTCCTCCGAGCGACCGATCCCGGATCATCCGAACGGCCGATGGCGCTGCCCGGCCGGGGTCGTAGTGTCGCTCTCATGAAACGCCGCCTCATCTTCTTTCTGCTGGTCACGGGCCTGCTGCTGCTTGCGCTCGGCGGCTGGACGATCCAGGGTCTGCGTTTCGCGGTTTCGGGCCGCCGGCGGCTGCCCCAGCCGGCCTAGTCGCGCTCGGCGCTCTCGAGCGACGCCCGCGCCCGAGCAGCGCCGACGACGTCGCCTTTCTGCTCGTACAGCCGCAGGGCCTCGGCGAGCTCTCCCCGCGCCTCGTCGTGCCGACCCGCGAGAGAGATCACCTCTGCCAGGTCGAGATGTGTTCGTGCCTGCATGTCGATGTAGTCGCTCGCGGCGGCGCGTTCGACGGCTTCCCGCGCCACACGCAAGCCCTGGTCGAGGTCGCCTCGCTGCGCGAGCAACCGCCCCTGCAGGCGGCGCCAACCCACCTGCGGATCCAGGTCGTCCTCGATCGACCAGTCGCTGATCCGCTCGATCAGCGCGGCGGCCTCGTCGAGTCGGCCCTGGACGAGGAGCGCTTCGCCGAGCCCCACTGCGACGGTCACGTAGTGCCCCTGGTTCCCCATCAGCTCGAGTGCTTCGCAGGCGCTGCTGATGAACGCCTCGGCGGCAGCCGGGTTCCCGGCCATGAGCTCGATCTCGCCACATTCTGACCGCACGCCGGCCGCCCCGACCGCGAGACCGAGCTCTTCCGCCAGTGCCAGGGCCTGGAGCGCGTAGCGACGCGCTGCGTCGAAGCTCCCTTGCATCGCTTCGAGGTGCGCCAGGCACCGCAGAATGGTCGCGTCGAGCCTGCGGTCGCCCTCCACCCGGCCACGCATCTGCTCGGCGCGCTCAAGGGCGCTCGAGACCGGGGTCGGCCCGTGGAGCGACGCGATCAGCACGTAGTTGAGGCTCTGGCTCTCCTGCAGCCGGTCGCCCGCCGCGCGCGCGTACTCCGCCGATCGCTCGAGGTCGGAGACGGCTGCGAGCGAGTCGCCCGCCCAGAAGCGGAGCTGCCCGGCAAGGCCAAGTGCGCGGGCGAGCCCGCCCTCGTCACCACACGCCTCGAAGACGCGCACCGAATCCGCGAGCTCGGCCCTGCTCCTCTCGTGCGTCGCAGACGGGTCGGTGAACAGCCGCAGATGGGCGAGGGCGACCGACGCGTCGGCGGTCAGACGGCGCTCGCCCAGGGACTCGCCGAGGCGGACCGCCTCGACGAGGACCGTTTCGGCCTGACTCCACTGGCCCGCTTCGTGCAACGCCCGCCCAAGACCGGGCAGCAACGCGAGGCGCCGCACGTCGTCCGCCGGGTACAGGTCGACCGCACGGGCAAGCAGGTTCGTCGCCGCGCGCATATCGCCGCGGGCAGCGGCTTTCGTACCCGCAGCGGCGAGCCGGTCGGCTCCCTTGGCCGCGAGCTCCATCGCTCCCTCCCCGGCCGGCCCGAGCTCGACCCGGTAGCGGTACGCGCGCTCGAAGTGGTAGCCGATGATCTCGTCCTGCTCGACGAGATCGACGCCGCGCTCGTCGATCCAACCGGCGAACCGCTCGTGCAACTCGGCCCGCGTCGCCTTCGGAAGCGCATCGTAGGCCGCGTCCCGGATCAGCAGGTGCCGGAACCGGAAGGCGTCCTCGCCCGGGTAGACGGCCCGATCCGGGCGCAGCAGCTCACGCCGGACGAGCGCCGTGAGCGGCGTCACGAGCTGCGTCTCGTATGGCGACAGCGCCTGCACCGCCCCGCGATGGAACACGCGTCCTTCGACCGCTCCGCGTTCGAGCACCACACGCTCGCTGGGATCGAGCTGGTCGAGTCGCGCCGCCAGCAGTGCCTGGATAGTCGGTGGGACCGCGACCGTGCCGTTCGGCGATTCGCGCAACAGGGCGACCATCTCCTCGACGAACAGCGGGTTTCCCTCCGCGGCGTCGAGAATCCTGGCGCGTAGCGCCTCGTCGGCCGACGCGCCGTCGAGCAGACCGGCGACGAGCGCGTCCGCGTCAGCCGCGGCCAGTGGCTCGAGCAGCACCGTCGTGGCGTTCAGCTTGCCGCCGCCCCAACCGGGCCGGCGGTCGAGCAGCTCCGGCCGGGCCATGCAGAGCAGGAGGATCGGGGCGTCGCGGCTCAGATCGGCGATGTGGTCGACGAGATCGAGGAACACCTCCTCACCCCAGTGGATGTCGTCGAGCACGACGACCAGCGGGCCGCGAGCGGCAGCCGCTTCGAGGAGACGGCGCATCGCCCAGGCGATCTCCTCGACCGACGACACCATCGTGCCGTCGCCGAGCACCGCGTGGATCGCGCGCGCCGTGTCCACTTCCAGCCCCAGCTCGGCGATTCGTGACTCGGGCTGCTTGCCGAGCAGCTGCCGAAGCACCTCGACCACGGGCCAGTAGGTGATCCCCTCGCCGTACGAGAGACAGCTGCCGCGCACGACCGTTGCCTCGTCGAGGCCGTTCAGGAACTCGTACGCGAGCCGCGACTTGCCGACGCCGGCCGCCCCGAGCACGGTGAAGAGCTGACAGGAGTTGTCCGCAACCGCCTGGGCCATGGCCGCCTGCAGCCGGGCGAGCTCGCGTCCACGGCCGACCATTGCACCGACGAGCGGTCGCGGCGAGACCTCGGCGCGAAGCGAGACCAGCCGGTAGGCGTCGACCGGTTCGGCCTTGCCTTTCAGCTCGAGCGGCGTGACCGCCTCGGCGACGACGGCGTCGCGGACGAGCGTTCGCGTCTCGGCGCCGAGCAGCACCTCCCCCGGTTGCGCGGCTTGCTCGAGCCGGGCGGCGATGTTCACCGCATCGCCCGTCGCGAGCCGCTCCTCCGTCCCCGTGACCACCTCGCCGGTGTTGACGCCGATCCGCAGCTCGAGCGTCGTTCCGTAGTCGCGCATCAGCCCGTCGTTCAGTTCGCCTAGCCCGTCGCGCAGCTCGGCGGCCGCACGGACCGCCCGCAGCGCGTCGTCCTCGTGCAGCACCGGGATGCCGAACACCGCCATCACCGCGTCGCCGATGAACTTCTCCACCGAGCCCCCGTGGCGTTCGACGACGACGCGCGCGACCTCGAAGTAACGCGCCATCACACCACGCAGCGATTCGGGGTCGAGCCGTTCGCCGAGCGCCGTCGACCCGGTGACATCGCAGAAGAGCACCGTCACCGTCTTGCGCTGCTCGCCGGTGTCGACGGACGCGGCGAGGACGACGCCACAGGCGTCACAGAAGCGGGCGCCTTCCCGGTTCTCGTGACCGCAACTCGCACACCTGGGCACGCGCTGAGTGTAGGCGGTGGTCAACGCCTGGGCACGAGCGCGAGCAGGGCAACCGGAGCGAGGAGCAGCGGCCACAACGCGATCCCGAGGCCGAACTGCCCGGCCATGGTCGCGATCAGGATCGGCAGTACCGCGTCGAGCGGAACGAGGATCCCGACCGTGAGCACCAGGCTGCTCGAACCGCCGAGCGCCTCGTACAGCCGCGCCTGGAGGATCGGGTACCACCCCGCGTTGACGAAGGCCAGCGCCCCGACGAACACGAGCTTCGCTCCGACGCCGGGGACGAGCAGGAACGCGACGAACAGGCCGGCCGCGACGCCCGCGCTGCCCCGGAGGTAACGGAGTCCGTCGACCCGGCGGAGCAGCGGGATCAGCGCGGCGGAGCCCAAGAGGCCGAAGCCCGTCCAGGCCGCAACGGCCAGTCCGCCGGTAGTCACCGACGCCCCGACGTCGTCGACGAGGTACAGAGCGAGGAAGGCGACGAACACGTCGAGCAGCAGGTCGGCGAGCTCGAGCAGCAACAGCCAGCGCAGCACCTCGCGGCGCGCCAACGCGCGCAGCGCAGCTCGCACGCGTGGCCGCTCCTCCTCGGCGTCGCCGTCGGGAGACCGCCGGACGACGAGGACGAGCACGAGCGCGGCGAACGCAAGGACGACGAAGAGACCGCGCCAGCCGAGTCCCGCCAGCGTGCCGGCGGCGAGAAGCAGCGGGCCGACGACCGCGCCGACCCCGCCCGCGACCATCCAGCGCGCCATGTTGTGCTCGCGCCGTTCCGGCTGCAGATCCATCAGCGAGGCCTGGGAGAGCGAGACGAACGCCCCCGAGGCGGGATAGAGCAGGGCGAACCCGAGCAGCAGGACCCAGCCGGAAACGGCCGCAGCGGCGACCGCGAGCCCGGCCGCGAAACAAAGGCCACCGGCGACGACGAACGCGCGACGCCTTCCGGTGGTCGCGGCCAGACCGATCACCGGCTCGACCACGAGTGCGACAATGCTCGGACCTGCGAGCACCAGCCCGACCGCGGCGTACGAGAGCGCGAGGTCGTCCCGAATCAGCGGCCAGGCGGCCTCGCGAGCCCCGAAGACGAGCTCGTCGAGCACCTCGATCGCGAGCAGCGTCGCAACGACGCCGCCGAGCGATCTACCGCGTGCGACCTACCAGGGAGGGTGCGTGCGCATCGGCGGAATCCTACGTGCTCCGGGTAGTTAGCCTCGTTAACGACGTCCGCTAGCTTTCCGTGGTGTCCAGGCGGTCCCTCTCAGTCGATCCACCCGATCTCGGGTTCTGGCCGACCGCGAAGGGCCTGGCGGGGCTCTGGCGGGAGCAGAAGCGTCTCGTGATCTTCGGGCTTACGTGTGCCTTCATCTACTCCGGGCTCTCGCTCGCGATCCCGATCGTGATTCGCCACGCGATCGACGACTCGATCGCGCCGACGAGCGGGAAGGGCACCGCGCTCTGGCCCTACCTGGTGATCGTCGTCGTGCTGGCGCTCGTCCGTTTCGGGATCAACTTCGCCCGCCGGTACGCGACGGCCCGCACGGGCATCCGGGTCGAGGCGCGCATGCGGGAGCTGCTCTACAAGGCCTACCTCGGGTACCCGCGCGCGTTCTACGACCGGCATGCGACCGGCCAGGTCGTGTCCCGCGCGACCAACGACCTCTACCCCATCCGCTACTTCATCGGCTGGGGGCTGACCCAGGGCATCCAGTCGCTGATGATGATCTTCGGGATCGCGGTCGTCCTCTGCCTCGTCAACGTGAAGCTCGCCGCGATCGCCCTCGTGACGATGCCGGCCGTCGGCCTGCTCGCGTTCACCTTCGGCCGCAAGGTGGTGCCGATCTCGAGACAGGTGCAGCAGTTGAAGGCCAACGTGACCGAAGCCGCCGACGAAGCCGTCGTCGGCATCGAGATGGTGCAGGCGTTCGGTCGCGAGGACGACGTCCAGGCCCGCTTCGGCGTCAAGGCGGAGGCCGTGCGCGACGGCGTGTTGCGCCAGGCGCGCATCGAGGCCGCCTTCCTACCGGGCCTGCTCTTCCTGCCGACGCTGTCGATCGGCGCCGTCCTGCTGTTCGGCGGACGCGACGTGATCAACGGCACGCTCACCTACGGCGAGTTCTTCCTCTTCTACCAACTGCTGCTGCAGCTGGTCTGGCCGCTCGAGGCGCTCGGCTGGATCCTCTCGCTCGCCCAGCGTGCGACGGCGTCGGCGTCACGCAGCTTCGCCTGGTTGCGCGGCATCGAGACGATCCCGGAGCCGACTCATCCGACCCAACTGCCGGCCGGGCCGCTCTCGGTCGCCTTCCAGGGCGTCCGGTTCTCCTACGGCACCGGCTCGGAAGTGCTCTCCGGCATCGACCTGGCCCTCGAGCCGGGTGAGATCGTCGCCGTCTGCGGGCCGACCGGTGCCGGCAAGACATCGCTCCTCAACCTGCTGCCGCGCTTCTACGACCCCACCGAGGGACGCGTCCTCGTGGGCGGTGTCGACGTGCGTGACGTCCCGCTCGCCGAGCTTCGCTCGGCGGTCGCGATCGTGACCCAGAAACCGATCCTCTTCTCGATCCCGCTGCACGAGAACCTGACTGCGGCACGCCCGGACGCGCCATGGGAAGAGGTCGTCGCTGCCTGCGAGGCCGCCGGCGTGGCGCAGTTCGCCGCCGAGCTGCCGGACGGCTACGAGACGCTGATCGGCGAGCGCGGCGTCAACCTCTCCGGCGGCCAGCGACAGCGGGTCGCGCTCGCGCGCGCGCTCGTTGCAGGCGCACGCGTCGTCGTGCTCGACGACCCGATGTCGGCTGTCGACACGGAGACCGAACGGCACCTCGTCGAGAACCTCCGCCCCGCACTCTCGGGGCGCACGGTGCTGATCGCGACGCAGCGCCTCTCGACCGTCGAGGTCGCGGACCGCGCCGTCGTGGTCGACGACGGCGTCGTCGTCGAGTTCGGCGCGCCACAGGACCTGCTGCGGGCGGGCGGCGTCTTCGCCGCGCTCTTCGGGGAGGAAGTCAGTGCCGCGGCCTAAAGCTCGCAAGCGGACCGGCCTGACGCGCCTCGGGCGCTACCTCGAGGGGCAGGGCGGACGTGTCGCGCTGCTCGCGATCATCGGGGTCTGCTCGGCCGCCGCACCCGTGGCGGCGCTCCTCGTCGTGCAGGACGCGATCGACAAGGGGATGCAGGGCCATGACGAGTCCAGGCTGACCCGCGACGTCGTGATCTACCTCGTGATCAACGCACTGGCCTGGGTGCTGCAGACGACGCTCGTCCGGGGGCTCGCCGGCGTCGGGCAGAGCGTGGTGCTCGGACTTCGACGCGACCTCTTCGACCACTTGACCACCCTCTCCCTGCGCTACTTCTCGCAGCAGAAGGCCGGCTGGATCATCGCGCGCCTGACCTCCGACGTCGACGCGCTCTCGGACGTCCTCTCCCAGGGGCTGACGACGCTCGTCGTCAACACGTTGACGTTGCTCGCCGCGATCGTCGGTCTGTTCATCCTCGACTGGCGGCTCGGGCTCGTGGCGCTCGTCATCCTGCCGCCGACCCTCGTCCTGACACGCTGGTTCCAGGTGCGCTCGCACGCCGCCTTCCTGCAGGTGCGCGAGACGATCTCCTCGATGACGGCCCAGATCGCCGAGTCGGTCTCGGGAATGGCCGTGATCCAGGCGTTCAACCGCGAGCAGGCGTTCCGCGCCGAGTTCGACTCGGCCAACGACGCAAACCGGCGGACGAACACACATGCGCAGTACCTCAACTCGCTGTTCTTCCCCGGGATCGAGATGCTCGGAGCGATCGCGATGGTGTCGGTGCTCTGGGTCGGCGGACGGATGATCACCGATCACACGCTGTCGATCGGGACGCTCGTGTCTGCGGTCTTCCTGCTCAACCTCGTCTTCCAGCCGCTGCAGGAGCTCTCCGATCTCTACGGACAGGTGCAGTCGGCCGGCGCCGCGATGGAGAAGATCACGACGGTGCTCGACGTCGAGGCGGAGATCCGCGACGAGCCCGGCTCGGCGGTAGCCCCTCGGATCGAGGGTGACCTGCAGCTCGACCAGGTCACCTTCGCGTACGGCAAGGAGCCGGTCCTGCATGCGATCGACATCCACGTCGAGCCCGGCGGCTGCCTCGCACTCGTCGGCGAGTCCGGCGGCGGCAAATCGACGACGGCAAAGCTCGTCGGCCGCTTCTACGATCCCGACGGCGGGGCGATCCGCGTCGACGGACGCGACCTGCGCGAGCTCGAGCTCCGCTCGTATCGCCGGCAGCTCGGCGTCGTCCTCCAGGACCCGTTCCTGTTCGCAGGCACGATCGCCGACAACATCCGCTTCGCGCGGCCCGAGGCGACCGACGAGGAGGTCGCCGACGTTGCGACCTCGGTCGGCATCGACCGCATCGCACGCCGATTCGAGGAAGGCCTGCTGCACGAGGTGCGCGAAGGCGGCAGCGGCCTCTCGGCCGGCGAGCGCCAGCTGATCTCGATCGCCCGCGCGCTGCTCGCAGATCCGCGCATCCTGATTCTCGACGAGGCAACGTCGAACATCGACCGGCCGACGGAGATCCTGATCGAACGCGCGCTCGACCGGCTCCTACGAGGCCGTACGTCGATCATCATCGCGCACCGCCTCGCAACCGTCCGGCGCGCCGACCAGATTCTCGTCATGGAACACGGCCGAATCAGTCAGCGCGGACGGTTCGACGAGCTGCTCGCCACCGAGGGGCCGTTCAGACGGCTCGCGAGTCAGCTACAGGGCTCGGGCGACTTGCAGGCGGCGCCGGTGACCGGCAGCCGGGCCAGCAGCTCGGCGAGCGTCGCCAGCTCCGAGCCGGAATAGCGGCTGACGAAGAGGTCGTCGACGCCGCGGAGATGCGTGACCCCGGCCACGCGCAGCTTGGCGCGGCCCTCGGGGGTCAGCTTCGCGTAGGAGACACGCGCATCGGACGCGCAGGTCTCCTTGCTGACGTAGCCGCAGCGTTCGAGCCCTTCGAGCAGACGCGTGATCCCCGAAGCGGTGAGCAGGACCCGCTCGGCCAGGTCGACGCGCCGTAGCATGCCGCCCTCGGCGTAGGAGAGGTGCAGCAGCACCTCGTAGTCGTTCAACGTCAGACCGTGCTCGCGCTGCAGCTGGGCCGAAAGCTCCCTCGTGATCGCCGCGTGCGCGCGCAGGAACGAGACCCAGGAGTCGAGTTGCCGCGGAGGTGTCGAAGTCGTCGTCATCGGCTGAAAGTCCTTGCGCCCTCAAGTGTAGCGGGAAACCCCGGCGCTGCCTAGTGCCGATAGGTTGATCAATATGTCAGGGCCGGGCGAGCGTTCGCAAGGGATCGAGGTACGGGGACTGGTCCGGCAGTTCAAGGACGTGCTGGCGGTCGACGGAATCGATCTGACGATCTCCCCGGGCGAGATCTACGGGTTCCTCGGCCCGAACGGCGCGGGCAAGTCGACGACCGTGCACATGCTGACCACGTTGCTGCCGCCGACGGCCGGTCACGCCACGGTCGCGGGCTACGACATCGTGCGCGAAGGGCCTCAGGTGCGGGCAGCGATCGGCGCCGCCCTCCAGGAGACAGCGCTCGACCCCTTCCTGACCGGCCGCGAGCATCTGCGCCTGCAGGCCTCGCTGCACGGGATCCGCGGCGCGAAGCGGCAGGAGCTGATCGACCTGCTGCTCACCCGTGTCGGGCTGACCTCGGCCGGCGACCGGAAGATCCGCACCTACTCCGGCGGCATGAAGCGGCGGCTCGACCTGGCCCTGTCGCTGATCCACTCGCCGTCGATCCTGTTCCTCGACGAGCCGACGACCGGGCTCGACCCGCAGAGCAGGACGGCTCTGTGGGAGGAGGTCGGCCGGCTCGCCCGGGACGAGGGCGTCACCGTCTTCCTGACGACGCAGTACCTGGAGGAGGCGGACGTGCTCGCCGATCGCGTCGGGATCATCGATCACGGCCGGATCGTCGCCGAGGGCACGCCGGCCGAGCTGAAGGCCGAGATCGGCAAGCCGACCGTCGAGGTCGTGCCGGAGCAGGACGCGGAAGGCCCGCGTCTGGCATCGATCCTCTCACGCTTCGGCGTCGAGACCGCCGCCCGCCCGGGCGCGAGCGCCGTGCAGCTCGATGGTCACGGCGCGCTCGCGGATGTGATCCGGGCGCTCGACCAGGAGAACCTGCGCGCGGCCGAGGTCAACCTGCACCAACCGTCCCTCGACGACGTCTTCCTCGCCAAGACCGGGCACACGCTCGAGGGATCCACCGACGAATGAACGTGTTCGTCGCGCAGGTCTCGCTGATCGCGCGGAGATCGGTGGTGCGCAACGCCCGGCAGCCGGGCACATGGATCCCGCCGCTCACGTTCCCGCTGATCCTGATGGCGGTCAACTCGAACGGGCTCCGTGCCGCGACGCATCTGCCCGGCTTCCCCACGAAGTCGTTCCTGGCGTTCTTCATGCCGTTCGCGTTCATGCAAGGCGCGCTCTTCGCCTCCGGGATCGCAGGCGTCGACTTCGCGCGCGACATCGACACCGGCTTCTTGAATCGCCTGGCCCTCACCCCCGTGCGCGACAGCTCGCTGCTGCTCGGCCAGATCGGCGGTGCGCTCGGCATCGGCACGATCCAGGCCGTCGCCTACCTCCTCGTCGGGATCGCCGCCGGGGTGCACATCACTGCAGGCGTCGGCGGCGCCGTCTTGATCCTCGTGCTGGCGATCCTGGTCGCCGGCGGCTTCGGCACGCTGGGGATCTACCTCGCGCTGCGCACGGGTTCCGGCGAAGGCGTGCAGTCGATGTTCCCGCTGCTGTTCTTCCTGCTCCTCATCTCGAGCATGAACCTGCCGCGCAACCTGATCGAGGTGACGTGGTTCCGCGATCTCGCGACGCTGAACCCGGTCAGCTACCTGATCGAGGCGCTGCGCTCCCTCGTGATCGAGGGCTGGAACGCGCAGGCCCTCGCGCTCGGGTTCGGGTTCGCGTTCTTGCTGATCGGCATCTCGATGCTGCTCGCCGCACGCCAGTTGAAGCTGAGGATGACCCGCACGTGAGGTCACGCATCGACGTGATGCTCGCGCTGGCCTACCGGCAGACGACGGTGCTGCTGAAGAACCCGTCGCTCTTCCTGCCGCCGATGCTCTTTCCGCTGATGAACTTCATGGCGTTCGCCGGCGGCCTCTCGCGCCTGCGCCACGTCCCGGGCTTCGACTTCAGCGCCGGCTATACGGCCTTCCAGTTCGTGTTCGTGCTTCTCCAGTCGGCCGCGTTCGGCGGCGTGTTCGCCGGCTTCGGCATCGCGCGCGACTTCGAGCGCGGTTTCGCGAAACGGCTGCTCGTCTCGGCGCCCCAGCGCGGCGGCATCATCCTCGGCTACGGGCTGGCGTCGCTGATCCGCTGGCTGATGATCGCTGTCGTCCTGACCATCGTGGCGCTGGTCGCCGGCATGCAGGTGGGCGGCAGCGGTGTCGACCTCGTCGGGCTCTACGGCCTCGCGATCATCTTCAACCAGGTGGGTCTCCTCTGGGCCTGCGGTGTGGCGATGCGGTTCCGCTCGACCCAGGCGGGCCCCCTGATGCAGACGCCCGTCTTCCTCCTGCTCTTCCTCGCTCCGGTCTACGTGCCGCTGAGCCTGCTGCAGGGCTGGATCCACGAGGTCGCGCGGTTCAACCCGCTCACCTTCCTGGTCGAGTCGGGACGCGGTTTCATCGAGGGCGAGCCCACACAGGTCGCGGCGGCCTTCTCGATCGCCCTGGCACTGCTGGCCGTGTTCGCCGTCTGGGCGCGCACCGGGCTCGCGCGCGCCGAGCGCGCGGGCTAGACGCGCCCGAAGACCGAGACCTGCCCGGCGGTGCGTCGGCGGCGCATCACCTCACCACCGTCCGAGTCGTTGCCGACGGCCGTGTTGCCCTCGACGGTGTCGAGCGCCGTACCGCGTGCGCGGACGACGATCCCGACGTGGTCCGGCACACCGCCGTCCCAGTCGAACACCGCGATGTCACCCGGCCGCGGCGCGCCGGTGGCGACCCGGCCCGTCGCCCGCAGCCAGACCGAGAGCGTCGGCACATACGCGACACCTCGCTGCGAGACGCCGGAGCCGTGCCAGCCTCGACAGAGCACGACGCCCGCGCCGACGTCGAAGCAATAGGAGACGAAGATCGCGCACCAGGGGACGCCGTCGAGGCCGAACCAGCGCCCGAACATCGTCCGGTTCGAGCCCGGCGGGGACTCCCTCACACCAACGTGCCGCAGAGCTTCGACCACCGCGCGGTGGCCAGCGCTCTCGCTCATCAGTTGAATTTACAACGAACCGCTGAACGTGTCGCACCCGCTCGGCTCACCGCGCTGGAACCCCCGCCGGAACCACCGTTGCCGCTCGGCCGACGAACCGTGCGTCCAGGTCTCGGGATTCACCTGGCCCTGGGTCGCTTGCTGGATCCGGTCGTCGCCGACCGCTCCCGCGGCGTCGAGCCCCGCTGCGATGTCGGCGTCCGTGAGGTCGACGATGTAGCCGGTGGCAACCGCGTTCCTCGCCCAGACACCGGCGTAACAGTCGGCTTGCAACTCGGTGCGCACCGACCTGCTCTCGGCTCCCTGTGAGCCGCCGGGCTTCAGAGCGCCGAACAGATCCTGCGCGTGATGGCCGTACTCGTGGGCGATCACGTAGGCCTCGGCGAACGGACCGCCCTCTGCGCCGAAGCGGTCGTGCAGCTCCTGGTAGAAGCCGAGGTCGATGTAGACCTTCCTGTCGACCGGGCAGTAGAACGGACCGACGTCGGTCGTCGCCTCGCCGCAACCGCTGCTCGTAGAGCCCGTGAAGAAGACCGTCGGTGCCTGCCGATAGGCCTTCCCGTGCGCCTGGAAGTACCCGGCCCAGTACTTCTGCACGCTGTTGACGTCACCCAGGATGCGGCAGTCCTGGCGCGTGTTCGCATCGGCACCCGTCCGGCAACTCTCGCCCAGGGACCGAGACGGCTGCTGGCCGGCCTGCGTGACCCCGTCGAGACCGCCGTACGTCCCGGTGCTGCTCCCGCCGAGGAGCGCGAACAGGACGTAGACGATGATCGCGACCACTCCGAGACCGCCGCCGCCGATCGCGATCGGGCCACCGCCGAAGCTGCCCCCGCCGAGGCCGCGCCGATCCTCCACCTGGGACGGGTCGAGCTGGGCACCGCTCCTGAACCGCATCGCGCGGGCACCCTAGCTTGCCGCACATCCCTTATGACTCCCATGAGTTTGTTTTATGTATTATCTCGACCATGTCAATGAACAAACCCACCAAGCAGCTCCTGGCAGGCGTCGTGCTTGCCCTCACACTCGTCGGCGGCGCCAGCGCCGCCTCCCGCGACACCACCGTCTCGCTGGTCGGCTACTCGACCCCGAAGGCGGTCATGGGCAAGATCATCCAGGCCTGGCAGAAGACGCCGAACGGCAACGGCGTCAACTTCAACCAGTCCTACGGCGCGTCGACCGACCAGGCGCGGGCCGTCGCGAACGGCCTCAAGGCCGACGTCGTCTTCCTCTCGACCGGAGACGACGTGAACCTGCTCGTCGACGCCGGACTGGTCGACTCGAAGTGGGACAAGCAGGGCTACGCCGGCATCGCCGCCGACACCGTCGTCGTCTTCGCTGTCCGGAACGGCAACCCGAAGCACATCAAGAGCTGGAGCGACCTGACGCGGCCGGGCGTGCAGGTGGTGACGCCGAACCCGTTCAGCTCCGGGTCGGCCAAGTGGAACATCCTCGCAGCGTACGGCGCCGAGCGACGGCTCGGCAAGACCGACAAGCAGGCGACCGCGTACGTGCAGAAGCTCTTCGGAAACGTCGTCTCGCAGGACACCTCGGGCCGGAACGCGACCAACACGTTCCTCGCCGGCAAAGGCGACGTCCTGATCACGTACGAGAGCGAAGCCATCAACTCGCGCCTCAACGGTCAGGACATCCAGTACGTGATCCCGCGACAGTCGATGTTGATCGAGCTGCCGATCGCGGTCACGAAGTCGAGCTCGAACAAGGACAAGGTGAACCAGTTCATCCAGTTCGTGAAGGGCTCGGCTGCGCAGGATCTGTTCGCGCAGTACGGCTTCCGGCCGGTCGACAAGAAGATCCTGGCGAAGTACGCGTCGAAGTATCCGACGCGGCCGGGCATCTTCAAGGTGGACGACAAGATCATCGGCGGCTGGCGGAATGCCGACAAGATCTGGTTCGACCCGAACAAGGGTCGCATGGTGGCGATCGAACGGGCGATCGGAGGACCTTCCTCTGGGTAGCCCGACGTATGCCGCACCGCTGACGGGGAGAGCAGCAGGAAGATCGAGCGAGAGGGCCGCGACGGCCCTCTCGCTCGGCTTCACGACCGCGTACCTCTCGATCATCGTCGTGCTGCCGATCGCCGCCCTCGTCTGGGCCTCGCGCGGGAACGGTCTGGCGGCGTTCTGGTCGGTCGCCACGCAGCCCGAGGCGGTCGCCGCGCTGAAGCTGAGCCTCGGCGCGGCGTTGATCGTCTCGCTGGTCAACGCCGTGCTCGGCACGATCACTGCGTGGGTGCTCGTGCGTGACGACTTCCGCGGCAAGAGTCTCGTCAACGCGGTGATCGATCTGCCGTTCGCGCTCCCGACGATCGTCGCAGGCCTGACGCTGCTCGCCCTCTACGGTCCTCAGTCGCCGGTCTCGATCAACGTCGCGTACACCCGAACCGCGATCGTCCTGGCGCTGCTCTTCGTGACCCTGCCGTTCGTCGTGCGAACGGTGCAGCCGGTGCTGCTCGAGCTCGATCGCGAGACGGAGGAGGCAGCCCGCTCGCTCGGCGCGAGCGAGTTTCGCGTCTTTCGCAGCATCGTGCTGCCGAACATCCTGCCCGGGATCCTCTCGGGCGTCGCACTCGCATTCGCGCGCGCGGTCGGAGAGATCGGTGCGCTGGTACTGATCTCGGGGAACCTCCCCTACAAGACGGAAGCCGCGTCGGTCTTCGTCTTCAACCACATCCAGTCGGGGGACCAGGCCGGAGCGTCCGCGGTCGCGGTCCTGATGCTCACGATCTCGTTCATGCTGCTGTTGTCGATCGGCGGTCTGCGCTACCTGGCGACGAGGCATGAGCGTGCGTAGGCTCGACGGAGCACGCAAGAGCGCAGGTGCCGGCTCCGCCGGCGCCGGAGCGGGGAACGTGCGTAGGCTCGACGGAGCACGCAAGAGCGCAGGTGCCGGCTCCGCCGGCGCCGGAGCGGGGAACGTGCGTAGGCTCGACGGAGCACGCAAGAGCGCAGGTACCCGCTCCGCGGGCGCCGGAGCGGGGAAACGTGCATAAGTACGTGCTGCGCTTCGTCGCGCTGGCGTATCTGCTGGTCGTCCTCCTCGGGCCGCTGGCGATGGTCTTCAATCGCGCGTTCGACAAGGGCGCGGGCCACCTCTGGGATTCGCTCTCCGATCCGAACACCGTGCACGCGTTCAAGCTCACGCTCGAGATCGCGGCGATCGCGGTGCCGCTGAACACGGTCTTCGGCGTGGTCTGCGCACTGGCGATCGTTCGGCAACGCTTCCCGGGCGCAGGGATCGTGAACGCGCTCGTCGACCTGCCCCTCGCCATCTCCCCCGTCGTCGTCGGGCTGTCACTGTTCCTGCTCTACGGGCGCACGGGCTGGTTCGGGCAATGGTTCGCGGATCACAGCATCCAGATCCTGTTCGCACTGCCGTCGATGGTGCTCGCAACCGTGTTCGTCTCGCTGCCGTTCGTGGCGCGCGAGGTGGTGCCGACCCTGCGGGAGATCGGCGACGAGCAAGAGCAAGCGGCGACGACGCTCGGCGCCGGCGCCTGGACGACCTTCTGGCGCATCACGCTGCCGTCGATTCGCTGGGCGGTGATCTACGGAGTCGTCCTGACAACCGCGAGGTGCCTCGGCGAGTACGGGGCAGTCGCCGTCGTCTCCGGGAACATCGAGGGGCAGACGCAGACGGCGACGCTCCGCGTCCAGGACGCGTACGAGAACTTCGACTTGCCCGGCGCGTACGGCATCTCACTGGTACTCGCCGTCATCTCCGTGATCGTGCTGGTGGCGATGACCCTGATCAAGCCGAGAGAGGAGCAGGCATGAGCATCGAAATCCGCAACATCTCGAAGCGCTTCGGCAACTTCCAGGCGCTCGACGACGTCTCGGTCGAGATCGAAACCGGCTCGCTGACCGCGCTGCTCGGGCCGTCCGGCTCGGGAAAGTCGACGCTGCTGCGGATCATCGCGGGCCTCGAGCAGCCCGATGCGGGCGCGATCGGCCTCGGCGGTGAGGACGCGACCGTCCTGACGCCGCAGAAGCGCGGTGTCGGCTTCGTGTTCCAACACTACGCAGCCTTCAAGCACATGACGGTGCGCGACAACGTGGCGTTCGGCTTGAAGGTCCGCAAGCGGCCGGCGGACGAGGTACGCAAGCGGGTTGGCGACCTGCTCGCACTCGTCCAGCTCGAAGGCTTCGCTGACCGCTACCCGGCACAGCTCTCAGGCGGTCAGCGGCAGCGGATGGCACTCGCCCGCGCGCTCGCTCCCGAGCCAAGGGTGCTGCTCCTCGACGAGCCGTTCGGCGCCCTCGACGCGCGCGTCCGCGCCGAGCTGCGCCTGTGGCTGCGACGGCTGCACGACGAGACACGCACGACCACCGTCTTCGTCACGCACGACCAGGAAGAGGCGATGGACGTGGCCGACCGGATCGTGGTCATGAACCACGGTCGCATCGAGCAGGTCGCGGGCCCGCGCGAGCTGTACGACGCGCCGGCGAACGAGTTCGTCATGTCCTTCGTCGGCCAGGCAAACCGGTTCGGCGACTCGTGGGTGCGCCCGCACGACTTCCAGCTGACACTGACCCCGAACGGTACGACGCGGGAGGCGATGGTCGAACGCGTCACCCATCTCGGCTTCGAGGTCCGAGTCGAGCTGGCGCGCGACGACGGCGAGCACTTCGCCGTGCAGCTGACGCGCGACGAGGTCGAGCGCCTCGAGCTCGCACGGGGCCAGATCGTCTACATCAGGCCGACCCGAGAAACCACGTTCGCCGCCTAGCCGAGCTGGGCGGAGACGGGCGGCGCCTGGCTAATGGGGTGACCAGGCGTCGGGATCGGCGGCGAGCGCTTTGACGTTCTCGGGTAGCTCGCCGGCTGCCAGGTCGGCGAGCGTGACCGCTTCGAGCACCCCGCGGAGGCTGGCCCGCACCGCCACCCAGACGTCGCGCAATGGCTCGGCGCTGCCCGTATAGGCGAGCTGCTCGGAGCGGACGCCACGGACGTTCGCGAGCGGCCCGTCGACGGCACGGATCACGTCGGCGAGACTGATCTCGGCTGACGGGCGGGCGAGCCAGTAGCCGCCGTCGGCGCCGCGACGGCTGGCCACGATGCCGGCGTTGCGCAGGTCGACCAGGATGTTTTCGAGGAAGTTGACCGGGATCTCCTGCGCCTGCGCGATGCGGTCTCCCTTGGTCGGCCCTTCGCCGGCCGCAGCCAGCTCGACAGCTGCGCGGATCGCGTAGTCGGCCTTGGCCGAGACTCTCACCGCGCGACCGCTCCGAACGAGTCGAGCAGGATGCGAATCTCGCAGAGCTCGCGGAACCCCAACTGCACGAGGATCGGCCGCGACATCGGCGAGGCCTGCGTGACGAGCGCAGGTGTACCGCGGGCCACTGCGTCCTGCCAGCGAGCCGCGACCAACGCGCGATACGCGCCGCGGCCTCGGGCCTCCGGCAGTGTCGAGCCGCCGAACAGCGCGACCGCGTGCTCGGAGAACGACGCCGACCCCCGGGCCACCGGCTCGCCGTCGACGTAAGCGAGGTAAACCACGTTGTCCGGGTCGGGCTCGGGATCTGCCGGCAGCTCCGTCGGGACCGGCCCACCGAAGGCGATGGCCGCGATCCGAGCCGCCGCAAGATGCTCGGCGCGGGTGGAGGCCCGGCGAACCTCGACGTCGGGTGGCGGCTGTGCCGGAGGTTCGGTCAGCACCATCCCGACCGCGAGCGGTGTCGGCTCGTCGTCGACAAGCCCGAGTGCGAACAACCGTTCGACGAGATCATCCGGTGTCGCGTGCGTGCCGATCTCCCAGGTGCAGACGGCCCGACCCTTCGCCTGCAGGTGACCGTGGATCTCCGCGCGCACGCCGGCCACCTCGTCGGCCTGTAGTCGAAAACGCTGGGCGACGTTCCAGCCCGGTTCGTCACCGCGTCCCATCCAGAGGACGTAGCGGTCGGTGACGATCCGCTCGTCCGTCGGCCCGAGGGGCGTGTACGTGTTGGCATTCTCTGCGAGTTCGAGGAGCGATGGCATTCGGCTCAATTCTGCGGATAGAGCTTCGAGCGCCAGGCGCTCCGATAGATCGATTTCAGATCCTCGACCCGCTCGACGTACGCGCGTGTCTCGGCGAACTGGATCGACTGATGATTCGCGCGCCAGCGATCGACGTTTCCCTGGCCGGCATTGTAGGCGGCGAGCACGAGCTGTTCGTCCCCGTACTTCTTGAAGAGATTGTCGAGATACCAGGCTCCGTAGCGGATGTTGATCTCGGGGTCGTACAGATCGCTCGTACGGAACGCGTGCCCACCCGTGCGCAACGCGATGCCCTTCGCCGTCGACGGCGTCACCTGCATCAACCCGATCGCGCCCGAGGACGACTTGGCGCTCGGCCGGAACTTCGACTCCTGGTAGATGACCGCGGCGAGCAGCGCCGGATCGAGGCCGTGCTCGCGGGCATGAACGCGCACGAACTCGCTGTAGCGCAACGGGTAGCGAATGCGCTCGTACCAGGGTGGTGACGTTTCGTCGACGTACAGGAACGCACCGGCGAGCACGGCAACGAGGCCGACGACGGCCAGCAGGCGCTTCACTCGGCGGTCAGCTCCGCCATCACCGACTTCACGAACGCGTCGAGCTCTTCCAGCGAGCCCATGTTCTTGAACGACCAGTCGGCGCGCTCGATCTTCTCGCGGTCAGGCAGGAAGCGACCTTCCCGCTCGTCGACGGCGACGTCCGAGCGCGCGCGGCGCAGCTTCGCCGGTGCAGTGATCACGACCACCTTGTCGAACCGTTCATCGCCGCCGGTCTCGTAGAGCAGCGGAACCTCGGTGACGGAGACGCGCGGCGCATCGGGCAGAGCGGCGAGATCCTCCCGCCACTGCAGATACTCCGCCGAGACGAGGGGGTGCAAGAGCGCCTCGAGCCAACCGAGCGCTGCCTCGTCGTTGAAGACGATCGTGCCGAGGGCGCCGCGGTCGATCTCCCCGCCCGGCGCCAGAGCACCGTTTCCGAGCCGCTCGACGATCGCCTGCTTCACCTCGTCGCGACGCAGGAGATGGTGGACGATCTCGTCGCTCGAGACCGTTGCCGCACCGTTCCGTGCGAACGCGCGGAGAGCCTCTGTCTTGCCTGCGCCGATGCCGCCGGTGATCGCGACGGCGACCGGGCGGCTCACTCCTCGGACGAGGACGCCTCCGGCTCCGGCACGGCGTCCGGCTCCGGCGCTGCGACCGGCGCGGCGACTTCGGCCTCGCCTTGAACGTCGGCCTCGGGCTCGGCTTCCGCCTCCGGCTCCGGTTCGGCTTCGACCTCGGGAGCGGCTGCGTCAGCGAGTGGCTCCTCGACCGGCTCGAGGGCAGACTCGGCCTCGAGCGGCTCGGCGGACTCGAGCGGCTCGGCGAACACGTCCTCGGAAAGATCGAGGTTCGGCCGCGTGTGCACGGACTCGGCGCCGTCGGCGCGCGGCTGCACAGGATCGGTGTCCTCGACGCGCTTCAGCGACAGCGACAGGCGGCGGCGGTCACCGTCGACCTCGATGATCTTGACGTTGACGGGTTGGCCCTGCGCCACGACCTCACGCGGGTTCTCGACGTGGTGCTGGGCGAGTTCGGAGATGTGAACGAGGCCTTCGACCCCCGGCAGGATCTCGACGAAGGCACCGAACGTGACGACCTTCGTGACCCGGCCTTCGACGACGTCGTTCTCGTGGTAGCTCGAGAGCACCTGCTGCCACGGATCGCTCTGCGTCTGCTTGAGACCGAGCGAGATCCGCTGGCGCTCGCGGTCGATGTCGAGCACCTTGACCTCGACCGTCTGGCCGATCTCGAGCACCTCGGACGGGTGGTTGACATGCGACCACGACAGCTCCGAGATATGGATCAGGCCGTCCATGCCGTTGAGATCGACGAACGCGCCGAAGTCGACGATGTTCGAGATCTGGCCCTCGACGACGTCGCCAGGCTGCAGCTTGTCGAGGATCTGCTGGCGCTGGTCCTTGCGCTCCTCTTCGAGCACGGCGCGGCGCGAGAGCACGACGTTGTTGCGCGAGCGGTTGAGCTCGATCACCTTCGCGCGCAGCTCCTGTCCGAGGAACTCGTCGAGATCCTGGACGCGGCGGATGTCGACGAGCGACGCAGGCAGGAAACCGCGAACGCCGAGGTCGAGGATCAATCCGCCCTTGACGACCTCGATCACACGTCCGTTGACCGGCTCACCCGACTCGGCCGCACCTTCGATGTTCTTCCAGGCCAGCTCGAAGCGGGCGCGCTTCTTCGAGAGGATCAGGCGCCCTTCGGCGTCCTCCTTCGTGAGCACCAGCGCATCGATCTCGTCACCCAGCGACACCTCGTCGGCGGGGTTGACGGAGCGGCGAATCGAGAGCTCGGAGACGGGGATGACGCCCTCCGACTTGTACCCGATGTCGACGAGCACTTCGTCCTTGTCGACGCGCACAACCGTCCCGTGCACGACCTGCCCCTCGTTGATCTCGGGGAACGTCGAATCGTAATCGGGGATGAGCTCGCCGTCCGGGCCTTCGACCCAGACGCCGGGTTCGCGCTCCATAATGTCGTGGCTAGCCAAAGCGGCCGCGAAGTATAGCCAGGTTGGCGTCGAAGCCCGGCTAGGGGAAAACGACGCCGCCGCGCTCGTCGAGGCGCGCGTCCTTTGCCCATGCGACGTCCCAGATGTTGCCCTCCGGGTCGCGCCATGCGAACCCGCCGCCCCAGAACGCCTCCTCCGGCTCGCCCAACAGCTCGACGTCCGCGGTCGTCGCGAGCGTCTCGTAGACCGCCCGGACCTCCGCGAACGAGGCGAGGTTGACCGCGAAGGTCGAGCCGCGAAAGCCGGCTGTCAGCGGCCCGAACTCGGGCTCGTAGTTGCGGGCCGGGTACAGGGCGAGCACGACGCCGTTCGTGCACTGAAACGTCCGATGATGCAGATCGCTGTCGGGCGTCTCAGCCCATCCCAGCGCCCGAAAGAGCCGCGCCATCCGCTCGACATCGCGACAGGCCAAAGTGAGCAGGTTGATGCGCGCGGGCAATTGCATCGTCGGAATCTACGTGCAGCTTGAACCGATGAGTCTGACTCCTGTCAGACACGAGTCTGACCAAACCGGTTCGCGCATCGACCGTTGGCGCGGAGCGGTCGCCTGTCCGGTACGGAGAGGTGTGAACAGAAGGTCACGCGTCGCGCAACCGCTGCTCGCGTCAGCGGTTACGCCAACGGGGTTCGAGAGTTGGCACTCGCCCGTTACAAAGCCGTGTGTCAGACACGAGTCTGACTGGAGTCAGACTCAGAGGGTCACCTGGCTGCGTGATCGACGCCCTCCGCCCCGCGCGGACCGATGGGCCGCGCGAACGAGAGGGACGTGCTACTTGGCGTCGGCCCAGTTGTCGCCCGTGCCGACTTCGACGGCGAGCGGCGGGTCGAGGTCGTAGGCACCGACCATCTCCGAGCGCACCAGCTCCCGCACTTTGGAGACCTCCGGATCCGGCACTTCGAGCAACAACTCGTCGTGCACCTGGAGCACGAGGCGGGCACCTCTCCCCTCCTCGCGCAACCGGCGGGCGATGCGGATCATCGCCACCTTGATGATGTCGGCGTTCGAGCCCTGCATGACGAAGTTGACGGCGATCCGCTCGCCGAAGCCGCGCGTCTGACGGTTCGAGGCGCGGATCTCGGGCACGGGACGGCGGCGGCCGAGCAGCGACGTGACGTACCCGTCCTGCCCGGCCTGCTCGATCGTTCGCGCGATGAAATCCTGAACGTGTGGGAAACGCGCGAGGTACGCGTCGATGTAGCGCTGCGCCTCGTCGCGCGGGATCTCGAGATTCTCCGAGAGACCGTACGCCGAGATCCCGTAGACGATGCCGAAGTTGATCATCTTGGCGATCGACCGCTGGCCAGAGGTGAGGGCGGCCGGCTCGACGCCGAGCACCTCCGCAGCTGTCGCGGTGTGGATGTCCTCACCACGCTCGAACGCTTCACGGAGCTTCGGCTCGCCCGAGACGTGCGCCAGGATCCGCAGCTCGATCTGCGAGTAGTCCGCCGAAAGCAGCCGGTGTCCCTCCTCGGCGACGAACGCCGAGCGAATCTCGCGGCCGAGCTCCGTGCGGATCGGAATCGACTGCAGATTCGGGTCGGACGTCGAGAGCCGACCGGTCGCGGCAACCGTCTGGTTGAACGTCGTGTGCAGGCGCCCGTCGACCTCCGAGAGCAGCGACGGCAACGGGCCGAGGTACGTATTGAGCAGCTTGGAGAGCTCCCGCCACTCCTCGACCACGGGCACGATCGCGTGCTCGTGCCGGATCGAACGCAGCACCTTCGCGTCGGTCGAGTAACCCGTCTTGCCCTTCCGGCCCGCAGTCAGCCCCAACTGGTCGAACAGCACGCGGCCGACCTGCTGCGTCGACCCGATCATGAACTCTGCGCCGGCGAGCTCGTACGCCTGCGTCTCGAGCTCCTCGACGCGGTCAGCGAGCCTGGCCGTGATCTCGCCCATCCGGTACGTGTCGATCTTCACGCCTGCCTGCTCCATCTGCGCCAGCACATCCGAGAGTGGCAGCTCGACGCCGCGGTAGAGCTCGGTCAGGTTGCGCTCTTCGAGCCGCTCGAGCAGCGGGCCGACCAGGCGGCGGGGCGTCTCGGCGCGGCGCACGAGCGCGACGGTCTCTTCGTCGGCGGCCGGGGTCGGCAGCAGCTCGACGCCGTACTCGGCCGCGAGGTCGTCGAGCTCGTACGAGGCGCGGCCGGGGTCGATCAGATAGGCCGCGAGCAGCGTGTCCTCGCGTGCGTCGACGCCGAGCGCCTTGGCGTCGTGGACGATCAGATCCGCTTCCCGCAACCGGTCGGCGGGGGGAATCGCACCGATCAGCACCTCGGCGTCCACGGCCACCGCGGCCCGGTCGCCGTCGAGCGCGAAGCCGACGACTCCTCGAAGCGGGAGCTCGGCCTCGCGCCAGGGCACCTCGACGCCCGTGACCGCGAGCGGCGCCGAAGGCACTGCAGCGTCGAGCTCGTCGATGCGGTTCAGCAGGTTGCGGAACTCGAACCGGCGGAAGATCTCCTTCAACTCGGCGCGATCCGGCGGATTGAGCACGAGCTCGCCGGGGTCGCAGTCGATGTCGAGATCGCGCCGCATCGTCGCGAGCTCCTTCGACAGGCGAGCGAGCTCGGCGTGCTCGGTGATGTTTCTCGCCCGCGCGGGCGAGAGCTCCGACGCGTGCTCGATCACCGCGTCGACCGATCCGTACTGAGAGATGAGCTGGCCGGCAGTCTTGTCACCGATGCCCGGAACGCCCGGGATGTTGTCCGAGGTATCACCCTTGAGGCCGATGAAATCCGGCACCTGCTCGGGAGTGACGCCGTACCGAGCCTCAACCCGGTCGGGGGTATAGACGTTGACGTCGGCAACACCCCGCGGCGTCATCATCAGGCAGACGTTCGCGCTGCAGAGCTGGAACGCATCGCGGTCGGTCGAGACGACACAGGTCTTGATCCCCTCCGCATCTGCGCGTGTCGCCAGCGTGGCGATCACGTCGTCCGCCTCCCAGCCTTCGAACTCGAGATTCCGGTACCCGAACGCCTCGACGATCGGCCGGAAGTGCGGGAACTGCTCGCGAAGGAGCTCCGGCATCGGCCGGCGGCCTTCCTTGTAGACCACGTCGCCGGCTTCGGCGGCCGCCGTGCGATGCACCGGACGCGAGTCCCACGCGACCGCGACGCCCTTCGGCCGGTAGTCGGCAAGCAGCTTGAACAACATGTTGGTGAACCCGAGCAGCGCGTTGGTCGGCTGGCCGTCGGTCGTCGCCAGCTCCTCGGGTAACGCGAAGAACGCGCGGTAGGCGAGGTTGTTGCCGTCGACGATGAAGAGCTCGCTCTCGCGGGCGGGCGCGTCGTCGAGGTCGAGCTCGGCCCCGGTCACCGTTTTCGGCATACCGCGAGGGTATCGTCACGCGGTCTTGGCGATACCTAACTGGCAGACGATCGCGCTCACCCAGAGCATCGACGCGTGACGCGTATTCCGCTCCTGGCCGATGCCAGGATCGTCGTCGCAGACACCGCCGCGGAGGACATCGTCCTCCGCCCGGCCCAGGCTCGCACGCAGCTCGAGGATGTCGGCGCGGCGGTTCGCGATGCGCTCGCGTTCCCGCTCGGCGGCCGCCCGCTCGACCAGCTCGTCACGCCCGGCGGTACGGCGACGATCGTGATCGAGCAGCCGTCGCTGCCCATCCCGGGCGTGCAGTTCGGCCCCCGCCACGAGGCGATCGCCGCCGTCTCCGACGAGCTCGACCGGCTCGGCGTCCAGCAGGTGACGATCCTCGTCGCCGGTGGTCTGCTGCGCCGCACCGCGCCGCGCGAGATCGGCCTGCTCGTGCCGCCCGAGTTCAGACGGCGCTTCCGCGGCCGGGTGATCGTGCACGACGCCGAGGCGGACGATCTCGCCGACCTCGGCCAGGCCGGAAACGTTGCGCTGCGCGTCAACCCGGCGCTCGTCGAGACCGATCTCGTGATCACCGTGACCGCTGCCGAGACCGTGTTGCACGGCGGCCCGGGGGCGTTGCTCGCGGCGAGCGGGCGCGAGTCGCTGCGCGCCGGCGGCGCGTTGTCGCTGCTCGAGACGAGCGCCTCGCAGGGCTGGCGACTCGCGGTCGAGATCGAGCGCCGGCTCGCCGAGCGAACCGTCGTCTCCGGCGTCTCGCTGGCGTTGAACCCACCGCGCGTCGCCGGGCCGTTCGCCGGCTACCCGTACGACGAGCAGGCTGTCGAGCGGCTGCTCGACTCGCGCGTCCGGCACCTCTTCCAGCTCGCACCGAGCCGCCTGCGGCAGCGGATTCTCGACCGGCTGCCACGCGAGCAGACCGCGGCAGCCGTCTACGCAGGCACACCCTCCGTGGCGCACGCGGAGGCGCTCCTGCAGGGAACCGTCCTCAAGGGTATCGAGCTGGCCGAGCCGGTCGACGCGCTCGTGATCGGCGTCCCGGGCACGACGCCGTTCATGCCGCGTGAACGCCCGAACCCGGTCAGCGCGGCGTATCTCGCACTCGGGCTCGCTCTACGGCTCTGGCGGAACACGCCGCCGATCGCACCGGGCGGCACCGCGATCATCGTCCACCCGTTCCCGCGGCGGTTTCCGCGACCGACGCAGACGCCGTACCGCGCACTGTTCTTCGATCCGCGGACCGCGGGCGACCCAGGGGCCATGCACGACGCCGAGCAAGCCGCGGCGCAGGACACCAAGGCAATCGCCGACTACCGCGCCGGCCACGCCTGTCATCCGCTGCAGCCCTTCCTCGAATGGAGTGCGTGTGATGCATCGGCGCACCGGCTCGGCGCGGTGATCGTCGCAGGCTGTCGCGACGCGCAGTCGGCCCGGCAGCTCGGTTTCGTTCCCGCGCACGGCCTCGGCGCGGCGCTCGAGATGGCGAAGGGCCGCGGCGCCACGCGGATCGGCTACCTGCTCGCGCCACCGTACGTCCCGATCGTCGTCGGGAACTAGGGTGTCCGCGTGGACGCCGTCATCGAGACACAGGCGCTGACGAAGAAGTTCGGCGGCCGCGCCGCGGTCGACGGCGTCGATCTCGTCGTGCCCGCGGGCGTCGCGTTCGGCTTCCTCGGTCCGAACGGCGCCGGAAAAACGACGCTGATCCGGACGCTGGTCGGTCTGACCCGCGCCACGTCGGGCGACGTCAGCCTGCTGGGCCTGCCGCAGCCGTCGAAGCGACGCGAGGCGCTGGCACGGGTCGGCGCGATCGTCGAGGAGCCCCGCTTCCACGGCCACCTCACCGGCCGCGAGAACCTGAAGATCGTGGCGGCCGCTCGCGATCGCGCCGCAGCGAGCCGCATCGACGACTCGCTCGCCCGGGTCGGCCTGACGCAGCGTGCGAACGATCGCGTCAAGACTTACTCGCTCGGCATGCGCCAGCGGCTCGGCATCGCGCGCTGCCTGCTCGCCGACCCCGCGCTGCTGATCCTCGACGAGCCGATGAACGGGCTCGACCCCGCGGGCATCCTCGAGACGCGCCATCTGATTCGCGCGTTCGTCGACGAAGGGCGCACCGTATTCCTGTCGTCCCACCTGCTCGACGAAGTCGAGAAGACGTGTGACCAGATCGCGATCGTCGATCGCGGCCGCGTCATCCTGCAGGGCGCCGTCGATGAGATCGCGGCGACAGGCGACCCAACCGTGCTGCTCGACGTCGACGACGTCGCCGCCGCGCGGCAGCTGCTTTCGGCCGAGGCGCGCGTGGCGAAGGTCGAGCAGGAGGGCGCCGAGCTGCGGGTGACGCTCGCCGACGGGCTCGGATCGGCCGAGCTGAACAAACGACTCGTCGAGGCGGGAATCGCCGTGTCGCGCCTCGAGCCGGCGCGTGCGACGCTCGAGGAGAAGTTCCTCGAGGTCACGTCGAGGCTGGAGAGCAACGAGTGAGACTCGTCGCCGCCGAGATCCTGAAGCTGCGCCGGCGGCGCGGCACGATGATCTGGACCGCGTTGCTGACGATCGGCTCGGTGCTGATCACAGTGATCATCCTGGTCGCCCTGCACGCCGCCAACCCGGGCAAGCACGGGCCGGCGGGCGGTGCGGAGAACCTGAAGAACCTCGCCCTCCTGCTCGGCGGCCTCGGCACCGTCGCCGCGATCCTGATCGGTTCGACCGCCGGCACGCAGGATGTGTCGGCGGGTGTGTTTCGCGACCTCGTCGTCACCGGACGCCCACGGCGCACACTGTTCGCCGTGCGCTACCCAGGCGCGCTGGCGGTGTTTGGATCGTTGCTCGTGGTTGCCTATGCGATCTGCGTGGTCATCGCGTACGCGTTCGCCGGCTACCGGCCCAACCCGACCGGCAGCGACGTCGGCCACTACGCCGCCTACCTTGCGTTGATCGGAGCGGTCAACATCGGCGTCGCGATCGGACTGGCGGCGTTCGCAAGCTCTCGGGTGGTCGTCGGCGTGCTGATTGCCTGGAACGCGTTCGTCTCGCACCTGTTGATCTCGATCCACAGCCTCGGCGGCGCACGCAAGTTCATCGACGTGGCAGCAGCTCAGCACTTCCTGCCTCGCGGCGTCGATGACAGCCAGCAGGTCGTGATGTCGCCGGTTACGGCCCTGTTCGTCCTGGCCGCCTGGGTACTGGTCTTCCAGGCCGCGGGCCGTTGGTGGACCGAGCGCCGCGACGCCTGAGCCGTCCTAGGTCTCTCCGAGGTACGTCTTGCGGACCTGCTCGTTCGACTTGAGCGCCTTCGCGTCGTCGGCGAGCACGATGCGGCCCGTCTCGAGGACGTACCCACGGTGCGCCGCATCGAGCGCCATCAGGGCGTTTTGCTCGACGAGCAGGATCGCGGTGCCTTCCTTGTTGATCGTGTCGATGATCTCGAAGATCCGCTCGACGAAGATCGGGGCGAGCCCCAGCGACGGCTCGTCCAGGAGGAGCAGCTTCGGACGAGCCATCAACGCTCGGCCGATCGCACACATCTGCTGCTCGCCGCCCGACATCGTGCCCGCCTTCTGGTCCTTGCGCTCCTGCAGGCGCGGGAAGAGCTCGAAGACGTGATCCATGTCGGAGCGGATGCCGGCGCGGTCGGAGCGCTGGAACGCGCCCATCTCGAGGTTCTCGGTCACGGTCATCCGCGGGAAGAGCCGCCGCCCCTCCGGAGACTGGGCGATGCCCCGCTTGACGATCTGGTGCGCCGGCACGGACGTGATGTCCTTGCCCTGGAACCGGATCGATCCCTGGCGTGGGCGGTTGAGGCCGTTGATCGAACGGAGCGTCGTCGACTTGCCGGCGCCGTTCGCGCCCAGCAGCGTCACAATCTCGCCCTCGCGAACCTCGAGCGAGATTCCCTTCAGCGCATGAATCGCGCCGTAGTACGTGTGGATGTCGTTGATCTCGAGGACCGGCGTGGTGCCGTTCGAATCGACGGCGCTGCTCATGCGAGGCCCTGCCGTCGCATGTCCTCGACTGCTGCCTTGCCGAGATACGCCTCGATCACGCGTTCGTTCTTCTGCACGTCGCGCGGGGCGCCCTCGGCGATCTTCTCCCCGTAGTCGAGCACGGAGACGCGGTCGGAGACGCCCATCACGACGCGCATGTCGTGCTCGATCATCAGCACCGTCAGGTCGTACTCGTCGCGCAGCTTGTAGAGGAACGCGGTGAACTCGGCCGACTCCTGCGGGTTCATCCCCGCGGTCGGCTCGTCGAGCAGCAGGAGCTTCGGCTCCGTGGCGAGCGCCCGCGCGACCTCGAGCCGCCGCTGGTCGCCGTACGGGAGGCTGCGCGCGACCTCGCCTGCCTTGCGGCTCAAGCTCGTCAGCTCGAGCAACTCGAACGCACGGTCGCGTGACCGCACTTCCTCACGGCGGACACTCGGCGTGCGCAGGATCGAGTTGAAGAGGTTCGCCTTCATCCGGGCGTGCATGCCGACGAGGACGTTCTCGAGCGCCGTCATGTTCTGGAAGAGGCGGATGTTCTGGAACGTGCGGCCGATCCCCCGCGCCGTGATCGCGTGGGGCGGCTTCCCCGTGACGTCTTCGCCGAGGAACATGATCTGGCCCGACGTGGGTTTGTAGACGCCGGTCAGCATGTTGAAAAAGGTGGTCTTGCCGGCACCGTTCGGGCCGATCAGCGACACGACCTTGCCGCGCGGCACGGTGAACGAGACGTCGTTGACCGCGACGAGGCCACCGAACTCCTTCCGCACGTCGCGTGCGTCCAGGAGGATCTCGTCGGCGCTCACTGCGGCCCGGCCACGTCATAGAGAGGATCGTCATGAACGCCCTCGTGGAACTCCGCGGCCCTGCGTCTCGATGGAATCAGACCCTCCGGCCGGAAGAGCATCACGATCAGGATGATCGCCCCGTAGATACCCGACGCGTACAGCTGCGCGTCGATGTTCGGATGGTGGTTCCCCACGTGGATGTGAGTGTTCACCCATTGGCCGGTGGTGCCGAGGCCGAACACGTTCAAGTATGAGAGGAACGCGGCGCCGACGATCACGCCCCAAATGTTTCCCATGCCCCCGAGGATCACCATGCAGAGAATGAAGACCGAGATGTTGAAGTAGAAGTCTCCCGGGAAGGTGTTGCTCTTGAACGAGGCGTAGAAAGCGCCCGCCACGCCGCCGAAGAAGGCGCCGCTGGCGTACGCCCAGGTCTTGGTGCGCATCAGCGGCACGCCCATGGCGGCGGCGGCCGTCTCGTCCTCGCGGATCGCGATCCAGGCGCGACCGAGGCGTGAGAACTGCAGCCGGAACGAGCAGAAGACGGTGAAGAGCAGCAGCACGAGCGCGGTCCAGAAGAAGACGTCGGTCGAGGTGACCGTGTGACCCAGGTGGCTGGCGCTACAGCACTGCAGGTAGTTGGCCGGCAGGAAGCCGCCGGTCAGGTCGGAGATCCGGTGGCCGAACCCCGGCGAGTCGAGCGGTGTGATGCCGTTCGGGCCGTTCGTCAGGTTGAAGCCGGTGCCGAAGAAGTTGTCGCCGTTACGCGCGATCTGCGGCAGGATCTCGCCGAAGCCGAGCGTCACGATCGCGAGGTAGTCGCCGCGCAGGCGCAGCGTCGGCAGGCCGATCATGATCCCGAAGAACGCTGTGATCACGCCGCCGAGCAGCAGCAGCGGCCAGATCGAGATGTGAATCCCGCCCGCCCCGGGCAGCACCCCGATCGAACCGAGGTTGAAGTTCGTCTTCGCGACCAGGCCCTCGGCGCAGTTGGCGACGCTGACCCCTTTCGTCGGGCACTTCTGGCCCGCGAACTGCTGCGACGCGAACCACGCTGCCGTATATGCACCCGTTGCGTAGAAGGCGACGTAGCCCAGGTCGAGCAGCCCGGCGTAGCCGACGACGATGTTCAGCCCGACCGCCATCATGATGAAGACGAGCATGTAGACGCCCGTGGCCACATCCGGCCACGCGCCGAAGATCGGCATCGTGAACAGATGCGTGTAGTAGAACGGGTACATGATCGCTGCGATCACCGCGGCGATCACCACCGCGCGCGACCGACGCTGATCCGGGATCGCCAGGACCGTGAAGATCGCCGCGAGCATGATCACGAGCGACCACGGGGTGTTGCCGACGATCGCGAGCAGCGCCAGCAGGCCGACGATCGCTGCCATCGCGACGAGCCGTTGACGACGCTCGGGCAGCCGGCGCATCCAGTAGATCGCGCCACCGAGCAACACCGCGTACGCGAGCGAGTGATCGGTGAACGAGATGAGAATCGCGAACAGGATCAACAGGGCGATCGAGATTGCCGCGCGCGTTCGTTGGGAGAGGTGCCGCCACCGGGCCCGCAGCTGGTTGCGAAACCCGACTTCCGCCGGGATCACAGCGGTCATCCACCCTCCGGCGTCTGCTCGCCGAGCAGTCCCGACGGGCGGAAGACGAGGATCAGGATCAGGATCCCGAATACGATCGACTGCGTCCAGTCGGAGCCCGGCGCGTGCCAGTCGAGCCCCTCGTTCCAGCCCTGCAGCAGTCCGATCAGCACGGCGCCCAGCACGGCGCCCGGCAGGTTGCCGATCCCCCCGAGGACGGCTGCCGTGAACGCGATCAGTCCGAGCTGGAAGCCCTGATCGAACTTGACGCTCGTGAAGTAGAGCGCGTACACGACACCGGCCGCGCCCGCGAGCGCGCCGGCGATCATGAACGTGAACGAGATCGTCCGGTTGACGTTGATGCCCATCATCGCGCTCGCATCCTTGTCCTGGGCCGTCGCGCGCATCGCCTTCCCTTGCCTCGTGTTGCGGATCAGGTAGACGAGAGCGAGCAAGACCGGGACCGTGATGATCACCGCGATCACCTTGTTCCACTGGAGGTCGAACGAGCCGATGCTGATGACGTCCGAGCGGGGCAGAACGTCGGGCGCGATCACGTACTCGGGGCCCCAGATGGCGAGCGCGACGTCCTGGATGATGAAGCTGACGCCGATCGCCGTGATCAGCGGCGCCAGTCGGGGTGCGGAACGCAGCGGCCGATACGCGAGGAACTCGATCATCGCGTTCAGCGCGCCGCACGTGAGCATCGTCAGGAACATCGTCCCGATGATCACCGGAATCAGCAGTGCGCCCTGGCCGCCGTTCATCCCGAAGACGTGGTTGGCGTAGGTGATCGTGAACATGCCACCGAGCATGAACACGTCGCCGTGGGCGAAGTTGATCAGCTCGAGGATGCCGTAGACGAGCGTGTAGCCGAGCGCGACCAGGGCGTAAACGCAGCCGTTCGTCACACCGATCGACGTCACCTCGAAGAAGTCGCTCGGGTTCTTGATCAGGTTGACGACGAGCCAGAACACGATCGCCAGCACGAAGAGGCTTCCGAGCACGCCGACGACGCTGGGCGCACGCAGGCGACTGACCACCGAGACAGATGCATCCGCTGCCAAGGATGCGACTCTACTGGCTCAGCAGGGAAAGTCATACGGTGACGCGGCTACGATCCCCCGCGCGGGCCGAAGTGGCGGAATTGGCAGACGCGCCGGACTCAAAATCCGGTGCCCGAAAGGGCGTGTGGGTTCGATTCCCACCTTCGGCACCTGAACGGTCAGGTGGGCAGGCGGGCAGACTCGAGCAGCGCCGCCGCCCTCGCCATCCCGACGAGATGGCGCTTCTGCTCGTAGAGCGCCGCAGCCTCCTCGATCGCCTGCAGCCGCTCCGCATCCTCGTCCGTGCCTGCCGCGCGGAGAACCTCGGCGAGGTTGAGTTTCGAGTCGGCGATCGCGTCGAGCATGTCCGTTCGCTCGATCAAGGCGAGCGCGTCGTGGGCGGCGATCTTTGCTGCGCCGTGCTGACCGCGTCGCGAAAGAAGCCGCGCCTCGACCTCTTTGACCAGCGCCTGAGTCATCACGTCTTCGGCACTGCCGGCGTCAGCTGCGACGGCAATCCAATGCTCGGCCTCTTCGTCGCGGCCGAGTTCCAGGAGCGCGTGCGCCGTTTCGCCGGCGAGCGTCGAGAGCCAGCCACGCTCGCCGATCGCCTGGAGCGCCTCGCACCCGGCAATGCCTTCCCGCGCGGCGGCAGCGTGATCGCCGGCGTACGTCTCGATCGCGCAGGTATGCATCCCGGTTGACGCAAGCCAGAGCCCGAGACCGAGCTCCTCCAAGCGGCGGTGTGCGCTCCGGCTCGTCTCACGCGCCGCGTCGAAGTTCCCGACCATCGCTTCGACGACCGATCGCATCGAGTCGACCATCGGTGCATCACCGAGCTCGTCAGCGTGCTCGGCGAACCAGCGCAGGCCTTCGTCGGTCGGCATCGGCCCGTGCACGGCTCCGGCTGCCATCCAGAGCAACGAATGCTCCTGGAGGTAGTGGTCGCCGGCGCGGCTGCCGTGAAGGTACGCCCGCTCGAGTGCATCCTGCCGCGCCTGCCACCGGCACGCGTTGTGATCCAAATGGGCGAGCGCGAGCCAGCACAGACCGAGACCCAGCTCGTCCTGCGTCGCCTCGAACTGGCCTCGCGCGTCGGCAGCGAGCTCGGCGAGCGACCCCATCGAGGCTTCTGCAGGCTCCATCAGAAAGACGACGAACGACGACGCCAGGCGTCCGTACAGGGCGGCACGACGATCGCCGGCAGCGGTACCGCGGGCAGCGAGGTCATCGGCCTGATCCCGCGCCCGCGCGAGCTCGCCGCTTTGCATCAGCGCCTGGACCAGCCTCCACTCGTGCTCGACGGCGCGTGTTCCGGGGGGCAGCAGGGCCAGACCGCGCCTGAGCAGGCTCGCGCTCGCCCGCACATCATTGTGCGAAAGCGCCCGCTCGCCGGCCGCGAAGAGCCGTTCGGCGGCACGCGCCGCGACAGCGAGCTCACGCGCCGTCAGCGCTCCGAGCTCCACCCGGTAGCGAGTGGCTTGTTCGAGGTGGTAGCCGACGATCTCGTCCAGCTCGACGAGCTCCGGCGACCGCCGCTCGACCCAGTCCGCAAATCGTTCATGGAGCTTCGCGCGCGTCGACTTCGGGAGCGCTTCGTACGCTGCATCTCGGATCAAGATGTGCCTGAACCGGAAGGCGTCATCGCCGGGCATGGTCCCCTTGTCGGGACGGACGAGCTCCTTGCGTACCAGCCCCATCAGCTGCGCCGGATCTCCCTCGAGTGCAGCCACCGCGGTGCGGTGGAACACCGAGCCCTCGACCGACCCGCAGGCGAGCGCCGCCCGCTCCGGTGCTGCCAGCTGGTCGAGGCGGGCAGAGAGGAGCGCGCTGATCGTGGGTGGAACCTGCACGGCGGCGGTGGGCGAGTCGCGGACCATCGCCGCCATCTCCTCGACGAACAGTGGGTTGCCGTCTGCCGAGGCCAGGATCTTGGTTCGGAGGTCCGGCTCGAGATCGGCGCCGAGGTCGTCCAGGAGCGCTTCGCACGCAACCCGCCCGAGCGGCTCCACGAGCACCGTGGTGGCGTGCAGCTTTCCCCCGGCCCAGCCAGTGCGGCTGTCGAGCAGCTCGGGCCGAGCCATGCAGAGCAGCAGGATCGGCGCGGCGCGGCTCCAGTCCGCCACGTGCTCGATCAGATCGAGGAACGTCGGCTCGGCCCAGTGCAGGTCGTCCCAGACGACGACGAGCGGCCGTTCCGAAGCGGCCTCCTCGAGAAGCTTCCGCACCGCGAAGGCGATCTCCTCGGCCGTCGCGCGCTCGTCGCTGCCGAGCAGCACCCGCAGCGGTCTGGCGACGGCCGGCTCCAGGTCGCGCTCGTCGGGCCGTAGCTGCTTCACCACCTCGACGACGGGCCAATAGGTGATTCCGTCGCCGTAGGAGAGGCAACGCCCGCGCACGACAGTGGCGTCCACTTCGGCGAGGAACTCGGCCGCCAGCCTGGACTTACCGACGCCCGCGACCCCGAGCATCGTGAATAGGTGGCAGGCCTGATCGGAGACCGCGAGGTCGAACGCCTCGCGAAGCATCCGCCGCTCGCGCTCGCGTCCGACGAAGGTGCCCTCGAGCCGTCGCGCCCCAGCCTCACGACCGGTGAGCGCGAGCAGCCGGAACGCCTCGACCGGCTGCTCCTTCCCTTTCAGCTGCAACGGCTCGACGGCCTCGACCTCGACCGCATCGCGCACGAGCTGGACGGTCTTGGCGCCGAGCAGCACCTCGCCCGGCAGAGCCGCCTGCTCGAGCCGCGCCGCGACGTTGACCGCGTCGCCGGTCGCGAGCCGCTCTGCCGTGCCGGTGACGACCTCGCCCGTGTTGACGCCGATCCGGGCCTGCACGCCGATCTCCGGCAGCGCGTCGCGCATCTCGAGCGCCGCACGGACGGCCCGGAGTGCGTCGTCCTCGTGCAGCACGGGCACGCCGAAGACGGCCATCACCGCGTCGCCGATGAACTTCTCGACCGCGCCGCCGTGGGCCCCGATGATCCCGCTCATGCGCTCGAAGTAGCGAGCAAGCAGACGGCGCACAGCCTCCGGGTCGGTCGACTCGCCGAGGGCGGTCGAACCTGTCACGTCACAGAAGACGACGGTGACCGTCTTCCGTACCTCGACGGCGGGTGCGGCAGCGGCCAGCGGCGCACCGCACTCGAGGCAGAACTTCGCCCGGTCCGGATTCTCGACCCCGCACCTTGTGCAGTTCATCGGCTGAGTCTATGAGGTACCAACGGCCGATACCTCGTACGATCCCGTGTCGATGGAGCCGAAGCCACCCGGTTGGTCGGCCGAGTACGGCGCCTGGTTCCGGGTGCCGTCGGTCGCCGAGCGCTACGACTTTCGCCCGCCGTACCCGGCCGAGGTGATCGAGATCCTGGCGTCGCTGCTCGGGGACGGACCGCGCACCGTGCTCGATGCGGGCTGCGGGACCGGCGACCTGGCGCGCCGGCTCGCGCCGCTCGTGGACGCGGTCGACGCCGTCGACCAGTCGATAGCGATGCTCGCGCAGGCCCGGCTGCTGCCGGCCGGCGCCGCCGGGAACCTGACCTGGATCGAGAGTCCGATCGAGACCGCGACCCTTCACCCGCCGTACGGCCTGGTCGTCGCCGGCGAGAGCGTGCACTGGTTCGACTGGAAGGTCGCCCTCCCCCGCTTTGCGAGCGTGCTCGCCCAGGGCGGCGTGCTCGCGCTCGTCTACCGGGACTGGATCCGTGCTCCCGAGCTAGGCGAGCGTCTCCGCCCGATCTACAGCAGCTACGCGGCGAAGACGGACTTCACCCGCCGGGACGTGGTCGAGGAGCTCGGGCGGCGAGACCTGTTCGAACAACTCGGGACGCGAACGACGGCTCCCGAGGCGTGGCGGCCGACTCTCGACGAGCTGATCGGCTGCCATCACTCACAGAGCGGCTTCGTGCTCGAAAAGATGGACGATCCGGAGGGCTTCGACCGCGAGCTGGCCAAGGTCTTCGACGAGCTGGTGCCGAAGCGCGACGGGCGCTTCGAGCTCGACGTCGTCGCCACCGTCACCTGGGGGTCGCCCAGCTAGGTCGGGGCATGAGACGAGTCAACATCGAGAACCCGTCGTTCCAGTTCGACGACGAGGATCCGGTGCTTCCCGACAGGCCCGGACGGCGCGCATTCCGTGCGCGACGAGACGGACGAGACCGCACGCGTCCTGCTGTACTCGACGGTCAAGGTGCCCGCTTGCCACGTGACCCCGACAGCGACAAGATCGGGATCTGGGCGGGCAACAAGGCCGACGACCTGATGGTCCTACGGCCGAGCGGCGTCGGCTACTTCGTCGGCGAAGGCGACTGAGGAACGATGCTGCTGCCCCGGGGCCAACCCGGGGCAGCAGCGAACGTCGGACTAGCAGGCGCCGAGCTTGTCGCCGTGGCGCAGGTGCGCCTTCACAGCGGGCTGGGCGACGCGGATCGTGTGTCCCTTGTGGCAGAGGGCGACGCGGTGACGGCCGTACTGCTTGCCTCCCGAATACTGGTACTCGGACGAGCTGGCCGACTTGGTGGCGCCCTTGCCCTTGCCGTTCCCCGCGAACGACACGCCGGCGAGCGCCAGGACCGCGAGGGCGGCCAGGAGCGCCAGGGCGACGGACGCGACGAGTCTGGGTTTCGGTGTGTGCATGTCGTGCCTTTCGGTTGGGGAGGTTCATCGACAGCGGCCTGGATCAGGCTCGATGAAGCATCAGGTACACGACGTATCCCAGAACAATCGCAACCTCTACCCCCATCAAGGTAAATCGGAGGTAATTTCTGGCTCTCCAGGAGGCTTTACCGCCGCCAATGGCTGCCAGACAGGCGATCCCGGCAACCGTCACGGCCGGCATTTCCCAGTCGAAATCGAGGCCCGCGTGCACCAGGAACGTGACGGCGCCCCCGAGCGCCGCGGTCTCGGTCGCCGACAGGGCCGATCGCGATGCGGCAGCGAACACGGGCACGGCAAGCCCGGCGACCAGCACCAGACCCACGACGCCGAGCTCGGCGAGGGTCTCCAGGTACAGGCTGTGAGCGTCCAGAACGCTGCCCCAGCGGCCGAGCTCGCCGAAGGCGCCCCAGGCCAGGTCGTACGTACCCGCGCCCGTGCCGACCAGCGGATGCTGCCGCGCGACGTGCCAGGCGACGTGCCAGTAGTCGCCCCGCGCCGCCAGCACCCCAGGCTCGGTGAATGTGGTCAGGCCCAGGAGGCAGGCTTCGAGGGCTCCGACGCCCGCGACGGCGGCAATCGCGAAGCGCCGCCCTCCGCGCGACGCGACGAGGACGCAGGCACCGGCCGCGACCGCGAGCCAGCTGCCGCGGCTGCTCGACAGCGCCAACCCGGCCATCAGCACGGCGACCGAGGCCAGTGCCGGTCCGGCCAGCAAGGGTCGCTTCCACGCTGCGATGCCCAGGGTTGCGACCACGACGGCGCCGATCCCGCAGAGCGCGCCGAGGGCATTCGCGTAGCCGACCGGCCCAGCAAGCGCCAACCTGTCGTGAGGGTGCCACTCGAGGAGGCTGTAACCGGCCAGCAGCGTCGTTCCCGCAGAGACACCCAGAAGCAGCCCGAGCGACCCACCGGCCGCCGCGAGCGCGACGAACGCAACCGCGGCCGCCACGTAGACGGGTGCGCGCAGCGCCTCGTCGAGCGAGTTCGAGGGTTCGCTCGACCAGAGCCACGACAGCGCAGTCCAGCCGCTGATCGCGAGGGTCGAAGCGACCAGCGAGAGACCCGCCCACGACATCCGAAGCTCCCGCGCGTTCAGCAGAACGAGTGCGCCGACGGCTCCGAGACAGAGTCCTGCCCACGGCCACGAGCGCTCGAAGAATCCACCCTGGTCCGACGCGATCAGCCCCACCGCTCCGGCGGCCGTCAGTGCAGCGACAGCGTCGATGCGAGACACAGCTCTCATCGGCCAGAGTCTGCTCGGCGTGTGGGACGACGGCTGTAGCCCGGCCACCCTGCGAACGAGTGGCCGGGCCACGGCAGCGACCACCAGCTCGATCTTGACGGCACCCACGAGCCGCTGACACGCCTGAACGTAGACTCAGATCAAGGTGCGGATCGGGGTGCTCACAGGCGGCGGCGACTGCCCAGGCCTGAACGCGGTGATTCGCGCCGTGGCACGGCGATCGTGGTCGCGCGGTGACGAGGTGATCGGGGTTCGCGAGGGTTGGCGGGGGATGGTCGAGCACCTGTTCCAGCCGCTCGGTCCGCGCGAGGTCTCCGGAATCCTGCCGCGGGGCGGCACGATCATCGGCACGACGCGCACGAACCCGTACAACGTGGACGGTGGGGTCGAGGGCGTCAAGCGCTCCTTCGCAGAGCTCGACGCGCTCGTCGCGATCGGGGGCGAAGACACGCTCGGCGTCGCCTCCAGGTTGTACGACGAGCTCGGCGCGCCGGTCGTCGGGGTGCCGAAAACGATCGACAACGACCTCTCAGGAACCGACTACACGTTCGGCTTCGACACGGCGGTTGCGATCTGCACGGAGGCGATCGACCGTCTCCACACGACGGCCGAGTCGCACAACCGGGTGATGGTGGTCGAGGTAATGGGACGCCACGTGGGCTGGATCGCCGTGCACAGCGGCATCGCGGGCGGCGCCGACGTGATCCTGATCCCGGAGCGGCCGGTCGATCTCGACGAGGTGACGCGCGAGCTGCAGCGGCGCCATGCAAGCGGCAAGAACTTCTCGATCGTCGTCATCAGCGAAGGCTGCGAGCTCCCCGGCGCCGAGGATCAGGGCGAAGTGGATCAGTTCGGTCACAAGCTGCTCGCGAAACGCGGGGTCGGCGACCGGCTGGGCGCCGAGATCGAGTCCCGCACCGGCTTCGAGACGCGCGTCACCGTACTCGGCCACGTCCAGCGCGGTGGTTCGCCGACCGCCTACGACCGCATCCTTGCGACCCGCTTCGGGCTCAAGGCCGCCGACCTGGTCATGGCGGGCGAGTTCGGTCAGATGGCCTCGCTGCGCGGCAGCGACGTCGTCTCGGTCTCGTTGGCCGAGGCGACCGCCGAGCTGAAGACGGTGACGGACGACTGGTACGACGTCGCGCGCGCCTTCTTCGGCTAGACCTCTTCGGCTAGACCTCGGCGAGCGGAAAGCTGCGATGCCGGCGCGGCGGCACGATGAAGTTCTGCCGGTGCGTCGTCGAGAGCACCGAGTTGAAGCCCTGCTCGCGGGCGCGGGGTTCGAAGGGGATCTTGCCGCCGGGCAGCACACCGTCCATGGCGCGGCGGTTCCGCCGAAAGTCGTCGCCCGTCGGGTTGAAGACGACGAAGTGGACGCCGGCTGCCGGTAGAGCGCCGATCTCATCGGCGCGCTCCGACCACGCGAACGGATTGTCGAGCGTGTTGAAGTCGGCGCGGATCGGGATCGCGCTCCCCTTCGGGTAGACGGTGCCGTCCTCGCCGACGACGTCGGACTGCAGCCGAGAGGTCGTCTGGATCGGCGCGCTGTGGCCGATCCGGCCGGAGCTCTTGTAGTCGCTGCGGACGTCGGCCTCGGTCGACACGTCCTTCGGGTCCTGGGGAACCGTCTGCGTGCCCTGTCGCACCTGCAGATTCGGCCGGAAGGCCGTCGCAACCCGCTCGTCGAAGTCGAAGTTGAGGTACCACGCCTCGAGGTCCTCGTGGATGTGCGAGAGGTGCATGTGCGTGCCGTGGCGGAAGTAGTCGCTGCCGTGAAAATCGACGTAGCCGAGCGTCTCGAAGTTGGAGATCAACCCAGGGCCCATGCCTGCCTTCTGCGTGGACGTGAAGCCAAGGAACAGCTCCGACGTATCGGGGATCAGGTCGGCGCCGGGAATCTGCGCCGCCTCGGCGAGCTGCTTCGGGAGCGAACGGCTGCCGTCGAAGCCGCCGCCAGCAAAGCCACGCCGGATCGAGGCCAGCTTGAAGAGCTTCGTCGCGAGCAGGCGCTGTTGCGCGTCGTCGAGATTGTGCAGCGAGTCGGAGCGCAAGAGGATCGCGACCTCGTTCTGCTCGAGCGTGGTGTCGTCGGGGTCGCTCGGGAAACGCTCGGCATCGAGGAGCACCGATTCGTCAGCGCGGCGGTCGTGCGGAATGAGACGCTTCGCAGCCGCGGGGACGAGTCGGTCGAAATACGGCCTTCCCCAGGCGACCGTGACTCCGAGGCCTGCCGGGGAAGGCTGGTAGTCGGTCTCCAACCCTGCGAGTGCGGCCGCGAGCGTGCGTTGCGCGTCGCGCAGGTCGGCGGCATCGACCGCAGCCCGTGCGGTGAGCACGCGATGGTGCAGCGGTGGGACGAGCACCTCGACCCGGTCCGAGCGCACGGTCCGGATCCCGTCGAGCAGGTGCTGCTCGGGCCGAAGCGCCTCAACGGGTGTGCGCGCCGGTGTCGACCCGGCCAGCTGGTCGACGAGCTCGTAGATTCCGGCCGCGCCGATTGCGCCGGCCGCGGTGCCGACGACCAGCTGCCGACGTGTGAGCTTCATCAGACGGCTGGCTTGACCAGCACGAGCGACCCGAGCTCCTGCTTGAGGTACCGCACCACGTGGTCGAACGTCAGCGGCGGCGCGACGTGCTCGGACAGCGTGTACAGCGTGCCGTCACGCCGCCAGAGCAGCAGCGCATGCCAGGCGTCGGCGTCCTGGTTGACCGTGTAGAGCCGCGTCGTGATGCCGTTCGCGCTGATCAGCCGGCCCGGGTCGGCGTAGCACGGCACGTTGCGGCTGTCGCTGCCGCCGGTGCGGCACGTCGGGATCTTCGTGCGTCCCGGATAGGCCCGCAGGTTGACGTGCAGCTCGCCGCCGGCGGCACCGCCGCCCGTCTCCTGCCAGACGAAGCTCTCGAGGTAGCTGCGATCCGCCGAGACCGAGTTGATGTTGTTCCACTGGCCGCCGATCTGCCCCTTCAGCGGGTCGGGCAGCCAACCGGGGCAGTAGACCGGCGCCTTGATCCGGTTTGCGAGCTTCTGCCACCCGGCCGGGTACGCACACGTCGGCTTCGGCTTGGCCACCGAGGCGGCGGCAGCCTGCTTCGCCTCGCCGCAACCCGAGGCCAGAAGCGCAGCTGCGCAGAGCGACAGCGCGACGACGAGGAGCCCTTTCACGCCCCGATGGTAGCCGGGCTCACACCTCGAACGGTTGGTGGCCCACGAGGTGGGCGATCGCTCCGTCGCTGACCAGCACGGCGTCGATGCCGGCGCGCTCGAGGGCAAGCACTTCGTCGCGAGTCGCGACGTCGACGCGCGCGATCGCGAGCTTGCCGGCGGGCACGTCGGGGAGCAGCTCCAGGACCAGATCGAGCGGATCCGCGTCGTCGTCGTCGTCGCGCGCAGTCAGCAGAAAGATCTCCGGGTCGCGCTGCTCGAGTGCCAGCTCGAGCTCGTCCTCGTCGCGCACGTCGACGACCGGCTCGAGGTGCAGATGGTGGTACTCGTCTTCGGGGCGCAGGCTGATCGCGTCGGCGTCGGTCGGCTCACCCCGGCCGATCCACAGGATCGGCAAGGAGGTCGCCTCGCGGATCCCCTCGATCGCCCGGCCGACGGCGAGCGCCTTCGCCCCTTGCGCCTCGGCGTCTCGCGCGGCGCCCGCGTCGTCGACGCAGGCGATGACGGCGATCCCGTCTCCCTCGGAGATCAGCTGGCTGAGGCGGCGTGATCCTGGCACGTGCCCGGACAGACTAGATGGCTGACGTCGAATCGCCGAACGCTGCCGGCGCGAGCCGCTCCAGATCGTCCCAGTCGTCTCGGGGTGGCGCGAACAGCTCGACCAGGGACGCTCCGTCCGGGCCCGAGCGCACGGAATGGGGCACGTCGGACGGGATCACCCAGGTCGCGCCGGGCCGCAGCTCGCGAACCTCGCCGCCGATCGTGAAGGTGAGCGACCCATGCGTGAGGATCCCGATCTGCTCGTTCGGATGCCGGTGCTCGGGTACATCCGTGTCGGGGTCGATCTCGATCGCCACCAGCGCCGCCTCGGCGCCGACGATCGCGCGGCCGATCAGCCCGTCCCAGATGCGCAGCCGCTCGAGCTCCCCGAGGTGCCCGAAGTAGCTCACGTGCCGATCGGGTGCCAGACAGTCTTCAGCTCGAGGAACGACGAGATGTCGTGCAGCGACTGGCTGTCGGGGCTGCCGTGGACGATGCGCTTGACGTTCTCCGCAGCGGCACGCTCCAGATCGGTGCGAAGGCCGTCCGCCCCGGTCAGGTCGATCGCGTTCACATCCATGTGGCTCGCGAGCCACGGTGCGAGCTCGGCGCGCTGTCCGGTGAGCAGGTTGACGACGCCTCCCGGAAGGTCGCTCGTCGCGATCGCCTCGGCGAGCTCGATCGCCGCCAGGGGCTGCGTCTCGGAGGCAATCGCGACGACTGCGTTGCCGCCCGTGAGCGCCGGCGCGAGCCTCGAGACGAGGCCGAGCAGCGGTGGGTCGTCGGGCGCGACGACGGCGACGATCCCGGTCGGCTCGGGAATCGTGAAGTTGAAGTACGGGCCGGCGACCGGGTTCGACGAGCCCATCACCTGCGCGAGCTTGTCAGCGAACCCGGCGTACCAGACCCAGCGGTCGATCGACCGCTCGACCTCGTCCGCACCGCTGCAGAGCTCCGCGAACTCGGGCAGGCGCGCCTCCATCATCTCGGCGATCCGGTAGAGCACCTGGCCGCGGTTGTATGCCGTCGCCGACGCCCATTTCGACTGCGCACCCCGCGCCGCCTGGACGGCGTCGCGCGCATCCTTGCGCGATGCGCGGGCGACGTTCTGGCCCTGCGCCTCGTAGATGCGACCGGACTCGCTGCGCGGGAAGGCGCCGCCGATGTAGAGCTTGTAGGTCTTCTTGACGGGTAGACGCTTGCTCATGCGAAGTCCAGGTACGGCTCGAGCCCGTGCAAGCCGCCTTCACGGCCGAACCCCGATTCCTTGTAGCCGCCGAAGGGGCTCGTCGGGTCGAAGCGGTTGAACGTGTTGGCCCAGACGACACCGGCCCGCAGGTTCTGGGCCATCCAGAGGATCCGCGACCCCTTCTCCGTCCAGACGCCGGCGCTGAGGCCGTACGGCGTGTTGTTCGCCTTCTCCACGGCCTCGTCGGGCGTGCGGAAGGTGAGCACGCTCAACACCGGGCCGAAGATCTCCTCCTGCGCGATGCGGTAGCTCTGCGCGACGTTGGTGAACACGGTCGGGACGAACCAGTAGCCCTTCTCGGGCAGCCGGCAAGGAGGCTGGTAGATCTCCGCGCCCTCGGCCTCGCCGGCGGCCACGAGCTCGGTGATCTTGTCGAGCTGCATACGCGAGTTGATCGCGCCGACATCCGTGTTCTTGTCGAGCGGGTCACCCACCCGCAGCGTCTGCATACGGAGCTTCAGCTTGTCGATCACCGGCTCGTAGATCGACTCCTGGACGAAGAGCCGCGAGCCTGCGCAGCAGACGTGCCCCTGGTTGAAATAGATGCCGTTGACGATGCCCTCGACGGCCTGGTCGATCGCCGCGTCGTCGAAGACGATGTTCGCAGCCTTGCCGCCCAGCTCGAGCGTGACCCGCTTCCCGGTTCCCGCGAGCCGGCGCTGGATCGCCTTGCCGACCTCGGTCGAGCCCGTGAAGGCGATCTTGTCGACCTCGCTGTCGACGAGCGCCGCACCGGTTCGCCCGTCGCCGGTGACGATGTTGACGACACCGGGCGGCAGCTCTGCCTGGCGCAGCACGTCGCAGAAGAGGAGCGCCGTCAGCGGCGTCGTCTCGGCCGGCTTCAACACGACCGTGTTCCCGGCGGCGAGCGCGGGCGCGATCTTCCAGGCCAGCATCAGGAGCGGAAAGTTCCACGGGATGATCTGGCCGCAGACGCCGAGGGGCTTCGGCGACCGGTTCGGGAACGCGTACTCGAGCTTGTCGGCCCAGCCGGCGTAGTAGAAGAAGTGAGCGGCCGCGAGCGGCAGGTCGACGTCGCGCGACTCCTTGATCGGCTTGCCACCGTTCAGGCTCTCGAGCACGGCGAACTCGCGCGAGCGCTCGGCGAGGATCCGAGCGATCCGGAAGAGGTACTTCGAGCGCTGCGCACCCGGGAGCTTCGACCAGCTTGCGAACGCCTCGCGGGCGGCCGCGACCGCGCCATGCACGTCCGCCTCGCTCGCCTGGCCGACTTCGGCCAGCGGTGCCTCGTCGCGCGGGGAGATCGTCGTGAAGTGTTCGCGCGCCTCGAGCCACTCGCCGCCCACGTAGAAGCCGTACTGCTCCTCGAGCTTCAGCAGCTCGGTCGACTCCGGCGCCGGCGCGTAGGTCCAGTCGGTCGGAACCGGCGAGCGGTCCTGCCGCTTCTCGACCTCGGTCATCCGATCTTCCGCCAGGGATGCGCGCCGAACACGACCCGCAGTTCCGGTCGGCTCGCCTTCAGAATCGTGAACCGGAGCACACCGGCCCGAAGGGCGAGACGCGCCGTGAAGGTTCCGCCGGTGAAGAGGTTCGTGAACGCGACCGAGCTGCCGGTCACCCGGTAGGTGCCGCCCTGCGTGGGGTTGATCAGGTGTCCGGGAGCGGTGTTCTTCATCGTCCAGCGGCCACCGCTCTGGAGCTGCAGCGTGTAGGTGCCGCGGCTCGCGGCGACGGCGCTCCCGGCCACGTGGCCCGCTGCCAGGTCGGCGTTGCTGATGCTGGTCGTGAACGTGCCCGTAGGAACGGCGACCGAGAGCGCCGCCGTGGCCACGATCGCCGCTGCACTAATCATTCGTGAAGTAGTCCTTCGACTGATACGCCCCGGTCTTCTCCTTACGGAGCTGCATCAAGATGTCGTTGACGAGGCTCGAGGCGCCGATCCGGTACAGATCGGGTGTCAGCCAGTCCGGGCCGAGCGTCTCGTGTACCTGCACCAGGTACTGGATCGCGTTCTTGGCGGTGCGGATGCCGCCGGCGGGCTTCATGCCGACCTTGCGGCCGGTTTCCGCGTGCACGTCGCGGATCGCCTCGAGCATCACGAGCTGCACCGGCAGCGTCGCGGCGCCGGGGAGCTTGCCCGTCGACGTCTTGATGAAGTCGGCGTCGGCCGCCATCGCGAGCAGCGAGGCGCGACGGACGTTGTCGTACGTGCCGAGCTCGGCGACCTCGAGGATCACCTTCAGGTGCGCGTCGCCGCATGCCTCCTTGACCCTCACGATCTCGTCGAAGACCTTCGCGTACCGGCCGGAGAGGAACGCGCCGCGGTCGATCACCATGTCGATCTCGTCGGCACCGAGCGCAACCGCCTCTTCGACGTCGCGTACCTTGACCTCGAGCGGGCTCTGCCCCGACGGAAACGCGGTCGCAACGCTGGCGACCTTGACGCTCGAGCCGCGCAGCCGCTCCTTGGCCGTCGCCACGAGGTTCGGGTAGACGCAGACCGCGGCGACCGACGGAATGCTCGCGTCGCTCGGATCGGGGCGAACGGCCTTCGAGCAGAGCGCCGCGACCTTGCCGGGCGTGTCCTGGCCCTCGAGCGTCGTCAGGTCGCAGCAGCGGAGCGCAAGCTCGAGCGCCCAGACCTTCGCGTCCTTCTTGATGCTGCGCTTCGCGAGCTCCGCAGCGCGAGCCTCGACGGCGACCTGGTCGATCGAGCCGATGCGCGGCAGCCGCTGCTTGAGCGGCAGCTCGAATCCGCGCGGGAGAGCGGGCGCCTGGGCCACGTGCCGAGTGTAGCTCCGGGCCACGTTCTGCCCTCGCGTGGCTGTGCCGCGACGGCCTCAGGAGCAGGGCATTTCACAGCTTCGTGACGCCTCGTGACACTTCGGTGTGTCAGACACGAGTCTGACTCCAGTCAGACTCAGGGGTTCGCGACGTTAGCCCTCGCGTGGCTGTGCCGCCGCAGCCTCACGAGCAGGGCACTTCACACCTTCGTGACGCCTCGTCACACTTCGGTGTGTCAGACACGAGTCTGACTCCAGTCAGACTCAAGGGTTCGCCCCGCTAGAGCCCGAGCCGTTCGAGCATCGTCTGGTTGCGGCGCCACTTCGGGGCCGACTTCACCTGCAGCTGCAGGTAGATGCGCCGGCCGAGCAGCTCCTCGATAAAGGGGCGTGCGGTGCGGCCGATCTCGCGCACCATCGAGCCACCCTTGCCGATCAGGATCTGCTTCTGGCTCTCCGTCTCCGTATAGAGACGCACGTGCACGTGGCCGCCGTCGATCTCGATCACCTCGGCCGTGAGCGCGTGCGGCACCTCCTCCTTCGTCACACGCAGCGCCTGCTCGCGCACCAGCTCGGCGATGCGGGTCTCGGTCGACAGATCCGACGTCATCTCGGATGGGAACAGCTGCGGCCCCTCCGGCAGGAGCGAGATCAAGTCGCTGCGAAGCTCGTCGATGCCGTCCCCGGTCTTCGCACTGACCGGATGCAAGGCATGGAAGTCGCCCAGGGTCGCCGCCTCTTTCATCTGCGAGGCGATGTGGCCGTTGCGCAGACGGTCGATCTTGTTGACGACGATCACGACGGGGACGCCGAGTGAGAAGACCTTGCGAGCGACGAAGCGGTCACCCGAGCCGATGCGGTCGCGCGCGCTGACGACGACCAGCACGGCGTCGACGTCCTCGCTCGTGATCGCTTCGTCGACCGTCTCCTGCATCCGTTCCGTGAGCGGGTCGATCGGCCGCTGCCAGCCCGGTAGGTCGACGAGCACGAGCTGCGCCTCGTCGGTCGTGAGCACACCGCGGATCCGCTGTCTCGTCGTGTGCGGCTTGTCGGAAACGATCGCTACCTTCGCTCCCGCGAGCGCATTGACGAGCGTCGACTTGCCGACGTTCGGCCGTCCCGCGACGGCGACGAAGCCGGACTTCACTCAGGCAGCTCCCAGGTATCGGGCAAAAGGTCGGCGGCCGAGACCTGGGCGAGCGAGCCGTCGGCGCGGCGGTACGACACGTCGCCGATCCGCCATTCGTACAGCCACTGCCGGCAGCCGCCGCAGGGCGATGCGGTGATCCCGATCGCCTCGATCTCGCCGGGGCGGTAGCCCGCGGTCGCGGCTGCGCCGAGCGCCGTCCTCTCGGCACAGACCCCTAGCGGATACGCGGCGTTCTCGACGTTGACGCCGGCGAACTCACGGCCGTCCTTCGTCCGGACGGCCGCGCCGACGAGGTACTTCGAGTAGGGCGCGTAGGCGTTCGCGGCGGCGGCCTCCGCCTTCAACACGAGCTCGGATCCCGCACTCACGAGAACACCTGGAAGATGACGAGTGCGGAGAGCGCCCCGACCAGCGCACCGTAGGTGACCTCGACCGCCGAATGGACGCCGGACTCGACCCGAGTCTGAGCGACGAGCAGAGCCATGATCAGTGCGATCGACGAGATCAGGAAGCGATGCCCCGGACCGGCGACGTAGGTCGCCGCCATCCAGCCCGCGAACGCGAGGGCCGCGTGGCCGGACGGCACCCCGCCGCGAAGAGGCGTGCCGCGGCCCGTGTACGCCTTGGTGGCGAGCACCACGATCACTGTCAGCACCAGCGCGACGAGGGTCAACTCGGCCGGCGCCTGGCGCAGCCGGTCGAGCAGGTGCGCCGACCGGTCGGCGACCTTGCCCGCGAACACGAGGTAGCCGACGGCGATCGCGTTCGTGGTTGCGATCAGCACTGCCCCGGCCGCCACGTCCTTCGCCAGCTTCGCCATCGGGTCGAACGAGGTCGTGGCGATGTCGATCGCGGCCTCGACCGCGCTGTTCAGCATCTCGGCGATCAACACGAACGTGATCGAGATCAGCAGCGCGATCAGCTCGAGCTTGGTCACATTGACGACCAGTGCGAACACGAGCACGAAGACGGCGATCGCGAAATGGATGCGCATGTTCCGCTGCGTACGGAGGACGTGGATGATCCCCTCGAACGCGTAGTTGAACGACTCGAAGACACCTGACGACCGCTGCGCCGTCACCGCAGCAACACCCCCTCGCGGGCTTCCATCTCGTCACCGTGGTCGTAGCCGAGTAAATGCAGCAGGCCATGCGTCAGCGGCCAACGCCAGTTCTCACGCACGACCTGCGGACACAACACGACGTCGCCCAGCGCACGCGGCACGCCGGCCGGCACGTCGTCGCGACCGTCGATCGGGAACGAGAGCACATCGGTCACCTCGTCGAGCGCGAGGTGCTCGCGCTTCAGCGCGCGCATCTCTTCCTCGGCCACGAAAGCGATTCCAAGTTCCCCGGCATCGATTCCCTCCGAGCGGAGCACGTGGCCCGCAAGCTCGACGACACCGGGCTCGTCGACCTCCACCCCGCTTCGGTTGTCCACCTCGACGGAGATCATCGCGTGCGCTCTTCGGTGTGCTCCTTGTATGCCTCGACGATTCGCTGCACGAGCTTGTGCCGCACGACATCGCGGTGACCGAACTCGACGTAGCTGATGCCCTCGATCCCGACCAGCACGTCACGCACGTGCACGAGGCCCGAGCGCTGCTCGCGCGGTAGGTCGATCTGCGTCACGTCGCCGGTGACGACGACCTTCGAGCCGAACCCGAGGCGCGTCAGGAACATCTGCATCTGCTCGGGCGACGTGTTCTGCGCCTCGTCGAGAATGATGAAGCTGTCGTTCAGCGTCCGGCCGCGCATGAACGCGAGTGGGGCGACCTCGATCGTGCCGCGCTCGATCAGGTTGAGCGCCTTGTCGGGATCGAGCATGTCGTAGAGCGCATCGAACAGCGGGCGCAGGTAGGGGTCGACTTTCGCCATCAGGTCGCCCGGCAGGAAGCCGAGGCGCTCGCCGGCCTCGACAGCGGGGCGCGTCAGGATGATGCGCGACACCTCGCGCTCGTGGAGCGCGGCGACGGCCATCGCCATCGCGAGGTACGTCTTGCCGGTTCCGGCCGGGCCGATCCCGAAGGTCACGGTCGAGCGCCGGATCAGGTCGACGTACTCTTTCTGCGTCACCGTCTTCGGCGCGATCTTCTTGCCGCGATGCCGCCAGACGACGGCGTCGAACACGTCACGGACGTCCTGCCCGGCCTCGAGCGTCCCCAGCACCGCGTCGACGGTGTGAGAGCCGATCTGGTGCCCGCCTTCGACCAGCTCGACGAGCTCGTCGATCACCGCGCGGGCGTTCTCGACGTGCTGGTCGTCGCCTTCGAGGGTCAGCTGGTTGCCCCGCAGGCGCACCGTGCAGGTGAGGCGTTCCCGCAGCGCGTCGAGCACGCCGTCGGAGATCCCGGCCAGCTCGGCCGCGACCGTGTTCGAGACATCGAGCGTCTGCTGCATCGGCTCAGTGTAGGCCGAGTCTCCCCCGTACTCAGCCGCGGTTGGCGCGATTCAGGCGTCCGCAGCCTGAGCAAACCTGAGCTCAGGCAAGCTTTTCGCGAACGAGCTGGCTGACGGCGGAGCCGTCTGCCCGTCCTGCGATCTGCGGCATCACGTCGGCCATCACGCGGCCCATGTCGCGCATGCTCGTCGCCTTGTTCTCGGCGATCGCGTCGTCGACGATCTGATCGAGTTGCTCCTCGGAGAGCGGCTCCGGCATGAACTCCTCGAGGATGGCGAGCTCGCCTTCCTCCTTGGCGGCCTGCTCTTCGCGCCCGGCGGAGCGGAACGCCTCGGCCGCCTCATGCCGCTTCTTGCGCTCGCGCTGCAGCACCTGCAGCTCCTCCTCGTCGGAGAGCGGCCGCTGCAGGTCCTTCTCGGCGGACTTGAGGCTGGAGAGGATCAGCCGCAGGGCGTCGCGGCGGTCGCCGTCCCGCGCGAGCATCGCCTCGCGGACTTCCTGCTCCAACGTGCCGATCAAACTCACTCTGCCTCCGCGATCGCAACCGTTGCCGGCACCTCGACGCCGGTGTCGGGCGCACCACCCAGGATGTGCCAGTGCAGATGAAACACGGTCTGGCCGGCACCTGCACCGACATTGACGAGGACACGGTAATCCGTGAGCCCCACCTTGGCCGCTGTCTCGGCCACGAACTCGAGCATTCGCTTCGTCTCGCCGGCACCGAGCTCGCCCACCTCGCGGAAGGTGTCGACGTGGCGCTCGGGCAGCACGAGCACGTGCACCGGTGCCTGGGGGTTGATGTCGTTGATCGCCACGAATCCCTTCGCGCGGTGGACGTACGAGCCCTGGCGGGCGATGCTGCAGAAGAGGCAGCCCTCACGCTGCTTCGGCACGGATCCCCTCCTCCGTCACGCGCAGGCCTCGAACTGAAACCAGCTCACCGACCGGCGCGTCGACGAGCCACGGCGAGTAGTCGTCGCCGTACCCCCGGCCCGGCCGGTCGACCAGAACCCGCTCGACGGCCCCGACCTTGCCGGCCCAGCGCGCGAGGCACAGGTCGTGCGAGAGCGCCCGCAGACGTGCGCCTCGCGCTTTCTTGACCGCCGGCGGAACCCGGTCGTCGCCTGCCGTCGCGGTTCCGGGTCGCGGCGAGTACGGGAACACATGCACCTTGGTCAGCCCGGCACGCTCGACCGTGGCCAGGGTCTGCTCGAAGGCGGCGTCGTCCTCGGCCGGAAAGCCGACGATCACGTCACTCGTCAGGTTGAACTCGCCGGCCAGCGGTGCGAGCCTGCGGAGGTACGTCGCCGTCGTGTATCGGCGTCCCATCGCGCGCAGCACGCCGTCGTCGCCCGACTGGAGAGGGACATGCAGATGACGACTGATCGTCGGCGTCTCACGCAGCGCTTCGATCAGTGCCGCGTCGACGTGGTTGATCTCGATCGAGCTGAGTCGCAGCCGCTCGAGCCCCGGCGTCGACCCCGCCTCGCGGACGAGCCGCGACAGGTCGTAGCCGTCCGCGCGATCGCGAAAACAACCGAGGTTGATGCCCGTCAGCACGACCTCGCGATGACCCTGCGCGACCCGCCGCTCGATCTCGCCCAGGACTGCGGCGGCGCTCCGGCTGCGAGAGCCGCCCCGCACGAGCGGGATGACGCAGAAGTTGCAGGAGAACGAGCAGCCGTCCTGGATCTTCACGAAGGCGCGCACACGATCGAGGCGAGCGTCGGCCTGCACGCAGCCGATTGCCCCCACATCGCCGGCCACGAAGGCCGCGGTCTCCTCGCTGCGCTTCTGGACGACGACGACGTTCTCGGGCAGCCCGCCGAACGCGTCTCCGCCGAGGTTCGCACCACAGCCGGTGACGTAGACACGTGCGTGCGTCCGGGCGGCTCGTGAAGCAGCTTTGCGCGACTTTGCGAGTGCCTCGTTGGTGACGCAGCAGGTGCTGATCACGGCGACGTCGGCGACGTCGTCGCCCTCGACGTGCCCGCCCCGGAGCAACGCCTCGCGCACGTCGTGTGCGTCGACGTGTGACACCTTGCAGCCCAGGAAGTCGACGCGGAACGTCGCCATGCGCAGAGCCTAGAGGGATCAGGTGCGGCGGTGCAGGTCCGCGGCCCACCCGTCGTGCGTGCGCCGTTCGACGTGCCCGTACCCCGGCAGATCGAGCCGCTCGGAGAGGAAGTACCCGGACGTGATGAGCCAGGCAGCGTCGACGCGGCCCGGCAGTGCCCGCACCGCGTCGACCGAGATGTTCGCCACCGCCGACGTGGTCGCCGGGTACGCCTCCTCGAGCGTGACGAGGCGAGCCTCGAGCTCGACACCGTTCCGCGCGGCGTTCTCGCGCGTCGAAACGATCGATGGCGCCTCGATGTCGACGGCCAGAACGGGCGCATGGCCAAGCAGCGCTGCAGCGACCGAGAGCACACCGGAGCCGCACCCGACGTCGAGAAACGAGCCGGGCTCGAGCCCCTGGAGCAACTCGAGGCAGAGCTGGGTCGTCGGATGGGCTCCCGTGCCGAACGCGCGGCCGGGATCGATCACGACAGCGAGCGCGTCGGGCGGCGGCGTCTCCCACGGCGGCCCGACCCAGAGGCCGCCGACACGAACGGGCCGGTGGAAGGTCCGCCAGCGGTCCTCCCAGCCCTCCTCGACGTCGGTGGCTTCGCCCATGCCGAACACGTGCCACATTCGTTCTTCGCCCGCTGCGTCGGTGTACGCGACCAGCTCGATGCCGGAGCGCTTCTCGACCTCTTCGAACCCTTCCGGGTAGAGCTCGATCATGATCGCGCGACCCTCCTCGGCACGGTCGCTGCCGATCTGCACCGAGACTCGGCGGAGCCCGATCAGCGGAACGCGCTCTTCAACTTGTCGAAGAAGCTCTCGTCGCGGCGGTAGGTGTCCACGTCGCTCGCAGCCTCGAACTCGAGCAGCAGGCGCCGCTGATCGTCGCTCAGCCGACGAGGAACGATCACGTTGACGAGTACACGGTGGTCGCCGCGGCCGAAGCCCTGCAGCACGGGCATCCCCTTGCCGCGCAACACACGGACGTCACCGGGCTGCGTACCGGGTGCGACCTCCAGCTCGATCGGGCCTTCAAGCGTCTCGACGGTCATCGTCGAGCCGATCGACGCCTGGACGACGGTCACGTCGACCTGCGAGAAGAGGTCGTTGCCTTCGCGCACGAACCGCGGGTCGGGCTTCACGCGCACGAGCACGTAGACGTCGCCGGAGCGTCCACCCGGATCCCCGGCGTGACCCTCACCGGAGAGACGGATGCGCTGCCCGTCGTGGATGCCCGCCGGGATCTCGACCTCACGCTCGCGCCGCTCGACGGTGACGCCGCCGCCGGCGCAGGCGCGGCACGGGTGCTCGACTATCGCGCCTCGACCGGCGCAGTCGGGGCAGGCCTGTGTGCGGACGAACTGCCCGAGCACGCTGCGCGTCACGTGTTGCAGACGGCCGGTCCCGCCGCAGCGGACGCACGCAACCGGCTGGGTGCCCGGTTCGACACCGTCGCCGCCGCACGTCGCGCACGAGACGGTTACGTCGAACGGCACCTGCACCTTGGCGCCGGTCGCCGACTGGCTGAGCTCGATCTCGATCGTCGCGCCGATGTCGGCGCCGCGGCGCCGACCGCCGCCGCCACCGCCGAAGACGTCGTCGCCGAAGAACGCCGAGAACAGGTCGCTCAGCCCACCCAGGTCGAAATGCGTCGGCTGGAAGCCGCCCGAGCGCAGCCCTGCGTGGCCGTAGCGGTCGTAGAGCGCACGCGTCTCGGAGCTCGACAGCACCTCGTACGCCTCGGTCACCTCACGGAAACGCAGCTCCGAGTCCGGCTCGGTCGAGACGTCGGGATGAAGCTGACGGGCGAGGCCGCGGAACGCCTTCTTGATCGTCGCGTCATCCGCATCGCGTGCGACGCCGAGGAGCTCGTAGTAATCGCGGTCGGTCGTCGCCAAGCTCAGTCGTCTCCATAGACGTCTTCGACGAAGCGCGAGAGCTCGTACGCCGCGGCGCGCACCGAATGGAGTGCCTTTTCGTAGTCCATGCGGAGCGGGCCGAGCAGGCTGACCGCACCGAGGGTCTGGTGCGCGAAGCCGTACGTCGCACCGACGAGCGACAGCTCGCGCAAGCCAGGCTGTTCGAGCTCCTCACCGACGCGCGCGAACGATTGCCGCGGGTCGAGGCGCTGGGCGAGCACGTCGAGGAGCGCCGCCCGCTTCTCGAGCGCCTCCATCAGGCTCCGATACGCGCCGATCTCCTCCGTCCGGAGCTCGTCGAGCAGCCCTGCGCTGCCGCCGAAGAACAGCTTTCGCTCGTCGTCGGGGGCGTGGTCGAACGCGCCGCGCACGACGACCAGGAAGGCCCGCTCCCGCTCGCCGAGGCTCGGCTCTTCGAACGCCAGCTTGGCGGCGCGGGAGCCGATCCGCCGGCCCACGAGCCGTTCGTTCAGATAGTCGGACGCCCAGGCGATCAGCCCGGGGTCGACCGGATCGACGAACGCGTAGCGGAGCTTCGTGACGCCGCCCGTAGACGTGATCACGACCACCATGACCACGCTCGGCTGCAGCAGCAGCACCTCGACGTGACGGATGCTCGCGGTCTCGTGAGCGGGCGCCGAGACGACGGCGAGCAGCCGCGTGACCTGCGAGAGCATCTCCGTCGTCGTCTGCAGCGCCTCCTCCACCTCGGCGCGCGCCGCCGGAAGCTCCAGCACGAAGGCCGCCGGCCGGGACTCGGGCGCCGAGAGCAGATGGTCGACGTACAGGCGGTAGCCGGCTTCGGTCGGCACCCGGCCGGCCGATGTGTGTGGATGGGTGAGCAGGCCGAGCCGCTCGAGCTCCGCGAGCTCGTAGCGCACGGTCGACGGCGAGACGCCGAGCCCGGCGCGCTCGACCAGAGTCTTCGACCCGACCGGCTGGCCGGTCGCGACGTACTCCTCGACGACGCGGCGGAGGATGTCTCCCTGGCGCTCGGCCAGCACGGTGTTCATCCCCTCATCGTAGGCGCCTGCCCGGAGACGTCGCTGCTCAGGCCAGGAGCCGAGCGGTGACGCCGCCGCCGAGGAAGCGGCCGCGCTCGGTCAGGGCCAGCGCGCCCTCCTCGCGAACGACCAGTCCGAGAGCCGCGAGCCGCTCGACCTCGCGGTCGTCCAGGAGCTCGTCGATGCCGTCGAGGGCCAGCGGGCGGTCGAGCCGCAACCCGAGCATCAGGCGCTCGGTCTGCCGCATGGCGAGCGTCAGCTCCTCGTCCTCGCGCGGCGGCCGCTCGCCCCGGCCGAGCGCGGCGAGATAGCGCCCGAGCGATGGCGCGTTCCGCCAACGCGAACCCTCGATCGTGCTGACGGCGCCCACGCCGAGCCCGAGGTAGTCGTGCCCGAGCCAGTAACCCAGATTGTGCTGCGCCCGCAGGTCGCGGTCGTCCACCGACCTGCAGAAGTTGGCCGTCTCGTACCAGCGGTACCCGGCCGCCGTCAGGCGCTCGACGACCTGCTCGAAGTAGGTCTCCATCGTGCCGGCCTGCCGCGTGAGCTCGTCGCCGTGGGCGTGCGTGAATCGCGTCCCCGGCTTTGCTTCGAGCTCGTACGCAGAGACATGCTCCGGGGCGAGCGAGAGGGCCTCGGCGAGGTCGCGCTCGAGAGCGGCCGCCGCCTGGCCGGGAATCCCGTAGATCAGGTCGAGCGAGATGTTGTCGAAGCCGGCCGCCCGCAGTAGCTGGAACGCCCGCCGGACGTCGTCGGGCGACGCGACGCGGTCGAGCGTCCGCAGCAGATCGGGCTCGAAGGTCTGCGCGCCGAGCGAGATCCGATCCACGCCGGCGTCATGCAGCAGCGCCGCGACCGCGGGCGTCACGGTCTCGGGGTTCGCCTCGACGGTCAGCTCGTCGCACGGCGGCAGCGCCGCAAGCAAGCGCGCGAGCTCCGCGGGCTGCAGCAAGGTCGGCGTCCCGCCGCCCAGGTAGATCGTCGCGAGCGGCGCCGCGAGCCGGTGGCGCTCGAGCTCGAGCTCGGCGAGCAGCGCGGCGACATACGAGCCGTGCTCGTCGAAGCGGCCGACGACGGTGACGAAGTCGCAGTAGCCGCAGCGCGAGCTGCAGAACGGCAGATGGAGGTAGAGGTGCGAGGCGCCGGTCACTGCGCGCGGCGCGGCCGTGCGACGAGCTCGCCGCCGCAGTTCGGGCAGACATGTCGAAGCTCGGTCGCGCAGCGGGGACAGAAGGTGCACTCGAACGAGCAGATCATCGCCTCGGCGTCGTGGCCGAGCGCGGCGTCGCATCGCTCGCACACGCCTCTCAGCTCGAGCGCCATTACTTCTTGGCTGTGTCGTTGAGGTTGAGGACGGCGAGGAAGGCCTCTTGCGGCACCTCGACGCCGCCGACCTGCTTCATCCGCTTCTTGCCAGCCTTCTGCTTCTCGAGCAGCTTGCGCTTGCGCGAGACGTCGCCGCCGTAGCACTTGGCAAGCACGTCCTTGCGGCGTGCCTTGACGGTCTCTCGCGCGATCACCCGCGCGCCGATCGCGGCCTGGATCGCGACATCGAACATCTGCCGTGGGATCTCCTCGCGCAACTTCTCGACCAGGCTCCTGCCCCGGTCGTATGCGAATTCCCGGTGAATGATCAGCGACAGCGCGTCCACGGGCTCGCCGCCGACGAGGATGTCGACGCGGGCGAGGTTGCCGGGCTGGAAGCCGGTGACGTCGTAGTCGAAGCTGGCATAGCCGCGCGTCCGCGACTTCAACTGGTCGTAGTAGTCGAGGACGATCTCGGCGAGGGGGAGTTCGTAGGTCAGATGCACGCGCTCCGGCGACAGGTACTCCATGTGGTCGAAGCGGCCACGCCGGTCGTTGTTGAGCTCCATCACCGCGCCGACGAATTCCTTGGGAACGATGATCGACGCCTTGATGTACGGCTCTTCGACCTCCTCGAAGGCGTCGGGCAGATCGGACGGTGTGTGCACCTCGACCCACTCCGAGTCGTTCAGCCCCCGCACCCGGTACGCGACGTTGGGCGCCGTCACGAGCAGGTCGAGGTCGAATTCCCGCTCGAGTCGCTCGCGAACGATCTCCATGTGCAGCAGTCCGAGGAAGCCGCAGCGGAATCCGAAGCCGAGCGCCTGTGACGTCTCCGGCTCGTAGAAGAGCGCCGCGTCGTTCAGCTTCAACCGCTCGAGCGCGTCGCGCAGCTCCGGGTAGTCGTCGGAGTCGGTCGGGAACAGGCCGGCGAAGACCATCGGCTTGACGTCCTTGTAGCCCGGCAGCGGCGATGTGGCGCCGTGCTTCTCGGCCGTCAACGTGTCGCCGACGCGCAGCTCCGAGACGTCCTTCAGCCCGGTGACGACGTAGCCCACCTCCCCCGCACGGAGCTCGTCGACGGGCCGCATGACCGGAGTCATGAAGCCGATCTCCTGCGCTTCGAACCGGGTGCCGAGCGCCATCGCCCGCAGGTGCTCGCGCGGCCGGAAGACCCCGTCGACGACGCGCACGAAGGCGACCACGCCGCGGTATTGGTCGTATGACGAGTCGAAGATGAGCGCGCGCGCCGGTGCGTCCGGGTCACCGGCCGGTGGTGGGATCCGCTCGACGATCGCGTCGAGCACCGCATCGACGCCCTGGCCGGTCTTCGCGGAGATGCGGAGCACGTTCGGTGCGTCGTCGCCGATCAGGTCGGCGATCTCGAGCGCGGCCCCGTCGGGGTCGGCAGCGGGAAGGTCGATCTTGTTGACGACGGGCACGATGTCAAGGTTGTTCTCGATGGCGAGGTAGGCGTTCGCGAGCGTCTGCGCCTCGATCCCCTGCGCCGCGTCGACGACCAGCAGGGCGCCCTCGCAGGCTTGGAGGCTGCGCGAGACCTCGTACGTGAAGTCGACGTGGCCGGGGGTGTCGATCAGGTTGAGCTGATGACCCTTCCAGGTGACCCTGACCGCCTGGGCCTTGATCGTGATCCCCCGCTCCCGCTCGAGCTCCATCGAGTCGAGCAGCTGTGCGCGCATGTCGCGTGCGGCGACCGTGTCTGTCAGCTGCAGGATGCGATCGGCGAGCGTCGACTTCCCGTGGTCGATGTGCGCGATGATCGAGAAGTTGCGGATGTGCTCCTGGTCCATGGGGATTCAGCCGCGAGACAGGCGGCCACGCAAGGAGAGTAGCGTCTGCAACTCGCGCACTCGCAGCGCGCGACAGGCCAGGTAGTACACGCCGACGGAGGCCGCGAGCGCGAGTCCGAGCGAGAGTGCCTGGGCGCCGAACGACCGCCCGAGCGCCGAGTCGAGCGGCCGCCAGACGAAGTACGCGACCGGCGCGAGCAGCGACGCCGCGACGGCGATCTTGAGCAGCGAGACACCCATCGTCCCTCCGCCGAGCCGGCCGAGCCGGCGGCGGAGCAGCACGGCCAGTGCGATCGCTCCGGCGACGTTGCAGATCGAGGTTGCGAGCGGGATACCCCAGACGCCAACGCGATAGAAGACAGCGTCGAGGACGACGTTCAGGAAGAGGTTCCCGAGCGCGACCGCGGTCGGGATCCAGTTCGACTGCAGACTGAAGAACGCCCGGTTCAGCATCAGCATGAAGCCGTTGAAGGGCAAGCCCGCGCAGAACGCTGCGAGCGCCCCGGCGACCACCGGCGTCTGCGCCGGCCCCCAGTGTCCGCGCTCGTAGAGAATGCGGATGATCGGCTCCGCGAGCACAGCCATGACGACGGCGGTCGGGGCCAGCAGCAGCGCGATCTGGCGAACCCCGGTCGAAACGGTGTCGGCAAACGCGTGCAGATCGCCACGCGACGCCAGCCGCGAGAGCGTCGGGAAGAGCACGGTCGCGATCGCGACCGAGAACACTCCCTGCGGCAGCATGTAGACGAGGAACGCCTTCTGGATCGCCGTCGGCGCGAGCAACGGATTGATGAAGCGTGCGGCGAAGAACGTGTCGATGACCGCGTTGATGTTGATCAGGCCGAGCCCGAGGGCGACCGGCACCATCAGCTTCAACACGCGGCGCACGGCCGGATCGCGCCAGTCGAGCACGATCCGCAGCCGCTCCTCGCCACGCTCGAGGCCGCGCAGCCACGGCAGTGGCAGGAACACCTGGATGACGGTCGCGACGAGGATCGAGCCCGCGTAGACGTAGAGCTTGGCGTTGACGCCGTGGGCCTGCGGGACGCCGATCACGAGCCCGGCGATGATCGCGATGTTCCAGAAGACCGGGGTGAGCGCCGGGACCGTGAAGTGGTCGTAGCTGTTCAGGATCCCGACGATGATCCCGGAGGCGCCGAGCAGCGCCACGATCGGGAAGAGGAGTCGCGAGAGGCCGACGGTGAGGCTCGGGTCGTGGCCCGGTTCGCCGAAGATCCCGAGCACCCAGGGGGCGACCAGGACGAACAACGCGGTCAGCGCCGTCAGCCCGAGGAGCATCAGCCAGAGCAGGCTGGAGGCGACCCGCCAGGCGCGCTTGCGCTCGCCCCGTTCGAGCAGATCGCTGAAGACTGGCACGAACGCCGATGAGAGAGCAGCGTCGGCGACGAGCGCTCGCACGAGATTCGGCAGCTGGAAGGCGACCGTGAAGGCGTTGATCCGCCCGGCCGCGCCGAAGTAGTAGGCCGCAACCATCTCGCGGACGAGGCCGAGGATGCGCGAGAGCCCGGTCGCGATGCCGAAGATCGCCGTCGAGACGGCCAGCCGCGGCGCGATGGCGGGCTGCTGCTCGGTAGTCGGCGCTTCCGACGGTGCGGCGTCCACCGGGGGAGGCGTGGCGGTCGGAACGGTCGCCGACCAGCCGTCATCGCCCGGGTCCCACACGGGCTTTCCTCTGGCACGGCGGCGCTCGTTGCGCGCCTGGAGCCGCGCCGCGCGCTCGCGGCCTCGTGCGTCGTCGTCCACTGCGCTCCAGCATACGGCGAGCCTCTGCTAGCCTTTCCGCGCCTGCCTCGTCCAGCGTGCGCGGGCATTTTCTCGCCTATGCCCAACATCAAGCAGCAGAAGAAGCGCGTCCGGATCGCCGCTGAAGAGCGTGTCGAGAACCTGCGCTACCGCTCGACGATCAAGACGCTGACGAAGCGCCTCGGCGCCGCGGTCGCCGAGGGCGACGAGGCTGCGGTCGCAACGGAGCGGCGGCAGCTCGAGCAGCTGATCGACCGTGCGGTGGCCCACGGCTCACTGCACCGGAACGCCGGCGCCCGCAAGAAGGCGCAGGCAACGCGCCTCGCCGCCGGCCCGCAGGCCTAAGCGCTCGCAGCGGTGATCTCGACGAGCGCGCGCTCGAGTTCGAGCTCGCTCGCGAGCCGCGAACCGCCCTTGAGCGCGTGGTCCAGCTCGGCCAGCCGGATCAGCGCGTCGTCGAGCTCGGGTCCGCTGAAGTTCCGGACCTGTGCATAGAGCTTCTGGGCCGGATACGGCTTGAGCCCGAGCCGGCTCGCCGCTTCCTGGGAGGTCACACCCTCGTCGTCGAGACGGCGGATCGCTCTCGCGTTCCGCACGTGCTTCGTGAGGCTGCCGAGCAGGCGCGGGATCGTCTTCGAGACCGGGTCGCCGGTGCGGTCGAGCATGCGCTCGGTCGCACGGAGAACGCCGCCGACGTCGCGGGCGCCCCAGGCGTCGGTCAGGTCCCACGGTGGCGAGCCGGCGCGGGGAGCGACGAGCGCTTCGACGTCGTCGGCGGTGATCGCCTGCCCTCCGGCCCACGTGACGAGCTTGTCGATCTCGCTCGCCAGCTCGTAGAGATCGTCACCGACCAGGTCGGCGAGCAGGCGGCATGCCTCCGGCTCGGCGCTCGTACCGTGCACCGTGAACTGCTCGGCGACCCACTTCGGCACGGCTCTGGCGGCGACATCCCAGATGAGGAGCGTTCCGCGGCCGGCGACCGCCTTGGCAAGCGGCGCATCCTTGCGCAGCTCTGCCGCGACGAGCGCCAGCGTGGTCCCCGGCGCCGGCGAAGCGAGATAGGCCGCGATCGCCTTCGCGTCGGGCGCCTTCCATGCCTCGACGCCCTCGAAGAGCACGAGGCGGTTCCCCGAGCCGAAGAGTCCCATCGCGTTGCAGGCGGCGACGGCATCCTCGCCGCTCGCGGTCGTCGCGTCGTGCAACTCGACCGCGTCCGCGTCGAACCGGCTGCGTAGCCGCGCGACCGCGCGATCGACCTTGGGCCGGTCGCTGCCGCCGATCAGGTAGGCCGGCTGAAGCTCGTCCGCCATCGCCACCAAGCATAGGCGCCGCCTCCGAGGGCACCGAGACCCGCGAGCGCCGCGGCGGCGCCGGTCGCCTGAGCGAATGGCGCGGCGGCGACCAGGCGCGCACAGGCGGCAACGTAGGCGGCGATCCAGCCGTTGGCGGCCGCGAGAGCGCTTGCGGCCCCCGGCGCGACCAGGTCGACGCACGCGGTGAGGAGACCGAGCCCGAGGAGCACGCCGACGACCGGCTCGACGAGCGCGTTCGCGACGACACCGAGGAGCGGCACCTGGCCGAACCGCAGCCAGAGAATGGGAGCCGTCGCGACGCTGCAGGCTGCCGAGATCGCGAGCGGACCGGCCAGGGCGGGCGGCACCGGGTAGCCGTGGAGCACCCGCAGCGCCGGGCCGACCGCGAGGAAGATCGCGAGGACCGCGGCGAACGACAGTTGAAAGCCCGGATCGAACAACGTGTAGGGGCTCCACCCGAGCAGGACGAGCGCGGCGAGCAGGAGCGTGTGCCAGGGATCGCGCTCACGCGAGGCGAGCCAGGCGACCGAGGCGGCGATCCCGGAGACCGCGGCGCGAATCACGGACGACTGTGGGCCGACCGCGAGCACGTAGGCGCCGATCGCTGCGAGCGCTGCGACGTGGCCAACCGCCCGTGGCAGCCCGAGCAGCCAGACGAGCCCGAGCGCGCCCAACGCGATCAAGATCACGTTCTGGCCCGAGACGGCGAGCAGGTGGTAGAGCCCGGAGCGCCGGAAGCTCGCCTTCAGCGCCGGGCTGAGCCCGGCATCGTCGCCGAGCACGATGCCTTCGAGGACCGCGCGGCGTTCTCCCGCGAGGCCGGGTGCGCAAGCGCGCCGGAGCCAGACCCGTAGCCGATCGGCGACGCCGCCGATGCCGCCTCGGCGGCCGACCGAGTGCCACTCGTCGACGTGCAGCACGACGTGGATCCCTTGCCGGCGCAGCCATTGGCGCTCGTCGAAGCCGTGCTGCGGTCCGCGTGGCGCGCGCACGACCGCGAGCGCGCTGATCACCGCACCCTGCGGGGGCGCGCGACCGAGCGGCAGGTCGAGTTCGACCCGCTCGTCGACGACGCGGCCTTCGAACCTCCGTGCCCGAGCCGGTTGCCGCTCGTCGAACATCCCGACGCGCGGCTCGCCTGTGACGACCGCGATAAATCTGCCGGCGCGGCCGACGTCGGCCCGGAGCACGCTTCGGTCGAGCGCATCGAGCCGTGCGCTTCCCCATCCCCAGGCGAGCACCAGGACGATCGCACCGGTCGCGCCGAGCGCGCCGCTACCGTCGAGGCACAGCGCCACCAACCCGATCGCTCCCGCTACGAACACGGCGGTCAACGGCGCGAGCCGAGCCGCGTTCGCGAGCGCGAGCCCGGCGACCGCGGCGCCGACGACCACCCGGGCCGGCACGAGCCGCGTCATCGTTCGGTCCTCACGGAACGACCAGACCCTTCAGATCGGCCAGGCGGGCGGGGCCGATCCCCGGGATCGCATCGAGAGCCTCGACCGAGGTGAACGGCCCGTGCTCTTGCCGGTAGGCAACGATCTTCTGCGCGGTGACGGGGCCGACGCCCGGCAGCGTGTCGAGCTGCTCGGCGGTCGCGGAGCTGAGCGAGACGGGGTTGGCGGTCGCGGAGCTTCCGACCGCCCCAGCGGCACCCGTCGGTGAGCCCCGAGCCGCGACCAGGATCTGCTGGCCGTCGGCGATCGGCGCGGCGAGGTTGACGGCCGCGCGCTCGGCCCGCCGCGTCAACCCTCCGGCGCGGGCGACCGCGTCGGCGACACGCGACCTCTGGGGTAGGTGGTAGAGGCCGGGGTGTGCGACCGCCCCGACGACGTCGACGACGATCGCGCGCCCGCCGACCGACGAACGAGCCGGCGCTGCCGGCGCGAGAGGCGCGACGCGCAGCGGCGGCGAACCGCCACCACCCTGCTGCCGGAGGACGACGACCGCGAGGACGAGGCACGCGAGCGCTGCGCCTGCAACCCGTCGTTGCGGCACCGTGAGCGGGAACGAGAGCATCCGACAACGATGCCGGGCGAGCTGTCACGCGTGGGAAACGGCTTCGTGCCGAGTTCGTGAAATCTCGGGCTGCGGCTAGGGCTGCGGGCTAGACGACGATGTTCACGAGCTTGTCGGGCACGACGATCACCCGCTGCTCGTCGCCGTTCAGGTGTGCGCGCACCTTCTCGGAGGCTCGGGCTCGCTCGACCAGTTCGCTCTCGGCCAGACCCGCCGGGACCTGGATTCGGTCACGCACCTTGCCGTTGACCTGCAGGACCAGCTCGACCGTCTCGCGCCGGAGCAGCCGTTCGTCGGCGACGGGCCAGGGCGTCTGCCACAGCCGCTCGTGGCCGAGCGTCGCCCAGAGCTCTTCGGCGACGTGGGGCGCGTACGGCTGGACGAGCGACACCGCAGTCTCGGCCGCGAACCGGGCCGCCGGGTCGCCCGGCGCCTTCGAGAGCTCGTTGACGAGCTCCATCACCGCCGAGATGGGCGTGTTGAAGACGAACCGGCGGTCGATGTCGTCAGTGAACCGCGCGATCGTCTCGTTGGCCTTACGCGCCAGCGGCGTGTCGACGCCCGGCAGCGAGGCCGGCTCGGCGGCCGCAAGTCCGACGACGCGCCACAGGCGCTTGACGAAGCGCACCATCCCTTCGACGCCTTCGGGCGTCCAGTCCATGTCCTGGTCGGCCGGGCCGAGGAAGAGGATGCAGAGCCGCGTCGCGTCGGCGCCGTACAGCCGGATCAGCTCGTCCGGGCCGGAGACGTTCCCGCGCGACTTCGACATCTTCGAGCCGCCCTGCTTCACCCAGCCCTGATGCCACAGCCGCCGGATCGGCTCGCGGAAGCCGACCAGCCCGATGTCGTTGAGCACCTTCGCGAAGAACCGCGAGTAGAGCAGGTGCCCCTTGACGTGGTCGATGCCGCCGACGTACTGGTCGATCGGCATCCAGTAGTCGACGATCTCGCGATTGAAGGGCGCCTCGCCGTTGTGCGGATCGGTGTACCGGAGGAAGTACCACGAGGAATCGACGAACGTGTCCATCGTGTCTGCCTCGCGCTTCGCAGGGCCGCCGCACTTCGGACAGGTCGTGTTGATGAAGTCCGGATTCGAAGCGAGCGGGGGCTGGCCCTTCGGCCGGTAATCGGCCACATCCGGCAGCAGTACGGGCAGCTCGTCCTCTGGCACGCCGACGATCCCGTCTCGCTCGCAGTAGACGATCGGGATCGGGCAGCCCCAGTAGCGCTGGCGCGAGAAGCTCCAGTCGTGCAGGCGGTAGTGGATGGCGGCCTTGCCGAAGCCCCGTTCGTCGAGCCACGCAGTGACCGCGGTGACCGCGTCGCGCCAGGGCAGCCCGTCGAACTCGCCCGAGTCGATCAACACTCCGCCCTCGTCGATCACGGTGCGGATCGGCAGGTCGTACGTCTCGGCGAACTCGCGGTCGCGGCCGTCGTGCGCCGGAACGGCCATGATCGCCCCCGTCCCGTACTCCATCAGCACGTAGTCCGCGACCCAGATCGGCAGCCGCTCGCCGTTGACCGGATTGGTCGCGTAGTGGCCGGTGAACACACCGGTCTTCTCGCGCGTGGCCCGCTCCTCGGTCGGCCGGGCGGCGGCGATGCTGGCGTAGGAGCGGACCTCCTCGTTGTCGCCGGCAAGCTCGTCGACGAGCGGCGACTCGGGAGCGATCACGAAGAAGGTCGCGCCGAAGAGTGTGTCCGGCCGCGTGGTGAAGACCGGGATGTCGCGGTCGAGCTCCTCGACACGGAACAGCACCTCGGCGCCTTCCGAGCGGCCGATGTGCTCGCGCTGGATCTTCTTCGACCGCTCGGGCCAGTCGATCGTGTCGAGCCCGGCGATCAGCTCGTCCGCGTACGCCGTGATGCGGAAGAACCACTGCGCCATGTTCCTCGTCTCGACGATCGCGCCGCACCGCCAGCAACGACCGTCGACCACGTGCTCGTTCGACAGCACGGTCTGGTCGTTCGGGCACCACTTGACCGGGGCCTCGCGCCGGTAGGCAAGCCCGTGGTCGAAGAACTTGAGGAACAGCCACTGCGTCCAGCGGTAGAACGACGGCTCGTGCGCGGAGACCTCGCGGTCCCAGTCGATCGCCCAGCCCATGCGGCGCATTTGCTTCGAGATCGCTGCGATGTTGCGCTCGGTGATCTCGAGCGGGTGGCCGCCTTCCTTGATCGCTGCATTCTCGGCCGGCAAGCCGAACGAGTCGAAGCCCATCGGCCGCAGCACCGTCGCGCCGTTGCGGCGACGAAAATGTGTGACGACGTCGCCGAGCGTGTAGTTGAGGACGTGGCCCATGTGCAGCTCGCCCGACGGATACGGGAGCATCTCGAGCATGTAGAAGTGTGGCTCGGGCAGCTCGCCGCCCGGAGTCGGGTTCTCGACCGCGAACGCGTCCTCGGCGGCCCAGACCGCCTGCCACTTCTCTTCGATCGTCTGTGCGTCGTACGCGTCCATCGGCTCTTCTTTCGACCCTAGAAATGAAAAAGCCTCTCAGAATGAGAGGCCGTGGGAGGCTGGCGCGACACCAGTCGCGTTGCTCCCTGACTCAGCTAAGCAGCACGTTCACGCCCGTCAGTGTAACCATGGATTCCTGATGGAGCCAACGCTCTTGCCGTTGCTGCCGGATACCGCCGCCTTCACGGGCGGCGAGCTCGTGCTGGGCGGACTGGCCACCAGCGAGCTCGTACGCGAGTTCGGGACGCCGCTCGTCGTGTACGACCAGCTGACGCTGCTCGGACAGGCTCGCGCGTATCGCGAGGCCGCGCCTGACGCCCAGGTCGTGTACGGGACGAAGGCGTTCCCCTCGCTGGCGATCTTGCGGCTCTTCGCCGCGGCAGGTCTCGGCGCCGACGTCTCGACAGCAGGCGAGCTCGAGTTCGCGCGGCGCGCCGGCATCCCGGGCGAGCGGCTGGTCGTCCACGGCAACAACAAGGAGGACGAGCTGCTGCGCGACGCGACCGCCGCGGGTGCGCTGATCGTGCTCGACTCGTTGGCCGAGCTCGATCGCGCGCGTGGGTGGGGCGCGACCCGGTTCCTGATCCGCGTCACGCCGGGAATCGAAGCCGACACGCACGAGGCGGTGAAGACGGCGCACCACGGCTCGAAGTTCGGTCTGCCGCCCGACGACGCGCTCGAGGCACTCGAGCTGGCCGGCGACGCGGAGGGCCTGCATGTCCACGTCGGCTCCCAGCTCCAGCACTTCGGCGCGTCGCTGATGACCGTCGACTGGGTGGCGGGGTTCGCCGCTCGCGCCCGCGCCGAGCTCGGCTGGACGCCCAGGGTCGTCGACCTCGGCGGTGGGCTCGGCGTGCGTCACGTGCTCGAGGATCCCCCCTTCACGGTCGAGGAGTTCGTGGGCGGCCTCGTCGGCGAGCTTGGCCGCGCCTGGCGGCTCCAGGGGCTCCCCGCGCCGCAACTGATCCTCGAGCCCGGTCGATCGCTCGTCTCCCGCGCCGGCGTCACTCTCTATTCGGTCGGTGGCGTCAAGCGCGCGAGCGCGGCGACGACGTACGTGACCATCGACGGTGGCATGTCCGACAACCCGCGCCCCGCGCTGTACGGCGCCCGTTACACGGCCCTCCTGGCGAACCGGGCCGAGGAGCCCCCCGCGGGCGCCTACGCGGTCGCCGGCAAGCATTGCGAGTCCGGCGACGTGCTGATCGAGCGCGTCGAGCTGCCAGAGCCGGAGCGTGGCGACGTGCTCGCGGTGCCGGTCACAGGCGCCTACACCCTGGCGATGAGCTCGACGTACAACGCCGTACCACGGCCCGCCGCCGTGCTCGTGCACGATGGCCGGGCACGGCTGATCCGCCGCCGTGAGACGGTCGACGATCTGCTGGCGTACGAGGTCTAGGAGCGGCCGGGCGGCAGCAGGCAGCGCTCGTGCCCGGCGGCCGTGTCGAGCGCCAGCAATTCGGGCACGGTGACCGCACGTAAGCCGCGGAGACGGATCGCACGCAGGATCTGCGGCATGGCCTGCACCGTCCACGGATGGAGGTCGTGCATGAGCACGATCGCGCCGGGTCGCAGGCCGGCGGTCACGTTTCGCACGACCGAGCGCACGGTCGGCTTCGGCTTCGGCTGGTCGTCGCCGGACAGCACCGACCAGAACACATCGACGAGACCGAACGACGCGGCCGTCGCATCGAGGCTCGAGTCGTGCTCCTCGTAGGGAGCGCGGAACAGCCGCGGTGTGTGGCCGAGCACTTGCGAGAGCGCGTACTGCGTGCGCGCGAGCTCGAGCCAGGCGAGCCAGCGCGGCAGCCGGGTGAGGTGAGCGTGCGACCACGAATGATCGCCGACGACGCCGACGGTTGCCTCGTCGCGGACGACGGCGGGCCAGTACTGCAGCCGGTTGCCGACGACGAAGAACGTCGCTCGGGCGCCTGCGCGGCGGAGGATCGCCACCAGGCGGCTGGTGTACTCGCCCGGTCCGTCGTCGAAGGTGAGCGCGATCGCGTTCGAGCGCCGGCCGCCGCAGTAGACGGGCCGACCGCGGTCGACAGCAAGGGTCACGGCGCGGCGCAGCTCGGCGGGGAGCGGTACGTGCGGCCGACGGTGCGGCTCCGGCCCGGTCCGCGAGGCGAGGCCCAGCGGTACGGCGACGAGCGCCACCGTCAACACGAGGACGAGACGCACGAGCGGAGCTTTACATGCGGGCGCGCAACGCGAGCACATTCGCGACGAACGGCTTCGAGACCGCGTAGACGCCGTGCTCACGGACCGCCCGCTCACCCTGGTACCACCCCGCGAGCGCCAGCGACTCGTCGCCGTTGAACACGGACAGGAGGTGCTTGAGGTAGAGCACGCCGACCTCGACATCCCCGTTGACCGTGTGCGGGATGGGCTTGCCGTTCAGCACGGTCTCGACGTAGTCGCGCGTCGTCGGCAGCGTCTGCAGCACGCCCACTGCGCCGGCGGCCGAGCGGATCGACGTCTGGTAGCCCGACTCCATCCAGGCGAGCGCGCGCACGAGGTGCTGGTCGACGCCGAGGCGCGTCGACCACGCGTCGAGGACACCGCGAACGTCGACCGACTGAGCGCCGAGCGACCCAGGCGCGGCGGCCGGCAGCCGAAGCTTCTGCCCGATCTGAATCGGCTTGGCGACGTCGAGATGGTTCACCGTCGCGACAGCGCCAACCGACGTCCCGTGCGAACGAGCGATCGCGGTGAGCGAGTCGCCTTCGTGCACGACGTAGGTCACCGGCTGAGCGCCCGTGGACCCCGGCACGCGGGCGCGTACGGGCACGCGGTCGCGCCGGACGATCGCAGTCAGCGTGCGTGGGCCGACGACAGCGTCAGCGTGGAGATGCATCGCCCGTTGGTACCGCTTGAGCGCGGCGCCCGTCTCCTTCCCCATGTAGCCGTCGAGGGCGCCGTCGTAGACACCGCGCCGCACGAGCAGGAACTGCAGCACGGAGACGTCCCAGCCGAAGTCACCCTGCCGGAGCGTGCGCGAGCCGAAGAGCGGCCGGCCCAGCGGCCCGAGCGCGGCGCGCGTCCGGAGGTCGGCGACGCCGACAGGCAGGTGATGGCGACGCTGGAACGCGTGGACTGCCGCCGCTGTCCGCGGGCCGGCGATCCCGTCGATCTGCGCGAGATAGAGACCGTGCGCGCGCAGCGCGACCTGCAACCCGGCGATCTGCGGATTTCCGGAAGCGTGGGCGGCGGCCGGCGCTGCGAGCGCGGCGACCACCAGAATGACCCCAAGGCGGCGCACCAGGCCGGACCTTTCGGCCCGCGGCTGCTCGTTCCTGCTCGCCGGCCCGGAGAACTGCAGACGCGAGCCCGGCGAGCGCCCGACCGAGGCCGATCAGATTCCGCGTGACCGCGGGCGGGGGTAGCCTGCCCTCGCAGCGACCCTGACGACGAACGGCAGTAACAGCATCAGCGCCACGAGCACAGCGCCGAACGCGAATGTCGTCGGCCCCGCCCGTGTGTGATCGACCAGCGGGATCGCCCCGACGATGTCGGGCAGGAACTGGATCAAGAGCGCGCCGAACACCGCGCCCCAGATCGAGCCGAAGTACCCGGCGACGGCGCCGACGAGCAGGTAGAGCGAGAGCTGGATCGGGAACGAGCTAGGGCTCGCGTAGGCCGTGTTGATCGCGAGCAGCGAGCCGCCGACGCCCGCATAGGCGGCGGAGATGACGAACGCGGCCAGCTGGTACGCGGCTCCGTTGATTCCCGCCGTGGCTGCGGCAAGCTCGCTGTCACGGACGGCGCGCAACGACCTGCCGAACCGCGAGTCGAGCAGCCACCAGGCGAGCAGGAAGAGCGCGATCCCGATCACCCACGTCAGCGCATAGAGCCACTGGCTGTTGCTCAGCCGGACACCCAGCACCTCGACGTCCGAGCCCCGGCCCGTCTCGTGCGGACTGCCGAAGAACGAGATTCCCGTCGAGCCGCCGGTGAAATGGTCGAACTTGCTCAGGATCGTCGGGAAGGCGAACGCGATCCCGAAGGTCGCAAGCGCGAAGTAGAGACCCTTCAGACGCAGCGCGGGCAGTCCTGCGATCAGACCTGCGGCGCCGGCGACGCCCGCTGCGGCGGCGATCGTCCACACGTCCTGCACGCCGTGGTTCGCCACGAGGATCGCGGTCGTGTAGGCGCCAACCGCCATGAACGCTCCGTGCCCGAGCGAGAGCTGGCCGCTCGCGCCCGTGATGATGTCGAGCCCGAGAATCGCGACGAACAACGAGCCGACCGTGGCCAGCTGCAGTGTGCGGACCTCGGAGACGAGGAACGGAAGCGCCAGCAAGACGACGCAGGCGAGAGCGAGGGCTCTGAATCGCATTCCCGCTCCGACCCCGGCCGTCACCGGCTCACCGCCGCGCGGCCGAAGAGGCCGGCCGGTCGCACCAGCAAGACGGAGACCATCACGACGACCGCGACTGCAAGCCGCAGCTCGTCGCCGACCCAGTGCACGTACGTGCCGACGAGGTTCAGCAGGACGCCGAGGATCAGTCCACCGAGCACGGCACCGAGCGGCGAGTCCATGCCGCCGAGCACCGCGGCCGCGAGCGCGTACAGCAGCACCGGCTGCATCATGTTCGGGTCGAGGAAGAGCGTCTGCGCTGCCAGCACGCCGGCGACTGCGCCGAGCGCAGCAGCCAGGCCCCAACCGACGGCGAGCATCGCGGGGACTCGCACGCCGGCGAGTCGTGCCTCGGTCGGGTTGACGGCCGTCGCACGCAGGCCGAGGCCGAACTTCGTCCGGCGGAAGAACAGCGCGACGAGCAGCACCGTCACGAGTGAGACGGCGATCACGCCGATCTCCTGCTTCGAGAATGCAACGCCTCGGATGTGGATCGGCGCGGTCGAGAACGGTCCGTCGAACTGCGGCGACTCCCCGCCCCAGATCCACGTGTCGAGACCGTTGACCGCGATCAGGAGCCCGATCGTGAGGATCACGCTGCGCAGGAGCGGCCCGTTTCGGAGCGGCCGGATCAACGTCTCCTCGATCAGCGTTCCCCCGGCGAACGAGAGCGCGATCGTCACGCCGAATGCGGGCCAGAACGACCATCCGTGCTCGGTGAGCGTCCAGCAGATGAACGTGGAGAGCGTGGCCAGCTCGCCCTGGGCGAAGTTGAGTACGCCCGTCGCACGATGGATCAGCACGATCGCGAGCGCCAGCAAGCCGTAGACGCCGCCCGACGCGAGCCCGCTGACGACGTGCTGCCAGAAGCTCCCCATCGAACGGCGGCTAGTACCCGAGGTAGCTTCGCCGTACGGACTCGTCGGCCCGCAGCGCGCCGGCCTCTCCGGCCAGGACGACACGCCCCGCGTCGAGGACGAACGCATGCGCGGCGGCAGCGAGCGCGAGATTCGCCTGCTGCTCGACGACGACGATCGTCGTCCCCGACGCGTTCAGGCGCGTGAGCACCTCGAAGATCTCGCGGACGACGAACGGCGCGAGGCCGAGCGACGGCTCGTCGAGCAGCAGCAGCCGCGGCTTCGCCATCATGGCGCGTGCCAGCGCGAGCAGCTGCTGCTCACCGCCCGAGAGCGTGCCTGCCTGCTGACCCCGCTGCTCGTACAGGTGCGGGAAGAACTCGTAGATGTTCGCGAGGTCCCGATGGGACGGCCCCTGCTGCACCCAGGCACCGAGCCGCAGGTTGTCGAGCACCGACAGTGTCGCGAACGTGCCCCGGCCTTCTGGCACGTGCGCGACACCCCTTCGCGCCATCGCCTCCGGTGTGCGCCGGAAGAGCTTCTCGCCCTCGAACACCACGTCGCCGGTGGTCTTGACCGTGCCGGAGATCGCACGAAGCGTCGTCGTCTTCCCGGCGCCGTTGGCCCCGAGGATGGCGACGAAATCTCCGTCGTCGACGGTCAGCGAGACGCCGCGTAGTGCGCTGACCCCTCCGTACCGCGCCGCGACGTCGCGCAGCTCAAGGAGCGACAAGGCGCCCCCGCAAGCGCTCGATCTGGGCGTCGGTGAGCCCGGCGGCGCGCAGGTACGACGCCACACCGCCGTAGCGCGTCTCGATCTCGGCCAGTGTTCTGACCATCCCCTCGGCCGGCGTGTGCGAGAGCTTCTCCCGCTTCGACCGCTCGTCGTCGTCGGCGGCCGACTCGACCCAGCGAGCCGTCGCCGGGGCGAGGTTGGCCGACGAGAGCGCGTAGTCCGCGCCGATCGTCGCTCGATCGACACCGGCCAGCCGCAGGAGCAGCGCCGCGATCAGGCCGGTGCGGTCCTTCCCGCCCATGCAATGCACCACCACGGGGCCGTCGGCGTCCGCCACCGCGGCGAGCGCGCGACCGAAGCGGTCGCGGTAGCGCTCGAGGAAGTCGACGTACGAGAAGGCGTAGTGATCGGCCACGTCCTCGACGGCGGCGAGGTGGGCGTCGAGCTCGGCAACGTACTCGCGGTCGTAGGCGTCGCCAAGCACCGAGACGTGCACGACCTCGATCTCGACATCGCGCGGGGCGTCCTCGGCGAGCTCCTCGGGCCACCGGAGGTCGACGATTCGCGCCACGCCGTGCGCAGCGAGCGAGCGCCAGCCCGCATCGGTCAGAGCGCGAATGTTGTCGGATCGGACAACCGTCCCTGCGCGTGTGCGGCCGCCGTCCTCGGTCGGCAGCCCGCCGAGATCGCGGACGTTGAGGCAGCCCTCCCAGTCGAGCGCCGTCAACTCACGCAGCTGCCGGCTCGGCGCCGAGGTAGGCCTCGATCACGGCCGGGTCGCGCTGAACTTCCTCGGGAGAGCCCTCGGCGATCTTCCGTCCGAAGTCGAGCACGTGGATCCGCTCGGCCACGCTCATCACGAGTCCCATGTGGTGCTCGACGAGGAGGACCGTCAGGTCGAAGTCGTCACGGAGCTTGCGGATGAACACGCCGAGCTCCGACACCTCTTCGTGATTCAGGCCCCCGGCCGGTTCATCGAGCAGGAGCAGCTTCGGCTCGGCGACGAGCGCGCGCGCCAACTCCACCCGCTTCAGAGTTCCGAACGGCAATCCTGTAGCCGGGCGCCCTGCTACGTCGGCGATCCCGACATAGTCCAGAATCTCGCGGGCGCGGCCGCGAACGGCTCCGCTCCGAAACGGACGCGTTCGGGTATGCGCGCCGACGAGCACGTTGTCCAGCACGGTCATCGAGCGGAACAGCTCGACGTTCTGGAAGGTCCGCGCGATCCCGCGCCGCACGACACGATGCGGCGGCGTCCGCAGCAGACTCTTGCCCGCGAAACGCACGGTGCCGGTGTCCGGCTTGTAGAGCCTTGTGATCACGTTGAAGAGCGTGGTCTTCCCGGCGCCGTTCGGCCCGATCAAGCCGACGATCTGCCCCGAGTCGACGTCGAGCGAGACGTCGTCGATCGCCACGATCCCTCCGAACCGCCGCGTCACCTCGCGAATCTCGAGCAGCGCCATCGCGCTTGAGCTTAGTGCACCGATCCGGGATCGGTGCTGGGCAGCTCGCATGCGAAGTTGCGGCAGACGTAGAGCGTCGGTAACCCGTCGACTGCGACCCGCCCGGCGAGGAGCGGAACGTCCTCGGCAGGCCCGAACGCGATCACGTCCGTCGGGTGCGCGCGGTCGACGGCCCTGCGTGCGATCTCGTCCTCGGGTGACCCGATGATCGCCAGCTCGCGGTGTGGAGCGAGATACTGGTCGAGTGCGACGAGCAGCCACCCGAAGGAGGTCGGGGCCTTCGGAAGCGCGTCGCGGACGAGCCGAAGGCTCGACACGGCTCGGCGCTCGAGCTCGTCGTCGCCCCAGATCCGGGCGAGGCGTAGGAGGACGTACGCGAGCATCGCGTTCCCGCTCGGCGACGGGTGGTCGTCGAGCGGTTTCTTCCGGGCGACCAGCTGTTCGCCGTCGACAGGCGACTGGAAGAAGCCGCCGGTCTCGTTGTCGGCAAACAGCTCCACGCCGAGCGTCGCGAGTCGCCGCGACTCCCGGAGCCAGCGTGCTGCGCCCGTGGCGACGTGCAGCTCGTGCAGGCCGTACGCGACATCCGCGTAGTCCTCGAGGTACCCCGTGCCCTTCGCGACGCCGTCGCGCCAGGTCCGGTGCAGCCGCCCGTGGTCGGACAGTGGTCCGAGCAGGAACTCGGCGAGCCCGACGGCGGGCCCGATCCGGCCGGCCTGAGCGAGCGTCGCCAGCATCAACCCGTTCCACGACGCGATCGCCTTGTCGTCGCGCGCCGGCTTCGGCCGGCGCTCCCGTAGCTCGAACAGGCGCGTGCGCGTCGGCTCGTCGAGCTCGCCTCGCAGCACGAAGCGACCGTCCTCGAACGGCTGCAGTAGCTCCTCGGGCGCCCCTTCCCCGGGTGCCCAGGTGAAGGTCAGACCCTCGACGCCGTCGGTGTCGGCGTCCTGGGCCGAGGCGAACCCACCGCCTTCGAGTGCGAGCTCGCGCAGCACGTAGTCGATCGTGCGCTCGGCAATCTCGCGGTAGCGATCTTCGACGAAGACCCGCGCGGCGCGAAGGTAGACGGAGCCGAGCAGTGCGTTGTCGTAGAGCATCTTCTCGAAGTGCGGCACGAGCCACTGCTCGTCCACGGAGTAGCGATGAAAGCCGCCGCCGACGAGGTCGTACATCCCGCCGAGCGCCATACCGTCGAGGGTGCTGCGGGTCATCTCGCGCTCGCCACGACGCAACAGGAACTCGAGCACGGGCGCCGGTGGGAACTTCGGCGCCCGGCCGAAGCCGCCGAAGCGGCCGTCGAAGCTCTTCCGCAGGCTCTCGACCGCGTCGTCCAGGAGCGACGCGTCGAGAGGCTCGCTCGACGGTTCCAGGCGCGCCGACAGCCGAACGTGGTCGGTCAGGTTGCGGCCCGAGCTCTCGACCGCTTCGCGCTGGTCGCGCCAGGCCTCGGCGACCCCGAGCAACACCTGTTTGAACGACGGCAAGCCGTGGCGCGGCTCAGGCGGAAAGTAGGTGCCGCCGAAGAACGGCTCGCCGCCGGGGGTCAGGAAGACAGTCATCGGCCACCCGCCGCTACCGCTCAGCGCGACGACGGCGTCCATGTAGACGGCGTCGAGATCAGGACGCTCCTCACGGTCGACCTTCACGCTGACGAAGTTGTCGTTGAGCACGCGCGCGGTCAGTGGATCCTCGAACGACTCACGTTCCATCACATGACACCAGTGACACGCCGCGTAGCCGATCGAGAGCAGGATCGGCCGGTCCTCGTCGCGGGCACGCGCGAGCGCCTCCTCGCCCCACGGATACCAGTCAACGGGATTCGCAGCATGCTGCAGGAGATACGGCGACGTCTCGTGCGCCAGACGATTCATCGACGCCACCGTCGCACGCCCTCGACCGCGAGGGCGACGCCGAACGCGAACGCGAGGGCGAGCAGCAGGCCCAGCCAGGCGTGGTCGTGGAAGAAGCGGCCGCCGAAGTACCCGAGCAGCGAGGCGTAGGTCGCCCAGGTGATCGCCGCGATGGCGTCGAAGACGAGGAACTTGCGGTACGAGTAGTGCGTGATGCCTGCGGAGAACGTCACCGCCGTACGACCGCCCGGGACGTAGCGGCCGACGATCACCATCGTCCCGCCTCGGAGCTGAAGCTGGACTCTCGCCCACTCGAGCGCGGCGCGGGACCGGCGCCCGTCGAGGAAGCGCTGCTGCGCGGGGCGGCCGACGAACCGGCCGAGGCCGTACGAGAGGCTGTCCCCGGCGAACGCACCGGCCGCGCCCGCGGCGATCACCCAGCCGAGCTGCAGCTCGCCGACGACGGACAGCAAGCCGGCGATGATCAGGCCCGTCTCGCTCGGAAACGCCGGCATGATCCCGTCGCCGAGCGCCAGGCCGAACACGATCAGATACGCCTCGGGCGCCTGCGAGAGCAGATCGAGCGCGGAGTCGAACACGGCGTCATCATCGCCGCCGCCCGCCGCCTTCGCGCCGCGAGGCTCGGGAACCACGTTCGAACCTCGTTCGAACGAGGTTCGAGGGTCACGCGCGGCGGAACGGCAGCATGCGGTACTGCTCGCGGAAACCGACCGACTCGTAGAGCCTTCCCGGGATCGGATACGCCTCGTCGCCGCGACAAGCGACGAGCGCCAGCGTCGCCCCCTCTTCCCGAAGCCGCTGCAGCGCGAACAGGTTCACCGCACGACCGAGCCCGCGTCGCTGGTGCGCTGCGTGGGTCCCGACCGGCTCGAGCTCGCCGACGCCGTTTGCCTCGTCGAGCCACGCCAGCGCGTATGCGGCGATCGTGCCGTCCGGCGCCTCGACGACGCAATCGAGACCCTGACGGTACGGCCAGGCGGCGCGCACACACGCGTAGACGTCGTCGCGAAAGCGCGACGGGCTGAACGCGGACCGATGCGCCGCCGCGCGCGAGCCGAAGTCGTGCTCCTCGACCGTTCGGACGTGGTAGCCCTCGGGAGCAGCAGGCTGTTCGATGTGCTCCAGCGTCCTCGCGTTGACGCGCATCCAGGCGCCTCCCGGGTCGTGCGTCAGCCCATGGGCGCGCAGGCGCTCGATCGCATCGGCGTGATCGGCACGCACCAGCACCTCGCTCGGCTGCGCCCAGTCCAGGATCTCGTCCAGCAGCTCGGGCTGCTCGGGGCGGACCTGCCATTCGAGCTCGGTCTCGCGCGTGACCCAGCCCCAGCCCTCGAGCCGACTCGCCGTCGTACCAGAGGCGCACGCGATGCTCGCCGTGACACAGATTCGCCGACCAGAAGGCGATCTGGCCGAAATCGCACGACAACGACCCGGGCGCGCTGGCCCGCAGCTCCTGCGCGAGGGCGAGCAGCAGCGGCAGCTCACCGTCGCGAAACTCGCGCGACTCCACGGGTCGAGTCTAGGCTGCGGCGATGGCCGAGCTACGCGACCTCCTCGAACTGACGGCGGGGCTCGCGGCCGATTTCTACGACTCGCTGCCGGAGCGGCCCGTGTTCCCGCCCGCCACCGTCGAAGAGCTCCGCGCCGCGTTCGCGAAGCCGTTGCCAGACGGCCCGACCGACCCACGAACGGTGATCACCGAGCTCGCGGCCGCCGCCGAGCCGGGGCTGGTCGCAGAACCGAGCGGTCGCTACTTCGGGTTCGTGATCGGCGGCTCACTGCCCGGCGCGCTCGCCGCTGACTGGCTCGCGACGGCCTGGGACCAGAACGCGGGCCTCTACGTCTGCGGCCCGGCGGCGGCTGTGGTCGAGGAGGTCGCCGGGGCGTGGCTCGTCGAGTTGCTCGGACTGCCGGAACACGCCTCGTTCGGCTTCGTCACGGGCGGTCAGATGGCGACGTTCACCGCGCTCGCCGCCGCACGGCACCACGTGCTGGCGAAGGCGGGCTGGAACGTCGAGCGTGACGGACTGACGGGTGCGCCGCGGATCCGCGTGGTGGTGGGCGACCGCCGTCACGGCACGGTCGATCGCGCGCTGCGAATGCTCGGGTTGGGCGCTCCGACGGACGTCGTTCCGAGCGATGACAACGGACGGATGCTGACGACCGAGCTGCGGGTCACCGATGAGCCGACGATCATCTGCGCCCAGGCGGGCGAGGTGAGCACCGGGGCGTTCGATCCGTTCCACCCGATCGCAGACGCTCGCGATGCGGCCGCGAACGCCTGGATTCACGTCGACGGAGCCTTCGGCCTCTGGGCGGCGGCGACCGACTCGTTGCGACACCTCGTCGACGGCGCCGACCGCGCGGATTCCTGGGCGACCGATGCCCACAAATGGCTCAACGTGCCGTACGACTCGGGCATCGCGTTCACGGCGCATCCCGAATCGCACAGCGGCGCGTTCTCCGCTCGCGCCGCGTACCTCGTCCACGACGCCGACAAGCGGGAGCAGCTCGACTGGAACCCCGAGCATTCCCGGCGCGCCCGCGGCTTTGCGGTCTACGCCGCAATCCGCGAGCTCGGCCGCGGCGGGATCGCGGAGCTCGTCGAGCGCACGTGCCGTCACGCACGGCGGTTTGCCGAAGGCCTCCGTGAGCTCGGCGCGGAAGTGCTGAACGACGTCGAGCTGAACCAGGTGCTCGTGCGCTTCTCGACCGACGCCGAGACGGAGCGCATCCTGGCCGGCGTCCAGGCGAGCGGCGAGGCGTGGATGAGCGGAACGACCTGGGACGGACGCGCTGCGATCCGGATCTCGGTCTCGAACTGGCAGACGTCCGACGCCGACGTCGAGCGAACGCTCGCGGCCTACGCCGACCAGCTCGCCGCGCGGTAGAGCTGACCCTCGAGCGGCCTGCCGAGCAGGTCGGCGAGCCAGCTCGAGACGCCAACGAGCGCCTGAAGATCGATTCCGGTCAGCACCCCGTCGCGCTCGAGCTGCCAGACGAGATCCTCCGTCGCGACGTTTCCGGTCGCGCGCGGCGAGAACGGGCAGCCTCCGAGCCCGCCCACCGACGCGTCGAGAATCATCGCGCCGCCGTCGAGCGCGGCCCAGGCACACGCATAGCCGGTGTTTCGCGTGTTGTGCAAGTGTGCGCCGACAGGCTTGCCGAGGATCGAGACGCGCTCGACGAGTCGTCGCACCGGCGTCGGCGTGGCAACACCGATCGTGTCCGCGAGCACGAGCTCGTCGGCCTGCCGGACCTGCTCGCACAGGTCGGCGACGGCGCCGGGGTCGACCTCTCCCTCGAAAGGGCAGCCCCACGCGCACGAGATCGTCACCGTCGAGGGGACGTCGGCCCGCGCCAGGATCGACTGCACCCGTGCAACGGCCTCGGCCAGCGACGCGTTGCCATTTCGCCGGTTGAACTCCTCGGTCGCGGCGAGCGTGCAATTGATACGCGCGAGACTCGTCGCCGCGAAGCGCTCGTAACCGCGCTCGTTGAGCACCAACCCGGCGAGCTCGGAGCGCCGGCCCTGAGCAAGCGCCACGACCTCCTCCGCGCCGGCCATCTGCGGCACGCGGTCGTCGCGGACGAACGAGACTGCTTCGATCCGCGGCAGCCGTGCGTCGGCGAGACGCGAGACGAGCTGCGCGCGCACTGCGGGCGCGAGCGTCTCCGGCTCGTTCTGCAGGCCGTCGCGCGGCCCGACGTCGCAGATCGTGATCATGCCGGGGCGGCTGCGGGCACCGGCACGTCGATCGAGTCCCGCGGGCGCATCGGCAGCAGGGCCACGACGAGGCTCGTCAACGCAAGTCCAACCCACTGCAGGTTCGTCGGGGTCTGGCCGAACTTGAAGTAGAGAACGAGTGTCGCGCTGACCGGGAAGGCAAGCTCGGCGATCGTCGCAGCGACGGCCGGGGTGCGAAGCAGGCCGTAGTAGTAGAGGCCCAGCGCCAGGAAGCCGGTGACGAAGGCGAGCACTCCGATCCAGAACGTGTCGTGGAGAGACGAGAACGCGGGTGCGTCGAGGATGAGGAGTGCCACTGCACTACCGGCGAGCCCGAAGGCAAAGCGCAACGTCGCGACATGCTCGAAGCGCATGTCGCGCACGAGGTAGCGGCCGAGAACCGTACCGAGCGCCCACAGCGCCGCGGCGCCGAGTGCATAGAGCGTCGGCTTGAGACCGTGGATCGACGGATGGAACGGGTCCTGCACCCCCATCAGCCAGACGCCGACGAGCGCCGGGAAGAAGAAGTACGCGAAGCTACGCCGGGGCCGCTCCCCGAGAATGACCCCCGCGCAGACGACCGCGATGATCGGCTGGATCTTCTGCAGGACGACGGGCGTCACGTAGTCGTGGCCGTCGACGAATGCCTGCGTGAAGAGGATCGTCGCGAGCGCCGACGAGCCGGCGCCGATCACGACGGCTGCGAGGACATGGCGCCAGCCGAGTCGGATCACCGACCTGAGCGCCGCCGCGAGGAACGGCAGCGTGAGCAGCACGAGCACGACGTGCTCGCCGAACACGATCGTCGCGACCGGCGTCGACTGTGCGAGCGGTGCGCGGATCCACGCGTCGAGCCCCCAGAGTGCAGCGGCGACCGCGACGAGCACGGTCGCCCCTGGACGAGAACGCAGCCACGACAGCATTACCTGAGCGTATCCGCGCGCTGTCAGTCGGTCGGCCGGCGCGAGCCTGCGACCGTCACGACCAGCGCGAGCACCACGCCCCCGACGAGCACGACCGCCGCCCAGCCGGCGGCGTCGTCGACCCGCGCGGCGAGCAGCGCCGCGGCGAGCACCGACGCGACCGCCGCGAGCGCGAGCGAGCCCGCACCGACGAGCAGGCCCCAGATCTCGAGCGCGACGGCGCGCAGGAGCCGCGGCACCGGCACGCGGCGCGGCGGATGAACGAGCAGGCGCGAGCAGACGACGAAGAGCGTGCCGAAGATCGCGACGAGCAGCACCAGACTGGCGTCGTCGTGCCACCAGTCGACGCCGATGCCCTCGCCGGCGAAGAACACGCCGAACGACGTGAGCATCACGCCGACGATCGCCTTCATCAGGTTCTCGGGGACCTTCGTCAACGGTGCCCGGAGCACGACGCCGAGCACGACGACCGCAGCCAGGGCAGCGACTGCGCCGACGACCGCCTCGACGCGATGCCCGACGCCTCCGAGCGCGATCACGATCAGCACCACCTCGACGCCCTCGAGCAGCACTCCGTTGAACGCCGTGGTCAATGCGACCCAGTGCTCACGGCTCGAAAGTGCCTGCTGCGTCGCCTCGAACTCCTCGGCTTCGTCGTGCTGCGCCTTCAGCCCCGCCTGCCGGAGAATCGCCTTGTGTAGCCACCGGAGGCCGAACAACAAGAGGAACACGCCGACGACCACCTGCGCATCGGCAACCGGGAACGAATCGATCGCGGCGCCCAGGACGACCACGATCACCGCGAGCACGCCTGCTGCCAACCCGGTCCCGAGCAGCGCCGGCCGCCAGCCGCTGAACAGCCCGACGGCCAGCACGATCGTGAACGCCTCGACCCACTCGACGCCGGACGCCAGGAACGTCGAGATGACGACGAGCGGGCTCAGTCGTCGATTCCGTGGTCGAAGATGCGACGCGGGGAGATGCGGACGATCACACGGTCGACGGGTGCATGGAACTGCCTGCCGTAGTAGCGCTGCGCGAGTGAGTGGATGTGCTCGGCTGCGCCGTTCTCGTCGAGCTCTGCAGGCCCCTCGACCTCGAAGTACCTGTAGGGATCCTCGTTGTCCCAGACGCTGATCGAGACCTGCGGGTTGCTGCGGAGGTTCCGTCCCTTCGCGCGGGCGTTCGTCGTGTTGAAGATCACGTTCTCACCGTCGGTGTCGACCCAGACGACGCTCGTCTGCGGCCGGCCGCGATCGTCGACCGTCGCGACGACGCCGAAGTTCGGTCCACGGAGAATGTCCAGCTGCTCGGCGGTCAGCTCCGGCATCGTCGCGCTCCTTTCACCGATCGTCACTTCACGGTCGTCGGGATGTTCGTGATCTTGCCGGCGATGATCTGCCGCTCGATCTGCAAGACCTTCCGCTCGATACCCGGCGGCGCTTTCGCGGAAAACTTGCCCAGTCCGACACCGTTCTGCTCGAGCCCGTACACGGAGTCCTGACCGCCCTTGAAGTGCCCGGCGTGCGCGTCCTTGATCGAGAGGTAGACGGCCGTATCGACGCCCTTCAGCGCCGAGGTGAGGATGTGCGGGCCGAGGAAGCCCTGGTCGGCGTCGACGCCGATCCCCCACACGCTCTTGGTCTTCGCCGCGTCGAGCGCGCCGAGGCCGCAGCCACCGGCGACCTGGAAGACGACGTCGGAGCCCGCCGCGATCTGATTGAGCGCGATCTCCTTGCACTTCGACTCGGCGCTGAAGTCCTGTGAGTAGTTGTTCAGCGTCTTGATGCCCGGAACGGCTGCCTTCGCGCCGGCCTGGTAGCCCGCGATGTACCGGTCGACCGGAGGCTGCTTCTGGCCGCCGACGCTCGAGACTGTGTTCTTGCCGTCCGCCTTCGCAGCGAGTGCCGCTGCATACCCCGCGAGGTAGCCGACCTGCTGCTCCTTGAAGAGGAGGCCCTGGACGTTCGGCGCGTTTCCCTCGTCGGCGTTCGAGACGTCGACGATCGCGAAGTGCGTGTTCGGGAACGTCTTCGCGACGGCTTTCAACGCCTCGATCTCGGTGAAGCCGACACCGATCACCAGGTTGTAGCCCTGTTGGGCGAGGGCGCTCAGATTGGGGATGTACTCGGCCGGCGAGGCCGACTGCACAACCCGTGTCGAGATGCCGAAGTCGGTCGCGGCCTTCTGCAGGCCGACATAGGCGAGGTGGTTGAACCCTCGGTCGTTGAGCCCGCCGATGTCGGTGACCAGGCCGACCTTGAACGCCGAGGTGGCCGTGGTCGTCGACGCCGTCGAGCTTGCCTTCTTCGAGGAACCGCAGCCTGCTGCGGCAACGGCGAGGACGAACACCAGCATGACGATCGGCAGTTTCTTCACGGCACTCTCCGAGGTTTTAGACTGTGGGACGAAAACCGTGTCCGATTCTACTTGGCATACCACCGTCGGCGTCGTCCTACGGGCGCGAGACGGCCGGCTCGAGGTGCTGCTGGACGAGGGTGCGCTCCCCTCGGCCCCGCTCGCGCGGGGCGAGTCGCTGGAGGCGGCGCTCGCGCGCGCCGTCGACACGAGCGCGCTCGCGCATCTCGAGCAGCTCGAGACGCGTGTGCGCGCCGACGGCGACCTCGTGACCGCGTACCTCGGGCTCGCACGGTCGGACACCGAGCTCGACGGGAGGTGGAGCGGCGTCGGCTCGTCTGCCACGCCTCGGTCGCGACGACGCGGCAATCGTCTCGGCGGCCCAGGGCCGGCTCCGCGCGAAGCTGTCGTACACCAACATCGGCTTCGCGCTCGCACCGGCGACGTTCACGATCTCGGAGCTCCGCCAGGTCTACGTGGCGGCGCTCGGGCACGACGTCGCCGCGACGAACCTGCAACGGGTGCTCCTTCGCCGCGGCGTCCTCGAGCGCATCGAAGGACTGCGACCTTCGGGCCGGTCGGGTGGGCGCCCAGCGGCGGTCTTCCGCTTCGCCTCGCAGCGGCTCGAAGTCACTGACGCCTTCGCGACGCTGCGCCCGCCCCGGTGAACCCGGACCGCCCCGTCGCCTCAGCCCGTCGGAGGCGGAACCGGGCCGGCTACGTCAGCCAGGATGTCGCGCCAGCGGCTGAAGAGGATCTGGTGCGTGCCCGGCTCGAGGCGCAGCGTCGCGTTCGGCAGCGACCGCTCGTAGTCGCGGCCGATCGAGGGGACGCAGACTGTGTCGTCCTCGCCCCACCAGAGCGTGACCGGAGCGCGCACGTCCTCGAGCTCGAAGCCCCACGGGCGTGTGAGGTAGGCGAGCTCGCGGGCGAGCCAGAGGCCGCCGTGCCGGAACGACTCCCTGCGTCCGGCGGCATACGCAGCGTCGGTCGCGGGATCGCCGGTCGGCGGCGGTGGACGCTTGCCCCACGCCTCGAGCGCGCGGGCGGCGACGCGCGGCGCAACCCGGGCGGTACGCATCGCACGCTGCACGTCGCGCGCCAGGAGCCTGTTGCCGGCGACGGGCGGCATCGAGCCGACGAGCGCGACCCTGGTCACCCGCTCCGGCGCAACCGCCGCCAACGCCAGTGCATGTGGCCCGCCCGCCGACCAGCCGATGACCGCGAACCGGTCCTGCTCGAGCACGCGCAGCATCTCCTCGCCCCAACTCCGAAGCGAGCCGCGCCGTGCCGCCGGCCCGCACCGGTCGACGGCCAGCAGCCGCACGCCGAGCGCCGCTGCGATCCCGTCGTCCGGATGCCGGGAGAGACGCGAATCGCCGCCACCGTGCAGGTAGACGACCGGGGTGCCGGCCGGGTCCCCGACGTCGTCGAGCGTTACCGGACGATCAGCGTCGCGCGCATCCCGCGCGCTCGATGGTCTGCGACCGAGCACCAGAACGAGTATCGCCCCGGAGCAAGCCTCACCGTCAGCTCCGCACGCTGCCCCGGCTCGACGACGGGCGTGCCCGCGATGTGCCGGGCGCCGATCCGCTGCACGCGCAAGTCGTGCGCGTCCTGGCCGAAGTTCGCCAGCTCGATCACCGCCGAGCCCGGTTTCAGCCGCGTACGCGAGAGCGAGTACGAAAACTCGCGAGCGACTACCTGCATGCGCGAGGGAGCCGGAGCCTGCGCGAGCAACACCGTGTTGCCGGCGAAGAAGAGCGCCGCGACGAGCAGCGCCAGCCTCATTTGACCAGCTGCGGCCGGTTGAACTTGTGTGCCCCGGGGATCACCCGGGCGGCGTCGAAGCGGAGCCACTGCTCGAGGAGCGAGGCGTAGACGCCGCGGAAGTCCGACGTCGCCTTGAGGTTCCCGTCTGCGTCGAGGCCCGACGCGAGGCCCGGGAACTCGCCCACCTGCGTCCCTGCCGCCCGCGTGCCGATCAGGAACCCGGTGCCGGCAGCGCCGTGGTCGGTCCCACCGGAGCCGTTCTCCTTCGCGCGCCGCCCGAACTCCGACCAGACGAGCGTGAGGACGCGGTCGGCGACACCGCGCGCCTCGAGGTCGCGCTGGAACGCGAAGAGCGACGCGGCGGTCGTCGTCAGCGCGGGGCCGAGCGCCGCGGCCTGACCGGCGTGCGTGTCGTACTCGCCGGTCGCCTCCAGCGCGACGCAGCGGAGCGGCAGCCCGGCGGCGATCATGGCGGCGAGACCCTGCAGGCGGGCCGGGAAGGCGTCGCCGCCGGTCGGGTACGGCACGGCCGGCGCCACCGGTTTGGTGCCCGCGAACGGCGCGAGTTGACGCCGCAGCCTGTCGGCCTGCGCGGTCACGTTGGCTGCGACCCGGAGCGCCGGATCGCGCTGCTTCGCGTGCCCGAGGCCACCGATCGCGTCGAGCATGCGGTTCTGCACCTCGCCCCAGACGCCGGGCACCCAGAAGTCGTACTGGTCGGGTCCGTCGATCGCAGCCACCGGCACCTTCGACGTCGCGAGCGCCGGCTGGAGCGAACCGGTCATCGAGAGCCCCTGGAGCGGGTTGTCGGGCGTGCCCGCGAGATCGAGGTAGCGGCCCAGCCAGCCGGTCAGCAGGCGCGGATCGGTTGCGCCGACCTCCCAGAAGTGGCGCGAGGTGAAATGCGACTGGTCCGGATGGTCGTAGCCGACCGACGGCAGCACCGACACCTTTCCCTCGGTGTGGAGCTGTTCGATCGGTGCCAACGCAGGGTTCCAGAGCAGCCGCGCGTCTTCGGCGAAGGGGCTCCCGCCGCTGACCGCGAGCACAGACCGGTACTTCCGGTAGAGCGGATCGCCGTCGGGATAGAGCAGTGACAGCGCGTCGGCGCCGCCCTGCAGGAAGACGGTGACGAGGATCGGTTTCTGAGGCCCGGTCGCGGCGGCGGCGATGCCCTCCTCGAACCACTGGAGCTTGCCCACGCCGTACACGGCCAGTGCGAGTCCGGCCGACCGCGCGACGAACGAGCGGCGCGTCAACCCCGTACCGGCCGGTGTCGGCATCCCCGGCTCGATCGCCGGCAGCCCTTTCCCCGCGGCGGCACGCAGGACGTCGGCGCGCGAGCACTCGTCGCAGGAGATGCGGCTCATGAGGTCTGCACGTCCGGCGAGACGGCGATCAGTTGGCGAAGCGCGTTCTCGATCAGCACCGGGTACTCGGTCTGCTTCCACTTCTGACCGCGGGCGTCGCGCAGCGACGCCTGGGCGAACCGCAGCAGCGCCGCGTGCGTGCCGGACGAGAGCGCGGGATTGCGCCAGAAGGTGAGGGCCCGCGCGAGCAGCCCGGCCGCGTCGGCCGGCAGCCCTTTCGGCGGCTTGGCCGGATCGAGGTGGTAGTCGCGAAGCACCCGCTGCACGGCGATCCAGCGTCCGCGATACGTCGCCGTGTCGAGCCAGCGCGAGTCGTCCCAGCCGGCGACGTTCGGCGGATAGAACAGCTGCTGTCCCGCGAGCTGGCCGATCCAGGCCCAATCGGTGGTCGTGATACCGGCGCCGATCCTGCGCAGCAGCCCCGCCTGATGGACGATCGGCGGCTTCACCATCCGAGGGCCGTCGATCAGCACCGGGTGCTTGAGGATCGCGCTGACCACCGGTGCAACCTCGTAGCCCTGCCGGTAGAGCGCTTCGAGCCCGTTCAGGGTCGAGCGGCTCGGGGGTTCCGGAACGAAGTAGCTCCAGAGCTTGTTGACGAAGAACGAGGGGTGTGCCGAGTGCGAGACGCAGAGCCGGCACGCGTCCCGCCAGTCGAAGCGGCCGGCTTTGTGGAAGACCGTCTTCATTCCGTCGTCGTGGTCGCGAGCCTCGAAGTGGAAGTTGTAATCGCCCTTTCCCCGGCTCCAGCTGTTCTGCCAGCCGGTCAGCGAGCGAGCCTGCTCGCGCACGTCGCGCTCGCTGTAGGCACCGCGGTCGGCGCCGAGCGTGAACAGCTCCATCATCTCGCGGGCGTAGTTCTCGTTCGGGGCGCCCTTGACGTTCTCGGTGCCGTTCAGGAACTTCAGCATGGCCGGGTCCTTCGTGACATCGAGCAGCAGCCGGTGGAACGACCCGACGGCATGGAGGCGGAACAGGTCGTTCTGCTTGATCATCAGCGCCTGGCTGCCGACGCCTTCGTTCGAGGTTGCGAACCAGTCGTGCCAGACGAGCGTCATGCGCTCGACGAGCGGGCGCGACGTCCGGACCATCCGGTCGAGCCACCAGCAGTGGTCGTGGCCCCACGCGTCGGCCGGTGCGAGCGGCCGACCCTTGTCGTCGTGCGGACGAGGCCCGACCAGCTTCTCGGGCCCGGGGTCGAGCAGCGAACGGACTGCGCCGTCGAGCCCGCGCTTGGCCAGTGCCTCGGCCTCGCCCTGTCGCGGGCCGAAGCCTGCGCGCCAAAGCAGCCGCTCCGCTTGCGGTGCGCCGAACGGCCCCCGGTAGACCGGTACACCCACCTCCGAATGGTCGGATCGCGCCACGCGACCCCGTATCCCTCGAAAGGGTTACGGCAGCCGCTTGACGAGCAGCACTCGCGGCTCACCGGCCCCGTCGTACACAGGGTCGGTGCGTTCGACCTCGAATCCGAGCGCCTGGTGAAACGCCACGGAGCGCTCGTTGACCGGCGAGGTAACCGCACGCACGATCGTCCGAGGTGCGACGGCGGCGAAAAGGCGTTCGTACAGCGCGCGTCCCACGCCGGCCCCGCGCGCGAGCGGATCGACGCCGACGAAATGGACGTAGGCCTCGTCTGGGAACGTCTGTGACCGGAAGCCGCAGAGGAATCCCGCGAGCGCGCCATCGCGCTCGCAGACGAACGACGTGTCTCGGAAATGGACGAAGAACAGCTTCGGCAGCATCGCCGCCATCGCGCGGCCGTCCCACCAATCGTCGATCACGGCGACGACGCGCTGATGGTCGCCCGGCTCGGCGTGCCGGATGTCCAACATAGGCTGGAGCGTATGCGCATCCTCGTCCTCGGCGGCACCCGGTTCCTCGGCCGGCACGTCGTGGTGTCCGCACTCGAGCGCGGACACGACGTGACGCTCTTCAATCGCGGACAGACACGGCCCGAGCTCTTCCCGGACGTCGAACGGCTGCGCGGCGACCGCGACGGCGATCTCTCCGCACTCGAAGGCCTGGCGTTCGACGCCGTCGTCGACACGAGCGGCTACGTGCCGCGAATCGTCGCCCGGACGATCGACGCGCTCGGCGACGTAGGTCACTACACCTTCGTCTCATCCATCTCGGTCTACGCCGATCTGAGCACGCCGCCGACGGAGTCCTCGCCGGTCCGCGAGTTGGAGCGGCCGACGGAGGAGTGGCAAGAAGCCTATGGCGAGCTGAAAGCCGACTGCGAGGACGTCGTGCGCGAGCGGATCGCGGACGCGTTCATCCTCCGGCCCGGCCTGATCGTCGGGCCGTGGGACCCGACCGGTCGCTTCACGTACTGGCCGGAACGGATCGCGGCGGGCGGAGCGGTGCTCGCACCCGCCCCGCCAGACGCATCGGCGCAGGTGATCGACGGACGCGACCTCGCGGACTGGATCGTGCGTTCCGCGGAGAACGGGACCGCGGGTACCTACAACGCCGTCGACCATCCCACGACCCGGGTGTCGGTATTCGAGACGTGCGCGGACGTCTCCGGCTCGGACGCCGAGCTCGTCTGGGTCGACGGCGACTTCCTGGCCGCGAACGACGTCGGCGAGTGGATGGAGTTACCGCTCTGGCTCCACGACGACGGGCATCGGGGAATGCTCTCGATCGACCCCGAGGCTGCGTTCGCAGCCGGGCTCGAGACCCGTCCGCTCGGCGAGACGGTTCGAGACACGCTCGACTGGGTGCGCTCAGGCGAGGCGCCGGCAGAGGCGCCTGCCGGTCTCGCGCGCGAGAAGGAACGGGTCGTGCTTGACGCGTGGCGTTCGAAAGAGTAGTTTCGAAAGATCTCTTTCGATGCCTCGCTCACACTGACCGACCCGCGCGCGATGCGCGCACTGGCGCATCCAACCCGCCTCGCGCTGCTCGATCACCTGCATACGGTCGATCACGCGACCGCGACCGAGTGCGGTGCGGCGGTCGGCGACAGCCCCTCCTCCTGCAGCTACCACCTACGCGCGCTCGCCAAGTGGGGGTTCGTCGAGGAAGCGGCAAGCGGCGCGGGCCGCGAGCGGCCGTGGCGTGCCGCGGCCGCTCGGATCGAGTTCGAGGCCGACGGCCTCGAAGCGACGGTGCTGCGCGACGAACTGGTCGGCCGCCAGCAGCAGCGGGTTCGAAACGCGCTCAGGCGCGAGCACGAGCTGCCTGCGAGGTGGCGGCGTGCTGCCCAGACGTCGGCGGCGACGCTGGTGCTGACCGCGGCGGAGCTCGAAGAGCTCGGCGCCCGCTTCGAGGAGCTGCTCGACGAGTTTCGCGGCAGCGGCGGTCGACGCGGCACGCGCCAAGTGGTCATCTCGTTCGGCGCCGTCACCGAGCCGTGATCCTCCGCAACCGCACGGTCGTCGCGCTGCTCGCCGCGGAGATCGTGTCGACCACCGGCTCGCAGATGTCGGCGGTCGCGATCCCGTGGTTCGTGCTGGTGACGACGGGTTCCGCGACGCGGATGAGCTGGGTGGCCGCCTCGGAGATCGCGGCGATGGGGATCTTCGGCATCTTGAGCGGACGGCTCGCGACGCGTGCAGGTGCGCGTACGACGCTGCTTGCCTGCGACATGGCGCGTGCGCCTCTGACGCTCGCGATCCCGCTCCTCTACGCAGCCGACCTGTTGCCGTTCGTCGCGCTGCTCGCGCTCGTGTTCGCGATCGGCGCGTTCTCGGCACCTGCGTTCGGCGCGCGGATCGCGATCGTGCCGGACGTCGTCGGCGAGGACGAACGGGTGATCGGGAAGGCAGCCGCCGTCTTCCAGGCCGCGAACCGGCTGACGATCCTCCTCGGTCCGGTGGCCGCAGGCGTGCTGATCGGGCTCGTGGGCGCAACGAGCGTGCTGTACATCGACGCGGCGACCTACTGCGTCTCGATTGCGCTCGTATGGCTGTTCGTGCCGCGCACGGCCCCGCACGAGCAGGACTCCCCCGGTCTCGACGACTTCTTCGCGGGGGCGAAGTTCATCTGGCGCGAACGACTGCTCCGCGCCTGGATGCTCGGGATGCTGGTGATCGAGCTGTGCTGGCAGGCGCTGTTCGTCGCGATCCCGTTCCTCGTGTACGCCGACTACGACCGAAACCCGCACCTCGTCGGCTTCATCTTCGGCGGCTTCGGCGCTGGCGCGATCCTCGGCAGCGTGTTTGCGTTCCGCCTGCTCGACCGGGTCGAGCCACTCCTGATGGCGAGTGTCGGGATGCTCGCGCAGGTCGTTCCGCTCGTGCTCCTGACGTTCGACGCACCCGCCTGGGTCGAGGTGCTTTCGCTCTTCGGCTCCGGCTTCGTCAACCCGTTCGTCAACTCCGCGGCCGGCGGCGTGATGACGATCCGGACGCCCCGCTCACTGCGGCAACAGGTGTCTGCATTCTCGCTGGGGATGAGCGGCATCGTCTCGCCGCTCGGTGTCCTGGCGGTCGGCCCGGCGCTGGCGGCTTGGGGCGCCCGCCCGGTGCTGACGGCGATCGTCGCCGTGCAAGCGGCGGCGATCGCCTACTGGTCGTTCTCGGGATTCGCCGCGCGCGGCGCGACCGCGCGCGCCACGCCCGTAGACTCGCGCGCGTGAATCGCCAGGCCGGCAAGCACGGAATCGTGACGGGCGCCGGGACCGGCATCGGTCGTGCCGTCGCGGAGCGCCTGGCGGCCGAGGGCGCTCGCCTCACCTTGCTCGCCCGCGACGAGTCACGGCTGCGCGACGTCGTGCCGGGCGCGACGACGAGGTCGTGCGACATCCGCGACCGGGCGCAGGTCTTCGCGGCGATCGACGAGCCGCTCGACTTCCTGGTGGCGAACGCGGGGCTCGGCGGGCCGAACGAGGCGGGCGCCGGCGATCGGTTCGACGACATCGTCCAGACAAATCTGTTCGGCACCTACTGGTGCATCCGGGCCGCCGAGCGGTTGCTTCCCGAGGGCGGGCGGATCGTCGTCACTTCGTCGATCCTCGCCCGGATCGGCGTCGCGGGCTATACGGCCTACTGCTCGTCGAAGGCCGGATTGCTCGGGCTGGTCCGCGCGTTCGCCGCCGAGCTCGCTCCGCGACGGATCCAGGTGAACGCGATCTGCCCCGGCTGGGTGGACACCGACATGGCGTGGGAAGGACTGGACGCCTTCGACGGACTGACCCGGGAGGAGGCCTTCGACGTGGCGATGCAGGAAGTGCCGCTGCGACGCATGAGCGAGCCGGCGGAGATCGCGGCGACGGTCGCCTGGCTGCTGTCTCCTGATGCGCTCGGAGTGACGGGGCAGGCGATCGACCACAACAACGGGGCCTTCATGATCTGACGTCCGATGCAGCTCCTATTCTCGCGGTCATGCTCGCTGGTGACTATCTCCGCAGGTGCGTCGCCGAGTTCATCGGCACCTTCACGCTCATCTTCATCGGCGCCGGCTCCGTCGTGTTCGCCCGGACGCTGACCGACATCGCCCTCGCGAACGGCCTGGCGATCGGCGTCATGGTCTGCGCGATGGGCTTCACGTCGGGCGGGCTGTTCAACCCGGCGATCACGCTCGGCTTCCTGATCACCCGGCGGATCGCACCCCCACTCGCCGCCTGCTACTGGGTCGCCCAGTTCGGAGCCGCCGCGCTGGCCGCGCTCCTGCTGAAGTGGGTGCTCCCGACCGCCCTCGAGTCCCAGTCGCACCTCGGCGTTCCGTCTCTCGGCGGCGGAATCGGCGCCGGGCAGGGCGTGGTGATCGAAGCGGTGTTGACGTTCTTCCTCGTGTGGGTCGTCTTCGGGACCGCCGTCGACCCGCGCAGCACCTTCAAACAGGTTGCGGGCCTGGCGATCGGTCTCACGATCACGATCGACGTGCTCATGGGCGGCGTCCTGACCGGTGCCGCGATGAACCCTGCGCGCGCGTTCGGGCCGCAGCTCGTCGGCGACCACTGGGCGCATTTCTGGATCTGGTACGTCGGCCCGTTCGCGGGTGCAGTGATCGCAGCATCGGTGTACGAGCTGCTCTACCTGCGGCCGGCCGCCGAAACCGGCGCGGCGACCTCCTAGTTCGGGTAGGTTCCGCCCGCGATGCTGTCGACGTCACTCGTCGTCGCCGGGCTGACGACCGGCCAGAAACTCGGGCTGGCCACGGTCGGGGGCGTGTTCATCATTTTCGCGCTCGTCTCGGCGCTGGTGCTGCCACGCCGGAACCCGAACTTCCCGGGTCGCCACGTCGGCTGGTTCGCAGTCGTCAGCCTCCTGTTCTTCGTCGCCATGATCAGCGCCGTCCTCGTGTTCGGGAAGGAGAAGGAGGTGGCGAAAGCGGCCGAGACGCCGACCACTGCGTCTGCGACGACCACGTCGGCCGGCTCGACCACACCGCCGCCGGCCACAGGAGACGCGACCGCCGGCAAGGCCGTCTTCGCGAGCGCCGGCTGCGCCGCCTGCCACACGTTGAAGGACGCCGGCTCGACCGGCACCGTCGGCCCGAATCTCGACCAGCTGAAACCCGCCTTCGCGACGGTGAAGCACCAGGTGGAAAACGGGGGCGGCCCGATGCCGGCCTTCAAGGGAACCCTGAGCGCGAAGCAGATCGACGACGTCTCCGCGTACGTCTCGAGCGTCGCCGGGAAGTAGGAAAGGCGCCCTTGACGCGCGAAACCCGCCCGGGGGAGGGGCGGGATTCGCCGCAGTCACGTCAGTTCGCCGACAAAGTATTGGGGGAGCCGGCAAGGGGCATCGTGCAGGACTGCAGCGGCCCCGGGCATCGCCCAGAGGGGTGATCCTCGCCTCACCCGTTCGGGGGACGGAACGGAGAAGGAGGGATTCGAACCCTCGAGGCAGGGATTTCCCCACCTAACGCCTTAGCAGGGCGCCGCCTTCAGCCACTCGGCCACTTCTCCCGAAGTCGCGCATCGTATCGCAGCACTTTCGACGCGAAAGCCCGCGCGCGGCGGGCTTTCGGTGGAAGCGGAGGGAGAGGGATTTGAACCCTCGATGCACCTTTCGGCACATACGCGATTTCCAGTCGCGCTCCTTAGACCGCTCGGACACCCCTCCACGCGGACGTGCAGAGGGTAGCCGTGGAACGACCCTCATAGACTGCCCCGAGCCGTCACCTGCGGCGCGACCGTTTGCGATCGTCGGCCGAGGATCGACCCTGAACGACGAAGCCCCGTTTCCGGGGCCTCGAGGCGGAGGGGGAGGGATTTGAACCCTCGATCCGCCTAACGACGGATAACGGTTTTCGAGACTTCTCTAAATCGCCATTTGCAGGGACGGTCAGTTCGGTTCGCCAGTTGATTCGCCCGTTCGCCCGTCGTGGGGGCGTTCCAGGTAGGCGTCGAGTTGTCCGGTCGCCTCGGCGATCGAGCCGGGCATCAGGTGTCCGTACCGGTCGAGCGTGATCGTGATCGACGAGTGTCCCATCACGGTCGAGATCACCTTGATGTTGATCCCGGCCGCGATGAAGATCGACGCGGCGGTGTGCCTGGCCTGGTGCAGACCGACCGGGTTGACGTCGGCGGCCTTCCAGTTGGCGCGGACGCGGTAGAGCATCGCGCCGTAGTCGAACGGCGTGTGGGGCGTGTCACCGAAGACGAGGGCGTCCGGGTCGGAGCGTCGGGAGGCGATCGCGAGCGCCCGCAGGTGGCTGCGGAGGATGTCGGCGATCGGGACACGGCGTCGTCCCGCCTGCGACTTCGGCTCGATGAACTGCTTCGCCTTCGGGTCGTAGGATCGTTCGACGTTCAGCACGCCGCCGGCGAGGTCGACGTCGCGCCAGCGCAACGCCATTAGTTCGCCGCAGCGCAGGCCGGCGTAGAACGCGGTCGCCCAGATTCCACGGTCGCGCTCGGAGTCGAGGGCGGCGATCGACGTGGCCGCGTTCGGGACCGAGACGATCTCGATCGGTTCGGCGCGGTTCGCCGGCAGCTCGACCCCGGTCGTCGGGTTGACCGCGATCAGCCCGTCGCGGAGCGCCCTGCGGAACACCACGCGCAACAGCATCAGGGAGTTCCTGATCGTGCTGGGTGATGCGTCCTTGCCGAGCATCCGGTCGGCGAGTCGCTGCACGTCACGACGCTCGATGTCGCCGAGCCGGATCGCGCCGAGGTCGGCGCGGGCGTGGACGTCGAACGCCTGCTTGTAGCTGCGGATCGCACTCGGCTTGTACCTGTCGCCGGAGCGGGTGCGGATCGTGCCGGCGGTCATGCCGGCGACGGCGGCGTCGGCGGCGTCGGCGACCGTGGTCGGCCCGGAGACGCGGAGCGTTCCGCGTTGAACTCCCGAGAGCGCATCGGAGCGCCACGCTCGCGCCGCCGTTGCGGTCGCGAACACCTGGCGAATCTTCTCCTTCGCCGCCTTGTCGTAGACGGATGCCTCGAAGCCCGCCCGGCAGCTGCACCGTGCGTCGGCGTCGGCCCAGGCAGGGCAGCCACGCGAGTGCAACCGCCTGACCCCTGGGAATGGATTACTGGACCTGCGGGTCGCAGGGTCGGTCGGAGTCATTCCGATCGTTCCTTTCGTGTTGTGAGGAGTGCGTCGACGTCGGCGGTGACTCCGCCGGGCCGACACTTCCCGGCGTCGATGATGCCCGTTCTGGATCGTTCACGTCGATCGTTCGTCCCACCTGGCGCTCCTCTCCCGGATCGTCTTCTCGAGTTCGGAGACGAGCACGAGCCGCACTCGGTCGCGGCGCATGAATCGGAGCTCGCCGGCGAGGCCGCTCTCGTACAACCAGCTCCGGCTGACGCCGAGTGACTCAGCGACCTCGCCCGGCCAGCGCAACGCGACGCGCGGTACAGCCGGGCGGTCGCTCACGACTCCGGCGCCTCCCCGTTTCCGTTCACCGCGATCGCGTCGTAGACGTCGAGCTGCCCGACGAGCGGCGCGTCGGCCTTCGCGATCGCCGAGGGTTCGGGTGCGAGCATTCGTTCGAGCACGTCGAGGCGCATCAGGATCGACGCCAGCAGGTCGCGCACATCGGGCGTGATGTCGTAGTCACGGGCGGGCGTCGCGACGCGACACAACGGTTCCTGATCGGTTCCCGTCGAACGCCACACGCTGGTCGGTCCCCGACCGGCCCGCTCGAACCGTCGCGCATCCCGCAGTTCGGCCAGCACGACCTGCTTGCGGACCCCGACCGCGAGTGCGAGCTGCCTGCCCGAGCACGGCCCGTGCTCGGCGAGCGCGTCCACGAGCCGGTCGGCGAGGTCCTGCCGGACGGTCATGACTCCGGCGTCTCCACGGTCACGTCGACGGGCGAGTAGAAGCGCCGTCCTTCGCGGTCGAGCTGGACGATCACGTAGTTGCGGCGCTCGAGACGGCCGTACAAATAGGTTTCGGCGACATGCCGACCCACGACCTGGCCGGGACCATCGGGCGTCACCACGCGATCGCCGTGGGCGGGAAGGGTGCGCCCGGTCACGGCTCCTCCTCGCCGTAGAGGCCGGCGGTGAACAGCGCGACCCGCTCGTGGCTGTCCATCACGTCGCCGAGCTGGGGGTTCACGAGGCCGAGCTCTCTCGCCCTCGCGGTGAACACGTCGATGACGGCTCGCGACGCCCTCGCGTCGATCGTGATGGTGAGCATGCTCAGCAGCCGCACCGTCATCGAACGGCGCAGGTCGTTGAGCGTCCTCTCAGGTGCATCCGGGAACGGCGGCACCAGCCCGATCTGCTCGAAGGGCAGATCGGCGACGGGATCGAGCTTCTCATTGAACGGGCTTGGTCCGTCCGGGTCGAGGTCGACCGTCGAGCCGGGCAGCGGGGTGCATGCAACCTCGGCTCTGGCCGCGTCGTGAACATCGGCGAGTCGGGACCCGCGAGCGATCGCCGCGTCGAGCGCGTGCTCGGCGATCGAGTCGACGTGCCGGTCGTAGCTGGCGTCGTCGAGGCGCACGACGTGCGCGTCGTCGTCGAGCAGCCGTTGCCGGATCGTGGCGAGGATCACCTCGCGGGTGTCGGCCGGTGCGGTGGTCATGTCGTGCTCATTCCTGCCGGCTCGTTGCCGGCGTCATCCGTTCCGCGCGGGGATACAACGAGTGCGCCGCAGCGGCATATCCCGTTGAGTGCGGGCGGCCAGCCACAGACCACGCAGGCCGTGATCAAGTGCTCCGGGAGGCCCGCGAGTTCACACTGGGCGCACCGGATCGTCATCGATAGCGACTCGCTCATCACTCGCTCCTTGCTGCCGGCGTCGCGCCGGCGTCGTTTTCGCTCGTCGAGGGCTTGGCCTTGGCGATCCCGACGATCCGGTCGCCGTCGACGAGCAGGGTCAGGCGGCCCGCCTTCGTCAGCTGCTTCGCGATCGCCGGCAACCGCTCGTCGCTCGCCGGCAGATCGAGCTTCGCCCCCAGCCACTCCCACGCCTCTTGGCCGAACCGGAGGCGGCCGCTGGAGGCGTTCCGCCAGTGCTTGATCCATGCGTTGCGGGCCCGCGAGCAGCCGTAGCGCGCGCTCGGGATCGCGGCCGCACAGTTGACGCATCGTCCTACCGGCGTCACGGCTCTCCGACGCGCACGCTCCTCGAGCGGCAGCGCCACGATCGCCTGACGGCAGCGGTGGTCGCAGTAGCGCGGATGGGTGCCGTTCGCGATCAGGTCGCGGCCGCAGCGCGGACAGGTGCCCGGCTCCTCGAAGGTGCCGGCGCACGGCGACGTGTAGCGACGGTCGAACACTCGACGTGTCATCGGATTCACTTCCCTCCCTTCCGGCGCTCGCCGGTGTCGTCGATCTCACGCAGGCGAAGGTGTTCGAGTAGCTCCCGCGCCTTCGCGGCCTGCGCCGGGAAGTCGACCGGCGTCTCAGGAAGCGCACGCTCACGTGCCCGCCTCTCCTCGATCCGTCGCAGTGCGGCCCGGTAGGCGACCAGGAACGCGCCGAACGCCGGCAGCCAGCGTTCGGTGGTGGAGTTGATCAGCTGGTAGATCGCTACCTCGGCGGCCTCGACGTCGTCGAGCTGCATCAGCCGATGCACCCAGAACGCGAACGTTGCCTCCGACATCGGGAACGCCGCGTTCAGCGGCAGCACCAGCTCACGCGCGGCCTGTTCCTTCACGACGCCTCCTCGCCGGGAGGAAGCGCACGGGGATGCGGAGCGGCGTTCGGCCTGGCGTGAGGTACGTCTCGCCGCCGGTTCAGCTCGGCCGCGTCGAACCCGTGCACCTCGCGGAAGCGACGGTCGACCGGATGCTCGTCTCGTGTACGACGTGGCGCGGCCGGCCCGGCTTGCGCCTCAACGATCAGCGTCGGCAACGTGGACGGGTGAAGACGACGCGCGAGCAGAAGCGCGAGCGCGGTCTCCAGCGTGGGTTCGTCGTACCCCTCACGAACGAGCGCGCCGAGCTGCTGGGCGACTTGACCGACAACACGACGCGGTGGCTCGGCACCAAGCTCGCGGGCCTGGTCGATGTAGTACGCGACGAGCGACTGAGCATTCGGCCGAGAGGCCGCCTCGCGCACTTCTGTCTCTCTGTCTATCTGTCTATCTGTCTTGTCCGCACGTGGTGCAGGGGTTCGTGCAGGGGTTCGTGCAGGGGTTCGTGCAGGGGTTCGGCCCTCTGACCCCTGCACGTCGTGCAGCGGTGGAAGCTGTCGGCGATACCGATTCGTGACGCCGTCGCGACGATCGACGACCAGGAACCCGTGCCGCTCAAGCTCGGTGACCGAGGTGTACGCCGACCGTTCGCTGACGCGCATCCTCCTCGCCAGCCTCGGGATGCTGACGTAACACTCCTCGCGACCCATCTCCTCGGCCAACGCACAGGCCGCAAGGCGGGCCCGCCATTCGAGCTTGCACTCGGGATCGAGCGCCAGCGACCGCCATTCCACCCGCGTTGGCTCGCCCGTCTTCATCGGCTCGTCTCCCGCAGCCGGATGACGATCTGGGAGGACGCCGCCAGGTCGCCGCCTTCAGCACGGCTGCGTGCATAGCCCAGTTCGCCGGCCGCGCGGTCGCGACGCTGGAACGCCTGCCACTCCAGGTCGGCGATCGCCGCGCAGGCGGCACCACTGTCGCCGGCGGCGAGCAGCTCGAGGACGCGATCGAGGTCGCGCCTCATGCGGGCGCTCCGTCGGCTGCGGCTAGATCGTCGTCAGGGCCGTCTTCGTCGGAAGCTGGTCGCGCTCGGGGTCGGGGCGGCCCGCGCTCCCCAACCCGGCTTCCGTCGCCTGCCTGCCGGCGCGGCCGGGACTGACGTGCCGCTGAACGTGCCCGGACGAGCAGCGCCGAGTCAAGCGACGCCGGCGACGTGTCAAGGACCTGCGCGTAGCGGCTCTCGTGCTGCGCGATCACAGCCTGGCGCTCCCGCACGAGACGGCGAAGCCGCTCGGCTTCTTCCCGTTCGAGACGGGCGGCCTGTTGCCGATCGAGCTGGCGCTGCCGGATGAGGCAATGATCGACAAGCCGCTTCATCGTCTCCACGGCCTCGTCGAGCAGACGACTCGACCCGGCGACGTCCCGGTCGAGGGCCGCGTCGGCGCCGGTCGTGGCCTCGACGATCTCGGTCAGCAACTTGGTCGCGACCGTGTCGCCGTTCGCGGCGAGCTTCTCGGCGAACACGACGGTCGGCAGCGCCGAGTGCCGGAACTCCTCGATGCGCCGGCGCTGCGCGTAGTGCTCGACCGACTCGTCCTCGGTTTCGCGCAGCGCCGCGATCAAAAGCGCCGCCGCGCGATCAACGTCGCCGGCGTCGGCGTTCTGGACGAGCAGCGGCCCGGTCGGATTCACCGAGCGGCGATCACAAGGACGCATCGACGCACCAGAGCTTCACAACCACGACTCTAGCGCGTTCTCACAAGCCGCGCTCTCGCAAATAGCGGGAAAACTGTCCGCAAATAGCGAAGGGCCGGTGTTACCCGGCCCCTCAGCGCGAAGTGTGAAGCTCTGCGCCGATCGCACCCGCCACGATAGCGGCCGCCCGACCTGTTCTGGCCGCGAGCGCGGCTACGCTTGGTCGATGGACGACGACGCTGCGTCGAAGCTCCTCGAGTACGTGAGGGTCACCGTCGGCCGCGAACACGGCCTCGACGAAGCCGCCAGCCGCCGCCTCTCCGGCAGCACGATCGACGAGCTGCACGCCGACGCGCGGGCGCTGGCGCAAGAGATCGGCGTGCGCGATCCGACACTGCGCGCGCGCCACGGTGACGGCCAGTTCGCCGGCGCCGGCGGCGACATGAACCGGATCATCAGATCGGCGGCTGGTCGCCAGTGACACGCTCGGACTTCTCCGACACGATCCGCCGCGCCGCAGGTCACGCGCCTGCGCTCGTGCCCGACGAGGAGCCGCCGGTCGCCGGCTCGATCGGTGTCGGCGTCGGCGGCGCTGCCGGCGGGCGACAGCCTCGCCCTGTCGCGAACGAGCAGATCAACGGGGTGCTGCGTCAGGCCGTGGCGATCAAGACCGGCCGGATTCCCGCCGGCGCCCACGACGTCAACCTCGACGACCTGTTCGGGTCCTGATGGAGAGCCGGGTCAGCATCGATCAAGTACCGCAGGTCGCAAGGCCGGCAGCGGTGACCGTGGCGCTTGAGGACGCGGCCGGGCTGCGCGATCGCTTCCGCCGCTCGCAGGAAGAACTCGCCGAGCGCGAGGCCGAGCTGCGGCAGCTTGAACAGGACGACGTCGCGAAGGCGGCCGAGCGTGCACGCAAAGGCGCGGCGCTCGGAGCCGTCGCGCCCGGCGTCGAGAAGGCGAAGGCCGCACTCGAAGTGGCGCGTCGCAACGCGAGCGCGCTCGGCGTCGCCGCGACCTCCAGCCAGGACGACCTCGTCGACCAGCTCGCCGCCGGCGCCGAGGGCTGGATCGAAGCGCTCGACGCCGAGGCCGAGCGTGCACGGGAACGGGCGACGGATGCGCTCGGCGAGCTCGAGCAGGCGCTCGCCGACCTGACGCGGGCGAGCAGCGCGGGAATCTGGATTCGGTCGGCCGTGACCGACGGGCGCTGGGATCGCGCCGTGCCGTTGTCGAGCGCCGGCCAGGCCGCCCAGTCGTCGGCACGCATGAGCGCGAACGGCGCGCCTCTCGACCGGGGGATGCTCCTCGGCTTCTGCCGCGAGCTGATCGCGCCGCCGGCACCGGCAGCACCGACGCCGGATCCGGTGCACGCCGACCTGGCGTAGCCCGCTGGGTTCATCCGGCTACCCCTCGCCAGAACGCCCCTGCCCGATCGCACAGTTTCCGGCAAGTTCCCTGAACGAGCTTGCTCACTGAACGAAGTCGCGTAGAGGTGTTACCCCCTACCGGTCGTCGCCGGCGCCGCCGTTGATCGTCGCCGGCGCCGCTTCGTCAGTGAGCGGCTCTTCTTGCGGCTCTCTTGTGGTGCTCGGGTCGTCCGTCGCTCGTCCTGGGCCAACCCGCTCGGCTGCGCCAGTGTTCCGGAATGACGCCAGAGCGGGTTGCCCCTAGAACGTCAGACGCACAACCAGGTCGTCGAAGTCCACCTCTCCTTCACCGTCACTGCAGCGAAGTTCGACGCTCGTTTCGGTCTCGGTTGTAACGATCCCGGCGTTGCCCAGGTGCGCAAGGACGCTCCCGTTGCGCAACCGCCACTCGTTCCAGACCACAAGCTCAGCGACTGCATCCTGACTCGCCGGGATGGCCCGAACGCCGAAGCGATCGGGCGCAGTGTCGCGCCAGACGCCAAGGAGCTTCGCTCGTTGGTCAAGCAACTCAAGCTCTCCGCCTTGAAGGCCGAGAACGATCCGCTGTACGGGATCGGTGGTCGCACGCAGGAACTCGACATCAAACACCTGCTCGCGAGTGATTACGCGGCGGTAAGCCTTGCGCACCGTCAACCCCTGCCAGTCGATCTCGTCGGCTTGCAGGGCCTCGAAGTAGTTCAGGAGGCTTGCCCGCCGTGGGCGTTGATCGGCCACGCTTGATTCTTGTCGACTCGCGACCCACGGTCCTCCCTGTAACGAGCGAGCTATCAGGTGTTGCCTGCGCCAGGTGTTCCGGAATGACGCCTGAGCGGCGCAGTCAGATCAGTTTCCGCCGAAGCGTCACGAGGCCCAGTCCAACGATCAGCCCGGCTCCGGCGAACGGCGCGACTGCGATTGACACTAAGGGAACGTCAACGATCCTCGACACTCGATCTACGTCGAGATTCGCGGCGAAGATCGCAGGCACGACGACGGCGACAAAGGCCACCGTTGTGCTCTCGATCCCCGCATGCCCAGGCGCGATTGAGCGGGCGAGGAGAACGCCAAGAAGCGCGGCAAGAAAGATGCCGATCCCTAGTCCGATTAGCGTCATGGCTGCGGTATCGACGGATGCGGCGGTCGCGCCCGCTTCGTTCTGCACGCCGGTCGCATCTGGCAAGACCGATGCGAACCAGACGCCGACCAGCCCGGCGCTTAGCCCGGCTACGAAGATGACTGTGTGTTTCCGCATGAACTCCACAACCGGACCTTAGTTTCGGCCGTGCGCTTTGGCGAACGTCGCCTGCGCCAGCGTTCCGGGAATGTCCCCCGAACAGGACCTATCCACGAGGAAGCTATCTTGCCCCAGGTGGATGACCTGAGCGGTAGCCCGATTGATCGCCTTTCACCAAAGGACGTTGCGGTCGTTGGCGAGTGCCTCGCCGCGACGGTGAGCGGCCCGTTCTTCCCGGACTGGGAGTTCGGAACGCTGATGGGTCTCGAACGCGACCAGGTCGCGCAAGTGCTTGAACGATGGCCCGATCCGGCAAGCCCCAAGGATGAGTACGTGGCAGTCAGCAACGCGCTCAACAACCTTCTCGGCTACCCGCATGGCGGAGAGAACGCGTGGGGCAGGTTCATCTCTGTTCCTCGCGAGGAGGTTGCGGCAATCCTGTCTCGTTGGCGGGGAGACGCCGTCCCTTCAGCGCGCGGGTACTTCGACCGCTTGCTCTAGTAGGTCAAGAGTGGCTTGGGCGAGGCTCCTTACGCCTGACCGGGCTTCTTGTCCGGCGGCCAGAGAATGTCGGCGACCTCGTTGAGGATCAGCGGGTTGTCGACCTTGAGCGGGAGGCCTTGCTCCCTCGTGGTGCGCTCAACCCAGGCGTGAGCGCGTCTCCGTAGCTCGTCGTCAGTCATCGACGTCTGCGACGTCGCGGTTCGGCCGCCCGCTTCATGTCCTCGGTCACCTTGCGATGACAGCCACGACAGAGCGCCTGCAAGTTCGCCTCGTCGTTAGCGCCCGGCGCACCCGGCCCGCGACCGTCACGATGGTGGACGTCGATCGCCGGCGTGGGCGGCCCGCAGAGTTCACACCAGGGGTGCGTGGCGAAGTAGCGGTTCCTGACCCGCGTCCACCTGCTGCCGTAGCCACTGCTGCCGCTTCGTGACCTGCCGGCTCGGTGGGCGGGGCAGTAGCCGCCGGGCGCCTCGACGAAGGCGGGGCAATACGGCTCGCGGCAGAGCAGCAGGCGCGGCACCTTCTCGGGCATCTCTACATTGTCGCCCTGCGACGAGTCGCATCAGGCATTGTCAAGTGAGTAGACGCGCGTTCGCTTTGGTTGACTCGCCTAGGTCGAGTGGCAGGCCGTGAGCCGCCGCCGACACCTCACCGAGAAAGGACATCGCCATGAGCACGAATGCCTCTGCCCCGACGGCCGCGAAGACACGCGGCCCGTTGACGCTCGACAAGCCCGTCAAGAACACGCTGGAAGGCTCGACCCTCGTCAAGGCCGCCCGGAGCCAGCAGGTACACGTCCTGCCGGCAGACGCCAAGCTGACGCTGTGCCGGATCGACGTGAGCAAGTGGTCGGAGAAGACCGACGTCGACGCCGCGACGACAAACTGCCCGGTCTGCGCCTCGGCGTTGAAGGCGGCGACCGTGAAGGCCGCCGAGCAGCACATCACCGAGCCTGCGCCCGTGAAGCCGCGCCGCCGGCGGAAGAAGGCCGAGACGGCCGCGCCGCAGACCGCCGACGTCGGCGCTGAGAGCGCCGCAGCCGTCTCCTGACCGACGAGCCGACCCCGAGTGTCAGGCGGGGCCGGGGATCGCGGCGAGCGCCTGCCAGCGCGACGACATCGAGCGCGTGATCCCGTCCGGCAAGGTCGCGCCGCGCGACTTTGAGCCACCGTGCTGCACCGCCTCGCGAGCAGTTCTTGCGGGCGTGCGGAGCTTCGCCTCGGCCAGCTCGGTCTGCTTCTCCGCCTCGAGCCGGTAGCGGTCAGACGTGCAGGTCGCTTCCTGCCTCGATTCCCTGGCGGGTCGGTCGCAACCGATCGCCGTCACGCCGGGCGAGGCCGGCGTCGAGGAGCCAGCGTTCGAGCGCGTCCGGCGTGAGCCGAAGGCTTTCGCGTCGGCGTGGCAGGCGGTCTGCCAGTTCGCGGGCGGTGATCCCGCCCTGGACTGGCGGCGCCGTCTCGGGATCGCTCACGGCGCGAGCTGATGTGCCGGGGCGACCGTTCCTAGCCGTCGCCGGTCGGTCGGGGAGGCTCCTCATCGACCGTGGCGCGGCTGCTGCGGGCGGTCGACCGTGCGGCTCGTTGCTCGCGCTGCCGCTCGACCTCGCGCCGCCCCTTGCAGGTCGTGCAGATTCGCCTGCCGGCGAGTGCCGGGCGTTCGCCACAGTCGATGCAGAGCGGCCTTGCGCGCCCTGGGCGGCAGCAGGCTCCGGTACGGGCGCGTGACCGTTCCGGGCGGCGATCCGCTCGGCGACGATCAGGTCGAGTGCACGGTCGAGCTGGACGTCGACGAGGTGCTCAAGGTCGGCGCGGTGCTGCTCGACGAGGTCGGCGATCCTAGCCTCGAGCGGCGCGTCGACGGTAGCGGGCACGTCGCGAGTCTACGACGGCCGGGGCGCTTTCCGTTCGCCAGTGGTTCGCCAGTTCGACGCGACACCGGGGTACCAGGCGACCCAGTGGACGCGCACCCGCACACCTCGCCGAGAACCCGCATGGTTGAGCCAGAAATGGCTCTAAAACGGAGGGGGAGGGATTTGAACCCTCGATCCGCCTAACGACGGATAACGGTTTTCGAGACCGCCGCATTCGACCGCTCTGCCACCCCTCCGATCGGGCGACAGGGTACAGGGGTCAGACCGGCGTCAATCGCTGATGCGCGCGATCAGATCTTCGCGCTTCAGCACCCGCACGCGATGCGACGACCGGGCGAGCCGCACGTCGAAACCCGCGTCCCGCGGGAAGAGCACCTTGTCGCCCGGCTCGATCGTGCCGACGTCGGGCCCGACAGCCGCGACGATGCCGGTGCGGCACTGCGCCGCCTCGTTCGCGGGCACGATCAACCCGCTCGGCAACTCGGACTCGTCGAGTGTCTCGACGACGATGTGATCGTCGAGCGGTTCGAGCGTCACGTCGGTCAGTGGATGCCCCTCGAGCACGCGCTCCACGATACTCGCTTCGTGCGCATCGGCCGAACCGACGTTCAGGTGACGAACCCGGAGAAGGTGTTCTTCCCGGAGCCCGGACTGACCAAGCTCGACCTCGTCTCGTACTACGTCGACGTGGCGTCGTTCGCCCTCCCCCACATTCGGCGACGGCCCTTTCACATGAAGCGGTTCACCGGTGGGGTGACGGGCGAGTTCTTCCACCAGAAGCGCGTCCCGAAGAATCATCCGTCGTACGTCGGCGAGGTCTTCGTGCAGTTCCCGAGCGGCCACTCGACAGTCTTCGCCGTGCTCGACGACGCTGCCGGGCTCGCGTGGGTCGCGAACCTCGGCTGTATCGAGCTGCACACGTGGCACTCGCGCGTGCCCGAGATCGAGCAGCCGGACTATCTCCTGATCGATCTCGACCCGACGACCGAGGGCCAGTGGCCCTTCGTACGCGAGATCGCGCTCGTCGTGCACGCGGTGATGGACGAGCTCGGCCTGCGCTCCTACCCGAAGACATCGGGCGCCACCGGCCTGCACATTCTGGCGCCGATCAAGCGCGACATTCTCTTCCCTGACGTGAGGAGGGCCGCGAAGGCACTCGCCGAGAAGGTCGAGCGTCGCGTCGGCGATCAAGCGGTCGCCACGACAACCTGGCGCGTCGCCGATCGCGTCGGCGTGTTCGTCGACTTCGGCCAGAACGCACGTGACCGCACGATCGCATCCGCCTACTCCGTACGCCCGACCCCCGACGCGCGGGTGTCGGCGCCGCTCCGCTGGGACGAAGTCGCGACCGTCGAGCCGGAGGCGTTCACGATCGCGACGATGCGAGAGCGGATCGCAGCGGCCGGCGATCCGATGCACGGCATGTGGCGGAACCCGCCGTCCTTGCGCCAGCGCTTCGAGGCGCTCGGTCTCGAGCCGGCGGCCCCGGTGGACGTGGCCCCCCGTCCCGGCCCGCCCTGACGCGGGCTACCGCTCGAACAGCTCCTCGACGCCGGCGGCGTCCGGGTCGCGCGGCGGGCGGAGCTCGCGCCACGTGCAATCCGCAGGATCCTTGTCGTCGCGCCAGCGGATGAACTTCGTGCCGTGCCGGAAGCGGTTCCCCTGCACCTTGTCGTAGCGCACCTCGACGACGAGCTCCGGCCGCACACGACTCTCCTGCAGCTCGCCGGTCCCCCAGCGGTTCGGCTCCGAGATGCGCCCCTCCCACGATTTGTCGATGAGCGGGAGCACACGCCGCGCCACCTCTTCGCGCAGCCGCGCGCCGACGGCGCACGAGCCGACGTAGTCGACGTCGCCGTCGTCGCGGTAGAGCCCGAGCAGCAGCGTCGCGATCGCGTTCTGGTCGCCCTTCCAGCGGACGCCGAGGACGAAGCAGTCCGCGGTGCGGTGCTCCTTCACCTTTACCACCGCGTCGCGCGAGCCCGGCAGGTAGCCAGCGTCGAGCCGCTTGCCGATCACGCCGTCAAGGCCAAGTGCCTCGAAGCGGTCGAGCCAGGCCCGCGCGGCTGCCAGATCGCGTGTCGCCGGCGAGATCCGGAATCCGGCGAGGGCTTCGACCCGTTCACGGCGCTCTGCGAGCGGCAGCTTCCACACCGGTTCGCCGTCCCAGAGCAGCACGTCGAAGACGACGTACTCGGCCGGGATCTCCGCCGACAGCCTCCGGATTCGCGACTCGGCCGGATGTAACCGGGTCTGCATCGCGTCGAAATCGAGAGCGCCGTCGCGGGCGATCACGATCTCGCCGTCGAGCGCCGAACGCGCCGGCATGAGGTCGCCGAGCGGGCGCAGCTCCGGGAAGTAGCGAAGCAGGGGCCGCTCGTTGCGTGACCAGAGCGCGAGCTCTTCGCCGACGTTCTCGAGCACCCCGCGGAAGCCGTCCCACTTCGGCTCGTACTGCCAGCCGTCGCCGTCGGGCAGCTCGCGGACGAGCTCGGCCTCCATGGGCGGGAAGGGGATGCTCGGTGCAGGCATCGCGCCAAGCGTAGGCGAAGCATTCATCTAGGCTTGGCGGATGAGACGGGTCGCGGTGACCGGCGTCGGTGCGGTGACCCCGCTCGGACTCGACGTACCTAGCACCTGGGCGGCGGCGCAGGCGGGCGAGAGCGGGATCGACTGGATCTCCGCCTTCGACACCGACGGCCTGCCCGTGCGTGTGGCCGGCGAGGTGAAAGGCTTCGACCCGACGCAGGTGGTGTCGCCGAAAGAGGCGCGCAAGCTGGAACGGAACGTGCTGCTCGGAGTCGGCGCTGGACGCGAGGCGCTCGCCGACGCCAAGCTGAACGGCTTCGATCCGTCGCGGGTCGGGATCATCTTCGGGTCGGCGATCGGCGGCGTGCCCGGCATCCTCGAGCAGGCCGATACGTTGCGCGAGCGTGGCCCGAGCCGCGTCTCGCCGAACTTCCTGCCGAACGTGCTCGTCGACTCGGTGTCGGGCCAGCTCGCGATCTCGCTGGGGATCACCGGCCCGAACTACGCCGTCGTCTCGGCGTGCGCGACGGGGTCGCACGCCGTCGGCGAGGCGGCCGAGATGATCAAGCGCGGCTCGGTGGACGCGGTGCTGGCAGGCGGGACAGAGTCCTGCATGATCCCGCTGATCCTGGCCGGCTTCACCGCGATGCGCGGGCTCGCTGCCGAAGACGAGTATCCGCCGCGTGCGTCGCGGCCGTTCGACGCGACGAGAGCCGGCTTCGTGATGTCAGAGGGAGCGGGCGCGCTCCTGCTCGAGGACTGGGAGCACGCCGAGCGGCGCGGCGCCGAGATCTACGCCGAGGTGCTTGGCTACGGCGCCTCGAACGACGCCCATCACATGGCGCAGCCCGAGCCCGAGGCGACAGGGGTTGCGGCGATGATGCGCGGCGCACTCGAGCGCGCGGGTGTCGAGCCCACACGGGTCGGCTACATCAACGCGCACGGAACCTCGACGCCGCTCGGCGACGCGGCCGAGACGCGTGCGATCAAGGACGTGTTCGGCGACCACGCGTACACGCTTGCGGTCTCGTCCACGAAGTCGATGATGGGTCACACCTTCGGGGCGGCGGGGGCGATCGAGGCGATCATGTGCGCGCTCGCGTTGCACGACGAGGTGTTGCCGCCGACGATCAACTACCGCGAGCGGGACCCCGAGTGCGACCTCGACTACGTACCGAACGAGGCGCGGCGCGCCCGGGTCGACGTCGCGCTCTCGAACGCGATGGGGCTCGGCGGCCACAACGGCTGCGTCCTGCTAGGCCGCGCCGAGTAGTGCGTCCGGCAGCTCGCTGATCGACGCGAGCACGACGTCGGCGTCGGCAACGGCGTCGTCGCCAGGCGGATAGTGCGGGTTCGGGATTGCGTACACGTACATGCCGGCCGCTTTCGCCGAGCGGATGCCGTTGTGCGAATCCTCGACCGCGGCACAGACCGACGGGTCGACACCGAGCCTGAGCGCAGCTTCGAGGTAGACGTCCGGGGCGGGTTTGCCGCGCGCGACCTGTTCGGATGACACGGTCTCGCGGACGATGCCCGTCAGGCCGGCTGCAACGAGCACGACGTCGATCAACTCGACGTTGGACGACGAGGCGATCGCGATCGGCCAGTGCTGCGCAACCCGACTCACGGCGGCGACCGCACCGTCGATCAGCGGCGGCGCGGTCCCGTAGCGGGCCAGCATGCGCTCGACGACCTCGGCATTGATCTGCTCGGGCGTTCCCGGCACGCCGAGCTCGCCGGCCATGTAGGCCGACCACTCCGGCGAGCTCATGCCCATCATCGCGCGGGTCGCATCCGCGCCGTAGCGTCCGCCGCGCTCGCGCACGTACTGGGCGCGCACGTCGTCCCACACCTGCTCGGAGTCGACGATCACGCCGTCGAGATCGAAGACGACCGCCTCGGTCAAACCTTGCTGTAGCCCCTGTGCACGTAGACGAGCGAGGTCGGCTCGCGTGCTTCCTCAACGGTCTGCAGTTCGCCGACGAAGAGCGTGTGGTCACCGGTCGAGAGCTCGTCGACGGTCCGGGCGGTCAGCCAGCCGACCGCACCCACCAGGAGGCGCGGGTCGTCGTCTCGCACGTCGATGCCGTTCCAGAGTGCGATCGGCGGCACGCTGCGCGCGAAGTGCTGCGCAAGGTGCTCCTGCTCCCCCGAGAGCATCGAGGCGGCCCACTCGCCCGCGTCTCGCAGCAACTCGTGCAGCGACGCATCGAGCGCGATCGAGATCCCGACGAGCCGCGGTGCGAGCGAGAGCGAGACCAGCGACGAGACGGTCAGGCCGGACCGGCGCCCATCGACCTCCGCCACGACGACGGAGACGCCCGCCGGCCAGCGACGAAAGAGCGCACGCTGCTCTGCTCCGACCTCTGCCACACGGGCGAGCCTAGAGGAAGATGGTTGGCCGGCAATTCAACGGGAATTCAGTTCGCGCGGCACTGACGATCGCCGAGCTGCGTGATCAGCGCGTTCTTCTCGAGGTCGAGCGTCTTGTCGTACACGCCGGCCGGGGTGCCTTCCCACATCACGTCGGGCGTGACGCCGGGGCCCTCGACGGTCGCGCGGTAGCGCGTCCCCTTGCCCGCCGGATGTGAGCCGTGCGGGTTGAACGAGTAACAGAACGCCCCTGTGCGCGTATGCGTCAAGAAGCTGTTCTCACGCTTCCAGCCTGCGCCGTACGCGGAGTCGAACGTATCGACGAACACGTTGCGCCCGAACGTGTCGAGTGGCACGCCCGACGACGTCGAACGGAAACCGTAGACGGGGTCGTCGGCATACCTGAAGGTGCCGAAGAGGTGATCCCACTGCTGCCAGGCCCAGTCCGTGTCGATCTGGAGCGCCGGCAGCTCGCCCGTCCAGTGTGAGAGGCGCAGTTCCCACGCGCCCTGCATGCCGGTCGGAGCGAGCCCGTAGTTCGGCAGCATCCGCTGCCACGCCTGCAGCGCCCAGTACGAGCCGTCAGGCGCAGTGCATGCCGTCACCTGCCACGCGAGCGGAGGTCCGGTGTAAGCCGTGCACGCGTTGCGGAACGTCTTCCAGTAGTCGCGCTTGTACTTGCCCCAGCCGCCCGCGTAGTCGATGTGGAACGACACCTGCGGTCGTGCCCGGGTCGGCGCGATCGCGTTGAGTGCGCCCCACGCGAGCACGTGCCGGCGCTTGCCGGCCGCGGTGTAGCTGATCATCGCCTCGCCCTGCTTGTCCACCGACAGCGTGGCGCTGTGAGCGTTCCGGTCGATCAGGTCGGACGCGTTCGCGCTCGAAGCAAGCGCCGACGCGGCAACCGCGATGGTGAGGACGAGCAGACCGTGCCGCAACGAATAGTTCCTCTCCCGAGAACGATGGCTTGCGCTTCGGATCGGCACCGTGGAGACGGTTCCTCACCCCTGAGATGAGGGACGTGCTTTAGGTTCCGACGCCTGTGACCAGGCGCGAGAGAATCGAGCTCGCAGCGACGGCTGTGGTGGTCGCCCTCGCTGCCCTCTGCCACTTCGCGTCGCTCACGCCCGTGCTCACGTTCTTCGTCGCGGCAGGCGCGCTCGCCCTGCTCGCCCACGCGGTGGGGACGGCCACCGAGCAGCTCGGCGCCCGGCTCGGCTCCGGCGGCGCGAGCGTCGTGCAATCCGCGCTCGGCAACCTCCCCGAGCTCTTCATCGCGCTCTTCGCGCTCGGCGACGGGCTTGTGAACGTCGTCCAGGCGGCGCTCGTCGGGTCGATCCTCGCCAACAGCGTGCTGGTGCTCGGGATTGCGTTCACGGTCGGTGGGATTCGTAACGGGCCTCAGCTGTTCGACTCGAGTCGGGCGCGGATGATCTCGACGCTGACCATGCTCGCAGCGGCGACGATGGCGATTCCCTCCCTGGCCCACGCGTTCCACTCACCGGCGGCGGCACATGGTGGGACCCTCTCGCTCGTCTGCGCCGGGGTGCTGTTGGTGCTGTTCGTGCTGACGCTGCCGTGGTTTCTGCGCAGCCCGGCCGGGGAGGAGCACGCGCCGGCTCGCTGGTCGGTGCGGACGACCACGGTCACCCTGGCGGTCGCAGGCGTGGCAGCCGCGTTCACCGCCGACTGGTTCGTGACGGCGTTGACACCCGCGATCCACACCCTGCACATGAGCGAAGAGTTCGCCGGGCTGGTGATCGTCGCGATCGCCGGCAACGCGGTCGAGAACGTCGTCGGAGTGCAGCTCGCGGCGCGCAACCGGCCGGACTTCGCGATCGCGGTGATCCTCAATTCGTCGTTGCAGGTGGCGCTCGCGCTGACCCCGGCGCTGGTGTTTCTCTCTCTGCTCTTCACGACGCACCTGACGCTGGTCTTCCCCACCCTGCTCGCGTTCGTGCTGCTGCTCGCCGGCATCCTCGGCGGGCTCGTCGTCAACGACGGACAATCGACCTGGGAGGAGGGAGCCGTGCTGGTCGGCTTCTACGTCGTGATCGCGGCCAGCTTCTGGTGGGGCACCTAGGACGCTCTCACGACGGTCGCACCCGTCAGCGCGACGAGATCCTCCGGCGTCAGCTCGATCTGCAGGCCGCGCCGGCCGGCGCTGACCAGGATCGTCGGCCACTCGAGCGCCGACTCGTCCACCACCGTCGGCAGCTTGCGACGCTGTCCGAGCGGGCTGATGCCGCCGATCACGTACCCGGTTGCGCGCTCTGCCTGCGCCTTGGCCGCGAGTTGCGCGCGCTTGCCCACGCTGCGCAGGTCGATTTGGCGGTCGGCGGGCACCACGAAGGCGCGGAGGTCACCGTCGACAGAGACGACGAGCGTCTTGAACAACTGCCCTTCCGGACGTCCGAGCGCTGCTGCGACCGAGCGTGCGTAGTCGCCGTCGCCCACCTCGACGCCCGCGTACTCGTGCAAGGTGAATTCGATGCCGGCGCTCCTGGCGGCCTGCACCGCCGGCGTCATTCGCCGAGCTCCTCGGCGAGCAGGGCAAGCGTGAACATCCGCCAGGCGAGATCGACGTCGGAGACGAGGAAGAGCGCGGCCTCACGCACGACGGGCAGGTCGCGCACGCGCAGCACCAGAGCGTCGAGGCTCCGCGCCAGCTGCGCCCGCCGCTCGCTGTCGTAGAGATCCGCGGCGAGCGACTTGACTGCGCGGTCGTCGACCTCGAGCCCTCGATGTGGGTCGCCGCCCGCGGCGACGAGCAGCACGGCCCGGCGCCGCGCGCCGTTCAGCTCCTCTTCGTCGATCGACACTGCGCGACCGGCGAGATACGCGAGCACGGGCAGCGGGTCGCCGAGCTGGCCTGCATCGAGGCGAGCCAGGAGCTCATCGACCGCGTCTTCCGGCTGGCCGTCCATGGCTGGCATCATCGCGGCATGGACGAGGTTCTCGCAAAGGCAGAGGAGTGGCGGGCAGCAGGTGAGACCGTTGCGCTCGCGACCGTCGTCGGGGCGCGACGCAGCGCACCGCGGCCGCTCGGCGCGAAGCTCGCCGTCACCTCGGACGGCCGCATGTTCGGATCGGTCTCCGGCGGCTGCGTCGAGGCCGACGTCTGCGAACGTGCAAAGACGGTTCTCTCCGGCACGTCGCCCGAGCTCGTCACCTACGGCATCGGCGATGACGAGGCGTGGAGCCTCGGCCTGCCCTGCGGCGGCGAGATCGACGTGTTCGTCGAACCGTTCACGGCCGCACCACCGCTCGAACGAGGCACGAGCTACGTCGTCGTGGCGGGAAAGGGCGTCGGCGAGCGTTGGCACGACGAGTCGGCGAGCCGGACGGCCTTGCGCGACGAGCCTGGGCGGACCGTGTTCGCCGAACGCGTCGGGCCGCCACCGCGCCTCGTCGCCGTCGGCGCAGGGGACATCGCCGAGGCGCTCTGTGCGATCGCGCGGCCGCTCGGCTGGCACACCGTGGTCGTCGATCCGCGTTCCGGGCTTGCGACGCGGGAGCGCGTGCCGAGCGCCGACGAGCTGATCGTCGCCTGGCCCGACGAGATCGCGGTCGATGCCGACACCGCAGTCGTCTCGCTGGTGCACGAGGAGCGCCTCGATCTGCCCGCCCTTCGCGCAGGGGTTGCAGGTGGCGCGTTCTACGTCGGCGCGCTCGGCTCCAAGCGCACGCAGGCGAAGCGCCGCGAGCAGCTCGGCGCCGTCGCAGACTCGGTGCACGGCCCGGTCGGGCTCGACCTAGGCGGGGAGTCCCCGGCCGAGATCGCGCTCGAGATCGTCGCCGAGATCCTCTCGGCTCGTAAGCGCTAGCAACCCGAAGAGCGCGAGCCCGAGCACCAGGTGCAGCCAGTTGTCGGCCGGGTTCGCCGGCAGCCAGTCGAGCCTGCCGATCACGCCGACCAGCCAGAGCACGAGGTAGACGAAGCCGCCGCCGAGGAGGTAGGCGCGCGCCCCAGCTGGTGTCCTCGCGAAGAGGATTCCGCAGCCGAACGCCAGGTGCAGGAGGTTGTGCAGCACGCTCACCTGGAAGACGCCGAACAGCCTGGCCTCAGAAGCGTGCCCCACGAAGCCGATGCTGCCGACGTGCGTCGTCAGACCCGGCACGAAGCCCGCGATGCCCGCGAGCACGAACGCCGCCCCGGCGCTTGCCGCGGCAATCTGAACCGGTTCACGGTCTCTCATGGCGCCGGCAAGACGACGACGCCGTCCTCATCCGCGTAGAGCTCGGCACCGGGTTCGAAGCGCACGCCGCCGAAGGTGACCGGCACGTCAATCTCACCGACGCCCTCCTTGCGGCTTGGCCGCGGATTCGTGCCGAGCGCCTTGATCCCGAGCCCGAGCTCGTCGAGCGAGACCGAGTCGCGGACACAGCCGTTGACGACGACCCCTGCCCAGCCGCTTGCGAGGGCGAGCGAGGCGATGTTGTCGCCGAGGAGTGCGCATTCGAACGAGCCGCCGGCGTCGACGACCAACACCCGGCCGGCTCCCGCCTCCTGCGTCCGCCGGCGAAGCAGCACGTTGTCCTCGCCGCACCGAATCGTCGCGACGCGTCCCGAAAACCGTCGCGCGCCGAACGAGCGGAACTGGGTCAGGCAGACCTGCGCGTCTGCACCGTGCTCGTCGAGCAGATCGGCTGTTGAGACCATCTCGCCAACCTAGCCGCAGAACGCTCCGACCAACCCGTCGGTGATCTAAGCAGAGGCCGGCCGACGTCCTGCTCGCAGACCGAGGTCGCTGTAGGTCGCGGTCGCGCTTGCCCGAAGTTTCGCGGCGCGCTTGCGATCACCGGTCCCGCCGCGGGTGAGCAGCATCTGGGCGTAGTCGTCCTGCGTGGCGGCGAGCCAGGGTTTCGCGCCCATTCTCTCGTTCATGCCCAAGGCGTTTTCGAAGTGTTGCGCGGCGTCGGTCCAGCGCTCCAGCGTCGCGGCCAGGATGCCGAGGTAGCGGGACGCAGAACCCCTCATCGCCTCGGGCAGGTCGAAGCAATTGAGCTCGGCGTACGGGCCGAGCAGCCGATACAGGACCTCGGCGGACTCGGAATCGACCAACAGCCCACAGGTCTGGGAGAGGAGGCTCATCCCGTAGAGCCACTCCTGGTCGAACGGCAGGAAGGCGAAGTCATCCGCTGACAACTCGTCGAACGTGCGTTTCGCGTCTCCTACTCGCCCGAGGCGGGTCTGGAGATGAACGAGTGTGCAGCGAAAGATGGGGCGAGTCGGATACTCGGAAACGAGACCGCAGATCTCCGGCTCGAGTTCGTCAGCGCCTCCCAAGAACTCGGAGAGCCCATATCGCTGCAATCGGTAAACCGGGATCGCCGATCGCGGCTGCGCACGTTCTCCGAGGGCGAGTGCGTTCGTCATCAGCGTTGCGGCCTCATCGAAGCGACCGCTCGTCAGGGCCAGAACCGCTTGCGCGGTCACGACGAGCCAGCGGTGAGTTGGTTGCTGCAGCGTCTCGGCGAGGCTGCTCGCCGCGATCAGGTCGGCCTCCGCGGCGGAGATGTCGCCGATCTCGAACTCGGCCTGGAACCGGTAGATATGGCCTTGGATCGCCCGTTCTGTGTCACCGATCTGCTTCCGCAAGCTCGCGAAGCTCGCTGCCGATCGCGAGCACCTCTTGCTGCGCGTCGGGGGCGAAGATCGCGGCTGCGCGGCCGTCGAGGGCATAGCTGAGCGCGGTGCTGTTCAGCGACCGGCGAGCGAGTTCGATCCCTTCGCGGCTGAGCGCGTCGCGCCGATCACGCGAGTGCTCATCGCGAAGAGCGCCCGCGAGGCGGGCCAGGAGCCGGGCGCGAAGCTCGACGTCGACCTCGCCAAGTGCGGCCAGACCCTCCTCGAGGAGAGGGACGAGCAGCTTGTCGTCCCCCGCCCGCGCCCACACGAGCCTGCCCCCATAGCCAACCGCTGCGCGGCCGAGCGCACGCGGCAAGCCGTTTTGGCGAGCGATTCCGGCAGCCGTGAGAAAGGCCTGTTTCGCGGCGGGCGTGTTCCCGGCCCGCACCTCGGCTTCTCCGAGTGCGATTAGGAGCTCGGCGCGAACCGGCTCGTTGGGTTCGTCCGCATGGACGAGCGCTTCGACCGCCGTCTGGTAGAGGCGAGCCGCTTCCTCGATAGGCAAACGATGCGAGCGCACGGTCTCCGGCGCGCTGAGCATACAGACGTCCCTTGGCGAACTCGCTTCCCGCAACGGAGTGATACGCCAGCTCGGTCAGGTGTTGCCCCGGGTCGTCGCCGTGAACCTCTTCGAGCGCCTCGACCACCGAGCGGTGCAGGCGGACGCGTCGTGCCGCCGTCAGTCCCTCGTAGAGCGAGTCGCGGATCAGGACATGCGCAAAGCGAGAACGATCGGGCGCACCCGGGACGTCCGAGACCACTCGGGCGGCCATCGCCTCGTCGAGACTGTCGAGAAGCTCGTCGTAGGAAATGCCGGCCGCACGAGCGAGCGCTTGCAGAGCGAACTCACGCCCGATCACCGACGCGAGAACGAGAACCTGGTTGCAGTCGACGGACAAGTGACGAAGGCGGCGAGCGATGACGTCGCGCACGCTCTGGGGGACCGTCAACCGCGGTCGGCCCTGGTCGAGCCCTCCCTCCGTTGCCAGCAGCCGCACGATCTCACCGACGAAGAGCGGATTGCCTTCGGCTTCCTCCTGGATCGCGGTCACCATTTCGTCACTCGGCGTCTCGCCGGCAACGACCTCGATGAAGCGGGCAACATCGCGCTCGCCGAGCCCGCGAAGCGCGAGCTCTTGGTCACCGGCTCTCGAACCAACTCGGTGATCACCGCCGTCAACGGATGGCTCGGGCTCGGGTCGACGTCCCTGTAGGCACCGACGATCAGCAGTCGACTGTCACCAAGGTCACGCACGAGAAACTGCAAGAGCAGCAGCGAGGGCTCGTCTGCAGCATGCAGGTCGTCGAGAACGACGACGAGCGGCTCGCTCGTTGCAGCGCGGCGCAAGAAGGATGAGAACGACTCGAAGAGTCGGAAGCGTGCGTTCTCGGACTCGAGCGCAGCTGGCTCCGGTAGGTCGGGGAAGAGTTCTCGGAGCTCGGGAAGCAGCTGGGCGAGGTCGGAGGCGCCGCTTCCGAGTTGCTCCCGCAGCGTCTCAGCTTCCGTCTCGCGGATCACGCCGCGCAGAGATTGAACCCAGGGCCAGTAAGCCGGGGCACCGCCCGCCTCCCAACAGCGTCCGACGAGAACGCGCACGCCTCGAGCGCGTGCGTGTCGACCCAGTTCTTCGGCGAGCCGACTCTTGCCGATCCCTGGCTCGCCGACGAGCAGGAAGAGGCGGCCACGCCCCGCGATCGCGTCGCCGAGGCCGTTGAGCAACAGCTCGAGCTCGGCTTCGCGGCCGACGAAGCCGGCGCCAGCCGCGTCAGGTGTGTGAGCGGCTTTCTGACGGATCATCGGACGCGAGAGGTCGAGACTGGCGTCCTGGTTGAGGATCGCTTGGTGCAGCTGTCGCAGCGACCTGGTTGGCTCAATGCCGAGCTCCTCCACCAAGATCGAGCGTGCCCGCTGGTAGGAATCGAGCGCCTCGGCCTGGCGGCCGGAACGGTAGAGCGCCAGCAGCAGCGATGCGCGTAACCGCTCGCGGAGCGGGTAGGTCGCAACAAGACGTTCGAGCTCGCCGACGACCTCGACATGCCGTCCGAGCGCGATCCGCGCATCGATGAGCTCCTCGGTCGCGGTGAGATGCAACTCGTCCAGCCGCGCGACCTCACTCTGCGCGAACTCGGCGTAGGCGACGTCCGCCAGCGGGCGGCCACGCCAGAGGCGCGAGTGCCTGCTCCAGCGTCGCGACCGCCTGGTCCGCCTTCACCCTCGGCGAGACTCCGACGGCCCTCCTCGAGCAGCGATCGAGAAGCGCTCGACGTCCAGCTCGCCGTCCGAGAGCTCCAGGACATAGCCGCCGCCGCGCGTGCGTAGCCGCTGCTCACCGCCGAGCGCCTTACGCAGTCGCGAGATGTGGACCTGAAGCGACTTCGTTGCCGTTGCCGGAGGGTGCGCTCCGTACAGGTCTTCGATCAGCCGGTCGGTGGAGACGACCTCACCCGCATGCAGGAGCAGATTCGTGAGTAGAGCGCGCTGGCGCGCGCCGCCGAGCGCCACCGCCCGACCGCCGTCCTCGACCTCCAATTCGCCCAGGATTTTGAATTCCATTCGCTCTGCCGCAACCGGTTGTAACCGGGCGGCAGGCGCGCTGCAACCGGCGGCCCCGATTCTGCGCCCAGTCGATCGCACCCGGCGATCGAAGCGAAGGAGGCATCACATGCAGGCTCGGGCTCAGCGAATCAGGCCACTCAGGCGGCTCCTCGGTTCGGTTGTCGCTCTTGCGGCGGCAGCGCTGTTCGCAACCACAGCACTCGCGAACGGCGAACCCAAGAACCAGCCGCCGTTCACAACCATCGTTGCTCAGAACAACCTTGCGATCGCCGGGGAACCCAAGAACGAGCTCCCGTTCACCAAGGTCGCAAAACGCACCATCCCAGCACCCGACTGGTTCGAGCGGTACGCGGCAGCGCATCCCTATGGCGCGAACCTGGCGGCTTCGGCTTCGCCGACCATGACGTCGGTGCCCGGCGGATTCCGCTGGCGTGACGCACTGATCGGTGCTGCAGCAACACTCGCGCTGATCCTCATCCTCGCCGGACTGGGGCTCGTACGCTCGAGCCACCGGCGCAGCAACCCAATCCTCGACTGACAGTTCGCCCCGAGCGAACCCGAGGCGGCGCCGGCCGGCGCCGCCTCGGCTCGACCCACGCTCGCGAGGGCGCGGCTGCTCTTGCGTTTTTAGGCCTTGCCCCGCGCGTATCCTTCGGACAGGTTGAGGATGTCGCCTGCCCGCGCTCGCGCTTACTGTCTCCGAGGCCTGCTTTGCCTGTCCCTGACACTGGTGCTGATCCCCGCGTCACAGGCCGCAAGTGCTCGCCATGTGAGGTTGCCGGCGGCGGGCGAGCTCGTCAGCTCGAACGCCGCGGTGCGCTCCGCGCCGGACTCGCATGCACGCCGCGTGCGGCTGCTGCATCAGTTCCAGCCGGACGGGCAGTTTCGGGTCGTGCTCGCGGTCGGAGCGCGGGAGGGGCACGACGGCTTCTGGTGGTACGAGCTGAGCCTGCCGGGTCGCCCGAACGGGCAGCGAGGATGGGTTCGCAGCGATCTCGTCGACCTTCGTCCGGTGACGAACCGAATCGTGGTGCACGTGACGACGCGACGACTCGAGGTGCATCGGATCGTCGGCAATGCGCTGTTGCTCAGCACGGTCGTGGCGGTCGGTCGGCCTGCCGCGCCGACGCCTCTGGGCCGCGACTTCTTCGTGCAGGGCCGCTACATGCCCGGCGATCCGTTTTTCGGACCGTTCGTTCTGGTGACGAGCGCGTACTCGAAGCTGAGCGACTGGCCGGGGGGTGGGCTCGCCGGGATTCACGGGACCGATCAGCCCGGGCTGCTCGGACAGGCGGTGTCGCATGGTTGCGTCCGCGTCTCGAACGCGGTTGTGCTGGAGTTGGAGCGACTCGCGCCGCTGGGGACACCGGTCGACCTGTTGCCCTGACGCTCTAGCCGGTGACCGAGTTCTTGCCGGAAGCCAGTGCGCCGAGGAGCGTTCTGCACTGCGACGAGGCCCCGGCAAGCAACCGTCCGACGCGCTCGATGGAGACGACCCCTATCCGTTGGGGCGTGACCGAGAAGCGGGCGACTCCCTGTCTGTTCGTTCGCCCCCGCTCGTGGACGCCGAGTCCGGCCACCCGCACGGCCACGCCGGCCAGGGGTTGGCGAAAGCGATTGCGAGCGGTTGCGAGCACGATCGAGGTGGTACGTGCCCTCAGCGCTGCGGGTTGGGCTGTGAGCGTGTCGCAGGTGAAGCGCGCGAAGGCCCCCTTGACGCCGTGGGCGAAGGATTGCTTCTTTGGAGCCGTGATCCGGACGAGCGCGGAAGCCGTGTTGTTCAGGTAGTTCGACTCCTGCTCCTCCGAGCCGACGCGGACGACGTTGAGCGCGCGGCCGATGCTCGTCGCCTGGGTGACCACGGCGATGGTCGCAGATGCTCCGGGCGGAAGGCGGCCGAGGTTGCAGCTTCCGACATTGCAGGTGCCCTGCGACGGGGTCACGGAAATCACCTTCACGCGGAAAGAAAGATCCGATACGCGAACCACGTTGACGTCTGCCGCCGCGATGGTCGAGTTGTTCGTGACCCTGATCGTCCAGAGGATCCTCTTGCCCAGCACCGCGCTCGTCGGTGACGCGGTCTTCACGACACTCAGGTCTCCCAGAGGCAACGGCGGCGCGGGCGGCGGAGGTTCAGGCAGCGGCGGCGCCGGAGGTTCGGGCGTCGGAGCCGGCGCCGTTGGCTTGCGGGTGTTGGTGAAGGTGCAGACGACGACGTCGCCGTTCGCGACGGCTCCGTCAACCTTGGTTCCAGCGACCGAGACTTCTGGTGAGCCGTTGCGCGTGCAGGCCACGGTTGAGTCGTAGTTCGCAAGGTCGGTGCCAGGCCCGGCGGTCTCGCTGACTTCACCCTCGCCGACCCCGACGGTGACGGGCCCGGTGGTCGTGCCGTTGCCGCCGACCGCGAGCAGTTGGTTGTTGACCAACAGGTTGAAGAGCCCGGGGTCGTCGGCGGGCGCGGTCACCTTGCGCAACTCGACGGTGCCCGTACAACGCGTCGATCCGCTGTCAGCCTTGACCGTCTTCTTGCCGACCGTCCACGCGAGGCTGGGAGAACCTACGAACGATGTTTGGAACACACCCTCGAGATGTCCGGGCTGGAAAACGGTCGGCTGGCCGCGGTTCGTCGGGGCGGGCGAGAACCCGTTCGTCTCGCCCACGGGAACAGTGACCGGGAAGGAATTCGGGTTCGAGTAGCCCCAGACGGCGAGGTTCGGTTGGCCGGCCCGCGAGACCACGCACTCGAGCTCCGGCGTGATCGTGTTCACGAGCTCGTGTGTGTTCGTGATCGTGCAGACGAGCGCTTGCCCCCTCTTCACGGTCACCGTCAGCTTCGCACCACTCCCCTCGGCGGCGACTCCCGTGCTGCTCGAGCACGTGATCTGTACGTCGTAATCAGCGAGATCGGTACCCGCCGCGGCCGACTCGCCGACCGTGTGCTGGCCGGAGTCCACTGCGATCGTTCCCGTGGTGCCGCCGTTCCCGACCTTCGCGGCGCCACCAGCAGTTGTCCCGTCGATCTCGAGGTTGAATCGTCCCGGGTCGGTCGCTGGGTTCAGGACCTTGACGGTCGTGATCGAGCCTTGACAGTGGGCGGAGCTCTTGCTCGCCGTTGCCCGATTGCCGGTCAGCCTCCAGGTCAGATCCTCGCCGTCCGAGTGTGCCTGGAAGGCATCCTCGACCCGACCCGGGCTGAAGACGGTTGGCTGCTCGCCGTCTGCTCTGAGCGGGTCGAAGACGTTGTCGGGAGGATCGGTCACCGGATCCGCATTCGGGTTGTCGTAGCCGAAATGCGCGAGGAAGCCACCGGCCGCGCCCGGTTCGATGCACTCGACGATCGGCGTCAGCGGCGCGGGTTGTCCGGGGCCGCAGCCTTCCTGCCAAATCGCCTGCCCCTCAGGCGACCAGTTGTAGCCAGGGAATACCTGCGAGGCCCCGGTGGCGTCGACGTAGGTGTAGGGCGGAATGATGTCGCCCCACCCCTGCCCGGGAAACACGGGTCCGGTGTGATCGAGATGCCCTCCGTTGAGATCGCCGTTGTTCGCGATCGCCGGTGCTTCCGACACGTACGGATTCTTCTGCGAGCTCGTCGCGTGACAGATATCCACCTTCTTCGCGTTCGGCTGTGAAGCGGCAGGCTGAAGAAATGTCATCACCGTCCCGACCAGCACCACCGGAACAGCACCGATGAACACCCTGCGCCGCAGACGCCATCTCTGACGTCCAACCATCGCCCCACGAGACTACCCGGAAACAAACCGCGCCGGGAAGAACCCGACCGTGGGTCATCGCCATCGGCAGCGGCGCCATCCTCGTCCTGGATCACCACCCTGGTCGCGCTGCTCCACTGACGCGTCCGACGGTACGCTTCTGACGGCGTCGTTCGCACGCACTGATGAAGCTTCCCGACCGCCTCGCGTACCTGCGCCTCCTGCTGGATTAAGATACTTCAGGCGGCATCGTGGCATCGCAGCAGAACCTCGTCGTGAGCGTCATCACGGTCGTCCGGAACGACGTGCACCGCATCGAGCACACGATTCGAAGCGTGATCGGGCAGCGCTATCGGCTGGTCGAGCACGTCATTGTCGACGGGGCCTCGACGGACGGAACGCGGGACGTGATCCGAAGCTCCTCTTGCGAGATCGCGAGCTGGACGAGCGAGCCGGATCGCGGAATCGCTCACGCCATGAACAAGGGCGCTCGCATCGCTACCGGCGATCTGATGCTGTTCCTCAACTCCGGTGATTCGTTCGTCGACGACCGTGCGCTCGCGTCTGCGGTCGCGCTCGTCCCGGCCGACCTCGACGTCCGACGCGCGATCTTGTACGGCGATGCTCGCTACCGGCACGCCTCTGGAGTGAGCATTCTCCACACCGATCACGAGACGCTGAACGAAGGCAACACCATCTGTCATCAAAGCGTCCTCATCGGCGCGGACGTGCAGAGGGCGAATCCGTACGACGAGCGTCTCTCGATCTTCATGGACTACGACCTCTGGTTGCGCTGCCTCGGGACCTATCCGTTCATCAAGCTTCCGCTGCTCATCGGCGATTTTTCTTCTGGAGGCGTCTCGGGAGCCGACGACTCCGGCGTCCGGCTCACGGTCGAGCGAGCCGTCGTCCAGCTGATCAACGGGCAGATGAGGCCGGACGGTCGTGCTCTGGCGGGCGTGGTGTCGGAGGTCGTCGCCTCCGCGGCGAAGCGCAGAGTCCGCCAACTCGTGGGGGCGCGAGCGTTTCTGAGGCTGAAGAGACTCGTGGGGCGGAACACTCCGTCCGTCTGGGCGCCCCCGTCGCGTGACGGCCAAGGGGACTAGTCTCGCGCGACAGCTTTGCGTGCTCCTCGGAACTGACGCGGATCTCTGCTGGCCAGCAGAGCGGTACTTCCGGGACGGTCCGAGGGGTGCGGCGGTTCTGCGAACCGCGACGCCGGTCCCGTCTATCCAGCTAGACGAGCCGCGGCTGGCCGGCCGGCGTGCGGGGCTGTACCCCCGTCCGCTACCCCGGACACGCCTAAACGAGGTCGTCCAGGCCGGCTACGCCGAGCAGCTTGAGCGGACGCTCTTCGGCGTGCCGGGTACACAACCGGGAGTACAAACCGGCCGACACCGACCTGGCGGCGGATCCGTCGGAGACACGGAAACGGCTTGGTTAGAGCGGCGGGGCTGGGATTCGAACCCAGGGACGAGTTGCCCCGTCAGCGGTTTTCAAGACCGCCCCGTTCGGCCGCTCCGGCACCCCGCCGCGGGCTCATTCAAGCCGATGCGCCATCAGTTGGTGACGCGTGCCGGCGCTCCGAAGCGCTGCAGGACCTCCGGGACCTCGCCGCCGAAGTTCTCGAGAATCGCGAGCGCCCAACGATCGGTGACGGCGGTGCCGTTCAGGGTGTGGGGTGTCACCAGCTGTTTCTCGCCGAGCCGGAAGCGAATGCCCGAGCGCCGCGCCTGATAGTCGGTCGTGTTCGAGCACGACGTGATCTCCCGGTAACGGTCCTGCGACGGGAACCACGCCTCGATGTCGTAGCGCTTCGCGGCTGCGCTCGAGAGATCGCCCGCGGCGCTGTTGACGACGCGATAGGGCAAGCCGACCTCCTGCACCAGCGACTCCTCGAGCGCCAGGAGACGCTCGTGCTCGTCCCACGACTCCTCGGGAGCGATGTAGACGACCATCTCCACCTTCTGGAACTGGTGCACCCGGAACATGCCGCGGGTGTCCTTCCCCGCCGCGCCGGCTTCCCGCCGGAAGCACGACGAGAACGCGCAGTAGCGAATCGGCAGCTCGTCCAGGATCTCGCCCATGTGCATCGCGATCAGCGGCACTTCCGAGGTACCGACGAGATACAGGCCGTCGTCGGGAATCGAGTAGTAGTCGCTCTTCTCCGACGGGAAGAAGCCGGTGCCGTACATAGCCTCCTCCCGAACCAGCACCGGCGGCAGCACGGGGATGAACCCGCCCTCGGTCAGCCGGTCGAGCGCGAACCGGTAGAGCGCCAGTGAGAGTCGAGCCGCGTCGCCGATGATGAAGCCGAAGCGGGCGCCCGAGACCTTCGCGCCTCGCTCCATGTCGTAGTTGGCTAGGTCGAGGTGCTCGGCCAGCCCTTCCCCCGTGCGCCGTTCGCCCCACTCGCGGACGACGATCGCGTCCTCGTCCCGGAACCCGTCGGCGGCCGTCTCGTGCGGCACGTTCGGGACCTTTGCGAGCGCGGCGTCGCGGGCGGCCTCCGCCGCTGCGAGCTGCTCCTCGGCCGCCTTCAGCTCGTCCTTCGTCCGGCGGAGCTGCTCGAGCTGCTCGGGCGTCGGCTTGCCGTCGAGCTTCTGGCGCGCCCGCAACTCGTCGACCTGCGGGACGAACCCGCGCCAGCGCTCGTCCGCCGCGAGCAGCGCGTCGAAGGCCTCGCCGGCGCCACGCCGTGCGAGCGCGGCCCGCACCGTGCCAGGATCGTTGCGAGCGGCTCGGAGGTCGATCATCGCTTCGAGTCTAGAAAGAGTTCGAGCACCTGGGCGACGCCTTCCTCGCGGGCGCTCGGGCAGATCCAGTCGGCGACCGCCTTGACACGCTCATGGGCGTTCTCGACTGCGATCCCGTACCCCGGCCACTCGACCAGCTCGACGTCGTTCTCGCCGTCGCCGAAGGCGATCGTCTGCTCGCGCGTGAAGCCGAGGTGTGCCGAGAGGAAATCGAGCCCGGTTCCCTTCGTCACCCCGGCGGCCGCGAACTCGAGGAAGTACGGCAGCGACTTCGAGATGTAGAGGTCCACCCCGAAGCGCGCCTTGGCGCGGGTCTCGACGGCGTCGAGCGCGTCCGGGTCGCCGACGAGCACGAGCTTCGTCGGCGGCTCGGAGAGCCACTCGAGCAGGTCGCCGACCGGCTCGATCTCCAGGTGCTGGAACTCGGCGTAGTCGCGTGCATGCTGCGTCACCTCGGACACGAACAGCTCGTCGCCGACGTAGACATTCGGGCTGTAGCCCTCGTCGGCCGCAAATGCGATCACGTCACGCGCGAGGGCGAGCGGGATCGGCAGGTGACGAAGCCATCGCCCGTCGCCGTCGGCCACGACTGCGCCCTGGTAACAGATCACCGGATCGCCCAGGCCGACTGGCTCGAGCGCGCGGTGCACCGACCGGAACATGCGCCCGGTGACGACGACCACGTGCAGGCCGGCGTCGTGCGCGCGGCGCAGCGCCGCGATCGTCCGCGGCTTCAGGATGCCGTCCTCCCAGACGAGCGTCCGGTCGAAGTCGGTCGCGACGACGCGGACATCGTGCGGGAACGCTGCAGGAAGCTGCAGGCTCAGCCGTTCGGGTCGCCGCCGGACGCCTTCACGACGTAGGCGGTGACGTCGGCGATCTGCTTGTCGGACAGCTGTCCCTTGAACGACGGCATCGCGCCCGCACCCGTCGTCACTCGAGTGACCGCCAGCGAGAGAGGCGGCTTCGCCTGGTCGAGATTCGGCCCGACGGTGCCGGTCGAGCCGGCGTCCTTCAGGGTGTGGCAGCCGCTGCAGCCGGCGCTCAGGAAGACAGCCTTACCGGCCACAGGGCTGCCGTTCTTGTACTGCGGGGGCACGGTCGCGGTCGGGACCGTCGCGACGGTCCCGATCACCGTGTCAGGCGTCGGCGACACGACCTTCTCGCCCGGCTTGTTCGTCGAGCAGCCCGCGGCAGCAAGCAGCAGCAAGCCCAGGATCGCGATGGGTGCCAGGCGGTGCACGAGGGCGGAGTCTATAACGGCCGGGCGACGTTGAGCGGCCGTTAAGTGCCCGTCGGCGGCGTCCGGACCCCGCCTACAATGCCGCCCATGAAACGCAGATCCTACGGCCGCGATGCCGGGCTGACCGTGCGGATGCTCCTGACGACGGGGCTGCTCGGCCTGCTCTACGTCTTCTTCGGGTTCGTGCTCGTGCAGTTCCTCGGGATCGGTCTCGCCCCGATGCTCGTGATCATCATCGGCCTCGCGTTCTTCCAGTACTACACATCCGACAAGCTCGCGCTCGCCGCGTCGGGCGCCAAGATCGTCAGCCGCGAGGAAGCTCCTGCGCTGCACGACATGGTCGAACGCCTCTGTGCGATGGCCGACCTGCCGAAGCCCAAGGTCGCCCTGATGGACACCCCGGTGCCGAACGCGTTCGCCACCGGCCGCTCGCCGAAGCACGCCGCGGTCTGCGTCACGACCGGCCTGTGGGAGCGGCTCGAGCCGAAAGAGGTCGAGGGCGTGCTCGCGCACGAGCTCTCGCACATCGCGAACCGCGACGTGCTGATCATGACCGTCGCGAGCTTCTTCGCGATGCTCGCAGCCATGCTGACGCGGTTTGGGCTGTATGCCGGCATGTTCAGCGGCGGCGACCGGCGCGACAACAACGGCCCGCCGATCTGGCTGATCGTGTTCGCCGTCTCGATCCTCACCTACGCGGTCAGCTTCGTCCTGATCCGGACGATCTCGCGCTATCGCGAGTACGCGGCCGACCGCGGCTCGGCAGTGATCACGGGCGCGCCCGAGTACCTGATGAGCGCGCTGCAGAAGATCTCGTCGCAGATGACGCTGATCCCGAACCGCGACCTGCGCCAGGTCGAGGGCATGAGCGCCTTCTTCATCATTCCGGCGCGTGCGAAGTCGGCGGCCAGCGAGCTGTTCATGGACCATCCGCCGCTCGAGAAGCGGATCGCGGCACTCGCGGAGATCGCCCGCGAGATGGGCCGCCCGGTCGCCTAGCGCTTGGGTCTTCGCGACGTCCTCTTCGGACGAAAGCAGCTCGCCGAACCGCGGGACGACCTTCTTTTCTCACTTCCGACCGCCGCGATCACGCTTGAGACCGAGCTCGGCCTGAAGACCGCAGGTGCAGCGGCGATCGCCTTCAAGCCCCAGTCGTCCGGCGAGTTCCGGAGCGCGTTCGACGACGTCGATGAGCTGACGAACGCCATCGCGCAGTCATCCGGCACGACGATCGAGCGGCAGAGCGACACCTACGGCTTCGACTGGATCGTCCTGCACGATCCCGACCTCGAAGACCTCGTCGCGGCCGCGCACACCCTGGCCTCGGAGCTGACGGCGAAAGGGTTCGGCTCGCAGCTCCTCGCCGCGCTGTTCAAGTTCGACGGTGGCCCGAACCCGGTCTACTGGATCTACGGGTTCAAGCGCGGTGCGTTCTGGCCGTTCGTCCCGATCGGCGAGCAGAAGCGCGACAACGCGACGGAGCTCGAGCTGAAGGCGAAGCTCGAACGCGAGCTGCCGGTCGAACAGGACCTGACGCGCTGGCTCGCGCTCTTCGACGCGCCGATCTAGAGCGCGGTCGCTAGTCGTCCGGGCCGACGCGGACGAGCATCTTGCCGATGTTGTCGCCGCGGAACAGGCCGGCGAACGCCGTCGGGATGTTCTCGATGCCTTCGACGATCGTCTCGCGGTAGGTGACCTTGCCGTCGCGCACCCACGGCCCGACTTCTGCCGCGAACTCGCCGAGACGGTCGTTGTGGTCGAAGACGATGAAGCCCTGGAGACGGAGCCGCTTGGTCACCATCAGGAACAGGTTCCGCGGCCCAGGCTCGGCTCGTTCGTCGTTGTACCGCGAGATTGCGCCGCACGCGATCACGCGCCCGTGCGGACGGAGTGCCGCGAGCGCCGCGACGAGCTGGTCGCCGCCGACGTTGTCGAAGTAAGCGTCGATCCCGTCGGTGAGCGCCTCCTTCGGCGGCGTGTCGTGGTAGTTGAACGCCTCGATCTCGAGCGAGCGGAGCCACTCGACTTTGTCGTCGGTCCCCGCGCTGCCGATCACACGCAGCCCCTTCAGGCGCGCGATCTGGGCCGCGGCGCTGCCAACCGCACCCGCCGCACCCGAGACGTAGATCGTCTCGCCCGCCTGCACCTGCCCGATCACCTCGAGACCGATCCAGGCTGTGAACCCCGGCATCCCGAGCACGCCGAGCGCGGTGGACGGCGGCGCAACCGTGGCATCGAGCCTGCGGACGCGAGCGGCCGAGACGACGCCCTGGTCGCGCCAGCCGAGCTGCGACAGCACCCAGTCCCCCTCGGCGAGCGTCGGGTCGCGGGACGTGACGACACGCCCGACCGCGCCCCCGTCGACCGACGAGCCGACCGCGAAGCCGCGAACGTAGGTGTCGACGCCGGTCATCCGCCCACGCATGTAGGGATCGACGGAGACGAAGACGTTGCGGACGAGCGCTTCGCCCTCGGTCGGCGCGGCGTCCGCTGTCTCGCGAAGCTCGAAGTCCGATTCGACCGGTGCACCCTGGGGCACGGCGGCGAGGACGACTTCCGTGCTCACCTCGCCGTCACGTCGGGATCAGACCCTCTCCCGCGAGCAGCTCGCGCGCCTCTTCCAGCGACAGATCCTCGGGCGGGATGATCGCGTCCGACGGTGTCAAGTCGGTGTCGGCGAGTTGCTCGCCGCTCGAGCGGACCGTCTCGGCAAGCTCCTGGAGGCCGCGCCACAAGGCGGCCTCGTCGCCGGCCTCGACGGCCTTGGCGACCTCCTCGTCGAGCTGATTCAGGCGCGTCGAGACCGAGTCGTCGACCCGCCACTGCCCCTCACCCATCAGGCGGACGATCAAGCCTTCTCGTCCTCCCCACCCGCGAGCTCCTTCGGCTGCTCGCCCGCGCCGAGCTCGGACTTCATCTTCGCGAGCTCATCGTCCACCTGGCTCGACTGCGAGATCTGGGCGAGCTGCCGGTCGATGTCGTCGCCCGACGACGTGAAGTCCTCGAGTGCGCCCGCCGCGGTGAGCTCGTCGATCGCGTTCGCGCGCGCCTGCATCTGCTCGGTCTTGTCCTTCGCGCGCTGGACGGCGAGACCCACGTCGGCCATGTGCTCGCCGATCCCCGTCGCAGCCTCGCCGATGCGGACCTGTGCCTCGGCGGCGGAATACTGCGCCTTGATCACTTCCTTCTGCGTGCGGAACGACTCGACCTTGGTCTGCAGTGTGCGCTGGCCCTCGATCAGCTTCTGCTGCTGGGCCTCGAGCTGTTGGCCCTGCTGCATGATCCCGTCGAGCTGCGCCTGAACCGCGGTCTTGCGCGCCAGCGCCTCGCGCGCGAGATCTTCGTGGCCGGTCTGCAGCGCCTGTCGCGCCTGCCCATCGAGCTTCTCGACCTGCTGCTGCATTCCGGTGTACTGCAGCTCGAGCCGCTTCTTCGCGGTGGTCACGTCCGCAATCCCCCGCTTCACGTTCTGCAGCTGCCGCAGCTGCTCCTCGTAGGAGTAGTCGAGCGTCTCGTTCGGGTTCTCGGCCCGATCGAGCACCTTCGAGAACTTCGCCTTGAAAATCGTCGACATACGTGCCATCAGACCCGGCATTGGTGGTTTCAGCTCCTTGCAGTTGGGTGCACCGTTAGCCTAACGGGATGGACGTCATCGACCCCCGCCTCGAGGACTACCTCGAGCGCATGACCTCGGCGCACGACGAGCTGCTCGTCGAGCTGTCCGACGAGACCCGCGGCACGCTCGGGATGGAGCAGATGCTCACCGGCCCCGTCGCCGGGCGACTTCTCGAGCTCCTCGTCTGGTTCGGACGTCCGAAGCGCGTGCTCGAGGTCGGCACCTTCAGCGGCCACTCGGCGCTCTCGATGGCGGCGGCGCTGCCAGAGGGTGGGCGGATCGACGCCTGCGAGCTCGACCCCGAGCGTGCCGCGTTCGCCCAGCGCTACTTCGACCGCTCGCCGTACGGGTCACGGATCACGATCCACGTCGGTCCGGCGCTCGAGACGATCCATGGGCTCGAGGGCGACTTCGACTTCGTCTTCATCGACGCCGACAAGGAAGGCTACGTCGACTACTACGAGGCCGTGCTCCCGCGACTCGCCGAACGCGGCCTGATCGTGGCCGACAACACGCTCGCCGGGGGCCGCGTGCTCTCGGAGCAGCCGCCGATCGCGCGGTTCAACGAGCACGTCGCGGCCGACTCGCGGACGATCCAGGTGCTCCTCAGCGTCCGCGACGGCATGACGCTGATCCGCCGGGCCTGAGCTTGCCCCGACAGGGGCGAGAAATCTTCTTGTAGCCGCCGCCCTACCGATGTTCTAGCCTCGGCTGGGTGCTGCTCTGCCCGAACTGCGGCCAGGAGACCCCGGAAGGGTTCCCTCGTTGTGCCAACTGCGGCGCGCCGCTCGGCGCCGCTTCGGCGCGTGAGGTGCGGAAGACGGTCACGGTGTTGTTCTGCGACATGACCGGATCCACCGCGCTCGGCGAGTCGACCGACCCCGAAGCGCTCAGAGGGGTGCTCGCCCGCTACTTCGAGCGGATGAAGGCGATCGTCGAGCGACACGGTGGGACGGTGGAGAAGTTCATCGGGGATGCCGTCATGGCCGTCTTCGGTGTACCGCTGGCGCACGAGGACGACGCGCTGCGTGCTTGCCGAGCCGCGCTGGCCATGCAGGATGCCTTCGGAGAGTTGGGGATCCGCGGCCGGATCGGCGTGAACAGCGGCGAGGTGGTGGCTGGGACGGGCGAGCGGCTGGTGACCGGCGATCCCGTGAACGTGGCCGCGCGGCTCGAGCAGGCAGCGCAGCCAGGCGACGTCCTGATCGGCGAGCCGACGTTGGTGCTCGTCCGATCGGCTGTGGAGGTCGAGCCGCTCGAGCCGCTTGTCCTGAAAGGGAAAGCAGAGCCGGTGCCGGCGTTCCGACTTCTGACCGCGGCGGCCGGGTCCGAGCGAACCCACGGACTCCGGTTCGTCGGTCGGGAGCAGGAGCTGGCGCTCGTCAGCACGCACTGGGAGCGGGCGCTCTCCGGACCGGGCTGCGAGCTTGTCACCGTCGTCGGCGAGGCAGGGGTGGGCAAATCTCGTCTGGTTTCCGAGGCGCTGGCGCTGATCGACGCTCGCGTCGTCAGCGGCCGCTGCCTGTCCTACGGGGAGGGAATCACGTACTGGCCGGTGGTGGAGGTGCTGAAACAGCTCGGCACCGTCCCGTCGGATCCGGAGGCAGCGATTTCGATCCGGTCGTTGCTCGGCGAGTCGGATCAAGGGACGTCGGCAGAGGAGATCGCCTGGGCGTTTCGGAAGCTGCTCGAGGAGCAGGCACCGCTGGTCGTGCTGTTCGACGACGTCCAGTGGGGCGAGGAGACGTTCCTCGATCTGGTCGATGGCGTGGCGCTGCTCTCCTCCGGGGCGTCGGTGCTGATCGTCTGCATGGCCCGCCCGGAGTTGCTCGAACGGCGTCCCAGCTGGCCGGTGACGTTGCGACTGGAGCCGCTGACAGCCGACGCGGTGGAGACGCTGATCGGCGACGACGTATCGGACGGCCTGCGAGACCGCATCGCAGAGGCGGCGGGAGGCAACCCCCTGTTCGTGACCGAGATGCTCGCCATGGCCTCGGAGACGGAAGCTGTCGACGTGCCGCCGAGCTTGCGGGCGCTACTCGCCGCCCGCCTCGACCAGCTCGAGGATGCCGAGCGTCGCGTGCTCGAGCGTGGCGCAATCGAGGGAGAGGTGTTCCACCGCGGAGCGGTGCAGGCGCTGGCTCCGGAAGAGCTGCAGGTCACGCCGCGGCTCGCGGACCTCACCCGGAAGCAGCTGATCAGCCCCACGAGGCCGTTGCTCCCCGGTGAGGACGGCTTTCGCTTCCGGCATTTGCTGATCCGCGACGCGGCGTACGAGGCTCTCCCGAAGACGGTGCGCGCTGCGCTGCACGAGCGCTTCGCCGCCTGGCTCGAAGATCGCGGCCGAGCCTTGGTCGAGCTGGACGAGATCCTCGGTTACCACCTGGAACAGGCGGCTCGCTACCTGGAGGAGCTCGGCCGGCCCGACGCGACTCTGGCGCTTCGGGCCGGTGAGCATCTCGCCACGGCCGGCCGGCGGGCGGGCTGGCGCGACGACGACCGGGCGGCCGCCGGGCTGTTGGCGCGGGCGCTCGGGCTGACACGGGCGCTGCGACTCGACGTCAACCTCGAACTCGACCTCGCCGGGGCGATGGGCGGCGATCCGCAACAGGCTGCGGCGATCGCCGAGCAAGCCGCGAATCGTGCGGCTGCGGCAGGCGATGCGACAGGCGAGGCGCTGGCGCGTGCGGTCACTGCCCTCCACCGATCGCAGCTGAAGGTCATCTCGGCCGATGAGATCGAGGCGCTCGCGCTCAAGGCGCTGCCCCTGCTCGAGCAGGCCGAAGACCACGCTGGGCTGGTGCACGTCTGGGACGTTCTCGGCTATGGCGTCGCCAACGCGCGCACTCGCTACGACGACTGGGTGCGGGCCGTCGAGGAGGCGCTTCGCCACGCGCGGCTCGCGGGCCGGCCGTCGTCGAGTAGCGGTTTCCTCGGAGTTGCGCTTGCCCACGGTCCGCGTCCTGCGGACGAAGCACTGGCGACGTTCGAACGGTTTGACGAGAGGCCGGTGCCATGGTCGGGCCTCTGCCGTGCGTGGTTCCTGGCCATGCTCGGCCGGTTCGACGAGGCCTGGCCGCTTGCGGAGGAATCGTCCGCACGCCTCCGCGAGCAGAGGGGGAATTGGCTTGGCGATTGGATCGTGGCCGAGATCGCCATCCTCGCCGGTGACCACGAGTTGGCGAGCCGCCTTCTGAAGGAGGTCTGCGACTGGCAGGAGGCGCGCGGGCACGTCGGCCACCTTTCGACCTATGCACCGGCGCTCGGACGTCAACTGTGCACGCTTGGCCGGTACGAAGAGGCCGAAGAGATGGCGCGACGAGGCCACGCGGTCGCCGAAGAGCACGACATCGGCGCACAGGCCTTCTGGCGGCAGGTGCAGGCACGCGTCTCGGCGAGCCGCCGCCAGCACGCCGAGGCCTACCGGCTCGCTCGCGAGGCGGTCGAGATGCTGGAGCAGACGGACGGGCTGCAAGCGCAGGGGGACGCACTGTGCGACCTCGCCGAGGTGCTCGACGCCGCCGGCCGGCACGACGAGGCCGCAGCCGCCCTGCACCAGGCGCTCGAGCGCTACGACCGGAAGCGGCTCAGCCCGCTTGCCGCCCGCCTCCGCGACCAGCTCGCCGCCCTGCAAGCGACAGAAGCCTGAGAGCGGCAGCCTACTGTCCGTAACCGACAGTAGGCTGCACGACCGTGCGCCTGGTCGTGGCCCGCTGCGAGGTCAAATACACGGGACGTCTGACCGCCTATCTGCCTGAGTCGGTGCGGCTGCTGATGCTGAAAGCAGACGGTTCTGTCCTCATCCATGCGGACGCCGGAGGCTATCGCCCACTCAACTGGATGACCCCGCCGACCGTGATCGAGGACAACGGCGACGTCGTCGTGATCCGCAAGCGTGCCGGCCGCAGCGAGGACCGCCTCGAGATCCGGTTGATCGAGGTGCTCTCGGACGTCTCGCACGACATGGGCGAGGCGGCGGCGCTCGAGAAGGACGGCGTCGAACGCGACCTGCAACTGCTGCTCGCCGACCAACCGGAGCAGATCGAGCCCGGCCTGCGGCTCGTCAAGCGCGAATGGCCGACCGACGTCGGGCCGGTCGACCTGATGTGCCGCGACGAAGCCGACGGCTGGGTTGCGATCGAGATCAAGCGCGTCGGCACTATCGACGCAGTCGAACAGCTGAGCCGCTATCTCGACTGCATCCGCGCCGACCCGTCACGCGCGGCGTGTCGTGGGATCCTGGCGGCGCAGTCGATCAAGCCGCAGGCTGTCGCGCTCGCGGAGCGCCGCGGCCTCGCCTGCGCCGAGGTCGACCTGGCCGTGCTGCGTGGTGAGCGCGAGCCCGAGCTGACGCTCTTCGCCCGCTAGAGGCTTGATGTGGATTAGAAGTGCGCCGCGTCTGGCACACCAGCCGTGAGTGCGGCTGATTCACATCAAGCCTCTACGACTCGTAGAAGGCGAGCAACCGCTCGCTCTCGGCCTCGACCTCGCGCCGCACCCTGCCGGGCAGGGGCACGAACGACTCGAGGCCGAGGCGCCACCTTCCCTGCTTGCGCTCGACCCGCCAGGCGCCGGCGACGAAGCCGTCGACGGTGAACGTCTGCTTCGTCGTGGCGTTCTTCGTGTTGAACACGGCCTCGAGGTACTCAGGCGGCACGATCCTGCTCCGATCGCGATGCGCAAGGATGACCGAGTCGAACGCCGGCAGGAACCGCACCGGTGCAGGCGACTCGGCCGCCGCGAGCTTCGCCCGTGGCAGGTCGTAGAGCGTCCGCCCGCGCTCGTCGGCGAAGGTGGGCAACCCGTCGAGCGCGGGATCGATCTGACCGAGCCGGAAGGACGTGAACTGGACGATGTCGTCGCGCGTCGCGGGCCCGTAGGCGGCGAGGTAGCGGCGAACGACGTGCACCGCCGCGCCACGAGGATCCGGAAGCGGGTCCCGCCAGAGCAGCCACGGCGAGGGCTTCGTGTGCGGCCACGGCCCGATCGGCGCCGTACGTACGAAGGGCAGCGCGCGAAAGGCGAACGCCACGGTCCAGCGGTCGTCGGTTCGAAGCACGCGATACCCGAGCTCGAACGACTCGTCATTCGTCAACGGCCGGTCGGGGATCGCATCGCGCAACGCCTCGAGATCGACACCGAGTCCGGTCGTCCGGCCGCGTTGCGACTCGATGTACGCGGAGACAATCGCAGGAAACTCGCGTGCAGACATCACGTGGAGCGTCGTGCGCATCGCACCTGCCTTGACGATCGAGCCGCGGATCAGCGACTGCGTCAACTGCTCTTTGCGGAACCCGTCCAGCCGAGCCCACAACGCGACGTACGGTGACGGCGCGTACTGCGCCTGCAGCCCGACGAGGCGCTCGACGGCCTTCACGACCGTCAGACGTCGACGTTCGGTGAGCAACTGGCGCGCGAGCAGCGTGCGGTTGAGCTCACGCAGCGTCAACGTCCTCACATCACGACCGCCGCTTTGAGGAGATCCGACGGCTGATCGGCGAACAGCGCAGGCAAGTCGTCGAGCAGCACACGATGGGTGAGCAGGCGCTCCCACGGATAGGCGCCGCTCGCCAGGAACCCGAGCGCCGCGCGCACGGTCGCGGGTGTGTGGTGGAACGAGCCGCGCAACGTCAGCTCGTCGTAGTGCAACCGATAGGCGTCGACGGCCGGGCTGGCGTCCCTCGGCAACCCGCCGAACATGACGGCGACGCCGCCGGGCCGCGCAAGCTCCACCGCATCCGTCCACGCCTCCTCCGAGCCGACGGCCTCGATCACGATATCGGCGCCGCGACCGTCGCCCGGCTCGGCTCCGAACTCCGCCGCGAGTTGCCGACGCTCCGGACGCCCCCCGACGACCACCGGCCAGCCCCCGGCATCTGCGACGCACGCCGCGAGCATCAGCCCGATCGGCCCGGCACCGAGGATGGCGACGTGATCTCCGGCCGAGATGGCCGCGCGCTCGACGCCGCGCAGGCAGCACGCCAACGGCTCGACCATCGCCGCGATCTCCGGCGCGAGGCCGGGCGGCACCTGGTGCAGGTTGACTGCGGCGATCCGCTCGGGGACCACGAGCCACTCGGCGTACGCGCCTGCGAGGAAGACGAGCTCGCGACACTGCTCGCCTCGCGCGCAGCCGTCGCACACCTGGCACGGCGCCGAGTTGGCCGCCACGACGCGGCGACCGTCCACGAACCCGCAGAACTCGTGGCCGAACGGCGCCGGCGAGGTGCGGGCGAGCAGCGGATGGCCACGCCGGTAGGTCTTCAGGTCGGTGCCGTCGGTCAATGCGACCTCGACCTGTACGAGCACCTCGCCCGGCCCGGGCTCGGGTCGTGGCACCTCCTCGACCCGCAGATCGCCGGGCTCGTACAGGAGCGCCGCCTTCACGGCGTGAACAGCACCTTGAGCACCTCGCCGCGTCGATACAGCTCGACGCCTTCGGCGAACCGCTCCAGCGGCAGCGTCGTCGACGCTGGCAGCACCAGCTGCGGCAAGACCTCGAGGGCGTCGGCGAACGATGCGGGCGACGCAGAGCGTGAGCCGACGATCGTCAATTCGCCTCGGTAGACCGCGTCGAGGGAGACGGGCAGCGGGCCGTCGCAGCCGGCGAATACGAGCAGCACGCCTCCCGGCTCGAGCCGGCGCAGCGCCTCGTCGGTTCCCGCGGCCGCAGTGACGACGGCGGCCGTGGCCTGCCTCCCGTCGGCGACCGCCCCGAGCTCGTGCGCCCCGGCGAGCCGGTCCGGCCGCATGTCGGCCGCGACAACCTCATGGCCGCCGCGCAGCAGCACCTGCATCCAGAGCAGCCCGATCGCGCCGCAGCCGACCACGAGCGTTCGTCCCACCGGCACGAGCGGCGCAGCGCGGAGCACACACGCGAGCGGCTCGACCCAGATCCCGTCGTGCTCGGCGAGAGAAGCTGGCAACGCCACGTAATGCGTCGCCGACAGCCGCTCCGCGAACCCGCCGGGGGCGATGCGCAGCGCGGCGAACTCGGCGCAGGTCGAGGAATGGCCGGCCCGGCAGCGCTCGCAGCTACCGCACGGGACCCGATGCAACACCGCGACCGACGTGCCGTCTGCCAGTTCGCCGGCGACCTCGTGCCCGAGCACGGTGCCGGCAGGTGCGCGGCCGAGCTTCTCGACGTCCGAGCCGCACAAACCGCAGGCACGCACCCGAACGAGCGCGCCGGGCCCGGTGGGCTCCGGAAGGTCGGCGAGCTTCGGCAGCCCTTCCGCGTCGAGGACGACCGCGCGCACCGCCGTATCGTAGGCGGCGCACGCGGTCTTGCTCAGTCGGTTAGAGGTGAACCGGGAACGAGACGAGGCGGCGGTTCGAGATGCCCGCCAGGATCGGCTCGCCAGACTTGCGGGCGCGGGCCTGCATGGCCAGGAGCTGCTGCCGGGACGAAGCCGGGAAGTAGCGGTCCTGGTTCATGGTCAGGGTTGCCCAACCGTCGGAGCCCGTCGCGGCCTCCGGCGGAATCGTGAACTGCGAGTACGGGACGGCTGTCGCGTACACGAGCGCGCCCTGCACCGGCCGGCCGCCGCACGCCGAGACGTGGAAGCGGACGGTGATCGACTGCGTCGACTTGGAGATGACCGACGGCGAGATCGACTGCCCGTCGATCAGCAGACGCGCCGGCAGGGAGACGTCCTTGACGTCGACCGTGCCGGAGCCCGAGGTCGGGCAGCCGTTCGTGCTGGTCGGCGGCGGACCCGCCTTCGCCTTCACAACGGCGGTCGGGACCGACGTCGCGGCGTTCGAGCCGTCGCTGTTCTTCGCCGTCACGTGAACACGCATCGTGTTGCCGACGTCGACGCCCTTCAGGACGTAGGTCTTTTCCGTCGCGCCGCTGATCGACGAGCAACTGCCGCCGTCGCTGTCGCAGCGGCGCCACTGGTAGGTGAACGTGATCGGCGTCGTGCCGTTCCACTGGCCGTTGGCGGCCGTCAGCGTCGAACCCTCCTCGGCCGTGCCGGAGATCGTGGGCGGCGACTGGTTCGTCGGCACCGACGTGCCGGCCGCGTGGCCGGATCCGGCGCCGCCGAATGCAGCGCCGATCGCGAGTGCGCCGACCGCGAGCGCTGCTGCGGTCGCGCCCCGCCGAACGAGGTTTCCGTGTTTCATGTGTGCCTACCTCCGTTTTGGGGAGTGGTGCACACCGGCCCTTCCCGGTTCGCCGAACTCCACGCGCAAAAATGGGTAAGGGTTTCGTCAGGTTCTCGTAAGCGCGAGCCCCCGGCTACAATCGGCGCTCGAACGGGGCTATAGCTCAGTTGGGAGAGCGCCTGGATCGCACCCAGGAGGTCGGCGGTTCGAGCCCGCCTAGCTCCACTAGTCGTAGACCCAAAACCAAGGCCCGGAGTTATCCGGGCCTTGTGATTGGTACAGCGATTGGTACGGATAGCTCTACATCGCCATCGCCGCGCGAACGTCCTCGTCTGACCTGACCTGGTTGAAGAGGTGGATGTACCTGCGTTCGGTGATCACGCTTGACTCATGGCCCATCAGTTGCGCAAGGCGCGTAGCCGACGTACCCCGGTAGATCATCCGACTCGCGAAGGCATGGCGCATCGAGTGAACACTGACGCCCTTGATCCCCGCGAGCTTGACAGCCGCGTTGAAGCCGCGACGCCTGACATTCGCGTGGTTCAGTGGCGTGCCCTCGCGTGACGGGAACACGAGCGGATTGGCGTTGCCACTGGCGAGGGCTTTCTTGTGGTGCTCGCGCAGATACGCAACGAGGTCGTCGGAGAGCACGAGCCTACGCTGTGATGCGTCGGACTTCGGGGTTGCGAACTCGCCCTCCCGTGTCCACTGCCGGTTCACGTCCAGCCACTTCTTCTCGAAGTCGATGTCAGTCCATTGCAACCCAAGAATCTCGCCGAGCCGAAGGCCAAGCTGGACACCGACACGCAGGAGCGGCGTGTAGTCGTAGCGAGAGGCAGGCTGTTTCGCGAGCCACGCGGCACAGTCCAATAGCGCGCTGATCTCATCGTCGCTCCAGATGTGATCCTGCTTGCGCTTGATCCGCTTCGTCGGCCGCTCGTCCTTGGTCAGGTGGGTGTACGGGTTCGCCGAGATGAGACCGCGCGACGTAGCCATGGCGAGCGTGCCCGAGAGCGGGATGAGGTAGTTATTGATCGTGGAACTCGCGTAACCCCCGTCCTCAAGCTCGCGGATCACCTTCGCGATGTCCTGGGTCGTGATCTTCGAGATGAGGAACTCGCCGAAGCGAGGAAGGACGATCCGGTCGAGGGCGTCCTGATAACAAACACGGGTGTGTGAGGCCCGCTTGCGCTTACTCTCGATCCACTCCTTCGCGAGCGTCTTGAAGCGGATGTTGCTCGTGATCGTCTTCGACTGTTTGCGCAGTTCCGCTTGGAGGATGAGAGCTTCCTTCTCGCCGCCGATGACGGGATGATGATTTCCCCCGTGGCGCACCGAGTACGTCCGCCCTCCGTCCTTCTTGAGCCGGAAGGTGATACCCGGATACCGAGTGCGATTGCGCTTCGAAGGATCGACTACGGTCTTAGACGGCACGGGACTGACCTCCTGTGTCCGGGGCCAGGGCGTACCGCGCCGCTGGCCCATTCTGTTGTCCGCTCAGCATAAGCCGATTGACACAGAAGTCGAGGAGGTCGCTAGACAAGGACGGACTCGCTAGTGAGCCAGTCCGAGACTTCCCTTAGCCGGAAAAGGAGTTTCTTCGACTTGGTGCCATCCTCAGCAACTAGTCGATGAGCAGGCAGGCCGCGCTGACGTAGGTCGTAGACGTGGGACGGCTCACATCCGAGCCAGGCCGCGAGGCCCGCAACGGTCACCCACCGCGCCTGATCCTCGATGCGCAGGGTCACCCGGTCAGTGATTTCCTCTACCCACTCGGACGGAATCTCCACACACAAATTGTCCTCGATGCCCAGGGAGGAACGAACGCGCTTTAGCCCCGAGGAAGAGATTCGCGGAACCACGATCATCGCCTGGTCTCTGCGTCCTCACACCTGAATCAATCGAGGTCTGGTCTGACGCGCGAGTTGCTGGAGGTATTTTTGCGAACGCCCGCTTCGCGGGCGTTCGTGCCGTCAGCGCCAAGCACCACGGCGGCTTCGCCTATCACTTCACCCACCTCGCCCCGGCGATCCTCACCGTCTTCTCTCACCCGGCGACGCTTCTTCAGGCCGTGCAGGTCGTTGGACTCTTCATGGTCAACTTCTTGATCTTCATGGGGCCGATGCTCGCCATGGGCGTTTCGCAAATGAAGCTGATCGAACCGGGCGATGCCAAGTTCGGAGTGAAGCTCGAAGACGTACGCGGACAGAAGGAAGCCAAGGAAGAAATCCGTCGCGTCGTGGAGATCTGGCAGAGCGGAGACGCCTTCGAAAAGCTCGGCGGCAAGAGGGAGCGGGGCATGCTTCTTGTAGGGCCAGCGGGCACTGGAAAGACGATGATCGCGAAGGCAATCGCGACAAGTTTCAACTCTCCAATCGTCCTGATGCCGGGTTCTGGGTTCGCGGCCGTCCTTAAGACAAGCCAAGCGAGGCCGGACATGGGCACATGGATGTCTTTCAAAGTCGCGGGGATCTCTCGACCTCGCTCAACACGCCGGTCAGCCCGGCCTTCAACTCACGTCTCGACCAGGCCCGGCCGCTCGACAGCAAAATCCTCACTCCACGAGGGTGGTCGAGTGTTGACCAGATCGCAGTTGGCGACGACGTAATCAATCCCGAGGGTGGTGCGGCTCAGGTCGAAGCCGTCTCGGACACTCGACGGCGCGGGATCTACCGCGTCACCTTCAACGACAAGTCGAGTACCCAGTGCACAGGTGATCAGATCTGGCAGATCCGACTTCGAAACGAGGACTCAGCACCCTGGCGGCAGGTGTCCACTCGCCAGGTGAAGCCGCGGGTTGAACGTCTGAGTAGGCAAGCGCGGCCCTATATCCCACTTGTCGCAGCCGCTGACTTCATCGCGGAAGGCCTCCCGCTTGATCCGTACGTGCTCGGATCGCTCCTAGGGGACGGAGGGTTTACCGGAAGGACGGTCACGTTCACATCGGCCGACGTAGAGCAGATCGCACTCGTGCAGAAGGGACTGCCTAACGGCATCGAGATCAGGCCCCGCACCGGAAGCGGCCCGCACCAGTACGGCGTCTCCCAAGGCCTACAAGGGCGGACTCCGAGTCCGCTGCTTAAGGCGTTGCGAGATCTCGACCTGCTCGGTCTCGGGAGCCACGAGAAGTTCGTCCCCGACCTCTACAAGTTCGCGGGTGCAGATACTCGACTTGCCATGCTTCGCGGGTTGATGGATACGGATGGATCAGCGAGTAAAGGCGGCGCATTCTTCGGAACAACTTCACCGTCGCTCGCCCGCGATGTTCAGTTCCTCGTGCAGTCCCTCGGCGGAACGACCACGATCTCCGAGAAACCGGAAGGAACCTATAACCACCGAGACGGCAGTCAACGCCCAAGTAAGCGGTACTACACGATGTATCCCGCGCTTTCTCCTGCGACAAACCCGTTTCTAATGCGACGGAAGGCCGAAGAATGGAGTCGCTCGCGGGAACCGTCGAGGCGCATCAAGGCGGTTGATTACATCGGCGTTCAAGACGCGAAGGCGTTCACGCTGGGCAGCGATAACGGGCTTTACGTGACGAACGACTTCATCGTGATGAGTTGCCGCGTCGTCGCCCCAACCATCTCGGCACCGATCCGGAGGTTCGCGGAGCACGGCGTTCTCACACCCGTTCTGGATTACTTGTTTGAAGAAGGCGTGACTCCCGAACTCGTATCGTGAAGAGCCCGAGGTCGCTCGTCCTAAAGCCGAACTTTCACCTTAGTGGGGACGTGCAAGTTTGCGAGCGACGTGCGCGGTGGCGCGGGCGGATGTACGCGGCCATCAGGCGTAAGGACGCTCACCCAGGTGAGGGACGACCTTGCGCTCGCGTCTCGACTGACTAGTCTCAGTGAGTGATTGCTCGCGTCGCAGTGGGTGTCGTGTTACTGAGCCTCGCTGGGTGTGGCGGACGGGCCGCTAAACCGGCGTCGACCACGACCGCTCGGCCGCAAGTGTTGCGGTCAGTCCCGGAGGTGAAAGCGGCGTTCGCCCATCACGGGATTCGCCTAGCTGGCGGCGGGGTCGCGATGACTGGCGGTATCCGCGCTGCCGAGATGCTCGGGACGACAGGAGATCTCGACGTCGAGGTCGACGTTTACCGCAATGTCCCGGTCTATTACAGCGTCCTGTTGGGCGGGAAAGGCAAGACCCACACCGTCGGAGCACACAACGTGATGGCGGCGTGGAAAGGTCATGACAGTCCACCCGTCAGAGCCGCCATGAACGAACTGCGCTAACCGCCGATTCCGAGCAAGCTCAGGCGTCATTCCGGAACACTGGCGCAGGCGAACGCCTATGGGCGGCCCGTGCGAGCGAGCCTGGCATCGACATTCCACCGACGCATCTCTGTGTCGGTGAACTGGTAGGGCGAATCCTTGTCCGCGAGCCAGCTGTACGTCATCTTCATCAGGAAGATGACAGCAAACCCCGCCATCACAGCAACGCCGCCGACCCAATCCCAGACGCTCACGAGATCCTTCGACTCGACGTAGTAGACGTAGTAGACGAGCAGTGCGAGACCGAGCAGCATCGTCACCGTGCCGGGGTTGTAGATCGTCTTCAGCTTCACGTTCGTGACGACCCCGTGAATGACGAACTGGCCGACCCAGAAAAGGAGCGTCCCGAGCCCGAGCCAGACCTGGTGCTGAAAGATCAACGCCACGAGCGCGAACGGGTACCAAGAGACGTTCACGACCATCGCGGAGTTTTGGTTGAGCGGATAGCGGTCGGGTCGGTCGCTGGGCTGGATGACCTTGTTCATGATCGCGGGTTCGCCGCCGGGCCAGCCGTACTCCTCGAACTCATGCGCGGGGACCAGCGCGAAGCCCGCGAGCAGCACGCGCTGCAAAACGTCGAGGCTGCTCCAGGCGACAGCCAGATAGATCAGCGCACCAGCAGCGACGAGACCCCCGACCCAGTACCAGTTCCCGCGATACCACGCCATCGGCTCGTCAACTTACCAGGAACTCAACACTGTTGAGTTCCTGGTCTGGCGGTACTTTCCCGAGATCACAAAACACGCCCACGACAGCAGCGAACGTCCGTCCTCAGCGGCAAGGAAGGGACGCCGACCAGGCGAGAGTGGCACGCGGGAGCAGATCGCCGCTGCGGCGCGTCGGCAGTTCGGTGAACGCGGTTACGCCCGTACAACGATCCGATCGATCGCGACCGAGGCTGCGGTTGATCCGTCCCTCGTCATCCACTATTTCGGCACCAAGCAGCGCCTGCTCAGCGAAGTTGTCGACCTCGGCTTCGACGCAGACTCGATCGTCGCCAGCATCGTCCGCGGCCCTGTGAAAGAACGCGGCTCGCGGCTGGCGCGGTTCGTCGTCGACCTGTTGCAGAACCCCCACTACGGGGCGGCGTTCACCGCTCTGCTAGAGGCGGCGGCTCGCGAACCGCAAGCGGCCGCGCTCTGGCGCGAACGAATCCAGCACGACATCTTTCTGCCACTGACCCGGCAGCTCGAGATTGATCACGCCGAACTCCGCGCCGCTCTCGCCGCGTCTCAGACGTTCGGGCTCGTGATCACCTACTACGTCCTCAAAATGGACGCACTCACTGCGCTGTCCGACGACGACCTAGCCGCACACATGGCACCCACCCTGCAGCGATACCTCGCACAACCCCTCTAGTCCACCGCTCAGACGTCATTCGCGAACGCTCGCCCACGCAAGATTCTTAACCGAGGGTAAGCCGTGCAAAGTCAGCTTCGCCCCCGCTGACTCCTGTTTCGAGCCAGTTGACAACCAACGCCCGGGCTTCGGCCTCTCGGACTCCCCCGACGACGTCCGGAAGGGAGTACGAGCCGCTTCCGGTCGGATGGCCAAGTCTCGGCCGCCAGTCCGTCGCGACGTCAGCCGCGCCGTCGGCGGGAGCGGCCATTGCGTAGACGACCCTTCCCAGAAAGAACGACATCGCAGCTCCCATGCACAACAGACATGGTTCGAGAGTCGTGTAAAGCACCGCCTCGCGACGCACTCGCCACTCGATCGATGTGTCCGCCTGCAGAAGCACGAGGTGTTCAGGATGAGCAAGAAGCCCGGCCATCGAACCTCGCCAGTGAGCTTCCGCGAGCACCTCCCCGCGATGTGTCAAGACCGCGCCGATCGGCATCGCTCCGGCTTCCAGACCACGTCTTGCCTGTTCGATCGCCAACCCCATCAGCTCCGCGTCGCTCATCGCGCCGACCTTAGTGACTCGGAGCAACTGGCTCGTCCTGAACGGCGCAACGCGAGACCCACCGTCAGGCGTCATTCCGGAACACTGGCGCAGGCGAGAGACATGCGCATTTACGTCTGGCCGGTCAGAGTTGCAACGGGGGACGACATACATGACACACCCGGTGTCGGCCCTATGATCGGATTAGGCGATTGGCCCTGCACCGGTTGGTGATGAGCGCGCGCGTTACGACTGAGAGGAGCGCCCTATACCGAGGATCAAGAAGGAATTCCTCGACAACATCGTCTACCTATATCCGACTGAGGAAGACGCCGTGTCGGGTGGCCGCGTCGGCGGGACGGGCTTCATCGTCGCCCTGCCGCTCCCCGGTTTAGGTGATCGGTTACTCACCTATCTGGTCACCTGCGCGCACTGTCTTCGGCTTGGCAATGCGTACTACATCCGAATCAACGATCAGTTCGGTGGCTCGCGTGTCCTCAGATCGAACCCCGACCACTGGCGCTTCCACAACGACGGCGATGACGTGGCCGCGATCTGGCTCGGCATCAACTCGCGCATGTTCCGCTACAGCTATGTGACTCGCGATTTGTTCGTGGAGGAAGGCAGCGAGACCGACTTCACGCACGGCGATGACGTACTTTTTGTGGGTCGCTTTGTGTCGCAAGACGCTCCCGGGCAGAACCTCCCAACTGTCAGGTTCGGGAACATCTCGACGCTTCCGCAACCTGTGCTGAGCGATGACGGCAGGCGGCAGGAGAGCTTCCTGGTTGAAGCCCGCTCACTCTCGGGCTACAGCGGTTCTCCGGTGTTTATCTGGCCGAGCCATCCGATCCCGGGACTCGGGTTCACACAGAGCGCGCATCTCAAGCTTCTCGGGATCGATTGGTGTCACCTGCGTGACTTCAAACCGATCCTTCTGAGCGACAAGAGGACACGTCATCCAGATGGCCTTTTTATCGAGCAGAACTCCGGGATGATGGGAGTCGTCCCAGCGTGGAAGATCGCCGAACTACTAGATGAGGACGAGTTTGTGGCGGATCGAAAGACACTCGCGGACAAATTAGAGGAGGAAGGGGAGCATGGCGTCCTCGACGAACAAGGCGAGTCGGCGTTCGAGCGATTCGAAGACCTAACTAAGTAGGTGGGCTCGAACGCGGCCGTCAACGCTGGCCTCCGGCTCGGTGCAGGAACCACCGACATCGCGGTGTCATCCGTCTATCGCCCGATTCCCGGCTTCACGCGCCGGTTCGAGATGCGCGCCGTCGCCTCGCTGCTGAAGAACGACTCGCCAAAAGCATCTCCAAGAGCCAGTCCATCGAGGCAGAGCCGCGCACGCTCAGTCCGTTCATCCGAACCGTAAGTCAACCCGTCTGGGGAGCGGGCCACCGACGAAGCAGACGAGCGCGCCGAGCTTCGCGCCGAGCCTCCGGGCTAAGCCTCTCCTCCAGGACTACGGAGTAGAAGGGGATGTCGTCGGTGTACCCCATGCGAATCTAGTGGCCTAGATCGGTCGCGTACTTGATCAGCCGCTCGGCTCCCTCGAAGTCATTGCCGAAGAACCGGCTCTCGCCATCCTCCAACAGTTCCCGAAGCTGCTCCGCAAGCCGCGCATCAGGATCGACACGAGGAGGATTAGTCACGAGGCCAAGGCCCCACCGGTATTCGTCGTGACGTGTTTGAGCTTCACTGTCATGTCCTAGCCGAGCCGGTACCAGGAGGGGTACTCCGGAGGCGGCGGGGTTTTGGCCCAGCGGTCATGACCGTGAACGAACCACTTGTCATTGAAGAACGTGCCGCCGTCGCTATCGGTCACGTACCACCTGTCCCACAAGAGGATCGTGCGCTGCTCCTCGGCGGTCAGGCCTGACCACCCGACCTGGTACGCCTTCTCTTCGATTCGCGCGAACTCCCCGGTGCTGAGGTACTCGAACCGTGTCTCGAAGGTGCCATTGGCCCGGCCTCTTTCCACTCGCGCACAAGTCGCTCTTCAAGCCGCTTCTCTTTTTCGCCAATCGTTTCCATATCCGATTAGACGGCAACTTGCTCAGAAAGCCGCTCAGGCTCGTGCTCGATCATGATCATGGGCCAAGCCTCGAACTCGTCATCAATTGGAGCTTCCTCTGGGGCAACGCAGCGGTTTGAGACTTCGAACGATTCGCCATGGTCTGAGCGGCATGGTCGTTGCCGCGAGTGTTGTTGATCGCAGCTGAACTCGGTTCCGAGCAACGGGAGGTGCCCAAGGCAGACGAAGGCACACCACGTGAACCACTGGCTTCCTTCTTGCCACTTGTCCCACCGGTAGTGCACGACAGCCGGGCTGGGGCAATCGGGCATCGAGCAACAAACTTGTTCGAGTTTCATCAGTGCATCATGCGGTCGTAACCCTCAAGCACACGCAACCGCTCCTCCCTGGTGAGACTGTCCCGTCCTTCCTCGTTCCGCTTGTTATTCAGCGCGTCGAACCTGTCCCAGTATTGGTCGTCGACCGGGTTCCTGCCGCGCACGTACGGCGTTGGCTTCAGCGGAAGAACCTCCCTGCCGAGGAGCTTCGCCACAGTGCGTTTCACGGTGCTTTTCGTTGTCATGTCCGCTCTTCGTCTACCCGTATAGCTGGAAGCGGTAGTTCTCACAATCGATGCAGTGACACGCCATACGGGGGTGTCGTCGCTGGACACCGCACATGCGTAACACCGACCACAGTGAATATGCTCGTGATCTACGGCGTTGGCAGCGAGAAACGCAGCGTGCCGCTGTGCTTCCCGCGCTGACTGAGACTGCATCGCGCGCCCGAGGTCAAGCGGCCTGTCGCTCTGAGTGGGCTTGTTTGACAATGCGCGAAAGAAGCGGCCCATGCTAGTCACGCCACCCCTCCCACTCACCCTTCTCGTGCTTTGTCAGAGACTCGTAGCCGTGCTCGCCAATTTTGTCGTATAGCGCGTTGTACTCATCGAGTCCCTTCTGCCTCAAACGCTGCCGCTCGCGCCAATGCACGGGAGGAGGCGGGGGTAGGTATTTTCGGCGAGTCATCGAGTTTGCTCCCATTCCTGCGCCATTCCGCCTTCTCGGCTTTGCTCCATCCGGCGTTCATGTACCGCTCGAAGAACTCGGGAGTAAACGAGGTGTCGTCGCTTGGATCGCTCTGTTCGCTCCGTAGGTCTCGCTCTTCTTGGTGAGCACGTCGTACTGGGCGTTCCTCCCTCGTCGGCAGTGACCCAACTTCCCTGCCGGTTGCGGCGTGAGTTCGAGGGTCACATCGCGAGCTACAAACGCGCAGGAAGAAGCGGCCGACCGGCGCAGTTAGGCCGTGCTTGAACGTCAAAACCAACTCCTTCTTGGTCGGCCGTGGTCCAATCTTGTGGCTCGTCACCGCGTCTCACCCCAAGGGCGGAGATTCTCCAAAGTCGGCCCAGGAGTCTCGTAGTCCCTCCTCCCCATCAGGACGTACGGTGACTGTTAGCGCGAACGTCAGCCCGTCAAGTAGCGCGGCCTCAACCATCTCCTCGGGATAGTCATCGAGCAAGACGTTGCGTGGGTCATCGAAACGCTCGTCCAGCCACGCAAAACCAGCATCGGTGAACGCCTGAAGAAACCACTGCAACCCGTAAGGCTTGAGCCAAAGATCCTCGTCCGTCGATCCGCTCGCAGGGGTTTTTGCCATCAGCAACCGAGCCCGAGCGTGATGCGCACGTGCTGACTCTGTGTGTTCCGAGGCCCGCGCCGATCACTCGAACGAGTGATCAGTGGTCGCTCGAACATGCGGTCACCTGGCGCTCGGCAGGTGAAGTATCCAGGTTTGACACTCGTCGCCCCTCCGTGGCTCCTATCAGCGGCTTGTAGACCCTTGTGAACGGTTCTTGCCGAAGTCAGTCGGTTGGCGCGAAGCCTGTATTTCAGAGCTTTTCGACTGTGGCCGCGCAGCGCGTTAGCTGCCCTTCGTCGAACCTTTCGGTAGACGCGATTGAGGAGGCGACGTGTCGCGTCGCAACCGGTCGATCACGACACCCTCGCGGGTCTCTCGGAAGAAGTCGCCTGGGAGGCCTAGGACGCTCGTGATCCGGTGCGTAAGGTCAGCGCTTGGTCTCTTCTGCGAATCAACGCCGCGCGCTAAGCGGCTCAAGTGTGACTGCTTCGACCCCGACGGCCTCGGCGAGCGCTCGGCTCGGACTGCCCCTCTCAGCGAGCACCTCGGCAAGGGCCTCGCCGAAGGGCTTGTCGGTCTTGGAGACGCTTTGCCACGAGACCAGTCTGGCGTAGGAGGTAGGTCGCGCGAAAGGTTGACCGGGGAGAGTGTTTCAACTATGATGACTACTATAGTCATCGAACGAAGGAGCAAGGGTGGATCGTCTTACCGCGTGCATTGCGAGCATGGAGCGTGTCGAAGCAAGTCCGGAGCTTGCGGAGCGCGTGGGCGTCGAGTTGGATCAACTTCCTGCGCTCGATCAGGAGGTTCTGCGGGCACG